>NZ_JBIWEF010000005.1:0-345664 GCF_044762405.1 Streptomyces sp. NPDC097107 | reverse complement strand
GTGCGAATGGGTGTCTGCGCAGGGGCTACTGCCCCATCTTTACGGCGCCGGGGGGGGGGGGGTGGTGTCCGGACGCCACCCCCGCCCGCCGCCCCGTCCCGCTCACCCCTGCGTGTCCCACGCGAACACCGACCCCGTCCGTGCCGCCATCACGCACGGGTTGGGGAAGGCCTGCGTGTACTCCACCGGCTGTCCCCGCCACTGCCCGCGCGCGTGGGCGGTCACCGGGGCGTAGATCATCGGGCAGTGGGTGTCCCGCAGCGGGATGTCGGCGATGCGGCCGTCCGTCGCGTCGAGTTCCGCGCAGGCGCGGGCCGCGCGGGCGTGGCCCTGGGGCGGGTCGCACAGCAGGAGGGCGCCGCGTGTGGCGCCGGACGGGACACCTGACGGGGCGCCGGGCCGGGCTCCTGACTGGGCGTCGCCTTGGGTGACCGTGAGCAGGAGCCAGTCGTTCGCCGGTTCTTGCGCCGCGGTGGCCTGCGCCGGAGCCGCGCAGGTGAGGAGGAGTGCGGTCGCGGCCGTCAGGAGGCCGGCCCGGGCCGCTCGGGACGTGATGGTGTGGGTCATTCCCGGTGCATCGGCACCGCGGCCCCTGAACCCCAGCCCGGCTCACCCGAACGGGAGCCCGCGGCGGGGCGCCGCCCGGCCAGTTCGAACGCGGCGAGTACGACCCGCGTCTGGTACTCGACCTGGCGTGCGACCGGGATCCAGCGGGCCGCGCAGCCGTCGCGGTAGTCGGCGCAGCCTTCGTCGACCAGCCGGTCCAGCTCGGGCAGGACGCCCGCCGGATCGCCTCCGGTACGGGTCACCAGCTGGTGCAGCAGCCCCGCGGTCCGCAGGGCCAGGCGCCGTCCGGCGAGGCGCAGGGCGACCAGGTGGGCGGTGCTCATCGGCGGCAGGGAGCGCCCCGATCCGTCGTCGGTGTCGGGGTCCCACGCGTCGGCGAGCCTGGGGCAGACCAGCAGGTAGTCGTCGACCGGCGCGAGGAGGTGCGCCGCCTCCGGCACGGTGGCGAGGTGCGGCCGGACCCGGGCCAGGACGCGGTGCAGACGCCGGGTGTCGTGACGCAGGGTGCGGCTCACGGAGCGCAGTACCCCGTCCCGGTCCGCCGGGGACGAGCCGTCCGCCACGGCGGCGACGCCCCACATGGGCGCCTCGACGACCGCGGTGACGGTGCCGTGCCGCCCCGGGTGACACCACGTCGACTCGACGGCGGCCTCGGTGATGGCCGCCGTGAGGTCGCCGCGCCGGGGTGGCGGGATGCGGTAGACGGCGGGACCGAGGTCGGGCCAGTACAGGGTGTCGTAGGCGCCGAGTTCACGGGGGATGCCGAGCCTGGCCGCGGTGTGGGCGATGCGCTGGGCGATGCCCGGCAGGTCGTGGGTCAGCTCGACGAAGCCGCCGCCGACGTCGACGCCGTGCAGGGAGCACTGCAGGAAGGGGCGCAGTTCGTCCTGGAGCGCGAGCAGGGTACGGGTCTCCGGGAGCGCGGCGTGGTCCGGGCCGTGGGGCAGCCATTCGGGCTGCTCCAGGAAGCCGGGCCGGAAGAAGTTCCGGGCATAGCGGCCGAGGGTGTACGGGCCGGACAGCCAGCCCTCGTTGCGGCGCAGCCCGTCGGGGTCGACGCACAGCAGCAGGTTCCAGGTGGCGTCGGCGCCCTCGGTGAGCCGGGCGTCGGCCAGGGCGCGCTCGGCCAGCCGCAGGACCGTGGCGCCGCCCACGGGTTCGTTGGCGTGCGGCCCGGCGACGACGAGGGCCTGGCGGCTGCCGTGGCCGACGGACAGCAGCCACAGCGGGGTGCCCGCGCGGGACGTGCCGACGCGGCGCAGCCGTGCGCGTCCGGGATGACGGGCGACGAGAGCGGCGGCCCGGGCGCCCAGCTCGTCCACGGTCGGATAGCGCAGGAGGGGCGGCAGGGCACACCTCCACGATGCGGACTGACGGTTCACCTGGCGTCCTCGGTGTACGCACAGTCAGTCACGACTCGACGGGTACGTCAACACCATGAAAAGCAACGGGGTTTGCCTCACGGAACAGCACCCCGGACACCGAACCGAACACTGAACCGGACACCGCGCCGAATACCGCACGGAAATGCACAACCCCGAGTGAACCCCAGGCCAGAGCTGTGCTCCCTCCCTTCCTCCGGCTCAGTTCACCGCGAGGCGGAAGGCCATCTGGCCGAAGCCGATCTGGTCACCCTCGCGGACGACGGCCGCGCCGATGACCCGCCGCCCGTTGACGGTGGTGCCGTTGGCGGAGCCCAGGTCGCGCAGCACCCACATGCCGCCCTGACGGCTCAGTTCGGCGTGCACGCGGGAGACCGTCTCGTGGGTCAGGCGCAGCCCGCTCGCCGGGTCGCGCCCTATGCGCAGCGGATGTCCGGCACCGGGGTGCGGCAGCAGCAGCTTGGGCAGCCGCTCGGCCTGCCAGGCCCTGCGCAGCCGTACGCCGAACCCGGACACCGCCTCGACGGTGCCGAACACCAGCCGCGACACCCGCCCCTCGGTGGGCAGGTCGGCGGTGAGCAGGGCGAGATCCTCCAGGCGGCGGGCGGCGAGCGCCAGCTCCATCCTGCGGATGAACGTGTCGTGCGACAGCCGACCCATGGCGACACCGTCCCGGAGCACCTTCAGCGCCTTGTCGCGCTCCGCGTCGGACAACCGCGCGGGGTACGTGTTGAACTCGAAGGACGACGTCACGCTGGTGATTGTCGGTCAGCCGGGCCGGAGTGTCCAGAAAACGGGAAACGGCCGCCACGCGCGCACCGCGCACGCCCTCGCCCTCGCCCGCGCCCTCGCCCTCGCCCGCGCCCTCGCCCTCGCCCGCGCCCTCGCCCTCGCCCTCGCCCTCGCCCGCGGAGCGCAGCACGACATGCGCCGCAATCGGGGACTTTCAGCAGCGCAGAGATCACTTTTGCAGGACCATGGACGGGCTACATCACGGTGAGCAGACGAAGGGGAACCGTCCGTGCAGTTCGAGGTGTGGGCACCGCAGGCCGGCCAGGTGACGCTGACGTGCGACGGCGTCACGCGCGCGTTGGAACGCGATCCGGAGCGGCCGGGGTGGTGGTGCGGTCGGGCCGAGGCGCGCGACGGCTCGCGGTACGGCTTCGCGGTGGACGACGGCCCGGTTCTGCCGGACCCGCGTTCGCGCAGGCAGCCGGACGGACCGGACGGGCTCAGCGCGGTCGTCGACCACGGACGGTACGCGTGGCGTGCCGAGTGGGGCGGGCGGCCGCTGCCCGGCGGTGTGCTCTACGAGCTGCACGTGGGCACCTACACGCCCGAGGGCACGCTCGACGCCGCCGCCGAGCGGCTCGGCCACCTGGCCGGACTGGGCGTCACGCACGTCGAGTTGCTGCCGCTGTGCCCGTTCCCGGGCCGGCACGGCTGGGGGTACGAGGGTGTCTCGTTGTGGGCGGTGCACGAGCCGTACGGCGGGCCCGAGGCGCTGAAACGGTTCGTCGACCGGGCCCACGAACTGGGCCTGGGCGTGATCCTCGACGTGGTGCACAACCACCTGGGCCCGTCCGGCAACTACCTGCCCGCCTTCGGCCCGTACTTCACCGACACCCACCACACGCCCTGGGGCGTCGCCGTCAACCTGGACGCCCCCGGCTCGGACGAGGTGCGGGCCTATCTGGTGGACAGCGCGCTGGCGTGGCTGCGGGACTACCGGGTCGACGGACTGCGGCTGGACGCGGTGCACGCCCTGGTGGACACACGCGCGTGCCACTTCCTGGAGGAACTGTCGACGGCGGTGGACGGCCTCGCCGCCGACCTGGAGCGCCCGCTGTTCCTGATCGCTGAGTCCGACCTCAACGACCCGCGGATCATCACCCCGCGCGCGGAGGGCGGCCTGGGCGTGCACGCGCAGTGGAACGACGACTTCCACCACGCCCTGCACGCCGCGCTCACCGGGGAGTCGCAGGGCTACTACGCCGACTTCGCGCGGGTTCCGCTGGCGGCGCTCGCCAAGACGCTGACGCGGGGCTACTTCCACGACGGCACCTACTCCAGTTTCCGGGGCCGCGGTCACGGCCGCGCGCTGGACCGCGGCCGGGTGGCCGCCCACCGGCTGACCGGCTACAGCCAGACCCACGACCAGGTCGGCAACCGCGCCCAGGGGGACCGTTTGGCCGCGCTGGTCTCCCCGGGCCTGGCGGCCTGCGCCGCGACGCTGACGCTGACCGCCCCGTTCACACCGATGCTGTTCATGGGTGAGGAGTGGGCGGCCGGCACCCCGTGGCAGTTCTTCACCGACCACACCGATCCGGAACTCGCCCAGGCGGTACGGAGCGGCAGGCGGCGTGAGTTCGCCGCGCACGGCTGGAAGGAGGAGGACGTGCCCGACCCGCAGGACCCGGCGACGCGCGAAAGGTCCTGCCTCGACTGGTCCGAGCCGGAACGCGAGCCGCACGCGCGCGTACTGGACTGGTACCGCCGGCTGATCGCGCTGCGGAGCCGGCAACCGGACCTGACCGACCCGGACCTCGCCGACACCCGGGTGGCGTACGACGCCGAGGCGCGCTGGCTGGCGTTCCGGCGCGGCGACATCCGGGTGGCCGTCAACCTGGGCGCCGAACCGGCGGCGATCCCGCTGGGCTCCCGCCCCGCGCGCGTGCTCGCCGCGTGGGAGCCGGTGCAGGCGCCGGGGGCGGACGGGGTGCTGCGGGTACCGGGCGAGTCGAGCGTCGTGCTCGTACAGGAGTGACGGGCGCTCAGGACGGCTCGTCGTCCGTGCCGTCCCCGCGCAGCTCCGTCACCCGTTCCAGCATGATCGGCTCCCAGGCGCGCCGCAGCCGGGTCCTGAGCAGGGGCAGTGACCCGGCCGCCGGCGCGGAGGCCCGGCCGGAGAGGGCGGCGGCGAGGCGGACGAGGGTGTCGCAGCGGGCCAGCCACAGGCCGCGCAGGCACGGCCGGGCGCCGTAACCGGCGAGGGTGGCGGCGCGGACGGCGGCGGGCGAGCCCACGGAGAGCGCGAGCCCGGCGATGTCCTCGGCCGGGTCGCCGAGGACCGCGTCGGTCCAGCCGAGGACACCGCGCACCCGGCCGTCGGCGTCGACCACGAGGTGCTCGCCGGCCAGTCCGTGGTGGACCAGGACCGCCGCGCCGGGCTGGGCGCCCAGCTGGACCGTCGCCGACCGGGTGAGCCGCTCCGGCCTCGCGGGGTCGAACTCGTCGGCCTCGGCGAGGCGCCGGGCGGCGCGCTCGGCGGCCTCCCGCAGCGTCTCCAGGGAACGCGGGGCGGCCCGGGGCACACCGAGGGTCTCGGCCTGGCGGACCGGCACCTCGCGCACCCCGGTGAGCAGCGCCGCGAGGTCCGCCTCGCCCAGGGCCGACACGTCGTGGTCCTCGCCCGACCCGCCGGGCACCTTGGCGTCCAGCGTGTAGGTCAGGCCCGGCGCCCACTCGCCGTGCGCGACACTCGCCGGCACCGCGACGGGGACGTACGGGCGGACCAGCTCGCGCAGGCGCAGTTCGCGTCGCCGCCGTACCGCGGTCTCGCGGTCCGGGGCCAGGCGCAGCACATGCCGGGTGCCGACCCACCAGGTGGCGGGTCCGGCGCCCTCGGCGACGGGCCGCACGTCGGGTTCCGCGTTCTCCCCCAGCAGGGAACGGACCAGTCGGCGGACGGTGTCCGCGGTGGGTGTCGGTGCCTGGGTCATGGTCGCGCCGTCGTCTTCCGGGTCTGCCGGGGCGTGGGGTCCGTCTGGGCCGGTCACTCCACTGTGACCATCTCCCGGGTGGTGTCGTTGAGGCGCCGGCCGCCGTCCTCGGTGACCGTCACGATGTCCTCGATGCGTACCCCGAAACGGCCGGGCAGATAGACGCCGGGCTCCACGGAGAAGCACATGCCGGGCACGAGGTGCCGCTCCTCGCCCTCGATCATGTACGGCGGCTCGTGCGTGGTGACGCCGATGCCGTGCCCGGTGCGGTGGATGAAGTACTCCCCGTACCCGGCGCCGGCGATGACCGCGCGGGCGGCCCGGTCGACCTCCTGGCAGGCGACGCCGGGCCGCACGGCCCCGAAGCCCGCCTCCTGCGCCTCGCGGACGAGGTCGTGCACCCGTCGCTCCTCGTCGGTGGGCGCGCCGACGTGGACGGTGCGCGAGGTGTCGGAGCCGTACCCGTCCTTCAGGCCGCCGAAGTCGAGGACGATCATGTCGCCGTCCTCGATGACGCGGTCGCCGACCTCGTGGTGCGGGTTGGCGCCGTTCGGGCCGGAGGCGACGATGGTGAAGTCGACCTGGGAGTGCCCGAACCGCCGCAGCAGATGGGCGAGGTCGGCGGCGACGTCGGACTCGCGGCGTCCGCCGAAGCGCACCTTCCGGATCTCCTCGAACGCGGCGTCCGCGGCCGCTCCCGCCGCCGCCAGCAGTTCCAGCTCCACCGCGTCCTTGACGGCGCGCAGCATGGGCAGCGCGTCGGTGAGCGAGGCGTACGAGGTGCCGGGCAGCGCCCGCTGGAGGGCCAGCAGGTGCATCGCCCAGGCGTTGTCGCTGATGCCGAACCGTCCGGAGCCGTCGAGGAGGGCGGCGGTGGCGGCGTAGGGGTCCTTGCCGTCGGTCCAGTCGCGCAGGGTCAGGGCGGGCGCGCCGGCGGCCTTCGCGGCGTCGGGGGCCTCCAGTGCCGGGACGACGAGGACGGGGTCGCGGTCGGCGGCGAGGACCAGCAGGGTGAGCCGTTCGGTGGCCGCGGTGGGCGCGTAGCCCGTGAGCCATACGAGGTCGGGCCCCGGCGCCACCAGCAGCCCGGCCAGTCCGGCGTCGGCGGCCGCCCGCGCGGCACGCTCCATCCGGGCCCGGTAGTCGTCGGCGGTGAAGGGAGCAGCGGGCGCGCTGCCGGTCATCCGGGCCTCCCGGGGCAACAGGGGTGAAGGGACTACGGGCAGCATCCTGCCCCCGGCGAGGGAGCGACGCGAGCCGATTGGCGTTGATCAACCACTGTCACTAATGGTTGGATACAGTCCAAGCGTTAGACCCAGGCGTCGGACAGCGGCGTCGGATGCAGACGGGGACAGCGGCGTCGGAGACAGACGGTGGATACGAACGTCGGACACGAGGTGCCCTTCGGCACCCGGAGGGGGACTGCACCGTGCTCGTACTCGCGCACATCAGCGATCTGCACCTGGACGGGAGCGCTCGGGCGCTCGGGCGCGCCGAACGGGTGCGCGACCGGCTCTGGGGACTGCCGGGGCGGGTGGACGCCCTGCTGGTGACCGGGGACATCGCGGACCACGGCACGGAGGCGCAGTACGAGGAGGCCGCCCGCGTCCTGGGGCTGCGCGACGGCACCGCACCGTTCCCCGTGCTCACCTGCCCCGGCAACCACGACAGCCGCGGTCCCTACCGCAAGGCCCTGCTGGGGCGGCCCGCCGCGGACGGGCCGGTCAACGAGGCGCGGGTCTTCGACGGCGGTGCGGTGCTGATGTGCGACTCCAGCATCCCGGGGAGCGACGAAGGTGAGCTGGACGAGGAGACGTACGGCTGGATCGAGGCAACCCTCGACGGACTCGGCGGCGACCGTCCGGTCCTGCTCGCCTTCCACCACCCGCCGACGGCTCTGCACCACCCCCAGCCCGACTCCTGCCGGTTGGGCCGCCCCGAGCGCCTCGCCGCGCTGCTGGACCGCCGGCCGGAGATCGCCGGGCTGATCACGGGACACGCACACACGCCCGCCTCCACGGTGTTCGCCGGACGGCCGCTGGCGGTCGGCCCCGGGGTGACGTGGACCCTGCGGCTGCCCTGGGAGGGCGAGCAGGCGGCGGACCGGGACGCCCCGGTCGGGCTGGCCTATCACGTGCTGGACGACACCGGACGGCTCACGAGCCACTTCCGTACCGTCGCGTGACGGCGGGGCGGGGCGGGCGACACGGGTCAGGTGAGCCGGATCAGGTGAGCCGGATCAGGTGAGCCGGATCAGGTGAGCCGGGTCAGGTGACCACGCCCGGAACGGCCGTCAGCTGCTGGTAGCCGCCGCTCTCGTGGCGCACGGTCACCTTGACCTCCTTGCCCGGCCGGGCGCGGGACACGGCGTCGGCGAGGTCGGCGGCCGAGTCGACCCGGGTCGTGCCGAACGCCAGGAGCACGTCGCCCCTGACCAGGCCCGCCGCGTACCCGGGGCCGGGCACGTGGACGCCCACGACCAGGGCCCCCGGCTTCTCGTCGTCCACGGCCTCCACACCGAGGGTCGCGGCGGCCGGCGCCGGCGGCGGGAGTGCACCGGCCGACGGTCGCGCCGAGGCGGCCCGGCTGTCCGTCGGCGTCCCCGCTCCCTGTCCCGGGGCGCCCGCCTGTCGTTGCAGTTCGGCGAGTCTGCTCATGCCGATCACCGTGGCGCCCATCATGCCGAGTCCCACGCCCGCCAGAAGCAGGACCGTCGCGGCGAACACCCCGAGCGATAGGGTGGTGAGCCGCCGCCGCCGCCGGCGTCGGCGCCCGGGGTGCGGGCGCCGGACGCCGTCGGGCGCGGTGCCGGGCCCGGGTTCCCGACCGGGCATCGGCTTGGGTCGCAACGCTGTCTGTTCCATGGATCGCCTCCGGCAGGTGCTCTACCCGGCGCACCGGCGCGTGACGAGCCACGAACGAGTGAGACTGACCGACGGTCAGCCGAGCACGGGCAGCGCGGAGCACCTCGGAACGGGAACGGCCGGGACCCGGCCCGGTACGAAGCCGTGAGTGCGCCCGGCCAGGTACTCGGCCTTGTACCGCGGCACCTCCCGGTGCCAGTTGAGGATGCCCGCCATCCAGTTCTGCAGGTCGGTCACATAGCCCTGCATGACGGCCCGCGCCTCGTCCGACAGCTGGAAGTCGTCGTAGACGATGGGCAGTTCGTGCGCGACGACGTGCTCGAACTGGCGCATGCGCTGGTTGATCAGGTCCTGGACGACGCCGAGGGCGGCCGGGTAGTCGACGCCGAAGAAGTTCTGCACCACGAGGATCGCGTTGTGGATCTCGCCCTCGTACTCGATCTCCTTCTGGTAGGAGAAGACGTCGTTGAGGAGGCACGCGTAGTCGATCGCCGCGTTCTCCAGGGAGCGGACCGGACCGCTGCGGTAGACCTCGGGCGGTACGGCCGGGCCGTGTCCGGCGCGGCACAGGCCCAGGGTGAGGTCGGAGCCGAAGGTGGCGCGCCGCATCTCCAGGTAGTCCACCGGGTCGGGGACCCGGTTCTGGATCTGGTTGGCCAGCTCCCACACCCAGGCCTCGGTCATCTTGTCGACGGCCACCTTCAGCGGGCGTCGCTCCTCGGGTGTCATGCCGGCCGTCGTACGTGCCCACAGGTCGATCAGGGAGCGCTCCATGGCGTTGACGGGCGGCGGGACCGGCTCGGCGTCGAGCGGCATGCAGGCCGACAGCCGGGCCGTGGTCAGCCGGGCGGCGGCCAGGTCGCGCCGGTGACCGTAGACGAGCGGGTAGTAGTCGTCGCCGTAGGTCCCGAAGGCCAGCCAGTCGGAGGCGAGGTTCAGCTGCTCCTGGGTGGCGTCCGGGTCGAGGCCCGCGGCGCACAGGGGGAGGTCGCAGCTCGCGAGCTTGTCCTGGTCCCAGACGCCCTCGCTGAGGATACCGATCGCCTGCGACCACTCTGACAGGTGCCGTCGCGCCCCGTCGAGGGCCGGGCTCAGCTCCAGCGGGTACGGCATGCGGATGTCGGGGATGATCGAGGGCCCGACCTTCTGGTACGGCACGTACGTGTACGGGCGCGCCCGCTCGGCACCGGCCGCGGCGAGCAGCGCGCCGACGTCCGCGGCGGAGGTGCCGGGGCCGGTCAGCGCCTGCCAGCCGGCGGTGGGGCGGGCGCCCTTGTTCATGTACCGGCTGGAGCGCATGTGCCATTCGTGGCCGCCGGACTGCCAGTCCTGGAGGCCCTTGGCGTACAGCCCGACGGCGGTGACCTCGGCCGGGGTCAGGCCGTTCTCCAGGGCCGCCGCCGGCACCTCGGTGAACGCGGTGTGCTCGAACTGGTGCAGCCGGGAGGTGAGGACGTCGTTGACCAGTTCGGCGGCCTCCTGGGTGGTGCAGCCGAAGAAGGTCTCCAGGACCAGCACCCCGTTGCTCAGCTCGCCCTCGTCCTCGACCTCCCGCTGGTAGGAGAAGAGGTCGTTGCGCAGGTGCACGGCGTCGGAGAAGGTCTCCATCAGCACCCTGAGCGGCCGGGACCCGGCGACGGCGGCGGGCACCTCGGCGGTCGCGTACTCCACCAGCCCGGCCGACCAGGGGGCACCGCCCACCTTGCGGCGCATCTCGATGTACTCGACGGGGTTGGCGATCCGCCCCTCGTTGATGTTGGACAGCTCCCAGAGGGACTCGTTGAGCAGGTGCTCGGTGGCGACGGCGAAGCGGTGGCGCCAGTCGGCCGACATCGCCGGCACCGTGCGCCTCCAGAGGTCGGCGAGGCCGGCCTCGACCGGGTTCTCCGGCTCGGGCATGTCGGTGGTGAGGTCGAGCGGCATGAACAGGGGGAGCCGGTCCAGGTGGGCCTTGCCGCCGACGCGGTCCTGGCTGCGTTTGAACTTCTCCAGGAAGTGGTCGTCGAAGAAGAAGACCCACACGTACCAGTCGGTGATGAGGGAGAGCGCCGGCCCGTCGCAGTCGGGGTGGGTGTAGGCGCAGAGCAGGCCGTAGTCGTGAGCGTCGAGGTCGGACTGCTCCCAGACCCCGGAGCCCTCCAGCATGCCCATCTCGCGCGCCCACGTCGCCGAGTGGGCGCGGGCCTCGTCGAGATGCGGATTCAGCCGCGCGGGATGCGGCATGTAGAAGTGTGGGAGTTCGAAGGGCTGTTGCGTCATGGCCGGGCACTACCCACGGCCCTCCGGGGGCATCCGCGGGTTGGGACATGATCACACCATCGCGTGAATCCGGGCGGAACGCGGGAACTTTCGCCCGCTCGTCCTCTCGGGGGCGCGGGCGGGGTTTCGCCGCCTCCCGACGCGGACGCTCAGCGCCGGACCTGGATCAGCGCGTGCGTCCCACTCGTCCGCCAGCGCTGCTCCCCGCTCGCCACCAGCGCCGCCTCCGTGTCCGCGGACAGGCCGGTGACGACGTCGGACTTCAGGGTGCGCAGTGCGGCGACGGGGCCCGGGAAGTAGGCGGTGGCGTCCGCGAAGGACGTGGTCGGGGGCCACCAACGGTCACCCACCAGGCGGCGGTAGTTCAGGTCGCCCTTGAGGACGGTGACCGTGGCCGCCGCGAACTCCCCGCGCAGGTCGTCGGGCATGTCCGCGTACGGCAGCGGGGCGCAGGCGAAGGGGTGGGCGCGGACGGTGACGCGGCCGTCGGTCAGCGCGGTCCACAGCCGCTCACCGTGGACGGCCGCCGCGCCACCCGCCCCGATGAGCCGCCGCAGCGCGTCGAGCAGGTCGGCGGGCGTGGCGTCGGAGACGTAGTACGGATACGGCTTGAGGTGCAGGACCGCCCGGTCGACGCGGCCCTCGTCGAGTAGGTGCGAGACGAGGAGCAGGTCGGGGACGAGTTCACGGCCGGCGTTGTCGGCGACCAGGCACAAGGTCCTCGGGCCGGGCGTGCCCCGTCCGGCGGGCGGGAGCAGCGACCAGAGCGTGTCGCTGTCGTCCGCGACCAGGGCGGGTACCCGGTCGTCGGTGTCGGTACCGCTGTCGGAGAGGCGGAAGCCGAGGTCCGCGCGATTGCCCCAGAGCGAGCCGTGCAGCAGGGCACGCGTGCGGTCGTCGGCGGGCAGGTCGGCGAGGCCGTCGAGCGCGGCGAGTTCCTCGTCCGTCTCCGGCGCGTCGAGTTCGGCGAGCTTGGCGGGCCGGAAGGGGTCGACGCCCTGCCAGGTGCCGGGGGCGAAGTGGCCGACGGCGTCGAGGAGCCGGCGGTAGAAGTGGCTCTCGGCCCACAGCCAGGGCACGTCGAACCAGGAGCGGCCGGCGTACGCGTCCATTCCCCAGTCCGCCCAGCGGTCCCGGTCGCGGGCGTCGGCACCGGCGGGCAGTGGCTCGATCACACCCTCCAGGCAACTCGTGAGCAGGGCGTCGAGCGCCCGTTGCCGTTCGGGGCCGTAGGGGAACGCCTCCCGGACCTGCCGGATGATGGCGGGGTGCCGCTCGGCCAGCACGCCGTGGGGGAAGGACCCGGGCTCGTCGCCGACGATGACGGGGGCGGGCTCGGGCGGGGTGTCGGGCATGCGCCTCACCGTATCGCGCGGCCTGGGGCGGGAGGGCGGACCCGGCCGTGTCCCGGCCGGGGGCCGGCCACACACTCCGGCGGGAGCCGCACCGCGCCCCGCCAGGGCCCGGCCGAACCCCCCGGCGGGAACCGCACCGCGCCCCGCCCCGCCAGGAGCCGGCCACGTCCCGGCCGGCCACTACCGCCGGGTCAGAGCCCGCCCGTCTCCCGCTCCAGGCGGGCCGCGAGCGTGAGGTAGCGGGCGCGTCGGGTCACCGGCACCGTGCCGCGGATCAGGAGGTGCCACATCCCGGCCAGGCGGCGGGGCTGTCGCGCGGCCGGTTCGAGGGTGCCGCCCACGACGCGGGTGCCGACGATGGAACAGACGAGGGTGTGGGCCACGGAGTCGACGTCGATGTCCGGATGCAGGTCGGACTGGCGGACGGCGTCCACGAGGCGGGAGGAGGCGATCTCCCGCCACTCGGTGAAGGGGTGCGGCAGCGGCGGCCGTACCGGCACGCCCCCGGTGGCGAGCCGCAACCCGGCGCGCAGGACCGGCCCCTCCTCGCAGAGCCTGGCCATGCCGAAGGTGAGGCGCATCAGCGCCTCCAGGGAGGTGTAGCCCCGGCCGTCCAGCTCCTTCGCCAGTCCGCGCGAGGTCAGGGACTGGAGCTCCATGATGGCGTGGGCGAGGTCTTCCTTCGCCGCGAAGTGGAAGTACAGGGCGCCCTTGGTGACTCCGGCGTGGGCCACGATCTCGCTCAGGCTGGTCGACTCGTAGCCGTGACGGTCGAACAGGTCGGCGGCCGCCCCGAGAATCGTCGCGCGGGTCTGTTCGGCGCGTAGCTGCCTCGCCATCGGCTGAACTCTCCTGGGCTGGAACTCAACAGGCCGTGCCGCCTGTATTAACCCCCTGTACACGATAACTCACCGTCAGGTCCGCCTTCTTCGCGACCCCGCCGACAACGGCCCGGCCGGCCTTTCGAGGCGCGGTCCGGGCCGCCGTACGGCTCAGTCGCCGGTCGCGATGATGCTGTGCGGTGGTCGACCCCTCCCAGCGGCTCTTCTGCTCGCTCATCGGCGGCCCGGCCTCCCCGGGCACACGGGCCACCTCCAACCTGGGCGGGTTCCTCGTCGGGCTGCTCCTCGGTTGCGTCGGCAGCTGCCTGGTCTCCGGCCGACGGCCCGACCAGGAGCCGCGCCGCGACCGCCGACGCCGCAGGAAGGAGGCCCGGGCCGGGCGTACGGCCCCTCGGCCCCTCGGCCCCTGGAACAGCGGGCGGGCGGACCCGGCCGGCACCGAACCACCGGCGTCCGCCCCGGCACGCGCCCGGGGCCGGACGCCGGCCTTCCGTACGCACTCGCGCTTCCACCACACCTCACCGGTGCTTCGCCCGCCCCGTTCATCACGATGCGGCACCGACAACTCGCACCTGATCGCTGATCACTTGACTACCGGCCGTCACTCACGATTTGCTCCGGCCAGGCGAGATTCACCCGGTTGGCGTACCGAAACACGGCTCCGGTCCACCTCGCCCCGTTCCTCCTGCTCGGCCGCACAGCGAGGTGCCCCAACCCCCATGAGTACATCTCCCCCGCCCACCCACTCCCCCGGACGCCTCCGTGCCGCGGCCCTCGCCGCGGCCGTCTGCCTGCTGGCGGCCGGCTGCTCCGCCCTCGGCGGGGAGGAGGACGGCTCGGCCGCGGACGGCGCGAGCGGGTCCGGTGCCGACCGGATGAAGATCGTCATGGTCACCCACGGCGGTGAGGGCGACGCCTTCTGGGACCGGGTGCGCAAGGGCGCCCAGGCCGCGGCCGACAAGGACGGCGTCGACCTGACGTACGCCGGCGACGCCGACACCACCGACCAGGCCGACCTGGTGCGGGACGCGATCCGCGACAAGGCCGACGGCATCGCCGTGACCCTGGCCAAACCGCAGGCGATGAAGGGGCCGGTCGCCGAGGCCAAGGCGGCCGGCATCCCCGTGGTCGGCCTCAACTCCGGCATCGACGCCTGGCGGTCCACCGGGCTCCTGGGGTACTTCGGGCAGGACGAGAGCGTCGCCGGCCGGGCCGTCGGCGACAAGCTCAACGACCTCCGGGCCCGGCACGCCCTGTGCGTCATCCACGAGCGGGGCAACGTCGCCCTGGAGGCCCGCTGCGCCGGCGTGAAGAAGACCTTCGAGGGCGAGACCGAGATGCTCTACGTCGAGGGCACCGACATGAAGGCGGTCGGCGCGGCCGTCACCGCTCGGCTGCGGCAGGACTCCAGCATCGACGAGGTCGTCATGAACGGCGCGGCGTTCGCCCTCACCGCCGTCGAGTCGGTCGACGAGGCGGGCAGTAGCGCCCATGTCGCCACCTTCGACCTCGACGAGGACCTCGTCGCCGCGGTCAAGCGCGGGGACGTGCAGTTCGCGGTGGACCAGCAGCCCTACCTCCAGGGATATCTCGCGGTGGACGCGCTCTGGCTGTACCGCACCAACGGCAACGTCAGCGGTGGCTCAGTGGCACCCGTACTGACCGGCCCGGCGTTCGTGACCCGGACGAACGCCGACGCGGTCGCGAAGTTCGCCGCCGGGGGCACCCGGTGACCGGGCACCGCGGCCGCCGGCGCCCGCGCACAACCGCCACCCTCCCCCACTGATCGCCTAGGACGACGATGTCTGCACGGACAGGTGCCCGGCGCCGCCTCGGCTCCATACGTCTCTCCCTGATCCTCCTGGCCCTCGTCCCCGGCGTCACCCTCGCCGCCGTGTGGGGGGTGACGACGATCCAGATGTTCTCGGAGGGCCTGCGGCTGCGCGCGCAGACGGAACTGAACCGCGACACCGGAGCCATGGGCACCGAGGCGGCGCTCGCGCTGCAGAAGGAGCGCAGTCTCTCGGCCGCCCATCTGGCCGAACCCGGCGGCGACCGGGCGGAACTGGACGCCCAGCGGAAGAAGACGGACGAGGCCGTCGCCCAGCTCGTCGGCCAGTCCGACGCGATCGAGAGCGCGCCCGCCCGCGTCTCGGACCGGCTCTACTCGGTGCTCGGCTCGGTGGGCAGCCTGGAGTACTACCGCAATCAGGTGGACGACCCCAGCGACATCACCTCCGACCAGGCGCTCGACCAGTACGCCTCGATCATCGACGAGCAGATCCACGCCTTCCAGGAGCTCTCCCAGGTCGACGACGGCGACCTCACCTCGCAGGCCGGACCGCTGGTCGCCCTGGAGCACGCGGCGGAGCTGGTGTCCCAGGAGGACGCCCGGCTCACCCTGGCCTGGCCGTCCGGCCGGATGGACGAGGAGGAGTGGGCGCAGTTCGCGCAGTTGGTCCACACCCGGCGCTGGCTCGTCCAGGACCAGATCGTCCCCTCCCTGCGCGGCAGCGCGAAGGCGCAGACCGAGCGGATCCTCGCGAGCCCCGAGTGGCAGACCCTCGGGGCCGTCGAGGACCAGGTGCTGGCGGCCCGCGCGGCGGACGGCGACGACCGGATCGACCTGCCGGACGCACGGCATCGCTGGACCGCCGCCCTGGACAAGGTCTCCGACCAGTACGCGGCGCTGATCCGGCAGCAGACGGACGGGCTGCTCGACCGCAGCGCCGACGAGGCACGCGGGCTGCTGATCACGGCCGCCTCGCTCAGCGCGGGTGGTCTGATCGCCCTGGTGCTGAGCGTCGCCATGTCCTGGCGCATCACCCGCTCACTGTCCCGTCGGCTGCGCGGTCTGCGGCTGGCCACCCTGAGCCTGGCCGAGGAACGGCTGCCCGACGTGGTGGCCCGGCTGGAGCGGGGTGAGAAGGTCGACGTGGAGTCGGCGACCCCGCCGCTGGACTACGGGCGGGACGAACTCGGGCAGGTCGCGCAGGCGTTCAACACGGCGCAGCGCACCGCCGTGCACACCGCCGTCGAACTCGCCGACACCCGGCGCGGCTTCCAGAAGGTCATCCTCGGCATCGCCCGGCAGAGCCAGAACCTCGTCAACATGCAGCTCGGCAAGCTGGACGCGCTGGAGCGCGAGCACACCGACCCGGAGATCCTCAAGGGCCTGTACGAACTGGACTCCACGGCCAGCCAGTTGCGCCGCTACGAGGAGAACCTCGTCATCATCAGCGGCGAGCAGCCCCGGCGCACCTGGCGCGAACCCGTCGCGCTGGTCGACATCCTGCGCAGCGCCGTAGGCGAGGTCGCCGAGTACCAGCGGGTGGAGCTGCACACGGACGAGGAGGTGGCCCTCGCGCCACCCGCGGTGGCCGACGTGATCCACCTGCTCGCCGAACTCATCGACAACGCGACCGCCTACTCCCCCGCCCCTCATCCGGTCGGGGTGCGGGCGGCGCTGGTGGCCAAGGGCCTGGCCGTGGAGATCGAGGACCGCGGGCTCGGCCTGTCGGAGGAGGACTACGACTCGTTCAACGCCCAGTTGGCGGTGCCCCCGCAGTTCGACGTGGTCGCGCTCGCCGACGACCTCCGGCTCGGCATGTTCGTCGTCGCCCGGCTCGCGCACCGGCACGGCATCACCGTCACGCTGCGCTCCTCCCCGTACGGCGGGACCACGGCGATCGTGCTGATCCCGCACGAGGTCGTGGTGCGCGAGCCGCTCGACGCAGCCCACGGGCCCGACCGCACGGCGGCTGCGGAAGCACCCGAAGCCGCTGCGTCCGGCGTGCCCGAGGCGTCCTCCGTGACTGGGACGTCGTCCGTGTCCGGGGCGGACCCCGCTCCCGCGAAGCGGCCCGCACGACCGGTGCGGCCCGTACCCGCGAGCCGGCCCGGCGACACCGCCCCCTCCGCGTCCTCCGCTTCCTCCGCGTCCTCCGCCCCCTCCGCCCCCTCCGCCCCCTCCGCTTTCGAGCGGCACGGCCTGGCCCCGCTGCCCCGCCGGGTGCCGCAGACCAGCCTGGCCGCCGAACTGCGCGGCGAGGACGCCGTGACCGGCCGGGACGGACCGGAGGGCACGTCCGACGACGACGGCGACTTCACCGCCGAGCGCGCCGCCTCGTCCCTCGCCGGTTTCCGCAGCGGCACCCTGCGGGCCCAGGCCGATGACGCCGAAGCGGGCGCCACCGGCACCGAACCCGACGAGCAGGTACTCTCCTCCGCCGCCCCCTCGACCCCGACCGCAGACCGCCGACCGCCGACGAAGGACCCGCGATGACCCGACCCTCCCCCGCCACGCACACCGAGCTGGACCAACTGCTCACCGGACTCGTGGAGCGGGTCGCCGACGTCAACCAGGCGGTGGTGCTCTCCGAGGACGGACTGGTCGTCAGCAAGTCCACCGGCTTCCTGCGCGACGACGCCGAGCGGCTGGCGGCCACCGCGTCCGGCCTGATGAGCCTCAGCAAGGGCGTCAGCATGGACTTCCGCGGCGGCCCCGTGCGCCAGGCGCTGATCGAGATGGCCAACAGCTACCTGATCCTCACCTCCGCGGGCGCGGGCGCCCACCTCGTCGTGCTCACCGGCCCGAACGCCGACGTCGGCGTGGTGGCGTACCAGATGAACATGCTGGTGAAGAAGATCGGCGAGCACCTGAGCGCGGCACCGCGGGCCACCGCCGGCCCCGGCGAGTGACGTGACCGGAGGCGACGCGGGCGGCCGGCTCGTACGGCCGTTCACCCTGACCGGCGGCCGGACCCGGCCCAGCCGCGCCGACTTCACCCTCATCACCACGGTGACCGCGATCGACCCGCAGCCCACGCGGGCCGCGCGGCCGCAGCCCGAGCATCTGCGGATCCTGCGGGTGTGCGCCGAGCCCGTCGCCGTGGCCGAGGTCGCGGCCCGCCTGGACCTGCCGGTGAGCGTGGTCGTCATCCTGCTCTGCGACCTGCTGGAGGCCGACCGGATCACCGCCCGGCCTCCGCACCCGGTCTCCCGAGCCACCCCGGACCTGGACCTGCTGCAGAAAGTGAGGGACGGCCTTGGCCGGCTCTGACCGCGCCGCTGAGGCGCCCACGGCACCCGCTCCCCCGGCTGCCGCCCCCGAAGCCGTGAAGATACTGATCGCCGGCGGTTTCGGCGTCGGCAAGACCACCATGGTCGGCTCGGTCAGCGAGATCGCCCCGCTGCGCACCGAGGAACCGCTGACCGCGGCGGGACTGGACGTCGACGACCTCGCCGGCATCGAGGAGAAGCGGGCCACGACCGTGGCCCTGGACTTCGGGCGGATCGGCATCGGCCGGGAACTGGTGCTGTACCTCTTCGGTACGCCCGGTCAGCAGCGGTTCTGGTTCATGTGGAACGACCTGGCGATCGGTGCCCTCGGCGCCGTGGTCCTGATCGACGTGCGCAGGCCCGAGTCGAGCTTCGCGGCCATCGACTTCTTCGAGCGGCGGGGCATCCCGTTCGTCGTCGGCGTCAACGGCTTCCACGGACGGCACCCGTACCCGGCCGAGGAGATCCGGGAGGCCCTGGCACTGCCGGAGCACGTGCAGGTGCTGTTGTGCGATGCGCGGGAGCGGGCCTCCTGCCGGGACGTCCTCATCGCCCTGATCGACCAGCTGATCGACGCCGCGGCCGGGGCCGCGGCGTCGTGACCGGCGTACGGCGGGTCAGACCAGACCCGCCGACCCGAGCCACTCCTTGGCCACGTCCAGCGGGTCCTTCTTGTCCAGCTGCACCTGGGCGTCCAGGTCGAGGAGGGTCTCCGTGTCCAGCTTGGCGGAGACCGCGTTGAGTGTGTCGACGCCCTCCTGGGAAAGCCCTTCCTTGTGGACCAGCGGTGTCACGTTCGCGTATCCGAAGAGGTTCTCCGGGTCCTTCAGGACGACGAACTTCTCCTTGATGATGGTCGGGTCGGTGGTGAAGACGTCCGCCGCCTGCACGGTGTTCTTCGTCAGCGCCGACTGGGTCAGCGGACCGCCCGCGTCGAGCGCCTTGAAGGACTTGAACTTCAGCCCGTACACGGACTCCAGGCCCTTCAGCCCCTGCTGCCGGGTCTGGAACTCGGGCGAACCGCCGATCACCAGGTCCGGCGCGATGTCCTTGAGGTCGGCGAGGGTCGACTCGGCCGTGAGCCCGTGCTTCCTGGCGGTCTCGGCGTTGACGCTGACCGAGTCCTTGTTCTCGGCCGGCGACGACTCCAGCAGCGTCAGCTTCTTGTCGAGCTGGGCCTTGGCCGCGGTGTTGACCGCCTCGGTGGACTTCTGCTCCGCGTCCGGGTCAAGGTAGGCCAGCAGCGCGCCGTTGTACTCCGGCAGCACCGTGACCGAGCCGTTCTTCATCAGGCCGTACGTCGTCTCGCGGCTGCCGATGTTGTGCTTGTAAGTGACCTTGAGGCCCTTGGCCTTGAGCGCCTCGCCGTAGATGTCGGCGAGAAGGGTGCTCTCGGCGAAGTTGTTCGAGCCGACGACGACGGTGCCGGCCTCCGCCTTCTCCCCGGCGAGGGGGTTGTCGGAGGTGTCGTCGGAGGAGGAACAGCCCGCGAGCAGCGCCGCCGCGGCGGTGAGCGCGACGGCCGCCGCGCCGGTGTGCCTCGTCCTGGACCTGCTGCTCTTCGCGGTAGAAGTCATCCATCGATCCAAACGAGCCACTTGTCGGTCAGTCAAGAACGGCCTGGTTACGGTTTCTTTCACAACGGCGTTCGATACCGCGTTCGAGGTCATGTTCCGGCGTCAGCGCCTGCGCACCCCCGGCGACACGGCCAGCCGTTCCGCCGCCCAGAACACGGCGAGCGTGACGAGCGCCAGGAGCGCCACCAGGGTGGCACCGCCGACCACCTTCTCGTAATCGCGCTGGTAGAGCCCGTCGATGATGTACCGGCCGATCCCGCCGAGACTGACGTACGCGGCGATGGTCGCCGTCGACACGACCTGGATGGCCGCCGAACGCAGACCGCTGAGGACCAGCGGCAGGGCGACGGGCAGTTCGACCCGCAGGAGGATGCTCGACTCGTGCATGCCCATGCCGCGCGCGGCGTCCACCGGGGAGGGGTCGACCGAGCGGACCGCCTCGTAGGTGGTCACCAGGATCGGCGGGACCGCGAGTACGACCAGCGGGACCATCACGGGCAGCAGGCCGATACCGACCACGACGGCGATCAGCACCAGCAGACCGAAGCTGGGCAGCGCGCGGGCGGCGGTGGCGACGAAGGCGACGGCGTTGCCGCCGCGTCCGGTGTGCCCGGTGAGCAGCCCGAGGGGCAGGCCGATCGCGGCGGCGAGCCCGAGGGCCATCAGCGTGTACTGGACGTGTTCCAGCAGGCGCTGCGGGATTCCGTCGTAGCCGTGCCACTGGGCACCGTCGCTGAAGAAGGCGTTGACGAAGTGGAGAACGTTCACCGGGCGACCGCCTCCTCCGGCGTCCTGGGCGACTCCGCTCTCTCCGGCTCGGACCGCTCCTGCCGCACGGCGGCCTCCTTCGGGCGCCTGCCCTTGCCGCGCGGCATCCAGGGCGTCAACAGGTTGCGGACCAGCACGAGCGCCGCGTCGCACAGGATCGCCAGTACGGCGGTGGTGAGGACGGAGTTCACCGCGAGTTCGGGACGGCCGTACTTCTGGGCGTCGGCGAGCAGGTTGCCGAGGGCGCCCTGGTTGCCGATGAGGGCACCGACGCTGACCAGGGAGATGCTCGCCGACACGGCCACCCGGAGCCCGGCGAAGATCGCGGGCACGGCGATCGGCAACTGCACCTCGAGATAGCGCCGTACGGGCCCGAAGCCCATCGCGGTGGACGCGGCCAGGGTCTCCTCGGGCACCGACCGCACGCCGTCGACGATCGCCGGAACGAGCACCACCAGGCTGTACACGGCCAGCGGGATCATCACGGTCAGCTCGGTCTGGCCGGTGTAGTCGATGAGGACGACGAAGACGGCCAGTGACGGGATGGCGTAGAACACGGTGGTCACGCCGAGCACGGGCGGGTACAGCCAGCGGAAGAGCACACAGAGCTGGGCGATGGGCAGCGCGAGCAGCAGCCCGGCCAGCACCGGCAGCAGCGCCTCGCGCAGGTGCAGCCCGATCAGGCCGAAATAGGTGTTGCCGAGGTCGCTCGGAATGTCGAAGAAGCCGTTCACGGGCCGACCTTCGTGACACCGGCGGGCCCCGCCTGCGGCGCGTCGCCCATCTGCGCGTCGCCGGTGTCCCCGGCGCCGTGGGCGGTGCGGATCGCCTCGCCGATGGTCTGCTGGGAGACGACGCCGGTCACCCGGCCGTCGGCGTCCACGGCGACGGCCCAGCCGGTGGGCGAGAGTACGGCGCAGTCGAGCGCGGCTCGCAGTGAGTCGGCGCCGGGCACGAACGGCCGCCCGTACGACAGCAGCCCCTCCACCGCGATGTCCCCGGCGGTCAGGTCCCGCGGTTCGGCCCAGCCCAGCGGCCTGCCCTCCGCGTCGGTCACCAGCAGGTAGGGAGCGTCCGGCGCGGCGAGTTGCTCGGCCGTGGCGTCCACGCCCACGACCCGGTCGCTCGTCAGCTCCAGACCGGCCGACGGGAAGAAGGACAGCCGCCGGATGCCGCGGTCGGCACCGAGGAAGTCCTCGACGAAGTCGTCCGCGGGGTCCGACAGCAGCTCGGCGGGGGGCGCGAACTGGGCGAGCCGGCCACCGGTGCGCATCACGGCGACCATGGTGCCCAGCTTGATGGCCTCGTCGATGTCGTGCGTGACGAAGACGATGGTCTTGCCCAGCTCCTCCTGGATGCGCAGGAGTTCGTCCTGGAGCCCCTTGCGGACCACGGGGTCGACGGCGGAGAACGGCTCGTCCATGAGCAGCACGGGCGGGTCGGCGGCGAGCGCCCGCGCCACGCCGACGCGCTGCTGCTGGCCGCCGGAGAGCTGGTACGGGTACCGCTTGCCGAGTGAGGCGTCGAGTCCCACCCGCTCCATCAGCTCCACCGCGCGTTCGCGGGACGCCTGTTTGCCCCAGCCGATCATGCGGGGAACGGTGGCTATGTTGTCGATGATCGTCCGGTGCTGGAAGAGCCCGGCGTTCTGGATGACGTATCCCATCGACCGGCGCAGCGTGGTGACCGGCTGCTGCTGGAGGTCCGCGCCGTCGAGGAGGATGGTGCCCTCGGTGGGCTCGACCATTCGGTTGATCATCCGCAGGGTCGTCGTCTTGCCACAGCCGGACGGCCCGACGAGGACCGTGATCGAGCGATCCGGTATCTCCAGCGACAGCCTGTCGACCGCCACGGTGCCGTCCGGGTACCGCTTGGTGACTGATTCCATCCGTATCAAAACGCCGAATACCCTTCGGTGGGGCGGAAAGTTCTGGCCAGGTCGCTACGGGTCGTTGCCGGAAGAGTCTAGACGTCCGATGTCGCGGACCCGTGGTGACCGTGTGAGACCCCGCCCCAGGCCGCCACGGGCAGCCCCGCCGTGCGCAGCACCCGGCGCTCCGCGTCCACGGCGAACACCTCGCACCCCTCGCGCGCCGCGGCCCACGCGACGCCCTCGGCACCCACCGCGAACGCCGCCGTGGCGACCCGGCCCGGGCACGCCCAGTTCGCGCAGGGTGCGGAGGACCGCGCTGGTCATGCCGGGCGGCCCGCAGACGTGGACGTCCCGTTCGGCGATGTCGGGGACGAGCGCGGCGAGGTCGCGGGGGCCCAGTCGGTCGGGGACGGCCGGTCCGGTGACCAGGTGCAGTTCGGCTCCCTTGGCGTGGGCGAGGTCGCGCAGCTCGTCGTAGAGGACGGCGTCGCGGTCGGTGGCCACCCGGTGCACGAGGACCGCCCGGCCGGGCAGTTCCTCCAGCAGGGCCCGGACCGGGGTGATGCCGACGCCGCCGGCGATCAGCAGCGTGTCCGGGCGGGTGCGGTACAGGGCGGTGAAGGCGGGTGGGGGGCGCTCGGGACTGTGGTCACGGCATCGAGCTTCACCCGCCCGACCTGTCGTTTACCTGTCGGGCGACTTTCCAGTACTTATCGATCACGGTACGGCGGCCCCCGCCCTCTGGGGTGCGGGCGGCCGGTGGCGCAGTATGAGCGGGTGGAAAAAGTACGACTCCTCGTGGTGGACGACGACCCGCCCATCGCCGACCTCGTGGCCACCGTCGCCCGCTACGAGGGCTGGGAGGCGGTCACCGCCAACTCCGGCGAGCAGGCGCTGCGGCTGGCCGGTGGCTTCCGGCCGGACATCGTGGTGCTGGACCTGATGCTGCCGGACGTCGACGGCTTCGGCGTCCTGGAGCGGTTGCGCCGCTCGGGCACGATGGTGCCGGTGGTGTTCCTCACCGCGCGCGACGGCGTGGCCGACCGGGTGGCGGGGCTGACCCGGGGCGGAGACGACTACCTGGTCAAGCCGTTCGCGGTGGAGGAGCTGATGGCCCGGCTGCGGACCGTGCTGCGGCGCAGCGCGGGGCCCGGTTTCCAGCGGTCGGTGCTGCGGGTGGCGGACCTGACGATGGACGAGGACACCCGTGAGGTGCGCCGGGGCGAGCGGCGGGTGGCGCTGACGCCGACCGAGTACGAGGTGCTGCGCTATCTGATGCGCAAGTCACCGACCGTGCTGACCAAGGCGCAGATCCTCGACCACGTGTGGGAGTACGGCTTCGGCGGCCGGTCCAACGTCGTGGAGCTGGTCGTCAGCCGACTGCGCCGCAAGCTCGACGACACGGACGACACGGACGAGTCCGGTGAGCCACTGATCCGGACGGTGCGGGGCTTCGGGTACGTGATCCGGCAGGCGGCCCGGTGATACGACGGTGGTGGCACGCCTACCGCGGGCTGCGGCTCGGGACCCGGCTGGCGCTGGGCCTCGGGGTGCTGTCGCTGGTGGTGTTCGCCGTGGTCGGCACGGTGCTGACCGCGTACATGCGGGACTATCTGGAGCGGCAGCTCGCCGACCAGATGAAGCTGGTGCAGGTCGTGCAGTCCAAGGACGCGGCGGAGCACGGCACGGTGCGGCGCAAGCCGTACTACGGCTGGTACACGGCCGTCTACGACGTCTCCGGTGCCTCGGCGGACCTGCGCACGCCCGCCGAGGTGCCGGCCGACAGCCGTGCGCTGACCGCCCTCGCGCAGACCATGGCCCGCTCCGACGAGGACCTCACCCGCACCGTGCGGATCGACGGGCACGGCCCCTACCTGCTGCGGGCCTGCGAGGTGGAGCCCGGAGTGGTGCTGGTGAGCGCCGCGCCCATGGGGGACGTCGAGGACACCGTGGAACAGCTGATCACGGTGCAGGTCATCGCCTTCGGCCTCGCGCTACTGGCCCTGGTGGTGCTCGGGCGGCGGATGCTCCGGCGCGGGCTGAAACCGCTGAGCGACATGGCGAGCACGGCGCACGGCATCGCGTCGCACAACCTGACCGAGTCGGCCGCCCGGCTGCCGCTGCGCGTGGCCGGGCGGGACGGCGGCCAGGAGGTGGCGGAGCTGCGGACCGCGTTCAACACGATGCTGGAGCACATCGACGACTCGCTGGCGGTGCGCGCCGAGGCCGAACAGCGGCTGCGCCGGTTCGTCGCGGACGCCTCGCACGAGCTGCGCACCCCGCTGATGTCCGTACGCGGCTACGCAGACCTGTTCCAGTACGCGGCGGCCGACGCGCCCGGGGAACGGGAGCGGCATCTGGCCCGTCTGCGCGCCGAGGCGGCCCGGATGGGTGTGCTCCTGGACGACCTGCTGCTGCTCGCCCGGCTGGACGCGGCCGAGGTGGAAGCGCCGCTGCGCTGGGAGGACGCGGATCTGACGGAACTGGTACGGCAGGCGGCCGACGCCTTCCGCGCCGGTCACCCGGAGCACCCGCTGGCGGTGACGGCCGGTCCCGCGGTGGTGAAGCTGCGTCTGGACCCGCGGCGGATCCGGCAGGTGCTCGACAACCTGCTGACCAACGCGGCCGTGCACACCCCGGCGGGCACGAAGGTCTCGGTCGCCGTGGCCGTGACGGCCGACGCGGTCCGGGTGGCGGTCGCCGACACGGGGCCGGGCATCCCGGCCGCCGACCGGGAAAGGGTCTTCGACCGCTTCTACCGCGTCGACAAGGCCCGCAGCCGCGACCGCGGGGGCAGCGGACTGGGCCTCGCCGTGGCCGGTTCGCTGGTGCGGGCGCACGGCGGGACGATCGAGCTGGGCGGCGAGCCGGGCACGACGGTGTTCACCGTGACGCTCCCGGCCGCCGCGCCCTGAACCGCGGGTTCAGCCCTCCGCGGGCGCCAGCCGCAGCGCGATGCTGTTGATGCAGTACCGCTGGTCCGTGGGGGTCGGATACCCCTCACCCTTGAACACGTGCCCGAGGTGCGAACCGCACCGTGCGCACCGCACCTCGGTGCGCACCATGCCGTGGGACCGGTCCTCGATCAACTCGACCGCGTCGGTGTCCTTCGGGTCGAAGAAGGACGGCCAGCCGCAGTGCGACTCGAACTTGGTGGTGGACGTGAACAGGTCCGCACCGCAGGCGCGGCAGGAGTAGACGCCCTCGGTCTTGGTGTCGGTGTACTCACCGGTGAAGGCGGGCTCGGTGCCGGCCTGGCGCAGGACGGCGTACTCGGCCGGAGCCAGCTCCGCGCGCCACTGCTCGTCCGGCTTCTCGACGTCGTACGGCATGAATCCTCAGCCCCTTACTTACCCGTGCTCGACAGCTGGTCCAGGATGCGCGGTCCGAGGTCCGTGACGTCGCCCGCGCCCATGGTGAGAACGAGATCACCGGCCTTCGCCATTCCCGCGACCACCGCGGGCGCCCCGTCCTTGTCGTGGACCGGCGTGACGTCCGCGCCCGCGGCGCGGGCCGCCTCGATGATCAGCTCGCTGGTGATGCCGGGGATCGGGTCCTCGCGGGCCGGGTAGATGTCGAGGACCACCGACGCGTCCGCCAGCGCCAGCGCCTGGCCCATCTCCTTGCCCAGCTCCTGGGTGCGGGAGAACAGGTGCGGCTGGAAGAGGACCAGGATGCGGGCGTCGCCGACCGCGGCGCGCATGGCCTCCAGGTCCGCCGTCATCTCGGTGGGGTGGTGCGCGTAGGAGTCGACGACCTGGACGCCGGCCGCCTCGCCCTTGAGCTGGAGGCGCCGCTTGACGCCCGTGTAGGCGGCCAGCGCGGGGGCCAGCTCGGCGGCGGGGATGCCGAGGGCCACGCCCGCCGCGAGGGCGGCGACCGCGTTGTGGGCGTAGTGGCGGCCGGGGACGGAGACCGCGAAGGTCAGCTCCGTGCCGTCCATCACCACGGTGACCTCGCTCTTCAGGCCCTGCGGGACGACCGACAGGATCCGCACGTCGGCGTCCTCGGACTCCCCGTACGTCACCGTCCGCACCGACCCGGCCAGCCGCCGCGTCAGCTCCCGGGCGCCGTCCTGGTCGGCGGCGATCACCAGGGTGCCGCCGGGGACGATCCTGTCGGCGAAGGTCTCGAAGGACGCGTAGATCTCGTCCATCGACGCGTAGTTGGCGTGGTGGTCGAGTTCGACGTTGAGGACGATGGCGACCTCGGGGGCGTACTTGTGGAAGCTGCGGTCGCTCTCGTCCGCCTCGGCCACGAAGATCTTGCCGTCGCCGTGCAGGGCGTTGGAGCCGGGCGCGTCCAGGTCGCCGCCGATCGCGTACGACGGGTCCAGGCCCAGCTCGGACAGGGAGACCGCCAGCATGGAGGTGGTGGTGGTCTTGCCGTGCGTGCCGGCGACGGCGATCGGGCGCAGGCCGTTCATCAGCGCGGCGAGGGCGTCGGAGCGGTGCACGACCGGGATACCGCGTTCGGCGGCGCGCGCCAGTTCCGGGTTGTCCCCGCGGATCGCCGACGACACGACCACGCAGCTGGCGTCGTCGGCGAGGTGCTCCGCCGCGTGCCCGACGTGCACGGTGGCGCCGAGCGCGCGCAGGGCCTCGGCGGTCGCGGACTCCCGGGCGTCGCTGCCCGCCACCTCGGCGCCGCGCTGGGCGAGGATCTTGGCGATGCCCGACATTCCGGCGCCGCCGATGCCGATGAAGTGCGGTCGGTCCATGGCGGTAGGAAGGCCGGGTGCCATGCGCTGTTCTCCCCAGAGGTGCGGCGGGTGGTACGAGAGGTGGTGCTTGCGAGCGGTGGTCGTGCTGGTGGGCGCGCCCCCGGCGCGAGTCCTGGAGCGCGGCCCCAGCCTATGCCTTGCTGTGGGAGAACAGTTTCAGGACCGGTACGCCGACCTTGTGCCGGGCCCGCGAGGCCCAGTCCCGGTGGAAGAACTCCTCCACATAGTGCGGATCGGTCAGGACGATCACCTCGTCGGCGCCGATCTCCAGGACCAGGGACTTGAGCTCGTCGAGCGGGTGGTCCTCGATCAGGCGGCCCTCGGCCTCGGCCCCGGACGCGCGCAGGGCGGTGAGGGACACCTCCAGTGCGCGCTGCCCGACGCTCTGCGCCTCGTGGCCCTCGGGCGTATCCCCCTCGCGCACCGCGTCGTCCAGCTCGCCGAGCGCGACGTCGTCGATGGCTCTCAGCAGCCTGTCCGCCTGATCGCCTCGCGGCTGGAGCAGCACGTGGAAGGCGACCGCCTCCTCCCCGTGCAAGGTCGTGACGAACTCCACGTCGGCGGACGTCAGGGCCTTCTCGATCATCAAAACGCTTGTGAACACTCTGGCGCCCCTTCTCCTTCGAGAGACCGTCGGGCCCACCCTCCGTAGGCCCTACCGGTCCCTGCGGAAACCATCCTGCCCCGTGATCGCACGGGTACTGCCGGATTCAGTGTGCCCGGCGCGGACTAAGCGGAACGAGAGAGTCCACCGATTCCCTCAGTCACGCCGGTACCGGGTGAAGAGAAAGCCCTCCTCCTCGAGCAGTGACGCGAGCGCGAACCGCCGCGGAACCTCGACCGAGGGCCCGCCCGCGATGCGCTGCGCGTCACCCGCGGTGAGCATCGGCGAGACGGTCAGACACAGCTCGTCGAGCACTCCGGCCGTGACGAACTGCCCCAGCAGCCGTGGACCGCCCTCGGTCAGCAGCCGGGTGTGACCGAGGGCGACGAGCGCGTCGACGGCACGGGCTGGGTCCACGCCGACGCCGTCACCGGCGATCACCACCCGGGCGCCGGCCTTCTCGGCGGCCGCGATCCGGTCCGGGGCCGCGGCCGCGCCGGTCAGGATCAGGGTCGGCACCAGCGGCGAGGTGAACAGCGGCAGGGAGAAGTCCAGCTCCAGACTCGCGCTGACCACCGCGATCGCCGGCGCGGGGCTCTGCCCGGCCGCCCGCCGCAGCTCCGCGAACTCCGCACGCGAGCGCGCCGGGCGGTACCCCTCCTGACGTACGGTCTCGGCGCCGGCGACCACCACGTCCGCCAGGGCGCGCAGAGTGCCGAAGACGCGCATGTCGGCCGCGCTGGAGATGGGCTGGGACCGGCCGTCGTGCTGGGCGGCGCCGTCGAGGGTGGAGACCATGTTCGCCCGCAGCCACGCCCCCGGCCGCCCGTCCTGCCCGGGATAGGCGTAGGCGGCGGCCAGCTCGGCGAGGCTCCACTCCCGATCGGTCCCGTCGGGGCCCGGGCCGACTGTCTGATCGGTCACAGGGGTCACGGGTGGCACAGGTGTCACGGGGAACAGGCGTCGCATGCCGTGCAGTGTTCCACGCGGCCGGAACCCGAACCGCGCGGTCGGCGACCGCGCGACCGCGGGCAGTCGTGCCGCCAGGGGCGGGCACGGGTGGGCGCGGCGGCACCCCGGAGCGCCGGGCCGCGCACCCCACTCCCGCCCAGCCCCCGCACCGGGCCACCGAACGACGCACGGACCGCGCACGCCCAACCGTGCACCCCACCACCCCCGCACCCGACCCCCGGCCCCCGGCCCCTGCACAGACACCATCGCCCCGACCCACGTCACACCCCGCACGGCGACCGCCACCCCCCGGACAGGCCCTACCATGGACCCCCGTGTCGTCCTCCTCCCCCGCCCCCGGTTCCGCCCCCTCCGGTCGCCCCCCGATAGCCGGGACGGCGCCCGCCGCCGCCCCGCTGTCCCTGTGCGCCCGTGAGCCGCACGTCCCCGCGGACCGCCTGGTCGCCGAGATGGTGCCCCCGCCCCGCTTCGACTCGGTGCGCTTCAGCACCTACATCCCGGACCCGAACCAGCCCAGCCAGAGCGAGGCCGTACGCGTCCTGGAGGACTTCGCGACCGGACTCGACGGGGCCCCCGCCGCCACCGGCAGGCGCGGCTTCTTCGGTCTCGGCCGGAGCAGGGCCCCGAAGCCCCCCGCCGGCCCCCGCGGCGTCTACCTCGACGGCGGCTACGGCGTCGGCAAGACCCACCTGCTGGCCTCCCTGTGGCACGCCACCCCCGCCGAGCCCTCCCGCAAGGCGTTCGGCACCTTCGTGGAGCTGACCAACCTCGTCGGCGCCCTCGGCTTCCAGCAGACCGTGCGGACGCTTTCCGGGCACCGTCTCCTGTGCATCGACGAGTTCGAGCTCGACGACCCCGGCGACACCGTCCTCGTCTCCAGCCTGCTCGCCCGGCTCGTCGAGGCGGGCGTGGCGCTCGCCGCCACCTCCAACACGCTGCCGGGCAAGCTCGGCGAGGGCCGCTTCGCGGCGGCCGACTTCCTGCGCGAGATCCAGGGTCTGTCCGCCCACTTCCGCGCCCTGCGCATCGACGGCGAGGACTACCGCCACCGCGGTCTGCCCGAGGCACCGGCGCCGCACTCCGACGAGCAGGTGACCCGCGCGGCCCAAGCGACCGAGGGCGCCTCCCTGGACGGCTTCCCCGCGCTCCTCGACCACCTCGCCCGCGTCCACCCCAGCCGCTACGGCGCCCTGACCGACGGCCTCTCGGCCGTGTGCCTCACCGGGGTGCGCCCGGTGCCGGACCAGTCGACGGCGCTGCGCCTCGTGGTGCTCGCGGACCGGCTTTACGACCGTGAGGTGCCCGTCCTGGCCTCCGGACTGCCGTTCGACCGGCTCTTCAGCGAGGAGATGCTGAAGGGCGGGTACCGCAAGAAGTACTTCCGGGCGATCTCCCGGCTCACCGCGCTGGCCCGGGACGCGGCACGGCTCGTCGACACGCCCTGAGAACGGCCGGAACGGCCTGTTCCCGCCAATTCACCCGCCAATTTCAGGCTCTCTTCAGCTAGTAACGCTACGTTAACCCTGCAAAGCTCTTTGCAGGGTTAACGTAGTTCTTGACCGTGCATTGACCATGCGTTGGGATCGCATTGACCTTGCGCCGGCCACGTGTCGGCACATGCCAGTGGCGTGAACTGCCTGGAGGGGGGCGTATGTCGCGACGCACGACGGCCCGGACCGTGGTTCCGCTCCTCGCCGCCGTCCTGATCGCCCTGGTGGTCTTCGCACACAGCGCACCCTTCGCATCCGCGCATACAAGCCGTGATGCCGTGGCCAATGCCCACCCCGGAGCCACCCTCTCCGGCATGGGACCGCACGACGAGATCGTCACCTGCCACGACGCGGGCCGGTCCGGGAACCCGAACGGTTCCCCGCGCGTCCGCGACCGGCACCGCACTGCCACGGCGCCCCAGCCCGACGCTCCGGAACGCCCGATCCTGCGGGAGCGTGGCTCGGCGGTGCCCGAACCCGCCCTGTCCGGCCGTGCGGCCGGACACCGGCCGAGACCGGCTCCGGACCACTCCCCGGCGGCACTCCAGGTCTTCCGCTGCTGAGGGACCGGAACACATCCCCACCTCTGTCCTGCCCATCCGACGCGCCCCCCACAGCGCGCCAGGAGGAATCACCGCATCATGCAGCCCCTCATCGACAACGCCCGCACGTACGGACAGCGCCCTGAGGAGTTCGCCGGGCACGCCCAAGGCCAGTCGCCCGAAGTCCTGTTCATCACCTGCTCCGACTCCCGCGTCGTCCCCGCCCTGATCACGGGCGCCGGTCCCGGCCGGCTCTTCGAGCTGCGCACCGCGGGCAACATCGTCCCGCCCCACGGCGCCGAGCGCCCCTCCGGCGAGGCCGCCACCATCGAGTACGCCGTGGAAGTGCTCGGCGTCACCGACATCGTGGTCTGCGGCCACTCGCACTGCGGCGCCGTCGGCGCGCTGGTACGCGGCGACGACCTGAGCGCCGTACCCGCCGTGCGCGACTGGCTGACGCACGCCGCGGACGAGCCGAAGCCCTGCGACCCCGCCGACCCCACGGTCGCCGAGGCCGTGCAGCACCACGTCCTGGCACAGCTGCTGCGACTGCGCTCCTACCCCTGTGTCGAGCGGCGGCTGACGGACGGCCGGCTGCGGATGCACGGCTGGTACTACGAGGTCCACACCGGGGTCGTACGCGAACACCACGCGGACACCGACACGTTCGAGACCCTGTGAGCACCGGCATGAAGGTCATATCCGAGAACCCGCGATCCGGGAACTCCCGGAAGTTCCCCCATCTGCGGCAGGACTTCGCCGCCTCGCTCGTCGTCTTCCTGGTCGCCCTCCCGCTGTGCGTGGGCGTCGCCGTCGCCTCCGGTGTCCCGGCCGAACTCGGCCTCGTCACGGGCATCGTGGGCGGCATCGTCACCGGCCTCCTGCCGGGCAGCAGCCTTCAGGTGTCCGGTCCGGCCGCGGGCCTGACGGTGCTGGTCTTCGGCGCGGTCGACGAGTACGGGCTGCCCGCGCTCGGCGTGATCGTGCTGGCCGCCGGTCTGATCCAGCTCGCGATGGGCGCCCTGAAGCTGGGGCGCTGGTTCCGGGCGATCTCCCTTTCGGTCGTCGAGGGCATGCTGGCCGGCATCGGCCTCGTGCTCATCGCCGGCCAGCTGTACTCGGCGGCCGGTCTCGACGCCCCCGCCTCCGGCCTCGACAAGATCATCGGGCTGCCCGGGGCCGCCGCCGACGCGCTGGGCAGCAGCGAGGCGCTCGTCTCGCTCGCCCTCGGGGCGGGCACCGTCGCGGTGATGGTGCTGTGGAAGCGGCTGCCGAAGCAGGTGCAGACCGTGCCGGGCGCGCTCGCGGCGGTCGGTCTGGCCACGGCGGTCACGGCGGTCTTCGGACTGTCGGTGGCGACCGTCGAGGTGAACGGCCTGCTGGGCGTGATCCAGCCGCCCGGTGCCGACGCCTTCGGCGAGCTGGCGAGCGTGGGCATCCTCGGCACGATCGTCGCCTTCACCCTGATCGCCTCGGCGGAGAGCCTGTTCAGCGCCGCCGCGGTGGACCGGCTGCACAACGGCCCGCGCACCGAGTACAACAAGGAGCTGATGGCGCAGGGCGCGGGCAACACGGTGTGCGGCCTGCTCGGCGCGCTCCCGATGACCGCCGTCATCGTGCGCAGCTCCGCCAACGTGGGCGCGGGCGCGCGCACCAAGGCGTCCCGGGTGCTGCACGGCGTGTGGCTGCTGCTGTTCGCCGCGCTGCTGCCGTCCGTGCTGGCCCTGATCCCGCTGCCCGCACTGGCGGGCATCCTGGTCCACGCGGGCTGGAAGCTGATCCCGTTCCGCGGCATCGTGTCGCTGTGGCGGGGACACCGGGGCGAGGCGCTCATCCTGGTGGTCACGGCCGTGTCGATCGTCGCGGTCAACATGTTCGAGGGCGTGCTGATCGGTCTGGCCCTGTCCGTGGTCAAGACCGCCTGGGAGGCTTCCCACCTCAAGCTGGAGGTCGTCGACAAGGGCGCCGGCCCCATCCAGGCGCACCTGTCGGGCAACGCGACCTTCCTGCGGCTGCCGAAGATCCTGGAGAGCCTGGAGGCGCTGCCGCAGGACCGCCCGGTCGAGCTCGACCTGTCCGGGCTGCACCACCTGGACCACGCCTGCCGCACCGCGCTGGAGAACTGGGCCGAGCGGCACAGCGCCACCGGCACGGACCCGGTGAAGGTCACCGAACCGACGACGGCGGCCGTGTAGCCCATCGAGCAGTCCCGTCGATGCGCGGGAGGCCCGGTCCGGGGCATGGCCTCGGACCGGGCCTCCGGCATATCGTGACAGGAGTAGGCGAAACGGCCCTCTGGGCGAGGAGGTCGCCATGCTCCAGGAACTGCTGACCGCGGCTGCCGCCGCCGGAAGCGCCGGAGTGCTGTACTTGGCGTCGGCGGCGCGGATCGTCAAGCAGTACGAGCGCGGGGTCGTCCTCCGGCTCGGCCGGCTCGCCGGTGAGGTGCGGCAACCCGGCTTCACCATGATCGTCCCGGTGGTGGACCGGCTGCACAAGGTCAACATGCAGATCGTGACGATGCCGGTGCCCGCCCAGGAGGGCATCACCCGGGACAACGTGACCGTCCGCGTGGACGCGGTCGTCTACTTCAAGGTGGTCGACGCCGCCTACGCCCTCATCCGCGTCGAGGACTACAAGTTCGCCGTGTCCCAGATGGCCCAGACATCGCTGCGGTCCATCATCGGCAAGAGTGACCTGGACGACCTGCTGTCCAACCGGGAGAAGCTGAACCAGGGCCTGGAGCTGATGATCGACAGCCCGGCCATCGGCTGGGGCGTGCAGATCGACCGCGTCGAGATCAAGGACGTGTCGCTGCCCGAGACCATGAAGCGCTCGATGGCCCGGCAGGCCGAGGCCGACCGCGAGCGGCGGGCCCGGGTCATCAACGCCGACGCCGAGCGCCAGGCGTCCAAGGTGCTCGCCGAGGCGGCGCGGGAGATGTCGGAGACGCCGGCCGCGCTGCAACTGCGGCTGCTGCAGACGGTGGTGGCGGTGGCCGCCGAGAAGAACTCGACACTCGTGCTGCCCTTCCCGGTGGAGCTGCTGCGGTTCCTGGAGAATCCGCAGCGGGCCCCGCTGGGCGGGACCCCGGAGCGGCCGGCCGGCATGTGACGCGTGTAGCGCGCGTGGTTCCCGGGAAACGTGCCAGGTGATAGACACAGCGGGGTCACAATCCTGTCCGCCAGCAGGAAGGCCGCCCCATGTCCAGTTCCCTGTCCGGTCGCGACACGACCCGACGTCAGGTACTCGCCCGCACCGGCGCGCTCGGCGCGGGCATCGCCTTCACCGGAGCCCTCTCCGAACTCTTCGCCGGCACCGCCGCCGCGCAGTCCCCGGGCCACACCGGCTACGGCCCTCTGGTCCCCGACCCCGACGGCCTGCTCGACCTGCCCAGAGGGTTCCGCTACCGGGTCCTGTCCCGCGAGGGCGACGAGCTGCGCTCCGGCGAGGGGCAGGTCCCGTCCAACCACGACGGCATGGCGGCCTTCGCCGCGCGCTCCCGGGGCCGCCACGGCGGCGTCCACCTCGTGCGCAACCACGAGAACCGCGCCAACGGCAGGATCCCCGTCCCGACGGTGCGGGGTCTGACGTACGACCCGGAGGGCAAGGGCGGCTGTACGACCCTGACCCTGGACTCCCGCAACCACGTCCGCGACGAGCGGGTCGCGATCGCCGGCACGGCGGTGAACTGCGCGGGCGGTCCCACCCCCTGGCACACGTGGCTGACCTGCGAGGAGACCGAGGAAAAGGCCGGCACCAACGGCTACACCAAGGACCACGGCTTCATCTTCGAGGTCGACCCCGTCGATCCGCACCGCACCGGCGCGGTGCCGCTGACCGCGATGGGCCGCTTCCAGCACGAGGCGGTCGCCGTGGATCCGCGGCGGGGCGTCGTGTACGAGACGGAGGACGCGTTCGAGCGGCCGTTCGGTCTCTTCTACCGGTTCCTGCCCGAGAAACCGCTGGGCGGTACGGGCTCGCTGCGGGCCGGCGGCCGGCTCCAGGCGATGCGTGTGCCGGGCGTGCCCGACCTGTCCTCGATCCAGGAGACGGGCGCCTGCTTCGACGGCATCGAATGGGTGGACGTACCCGACCCGCTGGCCGTCGAGACCCCCATCCGGCACCAGGACTTCGGCCGGGGCGGCATCACCCACGCGCAGAAGCTGGAGGGCTGCTACTGGGGCGGGCGCAGCGTCTACTTCGTGTCGTCCTTCGCCCACAGCGACGAGGGCTCGGCGGGCGACCACTACGGCCAGATCTGGCGCTACGACCCCGAGCGGCGCCGGCTGACCCTGGTGATCGTCTTCGGCCCGGACACCGACGTGCAGCTCCCCGGCGAGTCCCCGGACAACATCTGCCTGGCCCCCAGCGGCGGCCTCATGGTCTGCGAGGACGGCAGCGGCGCCCAGCACGTCTACGGCGTGACCAGGCGCGGCGAGGTGTACGAGATGGCCCGCGGCGCCCAGAACACCGGAACGCCGGAGGAACCGGAGTGGGGTGAGTTCGCCGGGGTCACCTTCTCCCCCGACGGCGACACGATGTACGTCAACTGCTACACGCCCGGGACGACGTTCGCGGTGACCGGCCCCTGGCGCAGGTAGGCGCGGGCGACCAGAGGCGCACCGCCCGGTCACTGAAGCCGCAGCTACGGGGTACTCGGGGCCACATGACGGAGAACCCGCAGGTCAACGGCTCGTACTGGCTTCAGACGGCACCGGGCGGTGCGCCGCGCCCCGCCCTCGCGGAGGACCTCGACGTCGATGTCGCCGTCATCGGCGCCGGCGTCGCCGGTCTCAGCACCGCCTGGGAACTGGCGCGGGCCGGGCGCAGTGTGGCGGTGCTGGAGGCCGGGCGGGTCGCCGCCGGCGTCACCGGCCACACCAGCGCCAAGCTGACCGCCCAGCACACGCTGATCTACGACAAGCTGCGCCGCACCCGCGGCCCCGAGGGCGCCCGCCTGTACGCCCGCTCGCAGTCCGAGGCGATCGAGCACGCCGCCGGGATCGTGGCCGAGCTGGGCATCGACTGCGACTGGGAGACCCGCAGCGCCTACACGTACGTCCGCGACGCCGGCCGCGTGGACGAGCTGCGGGCCGAGGCGGCCGCCGCGAAGGAGGCGGGGCTGCCGGCGTCGTTCGTGACGGAGACGGCGCTGCCGTTCCCGGTCGCGGGCGCGGTCGAGGTCACCGGACAGGCGCAGTTCCATCCGCGCAAGTACCTGCTGGCCCTCGCCGAGGACCTGGAGGCGCACGGCGGGCGGATCTTCGAGAACACCACGGTCCACGGCCTGGACGAGGGCGAGCCGTGCCGCGTGTCGACCGTGGCGGGAGCGACGGTCACCGCCCGGGACGTCGTGGTCGCCACCCACTACCCGATCTTCGACCGGGCGCTGCTCTTCGCCCGCCTCTCCCCGCGCCGGGAGCTGGTCGTCGCCGGGAGCATCGAGGCGGACCGCGACGTCGACGGCATGTACATCACGCCGGACGAGAACACGCGCTCGGTCCGTACGGCGCCCCTGGACGACGCGGGCGACGGCACGGGCCGCCGGCTGCTGGTCGTCACCGGGGAGCACTTCACGCCCGGCACGGGCGACACCCGGGAGCGCTTCGACCGCCTGTCCGCCTGGGCCGGCGAGCACTTCCCCGGCGTCGACCTCACCCACGCCTGGGCGACGCAGGACATCGACCCGACCGACACCGTGCCGATGGTGGGCCCCCTGCACCCGGGCGCGCACCACACGTACGTCGCCACCGGCTTCGGCGGCTGGGGGCTGAGCGGCGGCATGATGGCGGGCCGGCTGCTCACCGCGCAGATCAGCGGCGAGGAGTGCGCGTGGAGCGAGCTGTACGACCCGCGCCGGCTGCGCACGGCGGTGCGTGAGGCGCCGGCGTTCCTCAAGACGCAGGCCGAGGTCGCCCGCCACTTCGTCGGCGACCGGCTCAAGCCTTCCCCGCCGGTGGACGCCCTGCCGCCGGGCGAGGGTGCCGTCGTCCGGGCGGGCGGTGACCGGCTGGCGGTCTACCGGGACGAGGCCGGCGCGCTGCACGCCGTCTCGCCGCGCTGCACCCACCTCGGCTGCCTGGTCAACTTCAACGCGGCGGAACGCGCCTGGGAGTGCCCCTGCCACGGCTCCCGCTTCGGCACGGACGGCAAGGTGATCGAGGGCCCGGCGACGAAGCCGCTGGAGCAGCGGGACATCTGACCGCCGCCGAGGGGTCCTGACCCGAGAGGGTGACCCCTCGGGCACGTCACTCCCCATAGTCATACATACAGAACAACGCACTCATACGTTCGTACGGTGATCACTCTCGTACGACGTGCAACCACCCTGTGTGCCCTGGGCGCCGTCCTCGCCGCCTGCGGGACCGCCGAGGCCCCGCAGATCCCCCGCCCGGCCCCGGCCGCGTCCTCCGCCGCACCGTCGAAGCCGGCCCCGTCCCGGCCTCCGACGCTCGCCCCCGGCCCCGCGGGCCTGACCCCCGTCTTCGAGCACGGGCCGCGCGTGGACGGCAGGACGGTCGCCCTCACCTTCGACGCCGACATGACCGCCGACCAGGGGCCGCGTGCGGCGGCGGGCGAACGGTTCGACAATCCGCAGCTGATCGCGACCCTGCGGGAGCTGAAAGTGCCCGCCACGGTCTTCATGACCGGCCGGTGGGCCGAGGAGTACCCGGACCAGGCCCGGTCCATCGGCCGGGACCCGCGGTTCGAGATCGCGAACCACTCCTACAGCCACTACGCCTACACCGACGACTGCTACGGCCTGCCGAACGTGTCCGAGGAGCGGATGCGCTCGGACGTGGAACGGGCGTACGCGGCCTTCCGCGAGGCCGGGGTACGGAACGCGATGCCGTACTTCCGCTTCCCCGGCGGCTGCTACGACAAGGCTGCCCTCGGGGAACTGACCGCCACCGGCGTCACCGCCGTCCAGTGGGACGTGGTGAGCGGCGACGCGTTCGCGACGGACGCCGACGCGGTGGCCCGGCAGGTGCTGGACGGGGTGCGGCCGGGGTCGGTCGTCGTCATGCACTGCACCCGCAGTGCCGCCCCGGTGACCGAACAGGTGGTGCGGAAGGTCGTGCCCGAGCTGCGCCGCCAGGGCTACCGCTTCGTGAAGGTCTCGGAGCTGATCGGCGCCGCGAACGGCCGCGCCTGACGGTCCTACCCTGGAGAGATGAGCAGCGACGAGGACACCGGTCTTGACGACTACTGTCTGATCGACGCGACCCGGCCGCCCAAGGCCGACGGCCCGCCGTACGCGATGGGGGTCCCCCCGCTCGAGCGCAGTCGAGAGTGGGGGAGCGTGCTGTGCCGGGAGCCGACGGAGTACCCCGAGTCGTACAAGGGCATCACCTTCTGCCCGGTCTGCGAGTGGCAGGAGGCCCAGCGCACGGCCTGCTCAGGCTGATCTGCGCGAGCAGTACCCAGGGCCCGCGCAGACCGTACCGACGGCCGACGCCGTCCAGCCGTAGCTCGCGTTGCATGGGGTCATCCTCTCGTGCGCCCGGGACTTGGCAGACTGGTGGGCGTGAGCAACGAGCCGACGACTCCCGTCCCCGACAGCCCCTTCCGCCCCGAACCCGGCGACCGCGACCTCGCGCCGCAGTTCGTACTGCCCCTGGTCGTGCGCATCGAGCGGGCGGCGCCGCCGCCCCGTACCGACGCGTTGGAGACCGCGGCCCGGGCGGTGCTGTCGATGCTCGGCGACGAGCGGTCGACCGGCGACGGCGCGTGGGCGCGGGTGATGCGGGACTGGCAGGACGCGCGTATCCGCAAGGTCGTGCGGCGGGCGCGGGGCGCCGAGTGGCGGCGGGCCGAGGCGCTGCCCGGCATCACGGTCACCGGCAAGACGGCCCAGGTGCGGGTCTTCCCGCCGGTCCCGCTGGACGGCTGGCCCAAGGACCTGGCCCGGCTCCAGGTCTCCGGCACCGACCTCGACGACCCGGAGCCGCCGGTCGACGCCGGCCTCTCCGCGCCGGTGCTCTGGATGAGCCCCGACCTGGACATGTCGGCCGGCAAGGCGATGGCCCAGGCCGGACACGGCGCGCAGCTCGCGTGGTGGCAACTGTCGGACGGCGAGCGGGCGGCGTGGCGCGACGCGGGCTTCCCGCTGGCGGTGCGCACGGCGGACCCCGGCCGCTGGCGCGGTCTCACGACGAGCGGCCTGCCGGTGGTCCGCGACGCCGGGTACACGGAGATCGCACCGGGGTCGTGCACGGTGGTGGCGGACCATCCGGCGCTGCGGTAGACGGCTGGTCCGTCGAGACGGGCGAACAGCGGCGTCGGCCTGTGCGCCGTGACATCGTGGTGCCATGACCATCGACGTTCGCCCGGCCTCGGTCTTCGAGGACGTCCGGACCCTGCTCGGTCCGAAGTCGCCGACGTCCAACGTCTGCTGGTGCCTGAGCTACCGCGTCCCCTCCAAGGTCAACAACGAACTGCGCGGCCCGGCCCGAGGAGCCTACGTCGCCGAGCTGTGCCGTACGGGCCCCCCTCCGGGGGTGCTCGCCTACGACGGTGCCGAGCCGGTCGGCTGGGCCGCGGTCGCACCACGTGCGGACACCTCCTTCGCCCGCAACCGCAAGATCCCGCACGTGGACGATCTGCCGGTCTGGTCGTTGTGGTGCGTCCGCGTACGGCCCGGTCACCGGAAGAAGGGGATCTCCCACTCCCTGATCGCCGGGGCGGTCGACTTCGCCCGCGCCCAGGGCGCGCCGGCGATCGAGGCGTATCCGCTCGACAACGGGGACGCCAGGGTCGACGTGACCATGGCGTACGCCGGGCTCCGCAGGAACTTCGAGCGCGCGGGGTTCGTCCACGCCGCCGACACCACGTCGGTGCTGGCCGGCCATCCCCGGGTGCTGATGCGGCTCGCCCTGCGCTGACGGTCCGGCGCCGCCGCGAACCTCAGATGTTGCTCTGAACATGCCGGGCCCGGGGTTCGGGCCGGGCCCGGTGGGCGATATCCCCGTCATGTTCGCAGGAGGGGGACGAACCATGGAGCGGATGACGGGTACGGCGCGTACGGCGCGACTGGGAACGGGTATCGGGTGGCGTCCGGAGATCGCGGACGTCGTCGAGCGGATGCGCGGCATCGACTGGGTCGAGGCCGTGGCCGAGAACCTCTGCCCCGGGCATCTGCCCGACTCGCTGCTGCGGTTGCGCGAGCGCGGGGTGACCGTCGTGCCGCACGGGGTCTCGCTCGGGCTCGGCGGCGCCGAGCGGCCGGACGCGGGACGGCTGGCGGCGCTGGCCGAGCGGGCGGAGGTGCTGGGGTCGCCGCTGGTCACCGAGCACATCGCGTTCGTCCGGGCGGGCGGGCCGCTGACCGCCTCCCCGCTCCTGGAGGCGGGGCACCTGCTGCCCGTGCCGCGCACCCGCGACGCCCTCGACGTGCTGTGCGAGAACGTGCGCATCGCGCAGGACGCGCTGCCCGTGCCGCTCGCCGTGGAGAACATCGCCGCGCTCGTCTCCTGGCCGGACGAGGAGCTGACGGAGGGGCAGTTCCTGTACGAGCTGGCCGACCGGACCGGGGTGCGGCTGCTGATCGACGTGGCGAACCTGCACACCAGCCACGTCAATCTCGGTGCGGACCCGGCCGAGGCGCTCGGCGAGCTGCCCCTGGAGGCCATCGCGTACGTCCATGTCGCGGGCGGCTTCGAGCGGGACGGCGTCTGGCACGACAGCCACGCCCACCCCGTTCCGCAGCCGGTGCTCGACATCCTGACCGACCTCGCCTCGCGCGTGGCGCCGCCGGGCGTGCTGCTGGAGCGCGACGAGGACTTCCCCGAGGGCGAGGAGCTGGCGGCGGAAGTGGAGGCGATCCGCGGCGCCGTGGAGAAGGGACGGGCGGCGGGTACGGCGCCCACCGCCTCGCCGCGGCAGGTGATGGCTACGGCGCCCACCGCCTCCCCGCAGCAGGTGATGGGCACGGCGCCCACCGCCTCCCCGCAGCAGGTGATGGGCACGGCGCCCACCGCCTCCCCGCAGCAGGTGATGGGCACGGCGCCCGCCGGAGGCGGTGCGGCGGCGTCGCGAGCCGCGCGTGACGGGGCCGGTGCCGGTGACGCCGTACGGCAGCGGCTCGCCCTCGCACAGGCCGCGCTGCTGTCCGCGCTGGTCGCCGGGACGCCCGTGCCCGAGGGATTCGACCGGGTGCGGCTGGGGGTGCAGGCGCGGGCGCTCGCCGGGAAGCGGGCCGACGTGGTCGCGAAGGTCGCGCCCGAGCTGCCGGTGATTCTCGGCGCGGGGTACCGGCCGTCCTTCCTCGCCTATGCGCGGAAGCGTCCGATGACCGGTGGCTACCGGCGGGACGCCCTCGACTTCGTCGAGCACCTGGTGCGGGCCGGCCGGCCGCTGGACGCCGAGGTGCGGATCGAGTTGCGGGAGTGGTGGCTGGAGCGGTCGGGGCCGGTGCCGCGTTCGGAGCGTCCCGGGGTGCGGTGGGCCCGTGCGACCAGGCGTGTTCTGCTGCGCCGGTGATCCGGTGGCGGATCCGCCGGGGCAGCACCAAACGGAACGTCACATACCCACAACACTGCGTCCCGAAATGTGAACAGGGCATGGCGCCGGCGAAGGCCCTTGGCATAGAAGTACGGCATGTTCTGGGTCCTTCTCCTCCTGTCGGCCTGGGCCGTCGCCGGTCTGGCGTGCCTGCGGCTGTGTCTCGCCGCCGTGCGCGCGGCGGCCGTCGACGCGCACGCCGTCGGCCGGGAACACGCGCTGACGCTGTACGAGGCGGCGTTCCTGTCCGGTGGCCCGCGCAGGGTCGCCGACCTGACGCTGGTCTCCATGGCGCGCCAGCGCCGGCTGCTGCTCGCGCACACCGGCTGGGCGACCGTCGTGGACCCGTGCGGGCGGGACGAGATGGAGCGGTCGGTCATAGGGGCGATAGGGCCCGGGGGGCAGTCCCGGATAGCGCCGGTACGGGCCACCGCGGCGACCGCGGACCCGGTGCGGAGCCTGGCCGACCGGCTGGTCGGCGCGGGCCTCGCCGTGCCGGACGGCGCCCGCGGTGTCGCCACCGGGGTCCGGCGGGTGCGGGTCGCCGCGGTGGCCGTGTGCGCGCTGGGCGCCGCCGCCCTGGCGCTGCCGCTGCCCGCGGACCAGCCACGCCTGCTGATCGCCCTGTGGTTCGCGCTGCCGCTCACCCTGACCCTGGGGTGCCTCGCCATCACGCGGATGGAGGTCCACCCGTACTCGCACTGGGCCTCCCCGGCCGGCCAGCGGCTGATCGGCGCCCTCGTCCGGCACGCCGACGGCTCGGCGGACGACCGTACGTACCTCACCTCGGTCGCCGTACGGGGCGTCCACGCGATCGGCGAACCGGACCTGCGCGCGGCCTTCGCCCACCGCGAGGAGTACGCCGTCGAGGACCACTGGGAGCGCCGGGCCTGACCCGCCGGGGGGCGTACGGAGGCACTCGGCGCCGACACCCGCGGGCGGTGCTTGCCCTGACCGGTCGCCGCACCAAACATCCCTTGTGTCACACCGTGCACCGAAGGGATACGCGATGCGAGCTGCCGCCCTCTACTCGGCCGCCGGGTCCTTGCTGCTGACCACCCTCGCGGCCGCGCCGGCGGAGGGGACTCCGGGCGGGCCCGGGGACGCCGAGGCGCGCGGCACCGCCGTGGCCGCCGAGCGCGCGGCGGCGGCCGGCGTCGACTTCGGCGGATGCCCGGAGGCGGAGGACCTGCCGGGCGGCATGCGCTGCGGCACGGTCGCCGTGCCCCTGGACTACGCGCGTCCCGACGGGAAGCGGATCCGGCTCACCGTCAGCCGGGTGCGGGCCACGCACAAGGACCCGGACAACAGCAAGCGCAAGGTGCCCGGGCAGGGCGCGCTGCTCTACAACCCGGGCGGTCCGGGAGCCTCGGGGCTGTACTTCCCGCTGGTCGGCATGGTCCCCCAGTGGAAGCGGATCGCGGCGGCGTACGACCTCGTCGGGTACGCCCCGCGCGGGGTCGCGCCCTCCGCGCCGCTGTCCTGCCAGGACCCCGGGAAGTTCTTCAAGGGCCCCCGGCCGGCGCCCACGCGGCCCTCGGACGCGTACAAGAAGGAGCGTGCCGCCGAGGCCGAGGAGTACGCGCGCGGCTGCGCCGAGCGGCACGGGGACGCGCTGCGGCACTACCACTCCCTCAACAACGCCCGTGACCTGGAGGTCGTACGGGCCGCGCTGGGCGAGAAGCGGCTCACGTTCATGGGCGCGTCGTACGGCACCTACCTGGGGGCGCTGTACGCCGATATGTTCCCGTCGCGCGTGCGGCGGATGGTGTTCGACTCGGTGGTGAACCCGGACCCGGAGCAGGTCTGGTACCGCAACAACCTGGACCAGTCGGCGGCGTTCGAGGACCGCTGGACGGACTTCAAGGAGTGGACCGCCGAGCACGACGCCGTGTACGGGCTCGGCACCACGCCGCGCGAGGTGCAGAACAGCTACGAGGAGGCGAGCGCGCGGCTCGCGGCGGAGCCCGCGGGCGGGACGGTGGGCCCCGCGCAGTTGCAGGGGGCGTTCCTGAAGGCCGGGTACTACGACGACTACTGGCCGCACCGGGCCGAGGCGCTGTCGGCGTACCTGAAGGGCGATCCGCAGCCGCTGGTCGACCAGGCGGGGACGCGGACCGAGGAAGGGGCGGTCGGGGCGGAGAACTCCAACGCCGTGTACACGGCCGTCGAGTGCAACGACGCGTCCTGGCCGACCGACTTCGAGGTCTGGGACCGGGACAATACGCGGCTGGCGCGCCGGGCGCCGTTCGAGACGTGGGACAACGTGTGGACGAACCTGCCGTGCGCCTACTGGCAGGCGCCCCGGCAGCGCCCCCTCGACGTGCGCACGGGGCCGGGTGAGCTGCCGCCGACGCTGGTGCTGGCCGCCGAGCGGGACGCGGCCACTCCGTACGACGGCGCGCTGGAGCTGCGCCGGCGGCTGTCGGGCTCGGTGCTGGTGACCGAGCGGGACGCGGGGACGCACGGCGTCGCCGGCGGCCCGAACGCCTGCGTCAACGGCCACCTGGAGGCGTACCTGCTGGACGGCCGCCTCCCGGCGCGGGACACGTCGTGCGCCCCGCGCCCGGAACCGGAACCGAGGCCGGCGGCCGAGCCGCAGGCCGGATCACCCGCGGCGCCGGCGGCCTGATCGGGCGAGCCCGGCCACCAGCTCCGCGACGTCGTTACGGCGCCCCGTGCCGCATCTCCCAGGGGGCGACCCCGGACCCCCGGCCGACCCCACGGCAACGTCCGCCGATCAGGCGAGCCCGGCCACCAGCTCCGCGACGTCCTTGCGGCGCCCCGTGTAGAACGGGACCTCCTCTCGGACGTGCATCCGGGCCTCGGAGGCGCGCAGGTGGCGCATGAGGTCGACGATGCGGTACAGCTCGTCGGCCTCGAAGGCGAGGATCCACTCGTAGTCGCCCAGCGAGAAGGAGGCGACCGTGTTGGCGCGCACGTCCGGGTAGCCGCGGGCCATCTTGCCGTGGTCGGCGAGCATGCGGCGGCGGTCCTCGTCGGGCAGCAGGTACCAGTCGTAGGAGCGCACGAACGGGTAGACGCTGATGTAGTCGCGGGGTGTCTCGTCGGCGAGGAACGCCGGGATGTGCGCGCGGTTGAACTCGGCGGGGCGGTGCAGCGCCATGTTCGACCAGACCGGCTCCAGGGCACGGCCCAGCCTGGTGCGGCGGAAGAGGTTGTACGCGTCCTGGAGCTGGTCGGCGGTCTCGGCGTGCCACCAGATCATGAGGTCGGCGTCGGCGCGCAGACCGGACACGTCGTACGTGCCGCGGATCGTCACGTCCTTGGCGGCGAGCTGGTCGAACAGCTCCTGGACCTCGTCGGCGTAGCCGGCGCGGTCCTCGGGCAGCACGTCCTTGAGCTTGAAGACGGACCAGAGCGTGTAGCGGATGACCTCGTTGAGGTCCTTGGCCAGCTTGCCCTTGTTGGGGATCCGGTCGGCAGCGGGGGTGGAGGCGGCGTCACTCATGACCCTATTCTCCCGCTCCGCCGTGCAGGCTCCGCACCGGGTGGGCGGTGAGCCGCTCCACACCGCGCGGGTCACCCCGGAGCTGGTCCACGGCCGCGTACGCGCTCGCGATGCTCGCCGGGATGCCGACGCCGTCGTACGCCGCGCCGCACACCGCGAGGCCCGGGAGCCTCGCGACGTGTTCGCGGACGCGGGCCACGCGCGCGTGGTGGCCGACGGGGTACTGGGGCAGGCCGTCCTGCCAGCGGGTGACGCGGGTGGCGACGGGCTCGGCGGTGAGGCCGGTGGCCTCCCCGAGGTCGTGCCGGGAGACGGCGACCAGGCCGGCGTCGTCGCGGCCGAGGATCTCGGTCTCGCCGTACCGGCCGACGGAGGTGCGCAGGACGACCAGGTCCGGGTCCTCGTCGGCGATCCAGCCCCACTTGCGGGAGGCGAAGGTGGACGCCTTGATGGTGCGCCCGTCGACCGGCGGCACGAGGAAGCCGCTGCCCTCGGGAAGCGCGGCCGTGTCGGAGCGGCGGTAGGCGAGGGAGATCAGGGCCATCGAGGCGTACTCCACCGCGGACAGCTCGGCCGCGGCGGCGGGCGCCTCGGCACGCAGCAGTTCGGCGGCGGGGCGGGCGGGCACGGCGACGACGACCGCGCCGGCGTGCAGCACCCGGTCGCCGGTGACGATCCGCCAGCCGTCGGGGCCGGTGCGGCGCAGCTCCGTCACCGGCGCGTGGGTGACGATCTCGGCGCCCCGCGCGCGCAGCGACTCCGCGACCGCGAGCGGGAGGGTGCCGATGCCGCCCTCGATGCCCATGAAGACGGGCCCGCTCGCAGGGGAGGTGGCCGTCCGGCCCTGGAGGGCGCGCACCGCCTCGGTGAGGGAGGTGTGGGTACGGGCGGCCTCGAAGAGCTGGGGCACGGCCGAGCGCAGGGAGATGCGGTACGCGTCACCCGCGTAGACGCCGCCCAGCAGTGGTTCGACGAGGCGGTCGACGACCTCGCGGCCGAGGCGCGCCGCCACGTACTCCCCGACGGCCACGTCGTCGCCGACCTCGGTGCGGGGCAGTTCGGCGTCGCGCTCGATGCGGGCGAGGCCCTCCTCGGAGAGGACGTCGACCAGAGCGGCGGCGGTGCCGGGGACGCCCATGACGTGGCCCTTGGGCATGGGGCGCAGGGCGCCGCGGGTCCACAGGGAGGCCGACGCGGTGGACGGTGGCTGGAGGCGGTCGGCGAGACCGACCTCGCGGGCCAGGCCGACGGCCTCGGGGCGGCGGGCCAGCATCGACTCGGCGCCGAGGTCGACGCGCACTCCGGCGATCTCACCGGGCAGCAGCTTGCCGCCGACGCGGTCGGAGGCCTCCAGCACGGTCACCCGTGCGCCGAGCTCCAGCAGCCGGTGGGCGGCGGCCAGTCCGGCGATTCCGGCTCCGATGACGACGACATGCCCCGTGTCCGCGGGAAACTCACCCGCGGGGCTCTCGCTTGCGCACATGCTCCCCAGCGTCTCAGACGGCACCGACACCGCCGCCGGGCCGGGTGGCCCGGCTGCCCGGCTGCCCGGCGGCCCGGCTGCCCGGCTGCCCGGCCAAGGGGCCCGGAGCAGGTCGCGCGGGTCGAGACCGTGACCTCTTCGGAACCGTTCCGCGCCAACGTCCGTGCCCCTCCCCACGTCCAAGGAGCGTCAGTCGCCACGACCCTCGGGGGTACCCGCCATGCACGCACGACGATCAGCACGACGACCAGCACCGCGATCGGCACGACGTTCCGCACCGCCCGCCCGCGCCCTGGCGGGCCTGCTGCTGGCCGCGGCCCTCGCCCTCACCGGATGCACCGGGGCGAGCGGCGGCTCCGACTCGGGAGGCGGCGCCAAGGAGGCCGCGGCCCAGGGTGGCTCGCGGGCGGACGGCCCGGCGGCCGGGGACCGGGCCGGTGCCGCGGGCGGCGGGGCCGACGGCGCCGAGGCGACCGCGCCGCCGAAGCCCGCCCCGGCCCACATCATCCGCACCGCCTCCCTGACCGTGCGGGTCGAGGACGCCCCCGAGGCCCTCGACGCGGCCCGCACCGCGACCGAGAACGCCGGCGGCTATGTCGGTGACGAGACCACCACCCGGGACGAGGAGGGCCACGAGCGGACCGAGGTCGTGCTGCGCGTGCCCGTGGAGCGCTACGAGGAGGTGCTCGACGAGCTGGAAGGCGCCGGAGAACTCCTCGAGCGCAGTGCGAAGGCGGAGGACGTCACCGACCAGGTCGTGGACGTGGACAGCCGCGTCAAGTCGCAGCGCGCCAGCGTGGCCCGCGTCCGCGAGCTGATGGACCGGGCGACGAAGCTGAGCGACGTGGTGACGCTGGAGGGCGAGCTGAGCACCCGCCAGGCGGAGCTGGAGGCGCTGCTCGCCCGGCAGGCGGCCCTGAAGGACCGCACGAGCCTGGCCACCATCACCCTCTCCCTGTCCGAGACGCCGGTCGAGCGGGCGGCGGAGGACGACGACCCCGGGTTCACGGACGCGCTGGCAGGCGGCTGGGACGCGTTCGTGACGATGCTGCGCTGGCTGGCGGTGGCGCTCGGCGCGGTGCTGCCGTTCGCCGCGGTGGCGGCGCTGCTGGTGCTGCTGTGGCTGCGGCTGATACGGCCCCGGCTGCCGCGCCGCCCGGCACCGGTGGCGGCACGCGGTGAGGAGCCCGGTGGGCAGGACTGAGATGCCCCGCCCCCGTAGCGTGTTCGCATGGGAATGAGCGCTGCGAGTGGCACGAGCGGTACGGCACGGGCGAGGGAACGGCTGGTCGTGGTCGGCGGTGACGCCGCGGGGATGTCCGCGGCGTCACAGGCACGGCGGCTGAAGGGACCGGACGAGCTGGAGATCGTGGCGTTCGAACGCGGCCACTTCACTTCGTTCTCGGCGTGCGGCATCCCGTACTGGGTCGGCGGCGACGTGACCGACCGGGACCAGCTGATCGCCCGGACGCCCGAGGAGCACCGCGCGCGCGACATCGACCTGCGGATGCGCACCGAGGTCACGGAGATCGACGTCGCCGGCGGGCGGGTGCGCGCGCGTGACGTCGATTCGGGGGCGGAGTCCTGGACGCCGTACGACAAGCTCGTGATCGGGACCGGTGCCCGCCCGATCCGTCCGGAGCTGCCGGGCGTCGACGCGCCCGGCGTGCACGGGGTGCAGACGCTGGACGACGGGCAGGCGCTGCTCGACACGCTGGCGCACACGCGCGGCCGTCGCGCGGTGGTCGTCGGCGCCGGGTACATCGGCGTGGAGATGGCCGAGGCGCTCATCAACCGCGGCTACGCGGTGACCGTCGTCAACCGCGGCCGGGAGCCGATGTCCACGCTCGATGCGGACATGGGCCGCATGGTGCACGAGGCCATGGAGGGACTCGGCATCACCATGGTGAACGGCGCCGAGGTCACCAAGGTGCTCACCGGGGACGACGGCCGGGTGCGCGCGGTGGCCACCGAGGACGCCGAGTTCCCGGCGGACGTGGTGGTGCTCGGCATCGGCGTACGGCCCGAGACCGGGCTCGCCGAGGCCGCCGGGCTGCCGCTGGGCGCTCACGGCGGGCTGCTGACCGACCTGGCCATGCGGGTGCGCGGGCACGAGAACATCTGGGCGGGCGGCGACTGCGTGGAGGTGCTCGACCTGGTCTCCGGGCAGGAGCGGCACATCCCGCTCGGCACCCACGCCAACAAGCACGGCCAGGTCATCGGCACCAACGCGGGCGGCGGCTACGCCACCTTCCCGGGTGTGGTCGGCACGGCGGTCAGCAAGGTCTGCGACCTGGAGATCGCGCGGACCGGGCTGCGCGAGAAGGACGCGCTGCGGGCGGGGCTGCGGTTCGTGACGGTCACCATCGAGTCCACCAGCCGCGCCGGCTACTACCCGGGCGCCTCCCCCATGACGGTGAAGATGCTCGCCGAGCAGCGCACCGGGCGGCTGCTCGGCGTCCAGATCGTCGGCCGCGAGGGCGCGGGCAAGCGGGTCGACATCGCCGCGGTGGCCCTCACGGCCGGGATGACGGTGGAGCGGATGACGGTCCTGGACCTGGGCTACGCGCCGCCCTTCTCACCGGTGTGGGACCCGGTACTGGTGGCCGCCCGGAAGGCGGCGCGGGCGGTGCAGCGGCAGGCGTGAGCACGTCTCCGGCCTGAGCAGACCCCAGGGGCTCCAGGCCTGAGCAGACCCCAGGGACCCCCGCCTGAGCAGGCCCTGGCCCGAGCAGCCCCCCGCCTGAGCAGGCCCCGGTCCGCAGAAAGGCCCGCCACGCCGCCCGCCACGCCGCCCGCCACGCCGCCCGCTACGCCGTGCCGTTGATCCGGTCGATGGCCTGCCGGGCCTGCTCGGCGGGGGGCCGCGCCGGCAGGGACGACACCGACGCCGGGGTGGTGACGCGTGCCGGGGCGGTGGCCGCGGGCCCCGGAGCGCTCACCGCGGGCGGCTGCTCACCGGCCGGCCTGGCGTGTGCCGCGCCCCGCGCGGAGCGCAGCCGGTGGCTCACCGCCTCGTCGAGTGTCACCGGCCGCTGCATCTGCGCGGCCAGCCGCCCGGCCTCCTCACCGAGCCGGGCGACGTCCTCCCACGGCAGGCGCAGCACGAGGGCGACCTCGGCCTCGCCGTCGGGCAGGGCGTGCATCGCCGGAGCCGGTGTGACCCGTTCGTTCATCGCCTGTTCCTCACGTCGTCCCCGCGTCCCGCCTTCCCCGGGCCGCGGGCGGTTGAGAGGACATACGCAGACCCGGACGCGGGCGTTCAGGGGACGTACCGATTCACCGTCCGGCAGACGGGCAGTAGTGTCTCGTGGTCATCCCCGTCCATGACGTGAATCCGGCGCGCCGTACGCCCTGGGTGACGTACGCCCTGATCCTCGCGAACGTCCTCGTCTTCCTGTTCACCCCCGGTACGGCCGGTTCCCTGACGGGCGAGGGCAGTCTCGCCCAACTGTGCCGCCTGGAGGCCTTCCTCGACCAGTACGCGGCGGTGCCGCAGGAGTTGCTCCACCACCGGTTGCCGCGGCTGGTGCCGACGGGTGACACCGGAGTCGGCCCGCGGGGGCCGGGCTGCGTGATCGGGCCGCCCGACTACGACAAGTCCCCCGAGCTGAGCGTCCTGACGGCGATGTTCCTGCACGGCGGCTGGCTGCACCTGCTGGGCAACATGCTCTTCCTCTGGATCTTCGGCAACAACGTCGAGGACCGGCTGGGCCACGTGCGCTACCTGCTCTTCTACGGCGTCTGCGGCTACGCGGCGACCTACGGCTTCGCCCTCCTCAACTCCGGCTCGGGCGCCCCGCTGATCGGCGCGTCGGGCGCGATCGCCGGGGTGCTCGGCGCCTATCTGGCGCTGTATCCGAAGGCCCGCGTCTGGGTCCTCGTCCCCTTCCTCATCTTCCTGCCGCTGCGTCTGCCGGCCTGGATCGTGCTGGGTTTCTGGTTCGGGCTCCAGGCGGTCTACTCGTCCGGCGGGGCCGTCTCCGACGCGGGCACCGTGGCGTACGTGGCCCATGTCGTCGGCTTCGTCGTCGGCATGGTGATCGCCTGGCCGCTGCGGCGCGGCACCCCGCCCCCGCCCGAACCGCGCGGGCTGCTGTTCGGGCGGCGGGCGCGGCCGGGGTGGTGACCACCGTCGGTGTCGCGGTCAGGCGTGGGAGGGCTCTTCCGTGACCACGGGCTCCGGGGACCAGCGGATGCGGGTGCTGCACAGCGACACGGCGACCGCCGACGCGGCGACGGCGCCCATGCCCCACGTCAGGTTGCTCGCGCCCGCGATGAAACCGATGAGCGGCGGGCCGGCCAGCAGACCGGTGGTTCCCATCGCGGCGACCAGGGTCAGCGCGTCCGAACCCTGCCGCGCGGCGGCGGCGTAGACGCAGGGGGTCACGGCCGCGATGCCCAGACCCATGCACGCGAAGCCGGCGAGGGCGGGTGCGACGCCGCCGCTGACCAGGGCGACGGCGAGCCCGGAACCGGCCACCGCGCTGCCCAGGAGAACGACCCGGCCGTCTCCCCAGCGGGCCCGCCAACCGTCGGCGAAGAGGCGGGCGACGACCATCATTCCCGAGACGACGGCGATGCCCAGGGGGGCGAGTTCCGCCGACGCCTCGGCGACGTCCTTCAGGTAGAGGGCGGACCAGTCGTTCATGGCGCCTTCGGCGACCGTGCCGAAGACCATGGCACAGCACATCCACAGGGCCGGGCGGGAGGGGACGGTCCAGCGGCGGCGGCCCGGCCGCTTCTCCGTCCGCTCGGCGGGAACGGTGGGATCGGCGCGTGCCTCGTCGTCGAGCAGGCCCGTCCGCGCGGACGCGCCCAGTACCGCGAGAAGGACGGCGGCCACGCCGAAGTGCGCTGCGACCGACCCGGTCGCGGCGGTCATGCCGGAGGCGAGCAGCGCCGCGAGCAGCGATCCGGCGCTGAACGTCGCGTGCAGCTTCGCCATGGTGTTGCGCTCGTGCCGTGCCTCCAGGGCCGCGCCCTGCGCGTTCATGGCCACGTTCAGGCAGCCCACGAGGACGCCGTCGACGCACATCACCAGCAGGGCCACCGGGTAGTTCGGGGCCGCCGCCAGGGCGAGCAGCAGCAGGGCCAGGCCGGACTGGGAGAGAAGGGCGAGCCGCCGCGCGCCCAGGCGTCGCATCAGCCACGCCACCACCGGGAAGGACACGGCCGCGCCGACCCCCGCGGCCATCAGCAGCACCCCCACCTCGGCCGCGGTCAGGTCCAGGTCGGACTTGACGGCCGGGATCCGGGCGGCCCAGGTGGCGTACTGGAAGCCGAGGGACAGGAACAGCGCGGCGATCGCCAACTGGCCGCGGAGGAAGGGGTCGTGAAGACGGGACACGCGCATCAGCTCACTTCGCGCAGGGACGGGGATGCGGGCGGGGAGGAGGGCTGGGGCGCGAGCGGTACCGGCCTGGACATGTAGACGGCGTCCGCGCCGTAGTCGCCGGCGGCCACCACGCCGGGTCGGGGTACGAAGCCGCGCGCCGACCAGAACCGGTCGGTGCCGCCGACGGCGACCAGGGAGATCCGCTCGTCCCCGCGCGTGCGGGCGGTGCCGGTGAGGTGGTGCAGGAGGTGCCGCGCCAGCCCTCTGCGGCGCAGGCCGGGCGCCACGACGATGTCGTGCAGATGGAGGTTCCCGGGCGGGAAGGCGGCCGCGGTCTCCTCCACCCGCTCCAGGTTGGGGTAGCGGTGGAGCGGGTAGGGCAGGGCCAGCACGTAGCCGGCCGTACGGGGGCCGACGTCCACGACGAAGCACGTGCCCGGCGACGCCGCCGCCCGGGACTGCAGCGCCGCCCGGCCCTCCGAGAGGCCGAGTCCGCTGTAGGCGTCCCGTTCCAGCGCCACGACGGCGTCCCAGTCCCGGTCGGCGATCCGGCGGACGCGCACGGTGTCATCCATCGGCCGCGCCCCCGTCCGGGCGGCCCGTCCAGGCGTACGGGAGCGGGGCGAAGCCGTTGAAGCCCAGGGTGGTGTAGCTGGTCGCGTAGGCGCCGCTGGACAGCACCCAGACCGGGTCGCCCGAGGTCAGCGCCTCGGGCACCTGGACGAGTGCCTCCTCGTGGGAGTAGGCGTCGTCGCTGTCGCAGGTGGGTCCGGCGACGACGGCCGCCACCCGCGGGCCGTCGGTGTGGCCCGGGAAGACCAGCCGGTACTGCAGCGCGTCCATCTCGTACAGGCCGTTGAACTTGCCGCAGCTCAGGTACAGCCAGTACTGCCGCTCGCCGTCCGCCCCGCGGCGCCGGGTGAGGCGGGCGACGTGCGCGCGGATCGCCCCGTGGTCGGCGACCAGGTGCCGTCCGGGTTCGATGACGAAGTCCAGGGGGCCGCCGTGGATCCGGCGCAGTTCGTCCGTCCCCTCCCGGATCACCGCGAAGATCTTGTCCAGCGGTGGGTCGAGGGGCGTGCCGTGGCGGTCGCGGTAGCCGAGCGCGGGCAGGCCGCCGCCGAGATTGACGTGGTCGACGCGGATGCCGCGCCGGCTCAGGGCGCGCAGGGTGTCGCCCAGGTCCTCCAGGGCGGTGTGCCACGCCTCGCCCGTCATCTGCTGCGAGCCGACGTGCACGGACAGTCCCGCCGGGACCAGCCCCGCGTCCCGGGCCCGCTCCATGACGTGCACGGCGTCGCCGGGTGGGCAGCCGAACTTGTGGCTCAGTCCCCACACGGCGCCCGTCCCGCCGGTCGCCACCCGGCAGAAGACGCGGGCGCCCGGGGCGTGGACGGCCAGGGCGGCCACGTCCTGGAGGCTGTCGGTCGCGAAGGTGCGGATGCCGAGCCGGTGGGCGTCGGTGATGTTCCGGTCGGACTTGACGGTGTTGCCGTAATGCACGCGCTCGGCCGGCACCCCGGCCCGCAGCGCCTGTTCCACCTCGCCGGGGCTCGCCGCGTCGGCTCCGGCGCCCCTGCGTGCCAGGGCGCCGAGGACCTCGTCGACCGGGCAGGCCTTCATGGCGAACCGCACGTGTACGCCGGGCAGTTCGCGGCACAGGCTGTCGTAGCGCCGCTCGATGCCGGTGAGGTCGTAGACGATCCGGTCGTCGGTCGCGGCGGCGAGGGCGGCGGCCAGGGGCTCGCTGAGATCCGCTCTCATCTCCGTGCTCATCGCGGCGCTCACCCCTCCCGCCCGGGCGGGAGGGCGAGAGGCGTGGCCTTGGCCGCGCCGACCAGGCCCTCCCACGCCTCCGTCAGGAGCGCGAAGTCCGCCATGTCGCCGCGCGCCTCGTCGAGGAGGCGCTCTCGCCGGGTGGCCAGGAGGTCGGCGATGTCGGTGTACCGGCCGCCGAGGCGCCGGTAGGCGGCGTCGAGGGTGTCGAGCCGGCGGACGTTCTCCGCCGGGTCCAGGCCGGTGCTCCGGCGGGCCAGGGCGGCGACGGCGGCGGGGCGGGCCCTGCCGTGCCGGTCCAGCAGCGTGTCGCCCGCCTCGGCCATGCGGCCGTAGACGAAGTGGAAGTGCAGCATCGACAGGAGGAACTTGGCGAAGCGGGTCTGGTAGGCGAGGAAGCCGGGTCCGGTCCTGCGTTCGCCCGTGTGGTAGTTGACGATGTTCCGGTTGTGCAGCACGCCGGGCAGACCGGCGTCGTGCACGAGGTGGATGAGGAAGTAGTCGCTGCCGATGGTGTCCCGGGCGGGCGGCAGCGGCACCCGCTCGCTGACGCTTTCGCCGTGGAAGGCGATGTTGCACATGTCAACCCGCATGGGGTCGACCAGCGTCAGCAGCGAGTGGTCGGCCACGAAGGGGGCGGTGCCCGCGCCGCGGAAGGAGTCCTCGACCAGCTCCCGTTTCTGCTCGGCGGACCAGTGTCCGGGCGCCCAGAGGGAGACGACGTCGTGGTAGACGCCGGGGTCGGTCTCGCGGATCTCCGCGATGTCCACGGAGAGTTCGCCCACGAAGGAGCTGCCCACCATGGCGACCCGCCGGTCCATCAGGGCCGCCGGCAGGGTCGACTCGGTGACGACGGGTACGGCGTCCGCGGCCCGTCTGCCGATCGACAGCAGCTCGTGGTGGACGGGGAAGACCGTACGGCCGTCCACGCTCTGGTACCGGCTGTCCGAGTCCCTGCGGTGGACGGACTCGCAGCCGAGCGCCGCCGCGATCAGGAAGGCGCGGTTGGTGCAGGCGCCGTAGGACAGACCGTCCGGGAGCATCAGGTCGAGGAGCAGGCCGGGTTTGGCACTGCCGGAGTGCGCCGTGACCCGTTCCAGGAAGTCGCGCTGGGCGGCCTCGTCGAGGTGGTGCGCCGTGATCCGGGGGTGCGCTGGCAGGCGCCGTACGGCCTCGGCGTGGGCGGCGTGGACCGGGGGCGGGCAGGAGTCGAGGACCAGGAGGTGGACATCGATGTCGAAGTGGTCGGCGGCGTAGGCCGCTTCCTCACCGAGGGCGGAGATGGTGTCCGGGCAGGGCCGGTTGGTGGGAAGGGTCAGGCAGACGCTGCGCATGCGGCATCCCCGGTGGCCTCGTCGGTCGCCTCTTGCGTGGCCTCTTCCGGCGCCTCGGTGCTGACGGCGCCGGTGTCCGCGTGCCAGGACTTCAGGCCAAGCAGCCTGGCCCCGAGTCCGTTCAGCTCGGCGGGTTCGTAGCGCTCGGACTCGTGCCGGTGGGCGTCGCCGAGGAGCGTGGCGTTCCAGTCGGGGGTGGCGAGGGTGCGCCAGGAGTCGACGCGGGAGTCGCGCAGCTTCCGGTGGGTCTCCAGCGCGGGCATCATCGACAGGTACTGGACGGCGCGCACGCCCTCGCCGGAGACGTTGGGGGCCACGCCGTGGGCCAGCAGACCGTTCCAGATGAGCAGGTCGCCGGCTTCCAGGTCGGGCCGTACGACGGGCATGTCCTCGCGGTCGATCGCGGGGCGGATCGGGTCGCGGTCGTCGGGCTGGAGGGCCTTCCAGCGGTCGAAGTGCCGGAACAGGTCGGGGCAGCACTGGAAGCCGCCGTGGTCCGGCTTGGTGTCGTTGAGAGCGATGATGCCCTGGACCCGCTGGGGCAGGACGCCGAGGGAGGTGTCGACGTCCCAGTGGAGTTCGATGTCGAAGCCGCGGTCCGGCTTGTCGATGAGGGCGCGGTCGCGGTTGCCGGTGTTGGGCGGGTTGAGGTTGAGCCGGTCGAGGGTGACCCACAGCTCCTCGCAGTCCCAGACGTCGACGAAGGCGTCGTAGACGCGCTGGGTCTGGCGGCTGTCCCAGATGAGCTGGTGGTGGTACGCCTCGACGAAACCGTAGATGTGCAGCTCCCGGTCGAGGTCGGAGCGGTAGGGACGCTCCTGGTACCAGGTGTCGGGGCGGTCGGGGTCGAGTCCCTGGAACTCCCAGGCGAAGTCGAGCAGTCGACGGGCGGAGGGGGCGGGTATCGCCTCCTTCACCACTACGTATCCGTAGGTCTGCCAGTGGGCGAAGTCCTCCTCGGACAGCACCCGCAGCGGACGCGTCTTGCGCAGGTCGCGCAACTGGGTGCGGGCCAGGTAGGTGTCGGCGTCCGCGCTGAAGTAGGGGAGGTCCGACGGGGCTCGGTGGAAGTAGGAATCGGGCGTCGCCATGTGGTGCTCCAGATCCTCGCCGTCGCCCCGTGCGGGCAACGGCGGTGTGCGCGACGGAGGTCGGGCCGTCGCACATGAGGTCGGTGGGGGCAGCTGAGGGCCGCTCGCGGGCGGAGCGGGGCGACGGGGGCGGCTCGGTGGGACGGGCTCCCTGGTCAGGGGATCGCCCGGTCCGCGCCCCCGTCCGAAACGGTCGTCTCGTCCGGGGTGGTCGTCACGGAAGCGGAAGTCGCCCGGCGTACGAACGGGGCATCACATGTGCCCCTCGCCGAACTCGTGTCTCACAATGGACTAGACCAAGGAAAGGTGTCAACACCCGTTTCCGTACGCCCAGTTGTTACTTCCGAGTTCGAAAACGCCCCTCTTGACACGCCTGGTTAACCTGAGCGCGCACCCATTTGGTCTATACCAAGAGCCACCATCTGAAAGGCGCGATCGATGGCCTCCAGCAAGCACAGCGGCGGCGAGTTGCGCCGGCTCGCGCTCTCCGTCCTGCAACCGGGCTTCGTGGGCACCGAGGCACCCGACTGGGTCCTGCGCGCCATCGGGGACGGACTGACCTCCGTCGTACTCTTCTCCCGCAACATCGTCTCCGTCGAGCAGGTCGCCCGGCTCACCGCGCGACTGCGCGCGGAGAACCCGGAGTTGATCGTCGCCATCGACGAGGAGGCGGGCGACGTCACCCGCATCGAATCCGCGACCGGGTCGACCCGGCCCGGCAACTTCGCCCTCGGCACCGTCGACGACACGGAGCTGACCGAGGCCGTCGCCGCCGACCTGGGCCGGCAGCTGCGCTCCGCCGGGGTGAGCCTCGACTACGCGCCGAGCGCGGACGTCAACTCCAACCCCGACAACCCGATCATCGGCGTACGTTCCTTCGGCACCGACCCGGACGTGGTGTCCCGGCACACCGCCGCGTGGATCCGAGGGCTCCAGTCGTCCGGCGTCGCCGCCTGCGCCAAGCACTTCCCCGGTCACGGGGACGTCGCCGTCGACTCCCACCACGACCTGCCGGCCTACGGCGCCGGGCGGGACGAGATCGCCGCCCAGGCGCTGCCTCCGTTCCGGGCCGCCGTGGCCGCGGGGGTCCGCGCGGTCATGAGCGGCCACCTGCTGGTGCCGGCCCACGACCCCGACCTGCCCGCCACGCTCAGCCGCCGCATCCTGCAGGGCCTGCTCCGCGACGAGCTGGGCTTCGACGGCCTGATCGTCAGCGACGCCATCGAGATGGGCGCCGTCACGGCCCGCCACGGCATCGACGGCGCCACGGTGAAGGCCGTCGCCGCCGGGGTGGACGCCGTCTGCGTCGGCGGCGAGAGCGCCGAGGAGACCACGGTCGACCTGCTGGTCAAGGGGCTGGTCACCGCGGTGACCGCCGGGGAGCTGCCGGCGGAGCGGCTGGCCGAGGCGGCGGGCCGGGTGAGGGAGTTCGCCGACTGGTCGGCCGGGCTGCGGGCGGCCGGGTCCGCCGTGGAGACGGCCGGGGACGGTATCGGTCAGGTCGCCGCGCGCCGCGCCGTCCGGGTCGCCGGGGCCGTACGGGACGCCCTGCCGCTGACCGCCGCGCCGCACGTGGTCGAGCTGGCCCCGGTCACCAACATGGCCATCGGCAAGGAGACCCCGTGGGGCGTCGCGGTCCCGCTGCGGGAGCGGCTGCCGGGCACGACCTCCGTGCGGGTGCGCGGCGAGGAACTGGAGCAGGGGACGGTCGCGTTGGAGAGCTGCGCCCTCGAACCGGCCGCGGGGCGCCCCCTGGTGATCGTCGCCCGCGACGCGGCCCGGCACGCCTGGATGGACCGCGCCGTCACCGGCCTCACCAGCGCCCGACCGGACGCGATCGTGGTGGAGATGGGCCTGCCGGGCGCCACCATCGCCGGCGCGGTCCGGATCTTCACCCACGGCGCGAGCGCCGCCTCCGGAACGGCCGCGGCGGAGGTCCTCACCGGCACGCCCTCGCGCTGAGCCGGGCCGCCGCGCGGCCCGACGTGCACCGAAGACCGGCTCCGGACGCCCGGCCGAGGTGGCGCCCCTCGCAGCGGGGCGTGGGACGGGAGCCGGCCGTGGCGCCGCTGCGGGACGGCACTGGCGGCCGTCCCGCACCGGGGCTTCACCCACGGCCGGTTCAGCGACGTACTGCTCGCCGAGACGGGACCCGGGCCGGCCCGCCTCCTACGCCCCCGGTGTGGTGCCCCGGCGTGCCCCGGCGCCTCGGTGGCCCGCACCGCTCCGGGCGTCCGGCGACCCGCACCGCGTCGGCGACCGTGGGCGAGCTGCCGGACTCGCCGGTGGGGCCGGCCGGTGGCGCGGAGGCGGAGGCGGCACCTGGCGTCGGGCGTCGGGCGTCGGGTGAGACGCTCGGCGCCCGTGGGCGCCGGGCGGCCCGGCGTCGGCGCACCGGCGGCCGTGGGCGGGCTGCTCTACCCGCCGGTGGAGACGACGGCCCCGCGAAGTGCGAAGGCGGCGCCGGGCGCCGGGTGAGACACTCGGCGCCCGTGGGCGCCGGGCGGCCCGGCGGTCCGAGCGCCGGGGGGTGGTCAGCGCGCGGTCTGCGTGTGCACGTACTCCACGAGGCGGGTCAGCGCGTCCGGGTCGGTGTCGGGCAGGACGCCGTGTCCGAGGTTGAAGACGTGGCCCTCCAGGTCCGCCGCGGCGTCCAGGATCTCGCGGGCCTTGGTCTCGACGGCCTGGGAGGTGGAGAAGAGGATCGCCGGGTCCAGGTTGCCCTGGAGCGCCTTGCCGGGGCCGACGCGGCGGGCGGCCTCGTCCATCGGGACGCGCCAGTCGACGCCGACGACGTCCGCGCCGGCCTCGCCCATGAGGCCGAGGAGTTCGCCGGTGCCGACGCCGAAGTGGATGCGCGGCACGCCGTACCCGGCGACGGCCTCGAAGACCTTGCTGGAGGCGGGCATCACCGAGCGGCGGTAGTCCGCGGGGGACAGCGCGCCGACCCAGGAGTCGAAGAGCTGGACGGCGCTCGCGCCCGCCTCGATCTGCACCTTGAGGAAGGCGGCGGTGATGTCGGCGAGCCGGTCCAGGAGGTCGGCCCACAGCTGCGGGTCGCCGTACATGAGCGCCTTGGTGTGCTCGTGGTTGCGGGACGGGCCGCCCTCCACGAGGTAGCTCGCGAGGGTGAACGGCGCACCCGCGAAGCCGATCAGCGGGGTGGCGCCCAGCTCCTGGGTCAGCAGGCCGAACGCCTCGGTGACGTAGGAGACGTCCTCGGGGGTGAGGTCACGCAGCTGTGCCAGGTCCGCGCGGGTGCGGATCGGCTTCTCGACGACCGGGCCGACGCCCGGCTTGATGTCGAGGTCGATGCCGATGGCCTTGAGCGGGACCACGATGTCGCTGAAGTAGATGGCCGCGTCCACGCCGTGCCGGCGCACCGGCTGGAGGGTGATCTCCGTGACCAGTTCCGGTCGAATGCAGGACTCGAGCATCGGGATGCCCTCGCGCACCTTGCGGTATTCCGGCAGTGAGCGCCCGGCCTGCCGCATGAACCACACGGGGGTGTGCGGCACCGGCTCACGCCTGCACGCCTTGAGGAAAGCGGAGTCGTACGTGGCGGTCGGCTGCTTGCCCGCGGGGCTCTGGTTGGCACTCACACCGGCAAGTCTCGCATGTCGCCCCGACAGCGCCCGACCTCGGGTGGGGCGGCTCCCGCGCGCCCCGCGGGACCGCGTGATCCGGACATCGCGTCCGCACGCGGGTGTCCCTCCCTGCGCCGAGGCGCCGTTCCCTTTAATCTTCCCCGCATGGCTGCGGCTCAGGGACGACTGTCGGACGACGCTGGCGGAATGGACGAACCGAAGGGTACCGAGGAGGAGGCCCGGCATACGGGGAGCACGGCACCGCCGGCCTTCACGGCCGCCGTCGACGCGCTCAGGGCCGCGCGGCTCCGGCCGCAGATCGAGGTGGAGGCGGTGCCCCCGCCGAAGCGGCTCGCCCCGTACGCGTACGCCCTGGAGGCCGCGGTCGTCGACGGGGACGACGACCTGGCGGACGGGCGGCTGGTGCTGCTGCACGACCCGGCCGGGCACGACGCCTGGCACGGCTCCTTCCGGCTGGTGACGCTGGTGCGTGCCGAGCTGGAGCCGGAGATGGCCGCGGACCCGCTGCTGCCGGACGTGTGCTGGTCCTGGCTCACCGGCGCGCTCCAGGCGCGCGGGCTGACGTACGGGGAGCCCAGTGGCACGGTCACGCGGGCGAGCTCCCACTACTTCGGGGGGCTCTCGGCGCGCCCGTCCGCCTCGCAGATCGAGATCCGGGCGTCCTGGACGCCGCGTGAGGGGCTGGGCGGCGTACCGGACACGGCGGCGCACCTCGCCTCGTGGTGCGATCTGCTGGCGCAGGTCGCGGGCCTGCCGCCGGCCGCGCCGGGCGACGCGTCGATCGTGACGCTGCCGCAGCGGCGCGGACCGCAGTCGCGCTGAGCTCTCCCCGACCCCTTACCGCTTGCTCCGTCACGGCGCCCGTCCGGCTCGGGAAACGTTCCGTCACTTTGTCGACACGGCCACTTTCGGCCTCGTATCGACAAAGTGTGAAACCGTTCGGTCTTCGAATGATCGACCGCGTGTCCGAATTGCTCGGATTGTTACTCACCAGATCGTGATCATTCTCTAAAGGCGGACGGGTTCGGTGCCGAAGACGACTGTGACCTTGAAAGCACGGTTCGTCCCGGCTTCACCCCCACGAGCCGGCCCCGTCCCGCCCCCCAGGAGGCCTGGTGTCCGTTCTCCTCGAGCAGCCTGCAAGCCTGGTCGCCTACCGCCCGAACAAGCCGACCGCCATGGTGGTCGTGGCCGACCCGCGCGTCCGTTCCACCGTCACCCGCCATCTGTGGGCCCTCGGTGTGCGCGACGTCATCGAGGCCTCGTCCGTCGCGGAGGCTCGTCCCCGCATCGGCAACCCCCGCGACATCTGTGTCGCTGACGTCCATCTCCCCGACGGCTCCGGTCTGACCCTGCTGTCGGAGACCCGCGCCGCGGGCTGGCCCAACGGCCTCGCCCTGTCCGCCGCCGACGACATCGGCGCCGTACGCAACGCCCTCGCCGGCGGCGTCAAGGGCTACGTCGTCACCGGCACCCGTACCAACGTCGGGCTCCCCACCCGGCCGGGCGCCGCCCCCATCGGCGCCGCCGCCGCCCGCCTGCACCGCCGCCCCCCGGGTGCCCCGAGCCACCCGGGCGGCTACCGCGAGCTCTCCGGCCGCGAGGTGGAGGTGCTGCGACTGGTCGCGGAAGGCCAGTCGAACAAGGCGATCGGCGTCTCGATGGGCCTGTCCGCCCTGACCGTCAAGAGCCACCTGGCCCGCATCGCCCGCAAGCTCGGCACCGGCGACCGCGCCGGAATGGTCGCCGTGGCCCTGCGCACCGGCATCATCCACTGACCGCCGCCGATCCCGACCGCTCCCCCACCCTCCCCGCCTTCTTCCCCGCCTCCCCGCTCACCTCCCTCGCCTCCGCCCCAGTCGATCTTTCACCGACCTGACTGGTTTACGACCCCCCGGCGCCCGCCGACGGAACGTTCCGTCGGCGGGCGCCGTCGATCCACCGATACCCTTGACAGGTGACCGACGCCCACGAAACCGCAGCAGACCTTTCACTGCGAACCACCGGAGGCGCTCCTCCGGACGACGCCGGATCTTCTGCGAGTCAGGCGCCGACCCCCTTGCTGGAACCACGCGAGGGCATTCCGCAGGTGATCGCCGACGCGGCCGCCCTCGCCGAGGTGACCGCCGCCTTCGCCGCCGGCCGCGGCCCCGTCGCCGTCGACGCCGAGCGTGCCTCCGGCTACCGCTACGGCCAGCGCGCGTATCTGGTGCAGTTGCGCCGGGAGGGCGCCGGGAGCGCGCTGATCGACCCGGTGGCCTGTCCCGACCTGTCCGGGCTGGGCGCGGCGCTCTCCGACGTGGAGTGGGTGCTGCACGCGGCGACCCAGGACCTGCCGTGCCTGCGCGAAATAGGGATGGTGCCCACCCGCATCTTCGACACGGAGCTGGCCGGGCGGCTCGCCGGGTTCCCGAGGGTCGGCCTCGGCGCGATGGTCGAGAACGTGCTGGGCTTCGTCCTGGAGAAGGGTCACTCGGCCGTCGACTGGTCCACCCGCCCGCTGCCCGAACCGTGGCTGCGCTACGCCACGCTCGACGTCGAGTTGCTCGTCGACCTGCGCGACGCGCTGGAGAAGGAGCTGGACCGGCAGGGCAAGCTGGACTGGGCCCGGCAGGAGTTCGACGCGATCGCGTCCGCCCCGCCGCCCGAGCCCCGCAAGGACCCGTGGCGCCGTACGTCCGGCATGCACAAGGTGCGCCGGCGCCGGCAGCTCGCCGTCGTGCGGGAGCTGTGGCAGACCCGGGACCGCATCGCGCAGCGCCGCGACGTCTCCCCCGGCAAGGTGCTCGGGGACGCGGCCATCGTCGAGGCGGCGCTCGCGCTCCCGGTCAACGCGCACGCCCTGGCCGCGCTGAACGGGTTCGGACGGGTCAATCGCAGGCAGCTGGAGCAGTGGCAGGTGGCGGTCGACCGGGCCAGGGGCCTGTCCGAGTCGCAGCTGCCGCAGCCCGGTCAGCCGGTGACCGGTCCCCCGCCGCCGCGGGCGTGGGCCGACAAGGACCCGGCCGCCGCGGCCCGGCTCACCGCCGCGCGGACGGCGGTGACGGCGCTGGCCGAGCGGCTGAACATGCCCCAGGAGAACCTGATCACGCCGGACACGGTGCGCCGGGTCTGCTGGGAGCCGCCGGCGCCGGTCGACCCGGAGACCGTGGGCGCGGCCCTCGCCGGACACGGGGCCCGGCCCTGGCAGGTGGAGCAGGTGACGCCCGCGCTGGTGACGGCGCTGACGCAGGACGTGTCGTAGACAGGGCGTGTCCAAGACAGAGGGTGTCCAGGACAGGGCGTGTCGGAGAGCTGAGCAGGGCGTGTCGTCGGCTGATCAGGGCGTGTCATGGAGGAGGCGGCGGCGAGATCCGGCCAAGATCCAGGGGTGGAGCGGTGAACCGGCGGTGTGACCTTCGCCGCTCCGGCCAGGGGGACTGGGCAGCTACGTTACTCATAAGTAGCATGGGCCTGAGCGCGCGCTCAGTACTTGCGTGCCGCAGCAGTGCCATCCCGCACCCTGGAGGAGAGCCATCGTGCCTCGTACCGTCAGGGACGTCGTCCTCGTAGACGGCGTCCGCACCCCGTTCGGCAAGGCGGGCCCGAAGGGCATCTACCACGAGACCCGCGCCGACGACCTGGTCGTGAAGGCGATCCGGGAGCTGCTGCGCCGCAACCCCGGTCTCGACCCCAAGAAGATCGACGAGGTCGCCGTCGCCGCGACCACGCAGATCGGTGACCAGGGCCTGACCATCGGCCGCACCGCCGGCATCCTGGCGGGCCTGCCCACCTCGGTCCCGGGCTACTCGATCGACCGCATGTGCGCGGGTGCGCTCACGGCCGTCACCTCGGTGGCCGGCTCCGTCGCCTTCGGCGCGTACGACGTCGCCGTCGCGGGCGGTGTCGAGCACATGGGCCGCCACCCGATGGGCGAGGGCGTGGACCCGAACCCGCGGTTCGTCAGCGAGAAGCTGGTCGACGAGTCCGCCCTGTTCATGGGCATGACGGCGGAGAACCTGCACGACCGCTACCCGACGATCACCAAGCAGCGCGCCGACGAGTACGCGGTGCGCTCGCAGGAGAAGGCCGCCAAGGCGTACGCCAACGGCAAGATCCAGGCCGACCTGGTGCCGGTCTCGGTGCGCCGCACCAACGAGGAGGCCGGTGAGACGGGCTGGGGCCTGGTCACCGCCGACGAGCCGATGCGTCCGGGCACCACCATGGAGAGCCTGGCGGGCCTGAAGACGCCGTTCCGCGTGCACGGCCGGGTCACCGCGGGCAACGCGGCCGGTCTGAACGACGGCGCCACCGCGTCCCTCATCGCGAGCGAGGACTTCGCCCGCGAGAACAACCTGCCGGTCAAGATGCGCCTCGTCTCGTACTCCTTCGCGGGCGTCGAGCCGGAGGTCATGGGCTACGGCCCCATCCCGGCGACGGAGAAGGCCCTGGCCCAGGCCGGCCTGTCCATCGACGACATCGGCCTGTTCGAGATCAACGAGGCCTTCGCCGTCCAGGTCCTCGCGTTCCTGGAGCACTACGGCATCGCCGACGACGACGCGCGCGTCAACCAGTACGGCGGCGCCATCGCGTTCGGCCACCCGCTGGCCTCGTCGGGCGTCCGCCTGATGACGCAGCTGGCCCGTCAGTTCGAGGAGCAGCCGCACGTCCGCTACGGCCTGACCACCATGTGCGTCGGCTTCGGCATGGGCGCGACGGTCGTCTGGGAGAACCCGCACTTCGAGGGGGACAAGTGAGCACCACCGCAGAGCTTCTGAAGGGTGCGGCCGAGCTGTTCCCCGGCGAGGTCGTCACGAGCGCCCACGTGCGCCACTTCGACCTCCCCCTGGGCGCCGGGCGCTTCGCGCTCATCACCCTGGACAACGGCCACGACCACACCAAGCCGACCACCCTCGGCCCGCAGTCGCTGGCGAACATCGACGCCGCGATCGACCGGGTCGAGAAGGAGGCCGCGGACGGCGAGATCGTCGGCGTCGGCGTCACCGGCAAACCGTTCATCTTCGCGGTCGGCGCCGACCTCAAGGGCGTCGAGCTGCTCAAGCGGCACGAGGACGCGCTGGCCATCGGCAAGGGCGGCCACGACGTCTTCAAGCGGCTGGCGAAGCTGGCCGTGCCGACCTTCGCGTACTACAACGGTGCCGCGATGGGCGGCGGCGTCGAGATCGGCCTGCACTGCGCGTACCGCACGGTGTCGGCGGCCCTCCCCGCCTTCTCCCTCCCCGAGGTCTTCCTCGGTCTGGTCCCCGGCTGGGGCGGCTGCACGCTGCTGCCGAACCTGATCGGCGCCGACAAGGCCGTCTCGGTCGTCATCGAGAACAGCCTGAACCAGAACAAGCAGCTCAAGGGTGAGCAGGTCTACGAGCTCGGCATCGCGGACGCGATCTTCGAGGGCGCGGACTTCCTGGAGCAGTCGCTGATCTGGACGGCGTCCGTCCTCAAGGGCGAGATCGCCGTCGAGCGTCCGGCGATCGACCGCGGCGAGGCCTGGGACCAGGCCGTCGCGCGCGGCCGGTTCATCACCGACTCCAAGGTGCACGGCGCGGCCCCGGCCGCCTACCGCGCCCTGGACATCATCGCCGCCGCCAAGAACGGCGACCTCCAGCAGGGCTACGACGCCGAGGACCAGGCGCTCGCCGACCTGATCATGGGCGGCGAGCTGCGCTCCGGCATCTACGCCTTCAACCTGGTGCAGAAGCGGGGCAAGCGCCCCGCCGGTGCCCCGGACAAGTCGCTGGCCCGCCCGGTCACCAAGGTGGGTGTGGTCGGCGCCGGCCTGATGGCCTCGCAGCTGGCCCTGCTCTTCCTGCGCCGTCTGGAGGTACCGGTCGTCCTGACCGACATCGACCAGGAGCGCGTCGACAAGGGGGTGGGCTACGTCCACGCCGAGATCGACAAGCTGCTCGGCAAGGGCCGTGTCAACCAGGACAAGGCGAACCGGCTGAAGGGCCTGGTCTCCGGCGTCCTGGACAAGGCCGAGGGCTTCGCGGACGCGGACTTCATCATCGAGGCCGTCTTCGAGGAGATGGGCGTCAAGCAGAAGGTGTTCGCCGAGGTCGAGGCGGTGGCGCCCGCGCACGCGATCCTCGCCACCAACACCTCGTCGCTCTCCGTCTCGGAGATGGCGTCGAAGCTGAAGCACCCCGAGCGTGTCGTCGGCTTCCACTTCTTCAACCCGGTCGCGATCCTCCCGCTCCTGGAGATCGTCCGCGGCGAGCAGACGGACGACGCCTCGCTGGCCACGGCGTTCGGCGTCGCCAAGAAGCTGAAGAAGACCGCGGTACTGGTCAAGGACGCCCCGGCGTTCGTGGTCAACCGCATCCTGACCCGCTTCATGGGCGAGATCCAGAACGTCATCGACGAGGGCACCCCGGTCGAGGTCGCGGAGAAGGCGGTGGAGCCCCTCGGCCTGCCGATGTCCCCGCTGGTCCTGCTGGAGCTGGTCGGCCCCGCGATCGGCCTGCACGTCTCGGAGACCCTCAACCGGGCCTTCCCGGAGCGCTTCACGGTCTCCCCGAACCTCAAGGCGGTCGTCGAGGCGGGCAAGCGCGGCTTCTACGTCTACGACAGCGGCAAGCCCGAGCTGGACCCGGAGGTCGCCGCACTGCTCAAGCAGGGCGACTCGGTCCTGACCGAGGAGCAGGTCCGCGACCGCGTCCTGGACGCGGTGGCCCAGGAGATCGGCCTCATGCTCGACGAGGGCGTCGTCGCCGAGGCCCAGGACATCGACCTCTGCCTGATCACCGGCGCCGGCTGGCCCTTCCACCTGGGCGGCATCACGCCGTACCTGGACCGTGAGGGCGTCGCCGAGCGGGTGAACGGGAAGCGGTTCCTGGAGCCGGGCGTGGCGAGCGTGCCCGCGTAGTCTCCGCCCGTGTCGTCTCCGTACGACGAAGAGAGGGCCCCCGCTGCGAGGCGGGGGCTCTTTCGCGTGCCGTGGGGCCGGTCAGTAGCCGTGGGGCGGGTCAGTAGCCGTACGGCGTGGCGCCCGCCGTGACGTGCACGACGGCGAAAGGGACCGGGGTGGCCGCGGACTCGTTGCCGACCGCGTCCACGGCGAACCCCGTCTGGTACTGGATCGCGTGCTCGACGTCCACGCCGAGCCCGCCGTCGGCGCGCTCGCGCTCCCTGCGGCCGAGGAAGTGGACGTAGCTGTCCGCTCCCTGCACCACCGTCAGATGGGTCAGTCCCGCCACGGGCACGAAACGCGGCCCGCTCCAGTCGGTGCCGCCCGCGACGGTCTCCGTCCAGCGCACCAGACCGCAGTCGGCGGGCACGTAGGGGCTGAGCCGGCCCGCCCCTGCCGAGGGTGAGCCAGTCGCCGTGGGCCCGTCCGGACGCACCACCCCGGCCCCCTCCACGGTGCCGGGCCCGACCTGGCGGGCGGCGCCGACGGGGTCTGCCGACCTTCTCCGCATGGCCTGGTGCACCTTCCTGAAGCCCGCTGTGTCACGGACGGGCCCCGAGCGCGGAACATCATCTGCCGGTCGTTCACCAGTTCCCCCGGGCTCGGCCACCGGGCCGTCGAGGGCCCGTCAGACGGCTTGCCAGGGACCGAGCGCGAGGCCCGGTTCGTCCTCGCGGCGGGTGAGGCGGAGCTGTCCGGTGGACGGGGAGAGCGTCGCCGCCGCCAGCCGGCCGTCGGCGTCCAGCGCCAGCGACACCACCGCGTCGGCCGGCAGCTCCGGACCCGACTCCGTCCACGCGGCGCCGAGCGCCTCCTGCTCCGAGGGGTAGGCGGCGAAGGCGACCCGGCCGCTCGTCGAACGCTGGGCGAGCAGAGTGCAGTCGTGGCCGTCGATGACGCACCGGACGGCGGAGACGGGGCCGGGGCCTGCCGCGGTCACCAGCGGCATCGGCTTCTCGCCGGGGCGCCAGGCGCACAGCTCGCCGGTGTCGTCGTCGGTGAAGAGGACGGTGGTGTACTCCTCGGAGGTCGCCAGCGCGCGCAGGGTGCCCGGGCGGACCGCCGCGTCGACGCCCTCTCCCATTACCAGCCGCGCGCCCGCCTGCTCCTGCCGCCAGTGCCGGATGCCGCCGGTGACGGCCGCGTAGAGCTCGACCCTGCCGGACTCCCCCGTCACGGCCGCGGGCGCCTCCTGGACGCCGCGCCCCTTCAGGTCCCGCCACGGCTCCCAGCCGCCCTTCTCCTTCTGGGCCACCATGCTCATGCCGCCGCCCCCGTTGCGGACGAAGACATGGGCACGTCCCTGCGCGTCGACCGCGACGGCCGGTGTCCCGGTGCGGTCGCCCTGCTGGTTGGGGTGGCCGGCCGGCTGCCAGTCCAGGGGCGCGAGCAGCGGCCGGAAGTGCGTGGTGTGCACGAGGTCGGACCGGTCGGTACCGACGGGCCGCCAGGCGACCAGATGGGCATAGCCGTCGGGGCCCCGGCCGACCGCGAGGCCGGGGTGCAGTTCCTGGTCGCCGCCGAGCCTGCGCGGCGCCTCCCAGGGCCCGGCGGGCGCGCGTTCGGCACGCCACAGGGCGGCACCGTCCGACGGGAGGTAGACACTGAGGCGGCCGTCGCGGCCGAGGAGAAGCCAGTCGCCGTTCACCACTTCACTCTAAGCGCGGCCGCCGGGTCCACGTCGATCGGGTACGGCCTGCGCGACAGAGCCGTGCGACCCTGACGGCATGGACGACAACGGCATGGACGACGCCGCTCCCCTGCTCGTGATCGTCGACGCCGCGAACGTCGTCGGGTCGGTGCCCGACGGGTGGTGGCACGACCGGCGCGGGGCGGCGGAGCGGTTGCGGGACCGGCTGGCGGCGGGCGGCGTGCCGGGGCGGGCCGGCCCGGTGGAGGTCGTCCTGGTCGTCGAGGGCGCGGCTCGGGGGGTGGACTCCGTGCCCGGCGTACGGGTGGAGTCGGCGCCCGGCAGTGGGGACGACCACATGGTCGACCTGGTCGCCCGGGCCGCCGGTGACCGTCCGGTCCTGGTCGTGACGGCCGACCGCGAGCTGCGCCGCCGGGTGACCGGGCTGGGCGCGGAGGTGGCGGGGCCGCGGACGGTACGGCCCGCGTGACGGCGCCCCCACCGGCGTACGCGGACCGGCCCCGCGGCCCGCGAGCGGGGGCGCGGGGCCGCAGCCGGAGCCGAGCGGGGGCGCGGGGCCGCAGCCGGAGCCGAGCGGGGGCGCGGGGCCGCAGCCGGAGCCGAGCGGGGGCGCGGGGCCGCAGCCGGAGCGGGAGCCGATGGGCCTACGGGGTGTTCCCGCCGGTCGGCCCGGAAGGCCCGGGCGAGCCGGCCGGTGCCTCCTCGCCGCGGTCCAGGCGGCTGTGGGAGCGGCTGTAGAGGAAGTACACGACGACGCCGATCGCCATCCACACGCCGAACCGCACCCAGGTCTCGGCGGGCAGGTTCAGCATCAGCCACAGCGAGGCGCCCACCGACACGATCGGCAGCAGCGGCACCAGCGGGGTGCGGAAGGCGCGCGGCAGGTCGGGGCGGGTCCGGCGCAGGATGATCACGCTGACCGCGACGATGACGAACGCGAACAGCGTGCCGATGTTCACCAGCTCGGCCAGCTCGCTCAGGCTGGTGAAGCCGGCGACGATCGCGATGATCACGCCGAGCAGGATGGTCGGCCGGTACGGCGTCCGGAACTTCGGGTGGACGCGGGAGAAGAAGCGCGGCAGCAGCCCGTCGCGGCTCATCGCGAAGAACACCCGGGTCTGGCCGAGCAGCAGGATCATGCACACCGTGGTCAGGCCGACGGCGGCGCCGAAGCTGATCACACCCGCGAAGAAAGGGTGCCCGGTGGACTTGAAGGCATCGGCGAGCGGGGCGTCGATGGACAGCTCGCTGTAGTGCTGCATGCCGGTGACGACGATCGACACGGCGACGTACAGCGCGGTGCAGATGAACAGGGAGCCGAGGATGCCGCGGGGCATGTCGCGCTGCGGGTTCTTCGTCTCCTCGGCGGCCGTGGCGACGATGTCGAAGCCGATGAAGGCGAAGAAGACGACCGAGGCCGCGGTGAAGATGCCCAACACGCCGAAGTTGGCCGGCGCCCACCCGAACATCAGCTGGATCAGTGGCGAGTCGAGGCCCCCGCCCGCCTCCACCGGCTGCGCCTTCGGGACGAAGGGGTCGTAGTTGGAACCCTTGATGAAGAAGGCACCCGCGATGATCACGATGAGGACGACGGTCACCTTGATGGCGACGACGACCGAGGTGACCCGGGCCGACAGCTTCATGCCGAGGACGAGGATGCCGGTGAGCACCAGCACCAGGACGGCGGCGAGGATGTCGAAGCCGAATCCCTCGGCGCCGTCCCGGCCACCGAGCGCCGCGGGCATCTGCCAGCCCGCGTTGTCCAGCAGGGAACGGACGTACCCCGACCAGCCGACGGCCACCACCGCCGTGCCGAGCGCGAACTCCAGGACCAGGTCCCAGCCGATGATCCAGGCGGGCAGTTCGCCGAGCGACGCGTAGGAGAAGGTGTACGCGGAACCGGCGACCGGGACCGTCGAGGCGAACTCCGCGTAGCAGAGCGCGGCGAGCGCGCAGACCACGCCGGCGACGACGAAGGCCAGGGCCACGGAGGGCCCGGCGTTGTTCTTGGCGACCGTGCCGGTCAGTACGAAGATGCCGGTGCCGATGATGACACCGACACCGAAGACGGTCAGATCCAGTGCGGACAGGGATTTCTTGAGCGCGTGCTCCGGCTCCTCCGTGTCCCGGATGGACTGCTCGATCTTCTTGGTCCTGAAGAGACTGCTGTTGCTCACGGGTACCTCCGAGCTTGTCGTCCCCGACATGATCGAGAGGGGGGCCTACTGCGTATGCCCCGGCGTGAGCGGATTCACACGGATGGGCAGGTTTCACCACCCGTTGCGGTGGTGAAACCTGCCCATCCGGTCGTACGTCAGTCGCGCGCGGCCTCCACCGGGTCCACCCCGGAGCGCTCGTACCGGCCGTCGAGCTTGGCGACCAGACCGGTGACCTGGCGGGCGATGTCGGGGGCGGTGAGTCCGATCTCGGCCATCACCTCGGCGCGGGAGGCGTGGTCGAGGAAGCGCGGCGGGATGCCGAAGTCGCGCAGCGGTACGTCGACGCCCGCGTCGCGCAGGGCCTGGGCGACGGCCGAGCCGACGCCGCCGACGCGGGAGTTGTCCTCGACGGTGACGACCACGCGGTGCCGCTCGGCGAGCGGGGCCATGGCCTCGTCGACGGGCTTGACCCAGCGGGGGTCGACCACGGTGGTGGAGATGCCCTGCTTGTTCAGCAGGTCCGCCACCTCCAGGCACATCGGCGCGAGGGCGCCGACGGAGACCAGGAGGACATCCGGGGTGTCGGTGCCCGGGGCGCGCAGCACGTCCATGCCGCCGACTCGGCCGACGGCCGGCACGGCGGGGCCGACGGCGCCCTTGGAGAAGCGGACCACGGTCGGCGCGTCGTCCACCTCGACGGCCTCGCGCAGCTGGGCGCGGACCTGGTCGGCGTCGCGCGGGGCGGCGAGCCTGAGGCCGGGGACGACCTGGAGGATCGACATGTCCCACATGCCGTTGTGGGAGGCGCCGTCGGTGCCCGTGACACCGGCGCGGTCCAGCACGAACGTCACGCCGCACTTGTGCAGGGCGACGTCCATCAGCACCTGGTCGAAGGCGCGGTTGAGGAAGGTGGCGTACACGGCGAAGACCGGGTGGACCCCGCCGTGGGCGAGACCGGCCGCGGAGACCGCGCCGTGCTGCTCGGCGATGCCGACGTCGTAGACGCGGTCGGGGAAGGCCTTGGCGAACCTGTCGAGGCCGACCGGCTGGAGCATGGCCGCGGTGATGGCGACGATGTCCTCGCGCTCCTCGCCGAGCTTGAGCATCTCCTCGCCGAAGACGCTCGTCCAGTCGGCGCCGGAGGTGGAGATGGGCAGGCCGGTGTCGGGGTGGATCTTGCCGACGGCGTGGAAGCGGTCGGCCTCGTCCGCCAGGGCGGGCTGGTAGCCGCGGCCCTTCTCGGTGAGGCAGTGCACGATGACCGGGCCGCCGAAGCGCTTGGCGCGCGTGAGTGCGGACTCCAGGGCCTCCAGGTCGTGGCCGTCGATGGGGCCGACGTACTTGAGGCCGAGGTCCTCGAACATGCCCTGCGGGGCGATGAAGTCCTTCAGACCCTTCTTGGCGCCGTGCAGGGTGTCGTAGAGCGGGCGGCCGACGACCGGGGTGCGCTCCAGGACCTCCTTGGTGCGGGCCAGGAAGCGCTCGTAGCCGTCGGTGGTGCGCAGGGTCGCCAGGTGGTTGGCGAGGCCGCCGATGGTGGGGGCGTAGGAGCGCTCGTTGTCGTTGACGACGATGACGAGCGGGCGGTCCTTGGCGGCGGCGATGTTGTTCAGCGCCTCCCAGGCCATGCCGCCGGTGAGCGCGCCGTCGCCGATGACGGCGACGACGTGGTCGTCGCGCTCCAGGACCTGGTTGGCCTTGGCGATGCCGTCGGCCCAGCCGAGGACGGTGGAGGCGTGGCTGTTCTCGATGACGTCGTGCTCGGACTCGGCCTGCGAGGGGTAGCCGGACAGGCCGCCCTTCATCTTCAGCTTCGAGAAGTCCTGACGGCCGGTGAGCAGCTTGTGCACGTAGGACTGGTGGCCGGTGTCCCAGAGCACCTTGTCCTTCGGCGAGTCGAAGACCCGGTGCAGGGCGAGGGTGAGCTCCACCACGCCGAGGTTGGGGCCGAGGTGGCCGCCGGTCTTGGAGACGGCGTCGACGAGGAAGGTGCGGATCTCCTCTGCCAGGCGGCCCAGCTCTTCCAGGCTGAGCCGGTCCAGATCGCGAGGTCCCGTGATGCGGGTCAGCAGCGGCACCCGTGCCTCCTTGCAGTAGAGCTGTTGCCGGGCCTGCCCGAGTCTAATGTTCCGCCGTGGCGGAACGTGTCCGGGCGGTGCGTCGTACGTCACGCGTTCGGCCTTACCCATCGGCGGTCCGTTCTACGACTGCCCCGCCGCCCGAGATCCTCGGCGCCCGGCCACGCGTCGTCGTCCCGTGCACGGCGCGGGCGGGCGGCCCATCGCCCGCCCGAGGGCTCAGCTCGGGCGGGCGGTGGGGTGGTGCGCCCGGGGCGGGCGGCGCGTGACTACGCGCGCCCCGCCGTCTTCTGGGTCTTGCGGGTGACCGCGTCGATGACGACGGTCGCCAGCAGCACGCCACCGGTGATCATGTACTGGACCGGCGAGGCGATGCCCTCCAGGGCGAGGCCGTACTGGATCGAGACGATGACCATCACACCGAGCAGCGCGTCCCAGGTGCGGCCGCGGCCGCCGAAGAGGGACGTGCCGCCGATCACGGCCGCGGCGATGACGTTCATCAGGAACTCACCGGTGCCCGCGCCCTGGTTGGCGGAGGCGATCTTCGACGCGACGAAGAGACCGCCGATCGCGGCGAAGGTGCCGGCGATCGCGAAGACCGAGATCCGGACCAGCTCGACGTTGATACCGGCACGGCGGGACGCCTCGACGCTGCCGCCGAGCGCGAAGACCTTGCGGCCGTAGGCGGTGCGGCGCAGCACGAAGTCCGTGAGCAGCAGGAACGCGAGGAAGACCACCACGGCCAGCGGCAGGCCCTTGTACTGGTTGAAGACGATCGCCACGACGAAGGCCAGGATCGCGAGCAGCACCGTGCGGACGATGATCTCGTTCAGCGGCCGGGACGGCACGCCCGCGGCCTCGCGGCGGCGGTTGTCGAAGAAGGCGGAGAGGAAGTACCCCGCGGTCACGACGATCGCCAGGCCGTAGGCGGCCGCCACATCACTGAAGTAGTAGCTGGTCAGCTTGACGACGATGCCGTCGGAGTTCAGGTTGATGGTGCCGTTGCTGCCCAGGACCTGCAGCATGAAGCCCTGCCAGAACAGGAGTCCGGCGAGCGTCACGGCGAAGGCCGGGACGCCGATGCGGGCGAAGAAGAAGCCGTGGATGGCGCCGGCCACCGTGCCGGTGAGGATGGCCAGTACGAGGGCCAGCACCTCGTTCATCCCGTGCGTGATGTTCAGCACCGCGAAGGTGGCGCCCGCGACACCGCTGACGGAGCCGACGGACAGGTCGATCTCGCCGAGCAGCAGGACGAAGACGATACCGACGGCGATCATGCCCGTGCCGACCATGGCGACGGACATGTCGGAGAAGTTGCCCGCGGTGAGGAAGTTGGAGTTCAGGCTGGTGAAGATGGCCCAGATGACCAGCAGACCGACGACGACCGGGATGGACCCGAGGTCACCGGCCTTCATCTTCCGCTTGAACTCGCCGAGGTAGCCGGCGAAGCCCTGCTCGCGCACCAGCAGCCGCGGGTCGACGACGGTGGCCGCGGCGGAGGCGGCGTCGGGGTTCTCCACCGCGTGGTCCTCGGCGGGGGTGGAGGTCTTGTCGATGCTCACTTCTTGATCTCCCCATTGGTGCGCGCCGCACGACGGGTCACGGCGTTCTCCGTGGCGCCCGTGATGGCGGAGATGATCTCTTCCTGCGAGGTCGACTTGACCTCGAAGACGCCGTTGTTGCGCCCGAGGCGCAGGACGGCGACCTTGTCGGCCACCGCCTTCACATCGGCCATGTTGTGGCTGATGAGGATGACGGCGTGGCCGCGCTCGCGCAGCCGCTCCACGAGGTCGAGGACCTGGGCGGTCTGCTCGACACCGAGGGCGGCCGTGGGCTCGTCGAGGATGACCAGCTTCGGCTCACCGAGCATCGACCGGGCGATCGCCACGACCTGGCGCTGACCGCCGGAGAGCGAGGCGATCGGGATGCGGACGCTGGGGATGCGAATGGACAGCGTGTCCAGCAGCTCGCGGGAGCGGCGCTCCATCTCCACCTCGTCCAGGACACCGCGCTTGATGACCTCCCGGCCCAGGTAGAGGTTGCCGACCACGTCGATGTTGTCGCACAGCGCGAGGTCCTGGTAGACGGTCGCGATGCCCAGGTTCTGGGCGTCGTGCGGCCTGTTGATCGAGACGGCCCTGCCGTCCCATTCGATGGAGCCCTCATCGATGGGGTGCACGCCGGCGATCGTCTTGACCAGCGTGGACTTTCCGGCTCCGTTGTCGCCGACCAGGGCGACCACCTCACCGGCGTGGACCTCAAGCTCTACGTCGGTGAGCGCCTGGACGGCACCGAATCGCTTGGAGACCCCGCGCAACGCCAGCACGGGCGTAGCGGACACGTGAACCATCTCCTTCGCCGCCTGACCCGGCGGGAGGTTGTGCAGAAGTTTTCTGGGGGGTGTTCCGTCCGGCGCCCCGCCTAGCTTGCGGGGCTGTTGACGCGGGGCGCCGGAGGAAGCTGCGGGCAGCCGGTCCCGTACGCGCTCAGGCGGTACGGGAGGCGGGGCTGCTTACTTGAGACCGATCTTGTCGCACGCCGCCTTGTACTTGCCGCCACAGATCTCGTCGATCGTGTAGAAGCCCTCCTTGATGACGGTCTCCTTGATGTTCTCCGTGGTCAGCGAGACGACCGGGACCAGCGTCGTCGGGATGCCCTTGGTGCTGGCGCTGTCGGCCTTGTCCTTGGCGATGGAGTCGAGCGACTTGCCCTGGGCGAGGGCGACGGCCATCTCGCCGGCGACCGCGGCCTCCTGCGGGTAGGACTTGTAGACGCTCATGTACTGCTCACCGGTGACGATGCGCTGCACGCCCGCGAGTTCGGCGTCCTGGCCGGTGACCGGGACGTCGGAGATGCCGGCGGCCTTGAGGGCGGTGATGATGCCGCCCGCCATGCCGTCGTTGGCGGAGTAGACGCCGACGATCTTGTCCTTGCCGATGGCGGAGATCGCGCCTTCCATGTTGGCGTTGGCGTTCTCCGGCTTCCACTCCTTGGTGTCGTAGGAGCGGCCGATGTCCACCTTGCCCTCGAGGACGGACATCGCGCCCTCCTTGAACTGGGCGGCGTTCGGGTCGGTGGAGGACCCGTTCATCATGACGATCTGGCCGTCCTTGGCCTTGTCGCCCAGCGCCTTGAGGAGGGCCTCGCCCTGCGTCTTGCCGACGGTGACGTTGTCGAACGAGGTGTAGGCGTCGATCGGACCCTCGGCCAGGCGGTCGTAGGCGACGACCGGGATGTCGGCCTGCTCCGCCTTGGTGATCGAGCCGGCGATGGCCTTGGAGTCCACCGCGTCCACGATCAGCACGTCGACCTTGTTGGTGATCATCGTGTCGACCTGCTGCGCCTGCAGCGTGGCGTCCTGCTTGGCGTTGGCGTAGACGACCTCGCCCTTGTTGTTCGTGAGCTCCTTGACCTTCTTCTCGATCAAGGGCTTGTCGAACTTCTCGTAGCGCGCGGTCTGGTTCTCCGGAAGGAGCAGACCGACCTTGATGTCGTCGCCCTTCTTCTCGGCGGAGTCCGAGGAGTCGCTGTTCCCGTCGGACTCCGCGGCGCTGCCGCAAGCGGCGAGCGAGACCGCCATCGCGGTGGTGACAACGGCAACGGCGGCACGACGCATACGCGTGTTCACTTCACTAACCTCCCTGACGAGGCCGCGTCGTTGCGGCCGAGGTGGCTGGAAGTCAACTCGGCCACACGTGCGACGTCAAGAAGTAAATCCTTAACGAGATGACAACGGTGCCATCCGTGCTCTAAGTGAAGGCAGGGGTGGCCGCCGGCAGAGCGCCGGTCGCACTTCCGTCCAAAAGGGTTGAATCACCCATCTCGCTGAGGGCGAGGGCGAGCGCTCCGAGCACCTCCGCACGCCCCCCAAGTGCCCCGGGAAGCACGGAGAGTTGACGTGCCGCGCTGGGGATCGCGTAGCGGCCGACGGACTCCCGGATCGGGCCGAGCACCAGCTCACCGGCCTCGGCGAGATCGCCGCCGAGGACGACGCGGCTCGGGTTGAGCAGGTTGCAGAGGTTGGCGACTCCGCTGCCGATGTGGCGGCCGACGTCGGCGATCACCCGACGGCAGCCCGGGTCGCCCTCCCTCGCCAGCCGCACGACGCCTTCCATCGTCAGGTCGGTGCCGTGGCTCGGCTGGAGCAACGGAAGCACGTAGCGTGCGGCGGCGAAGGTCTCCAGGCAGCCCCGGTTTCCGCAGCGGCAGACGGGGCCGGCTTCGTCGAGTGTGATATGCCCGATTTCGCCCGCCGTGCCGCCGGGACCGCGGTAGATCTTCCCGTTGATCACCAGGCCCGCGCCGACGCCGCTGGCGACCTTGATGTACGCCAGGTCCCGCACCCCCCGGCCGCTGCCCCAGACCAGCTCGCCCAGGGCGCCCAGGTTGGCGTCGTTGTCCACGTGCACCGGCACGCCGAGCCGCCCCCGCAGCTCCTCGGCGGGCCGGGTGCCGCCCCAGCCAGGCAGGATGGCGGTCGAGCCCAGCGTCCCGGACTCCACGTCGATCGGGCCGGGCACGCCGAGGCCCACTCCGGCGATCTTCGTGCGGTCGATGCCGGTCGCCGCGATCAGCCGGTTGACCAGCTGCTCCGCCCGGTCGAAGCCCTGCGCCGAGGACGCGTCGACGTCCAGCGGCTCGGATTCCTCGGCGAGTACCTGGTGGGCGAGGTTCCCGACCGCGACCCGCAGATGGGTGTGCCCGAAGTCCACGCCGATGACGATGCCGGCGTCCCCGCTCAGCGAGACGCTGCGGGCCCGGCGGCCGCCCGCCGAGGTGGGCGTGACCTCGACCGTTCCGCCGTCCTTCAGTTCCCTCACGATGTTCGAGACCGTCGCCGCGGACAGGCCCGTCGTCCTCGCGATCTCCGCCTGCGTGAGCGACCCGGCGAGCCGTACCGCTCGTACGACCCGTTCCAGGTTGGCTCGGTGCAGCGACGACTGCGACCCGGGAGTCTCCACGACGACCTCCTGCGCGAGGGGCCGCTTCAATGAGGCCCCTTCCATGTCCAACTAGTGAACTCTAAGCTGAGCCGTTAGGGTCCCCTCCCGTCAAGAGGTTGAACCGCATCCGGGTGTCCGGCACACCTAGGTCCTGACCGCACACATGCGCGCATGCCGCCCCCGTTCGTACGGGAGCGGCATGCGCGGCGGGCGGGAGCGCTACTTCAGGGCACCCGCCGTGAGCCCCTGGACCACCTGGCGCTGGAAGATGATGTACGCGGCCAGGACCGGCAGCATCGCCATCACCAGGCCCGCGAACAGGCCCGACCAGTCGCCCTTGTAGCCCTGGCTGACCGCCAGCTGCACCAGGCCCTGGGTGAGGACGTGCTTGTCCGGGTCCGTGTTCAGCACGGTCGGCAGCATGTACTGGTTCCACTGCCCCAGGAAGTTGAAGATCCCCACGCTGATCAGGCCCGGCTTGGCCATCGGCAGCATGACCTGGAAGAACGTCCGGGAGTGCGAGGCCCCGTCCACGAACGCGGCCTCCGCCACCGAACTGGGCAGGGTGCGGAAGAACCCGGTCAGGAAGAACACCGTGAAGGGCAGCGAATAGGCGATGTAGACCAGGATCAGCCCGTGGATGGTGTTCAGCATCCCCATGTTGTTCACCACGTAGAACAACGGGACCAGCGCGAGCATGATCGGGAAGCTCATGCCGGCGATGAACAAGTAATAGATGAACCGGTTGCCCGGAAAGTCGAACCGGGCCAGTACATAGGCCGCCATGGAACCCAGCACCAGGGTGCCGACGAGCGAGCCGCCCACCACCATGACGGTGTTGAGGAAGTAGTCGCTCATGTGGGCCTGGGACCAGGCCCGCGACCAGTTGTCGAAGTTCAGCTTGTCGGGGAGCGACCAGGGCGAGCCGAAGATGGAGGCGTCGTCCTTGAAGGAGGTCATCACCGCCCACACCAGCGGCATGCCGACCATGATCGCCCAGATGACGAGCACGCCGTGGGAGAAGACGTTGAGGGTGGTGCCCTCCTTCTTCCCCTTGCGGGGCCCGCTGGGCGGTGCGCCGCCCTTGCGGACGGGCGCGCCGGACTCGGCCGGTACGGGGGCGGGGGTATCGGTCGTCTTCATCTGATCAGTACTCCAGCCGCTCGCGCCGGCCCAGCCGCATCACGACGGCCGCGAAGGCCAGCGTGACGACGAGGAGGGCGACGCCGATGGTGGTGGCGTAGGCGGCCTGACCGTCCCGGAACGCCTTCTGGTACACGTACAGGACCATCACGGTGGTCGAGTAGTCGGGTCCGCCGGGCCCGGTCGTCATGATCTGCACGACCGCGAACGACTCGGCCCCGAGCGCGAGGATGCCCATGTAGACCCAGCCGGACTGCACGGTGTCCCACAGCAGCGGCAGGGTGACCTTGAAGAAGGTGGTGGCGCGGTTGGCCCCGTCCAGCAGCGCGGCCTCGTACAGCTCCCCCGGGATGGAGGCCATGCCCGCGGAGAAGAGGACCACGAAGAAGCCGACGGTGGACCAGACGAGCACCGCCATCACGCACCACAGGGCGATGTTCGGGTCACCGAGCCACAGCGGCTGGACGGAGTCCAGGCCGATGCCGCGCAGCAGGGAGTTGATCGCGCCGCTGTCCGGGTTGTACGCGAACTGGAACAGCAGGGCGACGATCGCGATGGAGAGCACCTGCGGGAAGAAGTAGACGATCTTGTAGAAGCCCGAGCCGCGGACGCCCGTGATCGCCGGGCCGCCCCGGCGGCGGCGTCCGCCCACATTGATCATGAAGGCGAAGAAGAGCGCCAGGCCGAGGGTGACCAGCGGCACCAGCAGGGCGAACATCACGCTGTGCTGCAACGACTTCCAGAAGATGTCGTCGTCGAGCATCCGCGAGTAGTTGTCGAAGCCGACCATCGAGAACTCGGGACTCAGGCCCGTCCAGTCCGTGAACGAGTAGTAGATGGACTGGATGAACGGCCAGATGACGAAGAGCGCGTACAGCCCCAGGGGAACCGCCAGGAACCCCACGATGAACCGGTACTTGCCGTGCTGCATTGCTACCGACCCCGATCTGCGCGCGGGTGGCGCCGCCAGGGCCCGCCCGGCGCGGTGGCGCCGGACAGGCCCTGGTGACGCGTCCTCACTGGTGCTTGTAGTGCTTGATCGACGAGTCCTTGGCGGCGTCGTCGGCGTAGCCCTGGATCTTCTTGATGGTCTCGGCCGGGGTGAGCCGGCCGGCCATCATCTCGCCCAGGCAGGAGACGCCGATCTTCTCCTTCTGGAGCTGCACGTACCAGTCCTGCATACGCGGGTTCACCACGTTCTCACCGGCCAGTTCCAGCGCCGCGACGCCGGACTTGAGACCCGGGGTCAGCTCGATGCCGTCGGTGCCGCCGTTGTAGGCGCTCAGCGACTTCACCTTGCTGGTGAAGTTCTTCGAGGAGGCCTCGCTGAGCATGATGCGCAGCTGCTCCATGCCGCCGGCGCCGTTGGCCGCCGTCGCCGGGACGATGAAGGGCTCGCCGCCGGAGGCCCACATGGTGCCGAAGGGCATCTTGTCGGAGTCGTCGATGCCGGGCGGGGCGGAGACGGCGAGCCCGAAGTCGGCGGGGATGACCTTGGCCGACTCGTTCTCCACCCAGGAGCCGTTGGGGATGAACAGGGCGTCGCCCTTGGCCCAGGCGGTCTGCGACTGGATGTGATCCAGGCCCGGGGTGCCCTTGAGGATGTAACCCTTCCTGTACAGCTCGTACCAGGCCTCGAAGACCGTCTTGACCGCCGGGTGCTTCCAGGCGTTCGGCTCCAGGTTGTCGATGGCGTTCAGTACCTCGACGCCGCCGACCTTGGCGATCATCGGGGACATCGAGAAGGGGATGTAGTACGGGTACTTGCCCGCGTACGTCCAGCCGGCCATGCCCTTCTTCTTGGCCTTCTCGCAGACCGCGAGCATCTCGTCCCAGGTCTTGGGGTATTCCGCGTCGAGGGAGTCCAGGGCCTTCTGCGAGTACCAGTTGCCGTACACCGTGTAGGCGTAGTACAGGATCCAGACCGGGTCCCCGTCGAACTGGCCCATCTCCACGATGCCGGGGCGCAGCGTGTCGCGGACCTTCTTGTTCGGGTCGTCGTAGGACGGGGCGTCCAGCAGCGGGGTGAGGTCGGCGAGCTGCTTCTTGCCGACCAGGACGCCCATGTCCATCTGCTCGGCGCCGGAGTTGTCGACGAGGTCGGGCGGGTTGCCCCCGTTGAAGCGCGGCTGCAGGGTGGACTGGATCTTCTGGGTGGCGGAGAACTTCACCCTGGCCTCCGGGAAGGCCTTCTCGTACAGCTTCACGGCGTCCTCGGCGTACTCCTTGCCGAAGCCTCCGTCGAAGAGGACGAACTCCATCTGGGCGCTGTCGTTGACCGCGAGCGGGTTCTCGGCGGACTTCTTGCCCGCCTCGGCCTTCTCCTGGTCGTCCCCGCCGCCGCTCGCGCAGGCGGAGAGGAAACTCATGGTCGGTACGGAGATCAGGCCGAGCGCGGCGGACCGCTTGATCAGATCGCGGCGGCCGACGCCTTTACCGTTGTTCTCGGCGGAAGTGGATCCCATGCTCAAGTCCTCGCCTTCTCCAGGACTCAGGCGGTGAACCGGATCCTCCCCGGCACCGCGATCGGGTCACGCTGGGTCGTGCAGGAAATGCGGATACTGCTGCGGGTACTGCTGCGGGTACTTCATGTCGGTACTGCGTGCGGGTACAGCGGTGTGAACACTGCCGTCCGGGCGCTCTGGCGGTCCCTTTTCGCTGTTCCCCCCGGTTCCCCCCAATGGCCGACAGGTATAGTCCACTTCCCGCCGGCTGAGCAAGATCGAATGCAAGGTTGGCGGTACGTCTTTTCCGAGTTGAGACCTCCCGGAAATATGAGCGGCCTGTGTACCACTTGCCGGAAGAATCCCCGGCATAAGCCCCGAACGCCACATCCAACACCCTTGACATCACATGCCACTTGACCCCTACTGGTCCTTGCGCAGTTGAGTTGACAACGTTGTCCCCAGCGCAGGGAGGGTGGCCAGGGCATGCAGTACAGAGTTCGGCACAGATGGGGTCCGGCGGTCGTGATGACGACCGCCCTCGCTTTGGCGGTGGGTTCGCAGGGTGCGGCGGTCGCGCTGCCCGCCGCGCCCGCCGAGACCGACCGGGAGTTCACTTCGTCGTTCGAGGCGGACGACCCGGTTCCGGACTGGCTCAGCACCGTGGACACGGGCCCGGACGGCAGCAAGCGGTCCGCTGGCGTGGACGGCGGCTACAGCACCGGCATACCGGGCAACGTGACCGGCCACGTCACCGATGTGCGGGCCAGTGCCGAGAACACGGGCGGCGGGGAGGTGAAGGAGAACCTCGTCGACGGCGAGCCGGGCACCAAGTGGCTGACCTTCGCGAAGACCGGCTGGGTCGAGTTCGATCTGGACGAACCGGCGAAGATCGCCAAATACGCCCTCACCTCGGCCAACGACCACGCCGAACGCGACCCGGCGGACTGGACGCTGAAGGGTTCGGCGGACGGCGGGAACTGGCAGACGCTGGACACCCGCTCCGGGGAGTCCTTCGGCGAGCGGTTCCGGACGAAGACGTACGACCTCGCCGAGGCCGCCGAGTTCCGGCACTTCCGGCTGGAGATCACCAAGAACAACGGCGCCGGCGACGCGCTCCAGCTCGCCGACGTCCAGCTGGCCACCGCCGCCACCGACACCCCCGTCCCCGCGGACATGCTCTCCCTCGTCGACCGCGGCCCGAGCGGCTCGCCGACCGCGAAGGCGGGCGCCGGCTTCACCGGCAAGCGGGCCCTCAAGTACGCCGGCCGGCACACCGCGGACGGCCGGGCCTACTCGTACAACAAGGTCTTCGACGTCGACGTGAAGGTCGACCGCCGCACGGAGCTGTCGTACAAGATCTTCCCGTCGATGGCGGACGGCGACCTCGACTACGACGCCACGAACGTCTCCGTCGACCTCGCCTTCACCGACGGCACCTACCTGAGCGACCTCAAGGCGACGGACCAGCACGGCTTCCCGCTGACCCCGCGCGGCCAGGGCGACGCCAAGATCCTCTACGTCAACCAGTGGAACAGCGTGAGGTCGGGGATCGGGTCGGTCGCCGCCGGCAAGACCGTCGACCGGATCCTGGTGGCGTACGACTCCCCCAAGGGCCCGGCGAAGTTCCGGGGCTGGCTGGACGACGTGGCCATCGAGCGCGCGAAGCCGGAGCGGCCGAAGGCCCATCTCTCCGACTACGCGCTGACCACCCGGGGCACCAACTCCAGCGGCAGCTTCTCCCGCGGCAACAACTTCCCCGCGACCGCCGTACCCCACGGCTTCAACTTCTGGACGCCGGTGACCAACGCCGGTTCGCTGAGCTGGCTGTACGACTACGCGCGCGGCAACAACGCGGACAACCTGCCGACGCTCCAGGCGTTCGGCGCGAGCCACGAGCCGAGCCCGTGGATGGGCGACCGGCAGACCTTCCAGGTGATGCCCTCGGCCGCCTCCGGCACCCCGGACACCGGCCGCGAGGAGCGTGAGCTGGCCTTCCGGCACGAGAACGAGACCGCCCGGCCGTACTACTACGGCGTGCGGTTCGAGAACGGCCTGAAGGCCGAGGTGGCGCCGACCGACCACGCGGCGATGATGCGCTTCACCTACCCCGGTGACGACGCGAGCGTGGTCTTCGACAACGTCAACGGCCAGGCCGGCCTGACCCTGGACAAGGAGAACGGCACCTTCCAGGGCTACTCGGACGTCAAGTCCGGGCTGTCCACGGGCGCCACCCGCCTCTTCGTCCACGGCGAGTTCGACTCCGAGGTCACCGGCGGCGACGCCGGCGGCGTCAAGGGCCACCTGCGCTTCGACGCGGGCAAGGACCGCACCGTGACCCTGCGCATCGCGACCTCGCTGATCAGCGTCGACCAGGCGAAGGACAACCTGCGCCAGGAGATCCCGAAGCGTGCCTCCTTCGACAAGGTCAAGCGCGACGCCCAGAAGCAGTGGGACAGGATCCTCGGCAAGGTGAAGGTCGAGGGCGCCACGCAGGACCAGCTGACCACCCTGTACTCCAGCCTCTACCGGCTCTATCTCTACCCGAACGCGGGCCACGAGAAGGTCGACGGAAAGTACAAGTACGCCTCCCCGTTCTCCAAGGCGCTCAAGGAGGACATCCCGACGGAGACCGGCGCCAAGATCGTCGACGGCAAGGTCTACGTCAACAACGGCTTCTGGGACACGTACCGGACCACCTGGCCCGCGTACTCCTTCCTGACCCCGTCCAAGGCCGGTGAGCTGGTCGACGGCTTCGTGCAGCACTACAAGGACGGCGGCTGGACCTCGCGCTGGTCCTCCCCGGGCTACGCGGACCTGATGACCGGCACCTCCTCCGACGTCGCGTTCGCCGACGCCTACGTCAAGGGCGTCGACTTCGACGCGAGGGCTGCGTACGACGCGGCCGTCAAGAACGCCACCACCGTGCCCCCGTCCTCGGGCGTGGGCCGCAAGGGCATGGCGACCTCGCCCTTCCTCGGCTACACCAGCACCGAGACGCACGAGGGCATGTCGTGGGCGCTGGAGGGCTACCTCAACGACTACGGCATCGCCAGGATGGGCGAGAAGCTCTACAAGGAGACGGGCCGGCAGCGCTACAAGGAGGAGTCGGCGTACTTCCTCAACCGCGCCCAGGACTACGTCAACATGTTCGACTCCAAGGCCGGCTTCTTCCAGGGCAGGGACCTGGCGGGCGACTGGCGCGTGGACTCCGACAAGTACGACCCGCGCGTGTGGGGCCACGACTACACGGAGACCAACGGCTGGGGCTACGCCTTCACCGCCCCGCAGGACAGCCGGGGCCTGGCCAACCTGTACGGCGGCCGGGACGGTCTCGGCGACAAGCTCGACGAGTACCTCGCCACCCCGGAGACGGCCTCCCCGGAGTTCAAGGGCTCCTACGGCGGTGTCATCCACGAGATGACCGAGGCGCGGGACGTCCGCATGGGCATGTACGGGCACTCCAACCAGGTCGCCCACCACGCCCTGTACATGTACGACGCGGCCGGGCAGCCCCACAAGACGCAGAAGAACGTCCGCGAGGTGCTCTCCCGCCTGTACACGGGCAGCGACATCGGGCAGGGCTACCACGGTGACGAGGACAACGGCGAGCAGTCGGCCTGGTTCCTCTTCTCCGCCCTCGGCTTCTACCCGCTGGTGATGGGCAGCGGCGAGTACGCCATCGGCTCCCCGCTGTTCACCAAGGCGACCGTCGAGCTGGAGAACGGCCGCGAGCTGGTCGTCAGGGCGCCGAAGAACAGCACGAAGAACGTCTACGTGCAGGGCCTGAAGGTCAACGGCAAGCGCTGGAACTCGACCTCGCTCCCCCACTCGCTGATCGCGAAGGGCGGCGTCCTGGAGTTCGACATGGGCTCGAAGCCCTCCTCGTGGGGCACCGGCGAGAACGCGGCACCGGTGTCGATCACCAAGGACGACGAGGTGCCGACCCCGCGCGCGGACGCGATCGAGGGCGAGGGCGCCCTGTTCGACGACACGTCGGCGACCGAGACGGCCGTGACGTCGGTGGACCTGCCGGTGTCTCAGAAGGGCGCCAAGGCCCTCCAGTACACGCTGACGTCGCCGGCCGACGGTGCGAAGGCCCCGGCGGGCTGGACGCTCCAGGGTTCGGCCGACGGCACGACCTGGCGGACGCTGGACGAGCGCTCGGGCGAGTCCTTCGCCTGGGACCGGCAGACCCGGGCGTTCTCGGTGAAGTCGCCGGGGACGTACGCGAAGTACCGGCTGGTTCTCGACGGTGAGCACACGCTGGCGGAGGTGGAACTGCTGGCGTGAGGGGGAGCGTGACCGTGGAATGACGGTGCGGGGTACGCCGGGTGACCGGCGTACCCCGCAAAAGGTTGTACGCCCCACGTTGCGCTTGCGTACCTCTTCTGTACCGCTCCTGTCCCCCGCCGTAAATCTGATTGACGTGTGAACGTCATGTGTAAGGATCACGAAGTACCCGGGGATCAGGCGGACTTACCCGTCCGTGATCCCTTTCGCATGACCAAATGGAGGACCCACGTGGCCAAAAGCTCCGGCCTGAACACGCGTCGCGCCCTGGCGCGTGCCACGGCTGCGGCGCTCACCGCCGCTCTGGTGGCGACCGGCACCAGTGCCGCTGTCGCCGCCGACAAGCCGGGACCGACCGCTTCCCGGGCGCCCATCGACGTGAAGCCGTCGGGTGCCGAGAGATACAACGCCTCCGCCCTCCCCGGCGACGCCCCGGTCAACGCCCTCTACGGCGTGGACCGCGACGGAACTCTGTGGGGCTACCCGCCCACCATCGAGACCGACGACGACGGCATCGACTCCGCCTGGTACTCCGGCTACGGCTGGGAGTGGGCCCGCTTCATGACGCAGGTGGACCACGACGCCGACGGCTCCTCGGACGGCCTCTGGCACGTCACCGACGGCGGTCAGCTCTACTACGCCCAGTGGGACACCGAGGGCGACCACAAGTTCGTCGGCAACGGCTGGAACATATACAACCAGCTGTTCTCGGGCGCGAACCTCGGCGGCGCCGCCGCCGACGACCTGATCGCCCGCGACAAGTCCGGCGTCCTGTGGCTCTACCTCGGCTACGGCACCGGCACACTGACCAAGCGCTACCGGGTCGGGGGCGGGTGGGACACTTACACCCACATCACCGGCAAGGGCGACCTGACCGGTGACGGCAAGGCGGACATCGTCGCCAAGGACGGCTCCGGAGTGCTGTGGCTCTACAAGGGCACCGGCAACTACAAGGCGCCGTTCACGTCCCGCACTCGCATCGGCGGCGGCTGGAACACTTACAACAACATCGTCTCTGTCGGCGACATCGACATCGACGGCGTCACCGACCTGATCGCCCGGGACAAGAACGGCGCGCTGTACCTGTACAAGGGCACCGGCTACGCCAGCTCCCCGTACGAGTCCCGCGTGAAGATCGGCAGCGGCGGCTGGAACGCGTACCGCATCATGTTCTGAGCGTGGCACGCGAGGTCTGACCGAGCACACGGACGAGGGCCGCACCCCCACGACGGGGATGCGGCCCTCAACTGTTGTACCGTTCCGCCTACTTGCGGATCAGGCTGCGCAGCACGTACTGCAGGATGCCGCCGTTGCGGTAGTAGTCCGCCTCGCCCGGGGTGTCGATGCGGACGACCGCGTCGAACTCGACACCGGTGTCGGTGGTGACCTTCACCGTGCGCGGGGTGGTGCCGTCGTTCAGCTCGGTGACGCCGGCCACGGAGAAGGCCTCCTCGCCGGTCAGGCCGAGGGAGCCGGCCGTCTGGCCCTCCGGGAACTGGAGCGGCAGGACACCCATGCCGATGAGGTTCGAGCGGTGGATGCGCTCGTAGGACTCGGCGATGACGGCCTTGACTCCGAGGAGCGCGGTGCCCTTGGCCGCCCAGTCGCGGGACGAGCCGGAGCCGTACTCCTTGCCGGCCAGGACGACGAGCGGGATGTTCTGCTCGATGTAGTTCCGCGAGGCGTCGTAGATGAACGACACCGGGCCGTCGGCCTGGGTGAAGTCGCGGGTGTAGCCGCCCTCGGTGCCCGGCGCGATCTGGTTGCGCAGGCGGATGTTGGCGAACGTGCCGCGGATCATGATCTCGTGGTTGCCGCGGCGCGAGCCGTAGCTGTTGAAGTCGCGGCGCTCGACGCCGTGCTCCGTCAGGTACTTGCCGGCCGGGGTGTCGGCCTTGATCGCACCGGCCGGGGAGATGTGGTCGGTGGTGACCGAGTCGCCCAGCTTGGCCAGCACCCGGGCGCCGGAGATGTCCTCGACCGGGGCCGGGTCCATCTGCATGCCCTCGAAGTACGGGGGCTTGCGCACGTAGGTGGACTCGGTGTCCCACTCGAAGGTGTCGCCGGTCGGGATCGGCAGCGCCTGCCACTGGGCGTCGCCCGCGAAGACGTCGCTGTAGGACTTGGTGAACATGTCCTCGCCGATGGCACTGGCGACGACCTCGTTGACCTCGGCCTCGGTCGGCCAGATGTCCTTCAGGTAGACCGGGTTGCCGTCCTGGTCGGCGCCCAGAGCGTCCTTGGTGATGTCCACCTTCATGGAGCCCGCGAGCGCGTACGCGACGACCAGCGGCGGGGAGGCCAGGTAGTTCATCTTGACGTCGGGGTTGATCCGGCCCTCGAAGTTGCGGTTGCCGGAGAGCACCGAGGTGACGGCGAGGTCGTGGTCGTTGACGGCCTCGGAGACCTCGTCCGGCAGCGGGCCGGAGTTGCCGATGCAGGTGGTGCAGCCGTAGCCGACGAGGTTGAAGCCGACCTTGTCGAGGTACGGGGTCAGACCCGACTTCTCGAAGTAGTCGGTGACGACCTTGGAGCCCGGGGCGAGGGTGGTCTTGACCCACGGCTTGCGGGTCAGGCCCTTCTCGACCGCCTTCTTGGCCACCAGGGCGGCGGCGACCATGACGTACGGGTTGGAGGTGTTGGTGCAGGAGGTGATGGCCGCGACCGTCACCGCACCGTGGTCCAGCTCGTAGGTGGTGCCGTCGGGGGCGGTGACCGGGACCGGGTTGGACGGCACGCCGTTGGTGATGGCCGGGGCGTCGGAGGCCGGGAAGGACTCCTGGCCGGCCTCGTCCACGCTGTCGACGTAGTTGCGCACGTCCTGCTTGAACTGCTCGGCGGCGTTCGCGAGGACGATGCGGTCCTGCGGGCGCTTCGGGCCGGCGATGGAGGGGACGACCGTGGAGAGGTCGAGCTCCAGCTTCTCGGAGAAGTCCGGCTCGGCCTTCGGGTCCAGCCAGAGGCCCTGCTGCTTGGCGTACGCCTCGACGAGGGCGACCTGCTGGTCGCTGCGGCCCGTCAGGCGCATGTAGTTCAGCGTCTCGTCGTCGATCGGGAAGATCGCGGCGGTGGAGCCGAACTCCGGCGACATGTTGCCGATGGTGGCGCGGTTGGCCAGCGACGTGGCGGCGACGCCCTCGCCGTAGAACTCGACGAATTTGCCGACGACGCCGTGCTTGCGCAGCATCTCGGTGATGGTGAGAACCAGGTCGGTGGCGGTGGTGCCGGGCGTCAGCTCGCCGGTCAGCTTGAAGCCGACGACGCGCGGGATCAGCATGGAGACCGGCTGGCCGAGCATCGCGGCCTCGGCCTCGATACCGCCGACGCCCCAGCCGAGGACGCCGAGGCCGTTGACCATGGTGGTGTGCGAGTCGGTGCCGACCAGGGTGTCCGGATAGGCCTTGCCGTCGCGGGTCATGACGACGCGGGCCAGGTGCTCGATGTTCACCTGGTGGACGATGCCGGTGCCCGGCGGGACGACCTTGAACTCGTCGAAGGCGGTCTGGCCCCAGCGCAGGAACTGGTAGCGCTCCTTGTTGCGGCCGTACTCCAGATCGACGTTCTGCTTGAAGGCGTCGTTGGTGCCGAACTTGTCGGCGATGACGGAGTGGTCGATGACCAGCTCGGCCGGCGCCAGCGGGTTGATCTTCGCCGCGTCACCGCCCAGCTCCTTGACGGCCTCACGCATGGTGGCGAGGTCGACGACACAGGGCACGCCGGTGAAGTCCTGCATGATCACGCGGGCCGGCGTGAACTGGATCTCCTGCGACGGCTGGGCCTGCGAGTCCCAGCCGCCGAGGGCGCGGATGTGGTCGGCGGTGATGTTCGCGCCGTCCTCGGTGCGGAGGAGGTTCTCCAGCAGCACCTTCAGGCTGTAGGGAAGGCGCGCGGAGCCCTCGACCTTGTCCAGCCGGAAGATCTCGTAAGACTCGTCGCCCACCTGCAGTGTGCTGCGGGCGTCGAAGCTGTTCGCCGACACGACAGTCTCCTTCATTTATGTGCGCGTACCACCGCATCCTGCCGCCACGCCGCCCTGGCCGATCCGCTAAGGTTGGGCTAAGTTAGGTAACCCTTACCACCAGGCCCGATAGCGGCGTGCGACTGCGGTGCGCCTCGGCAGATATCTCGATGTCGAGATAACTCTAGTACATGGGGGCGAGCTGGTCATGCCCGGGCGCGGTGTGGCGTACGCCCCACCCCGCACCCGCCCCGAGTGACCCGCACGGCCATCACTACGCAGAACGGGGGTATCCGAGTCGCGCCGGGAACATCCCGGCGCGACTCGGAAGGAGGCACGATGCCCCTCACGTTCCGCAAGAGCTTCCGGATCCTCCCCGGAGTACGACTGAACATCAACAAACGTTCCTGGTCCATCACGACCGGCGGCAGGAACGGCCCGCGCCACACCCGCAGCAGCACCGGACGTCGTACGACATCGATGGATTTGCCCGGACCTTTCGGATGGCGGCGCACCCGCTCGACCAGGCATCATTGAGACGCCGTTGACGGCCCATCACCCCAACGGGCCCGCCGAGAGGCGCCATCTCATATCTGAGATAGCCTCAACCTCATGGCAGACGACTACCTCGTACGCATCGGCAAGCTCATCCGTGACGCCCGGCAGCACCGCGGCTGGACGCAGTCACAGCTTGCCGAGGCGCTCGGCACAAGTCAGAGCGCCGTCAACCGCATCGAGCGCGGCAACCAGAACATCAGCCTTGAGATGATCGCCCGCATCGGCGAAGCGCTGGACAGCGAAATCGTCTCTCTCGGCTACGCGGGCCCGATGCACCTGCGGGTGGTCGGCGGCCGGCGCCTCTCCGGCGCCATCGACGTCAAGACCAGCAAGAACGCCTGCGTGGCCCTGCTGTGCGCCTCGCTGCTCAACAAGGGGCGCACGGTGCTGCGCCGGGTCGCCCGCATCGAGGAGGTCTACCGCCTCCTGGAGGTGCTGAACTCCATCGGCGTACGCACCCGCTGGATCAACGACGGCACCGACCTAGAGATCGTGCCGCCGGCCGAGCTGGACATGGAGGCCATCGATGCCGAGGCCGCTGTCCGCACCCGCTCCATCATCATGTTCCTCGGCCCGCTGCTGCACCGCATGGACCGCTTCCGGCTGCCCTACGCCGGCGGCTGCGACCTCGGCACCCGCACCATCGAGCCGCACATGATCGCGCTGCGCCGCTTCGGCCTGGACGTCGCCGCGACCGAGGGCCACTACCACGCGGTGGTCGACCGCACCGTCCGCCCGGTCCGCCCGATCGTGCTGACCGAACGGGGCGACACGGTCACCGAGAACGCCCTCCTGGCCGCCGCCCGCCACGACGGCGTCACCGTCATCCGCAACGCCTCCTCCAACTACATGGTCCAGGACCTGTGCTTCTTCCTGGAGGCCCTCGGCGTCCGCGTCGAAGGCATCGGCACCACCACCCTCACCGTGCACGGCATGCCGGTCATCGACGCCGACGTGGACTACTCCCCCTCCGAGGACCCGGTCGAGGCGATGAGCCTGCTGGCCGCCGCCGTGGTGACCGAGTCGGAGCTGACGGTCCGCCGCGTCCCCATCGAGTTCCTGGAGATCGAACTTGCGGTCCTGGAGGAGATGGGCCTCGACCACGACCGCACGCCGGAGTACTTCGCCGACAACGGCCGTACGCGGTTGGTGGACCTGACCGTCCGGCCGTCGAAGCTGGAGGCGCCGATCGACAAGATCCACCCCATGCCCTTCCCGGGCCTGAACATCGACAACGTCCCCTTCTTCGCGGCCATCGCCGCCTCCGCGCAGGGTCAGACCCTCATCCACGACTGGGTCTACGACAACCGCGCCATCTACCTGACCGACCTCAACCGCCTCGGCGGCCGCCTCCAGCTCCTGGACCCGCACCGCGTCCTGGTCGAGGGCCCCACCCGCTGGCGCGCCGCCGAGATGATGTGCCCGCCCGCCCTGCGCCCCGCCGTGGTGGTCCTGCTGGCGATGATGGCCGCCGAGGGCACGTCGGTGCTGCGCAACGTGTACGTCATCAACCGGGGGTACGAGGATCTGGCCGAGCGGCTGAACTCGATCGGGGCGCAGATCGAGATCTTCCGGGATATCTGAAAGCTCTAAGAAAAAGTAGCGCGAATCCACCTCCTGACCTGCACGTATGCGAGCCAGGAGGGGACTCGGCTTCGCCTGTGGGTCTCAGGGACGTTTGGGCCGGGCCGGGATACTGTCGATGTCAGGGGCAGGCGGGCGGATTGCCCGGCACTGCCCCGCACTGCCCCGCACTGCCCCTACCGCTCCCCGGCCGTCATAATGGAGGCATGTCCGCCAGCCCACAGCACCCGCGCCGAGCGGCCTCTCGGACGCGGTCGCCGAGGATCTCGCGCTGTACCGGGAGAAGTTCCGCCGCCGTCTGCCGGAGTCGCTGGACGAGCTGCGCGGGCCGACGCACGGTGTCGTGGATCTGCCGCTGCACGTGGCCTGGTCGGGGATGACCTCGTACGACCTGGGCAAACCGCGCCAGCGCATGGGCCTGTACCGCACCGTCCTGCACGAGGGCCTATAGGACGGCCTGCCCCGCTACCTCAACCAGGACCTGCTCCTCGAGCTGTGGCCGGTACTGCGAACCCTCGTCGGCCGCAGCGTGCGCGCCGTATAGGAAGACGCCTTCCCCCAGCTCGCCTCCCGCACCCGGGCAGCCGCGTGACGGACATGCCCGAGCTGCACACGCGGCTCCTGGCGGATGTGATCGCCCTCGGCTCCCGGTATCCGCCGGTTCTCACCGGCGGGTACGCCGTGCGGGCGCACCACCTTGCCAACCGCCCAAGCCAGGACCTCGACGTCGCCATTGAGAACCCGGTGCCGATGGCCGACATCGCCAGCACGCTCCGCGCCGGCTGGAAGCCCGCGGCTGGGAAGTGCACGCGTTGGAAATTGCCCCGCTGCCCGCCCGCTTCACCGTGTCCGACCCGGCCACCGGGCAGGACTGCGAGGTCGACATCCTCAAGGAGAACTTCTGGCGGCCCGTCGCCCAGAGCCCGTACGGGCCCGTCCTCTCGGGGGAGGACGTGGTCGGAACCAAGGTCCGTGCCCTCGCCGACCGCGGAGCGCCCCGCGATCTGATCGACGTGTTCGCCGCCTCCCGCCCCTGGACCAATGCCGAGCTCGAGGAGTTCGGCCGCCGCCACGCCCCTGCTGGCCGACTGCTCCACCAGCATCATCTACCGCCAGTAGCCCGACCAGCTCGCCGCCGCTACATCTCTGCTCGGCCTGAGCGGCGTCGAGAGCCAGGCGGTGTCCGCCCTGACCAAGGGCCGAGGTCTGTGGAAGGTCGCCGGCCGCTCCCTCACCACCCACCGCATCCTCCACCCGGCTGAGCGGGAGCTGTTCGACACCGACGTCCGCATGGCGGCCAAGGTCCGTGAGTTCACGAATACCGACGCCCTGATCCCCGTGAACCGAAGGGTGGTATAGCGATGACGAGCGTAACCGAGGGGTGACTCGTGGCACCCAGGACTCGATATCAGTCGAATGTCTCGCGGGCATCCAGGGCGAACCCGGGTCGTCCAACACAAAACCCGCACGCACGCATGAGGCTCAACGGTCGCTCGAGATCGAACATCAGTCCAGGCCTCCGGCACATGTACGACCTGTCGTCAAGTCGTGTCGCAAGAGTGGCCAATGTGTGGCGTGATGCCACCATTCCCCTTGAATCGTAAGTATGCCTACGCACATGATCTGTCGACTCCGAGCGACACTTGTCGGACGAATTGCAGCCCACTCAACCAGCCTAGGAGACATTTTGAGAGCCAAGAAGGTCATAGCTTCGACCGCGCTCCTGTTCGCTGCCCTGGCGATTACGCCCAGCACGGCTAACGCCGCCCTGAGCGAATGCAACTCGAACAACATGTGCCTGTGGGGCAACAACGACTTCGCTTGGCTGATCGGCGAACGCGCCCACGGGCAGAGCTCGTTCGCCAACCTGAGCGGCGAGAGGAACGACGAGATGGACTCCTGGGCCAACCGCTCTGCGAGCTACGATGGCTGCATGGCTGGCAACGCCAACGGCGGCGGGGACAAGCAGGGCATGCGCAGGGCCAGCAACGACAACAACGTCTCTCCCTTGAACAGCGACGAAGTGTCGTCGTTCCGAACCTCAGGCGGTTGTTGAGTTGATTAAGGCCGTAGATGCCACGCTGATCCGGACCAGGGGGGTCTGCAAAGCTTATCGCTCCCAAGTGGAGACTGTGTGGGCCGCGCGGGATGTGGACTTCGAAGCACGACCGGGCGAGTTCGTGTGCATTTACGGCGCCAGCGGTTCGGGTAAGTCGACCCTGCTCAATCTGCTGGCAGGTCTGGATCTCGCCGATACCGGCGAGATCCAGGTCGGCGGCGTCGAGGTGGGGGGCGCCGGTGATAAACAGCGAGCTGAGCTCAGGCTCCGCACTGTGGGCGTCGTGTTCCAGGACCACAACCTGATCCAGGAATTCACAGCAGCAGAGAACGTCTCCCTGCCCCTGGAAGCACTCGGCCTACCGACCGCACAAGCCCGCGCAGAAGCCCTGCGGCAGCTGGCACGAGTCGGCCTTCCCGGCCTGGAGGACCGGTTTCCCTCACAGCTCTCCGGCGGGCAACGCCAGCGCGTAGGTGTGGCGCGCGCCCTGACCGGACAGCGCGCGGTGCTCCTGGCGGACGAGCCGACCGGAGCACTGGACTCCACTGCCACCCAAGAACTGTTCACCTTGTTCCGCACGCTGTGCGACGAGGGCGTACTGGCCGTGATCTGCTCACACGATCCCCGCTGCCGGGACTACGCCGACACCGTCTACGAGGTCGTGGACGGCCGACTGGAGAGTCGTTCGTGAAGCCTCGTTCCGCGGAGGCCGCTGCCGGACAGCAATTGCGGCTGGCCTTCCGGCTGGCACGGCGGCTGGGACGTTCGCGCGCCCTGATCCGCTCCACCCTGACGGTGTTCGTCGCCGCAGTCTTCGTCATGACGATGTTCATCGTGCTCAGGACCCTGTCCCTGTCCGGAGCACAAGTCGCCGACCGGGACATGGGCCGGTTCGATGCGTCGGTGGGCTACGGCAGCATCCAGCTCCCGCCCGGGGACGACACATTCGCGCCAGAGCTGCGAGCACGCCTGCAACAGGCAGGCATCACCGACGCGTTGGTTTCGCTCAGCGCCTTCGACGTCCAGCTCGACACCACGCCGGCACGCAATGTGACCATGTTCGAGGCCGACTGGAGCTCCAACCCCTACCCGCGTCGCTACGACCTTCAGTCCGGACGTTGGGCGACCGGTCCGGGCGAGGTCGTCGTCACCGAGCCCCACGACGTACGGACCGCACCGGGCGAAGAGCTGACCGTGCTGGGAGACGTCCGCCTCAAGGTGGTCGGCACGGCCGACGACCGTAATGCCAGCACCACGAACCTGCTGGCAGGCCCTGGCACGTGGGCGGCGTTGGACGAGAACCTGGTCGAAGGTTTCCCCATCCTGGCTACCCAGCCCCTCCTCCTGTGGTCGGGCGCCGAACCCAAGAGCGCAATCACGGCGTTCAGCGCCGCAATCCGCAACTGGGAGAAAGAGCAGAACCGAAAGTCTGAGAGTGACATCGCCGTCGCCAACACGCTCTCCCTGCGGGAAGAGGGCAGCGGCGAGGGATTCTGGATCGAGAAGACCCCAGCCGGCTACACGGTCCCAGCCCTCCTGGTGCCGCTGGGCGCCGTACTACTGGTGTTCGGTCTCAACGACCGGCGCTTTCGGCGCACCGCCGGCTCCCTGACCTCCCTGGGCATCTCCCGCCGTACCGCAGCGGCCGGCGTCACTCTCGCCACGCTGGCCTGGTCCCTTGTCGCGGCGACCGCAGGAGCCGCAGCCGGTCTCGGCGCGGGCGCGGCTGCCCGCCTCCTCGTCTCCCACCTGAGAGAGCGCCCGGCCGGTCCCATCGACGGACTCGCCGATCCCGTCCTCCGCCTGCTCATCCTGATCGTGCTTACCTCCCTGGTCGCAGGGGTGGCACTGGCACGCGACGACCACCGCCACGCCGCGGCGCCGCCCATCCGCGACAAGACCGTCCGCACCACGGACGAAGTAGCCACCTCCAAGACGTCCCGTCGCATCCGGGATACCCGCCAGGTACTGGCAGTGATCGCCTGGTGCGCCACAGCCGTCTACGCCGTCCGTGTCGATTCCCCGGCTATGGCCATGACCCTGACCGGCTTGGTGACCGTCGCTGTGCTGCTGGTCATCCCCGAGGCGTTCGCACTGACGCTGAAGTTCATCCCCGAGAAGGGTCCCCGCTCCCGGCTCGCCCGTCGGCAGCTGGCCGCCGACTCGCGCCGTGCCTCCGCCTCCCTCGCAGTCCTCACGGTCCTCTTCGGAGCTTCCCTAGGATTCCTCGCCCTGCTGGACACGCTGCTGCGCACGGCTGACACGCAGAGGCACCCCGACGTGCTGTCCGGCCAGATCCTGCTGGCCGACAGCACCAGTGACCGCTTCGCCCCCACGAAGTCCGTACTACGGGCCGCAGAGGCAACCGGCCTTTTGGACGGCCACCCCCGCTTCGAGATCGCTCCCGCCTACACCATGGACAGCGACAACGTCACCCGTTCAGCCACCCGGCCGGGCAGCGACACCATTTTCCTCACCGTGAAATCCCCTGCCGACGCTGAGCGCCTGCTCGGGCGTTCCCTGGGCCGTGATCAGTTGGCCACCCTGACCGAGGGAGGCTTGCTCATCTGGTCCGATGCCCCGGGCGCCCCGGAAGGCACCTCCGCACGTACCAGCCTCGTCGTGCACCAGGACGACAAGACCCTTGGCCGTACCCCAGAACTCCCGATGGTCGCGGTGGACGCGGCACCGACCCAGTGGCGGGCCGGCAGCGACGGCATCATGCTTCGAGCCACCGCGAGCGAGCTTCGGCTACCCATGCCCTCTCAGGGACCGATCATGATCACCGGTCTTGCGGACACCCAGACCGAAGCCGTTCAGCAAGCCCTCATCACCTCCGGGCACGACGGACGTGCAGCACGGATCTACGTGCCCCCCGAGCCGGCCGTCGCACCGGCGGCGCTGCTCGCCACCGCGGTCGCGCTGGTACTCCTTGTCCTGGCCACAGTGCTGACGGCCATCCGCGGCCAAATTCGCACTCTGCGCGGCTACATGGTCGGCCTCACAGCCCTGGGACTTCCCCCCGCCTGGACTCGGCGCATCCTGCTCTACCAGCAGGCAGCCCTCATAGCGGTCAGCACCCTGCTTGGTCTTGTCATCGCCTTGCTGCCTACCGTGATCATCGCCAACCGGATCTCCGGCTTCGTCCTGAGCGTTCCCTGGGCGCAGTTGGCCACCCTGCTCGCGGCCATTTACCTCGCGGCCCTCCTGGCCGCCACTCGTTCGCTTCTCCGACTCCGGGCACAAAGAGAAGGCTGATCGTTTCGCGGGTTGGCGGGAAGTGCACAGTGACCGTGAGGGTGCGGTTGGAGACGCGGAACCGGCGTGCACAGCGCGCGAGGTGACTGCGCCAGGGCGAAACAGATGCTGAGGCAGCAGTCGGTGGTGGGTCGGGGTCACGCTTGGGTGCCTGCCTACCTTGCGCCATGGGTCCCCACGGTGTCGGCGGAGCCGCCGGCCCGGTCGGGGTGCTCAAGGGTGTTGGTGTAGCGGAGTGCGGCAGTGATCGAGATTCCGAACAAATCACAAATGCGTCGGACGTCCCCGCCGGTGGCGTGGATCTCCTGCAGGATGCGGTCCTCCCGCAGCGCCTGGGGCTTCAACTGGGCTGCGATCCACGGAAAGTTTCGGCCGACGGATGTGGTTCGTGGCGCGGTCCTCCGGTTGATGAAGAGGTGGGCATTGAGAGTCGCGGGCCAGGTCGTCGCCCGGTGGTCGAGATAGGCGGTCAAGCGGGTCAGGACCGGGCCGGCCAGCGGAATTGTTCGGTCCGGCAGGGTGAGGCGTGCGTCCCGGATGTCGGTCAACTGCATCCCGGCCAGCTGCGGGCTGGTCACCGCGTGGAAGGCAACGAGCGCGACGGCCAGGGCCACGGCGGGGTCGGATGAGTTCAGTGCCCGGCGGATGGCATCGCTGTCCAGCGGGTGGGGGACCGTGGCATTGGTGGGTGTGATGGGGAGCCCACGCGTCGGGTCAGTAAAGATCATCTTTCGGTCTTTGAGAACCTTGAACAGCGAGCGGAAGCCTTGTTCGGCGAAGTTGCGCTGCGCCCCTCTGGTTGGGAGAGCGGCGACGAAGTCCTTGCGGCTGACCTCAGTCAGGGACTGGCGCCCCGTTTCCGCCCACGTTCACAGGATGGGGGCTCATGCCCAGAATGTGCAGGTGGGCGGTCTGAGGGTGCCGGGCCCGCCTGCGCGGCGCTTGCCGACTGCCTTCGATCATGACGACCAGCCACGTCTGGAGCTGGGTCACCATCGTCTGCGGCAGGTCGGCGGTGTGCTTGGCGAAGTAGTGCCGTACGGCCAGCGTGCGGTCGTCGATGATCAGGTCGGCCGCGGTCAGGATCTCCAGGGTCGACAGCGCGGTGCCGCCGATCCGTGGCAGTTCGAGGAAAGTCACTGGCGTGGATCCTCACTCCCGGGGTGTCCTGAAGGGCGTGCAGGAGCTTCAGGGAGCGTTTGGCCTCGTGAAATCTTCTCTGCACCCTTTGTCGCGAAGACCCCAAGGCTGCGTTTGGCATCTTCAGCTCGCCTGGATCAAGATCCAATTCACTCAGGGCGCGATGAACGGGCAGACAATCTCGCCGTCGATGATGGCCCTGATGCGTAAATGCGTGCACCGGGTCGTGGGAGCAGGTTCCAAGGTCCGCATAGCGGTCCGGAGCGCCTACACCAGGGCCGCGTGACTCCTGCTCCGTTCGGCTTGTGCAACAACCGTGCGAGATAATCTCCGAGAGGTGTCATTTACGCAAGTCAGAGGCTTTGTCTATGCGTTCCGGATATCTGAAAGCCGTCGAAGTCAACGCCGTTACACCCCTTGCAGGGCCGGGCCAGGTCCCCCGGAGTCTGCCGACGGCCTCCTCAACCGTCGGACAGGCTCCGTACGACCGTAGGGGGCGTGGTGGCACCTCTGGGACTTTTCTGGGACGCACGGGGTGCGACGCGGGCGGGGCCGGAGGGACATGTCGTCCCTCCGGCCCCGCCGTGCTGCCTGGGCCCCGCCGGCCTCCGCGCGGGACCGGTTGTCCCGGGGGCTCAGGCGGTCGGTGGGTCCGCCGGTCAGTAGGCGGAGTCGACGTTGTCCATGGAGCCGTACTTGTCGGCCGCGTAGTTGCAGGCGGCGACGATGTTGGCGACCGGGTCGGTGATGGAGTTTTTCGTGCCCTTGACGTGGTAGGCATCGAAGGTGGGCTGGATCGTCTGGAGCAGGCCCTTCGAGGGGATGCCGTTCTGGGCGTTGATGTCCCAGTTGTTCTGCGCGTTCGGGTTGCCGGACGACTCGCGCATGATGTTGCGGTGCAGGCCGTCGTAGGTGCCCGGGATGTTCTTGGCGTCCATGACGTCCAGGGCGGTGCGGATCCAGCCGTCGAGGTCGTCGCCGTGCTTCTTCTCGCCGGCCTTGACGATGGCCTTGATCTTGTCGGTCTGGACCTGGGTCTGCGCGGTGGATGCCTTGGCCGGCTCGGCGGCGTGTGCCGGGCTCGGGGCGAGGGTGAGGGTTACGGCGGCGGCGCCCGCAGCGGCGAGGGAGGCCACGGCGGACTTGCGGAAGTTGGGGCGGCGCATGATGGCGTGCACGGGTGTACCTCTCCATTCGGGAACGTGATGGGGAGGCCGACGGGGGGTCGGCGACGCGGTGTCCGCGTTGGACGCGGCTTCGCGTCATCAGGGCCGGTGTCTGGATCACGGACGGGCTCTTCCCGTCCGGTCCCGGCGCTCGGCTCCCCGGTACGCCGAACACACTGCGGAACGCTCCGGCGCCGCGACAAGTGTGTGACCTACTACCCCGCTTCGCAGACCGGCCACGTGGCTCGCCCGGACGGTCGGCGACCACGCGGGCGAGCGGCCGTCGGGCGCCTACTAACCCCGGCCCCGTGTGACGTGAGCCCTGTGCGCGCCCTCACAGAGCCGGCCACCCAGCGGTGATCTCTCGTCACCCTGCGGAGGCAGGTGCCTCACTCGACGAAACGGCGCAGTCACCTTTCGGGGTCGCCAGGAAGGCCGGCGTTCCGGTACGGGGCGAGGTGGTGCACGGGGACGCGCGTGACGAGGGTGAGTCAGTCGGTACGCGCAGAATTCCGCGCCCGCCGCGGCCGGGGGACGCGCCTCAGCGGGACCGCGTGCCGAGGTCCGCGCGCAGGTCGTTCAGCACCGTTTCCTCCTCGGCCCGAACACCGCACTCGGCAAGAGCGACGGCCGAGGCCGGGCCCCGGGGGCAGCGGGCGGGCCCTTCAGGACCGGGGCCCTCAAGGCCGGGGCCTCGGCCAGTGTGGTCACCGCTGCCCGGTATGCCGGCGCCGTGTACCGCCACGGCCGCCAGGGGACGCTTCGCGCCGGTGACGTGGCGCTGCAAACCCCGCACCCCGTCGAAATCACCGTGGTAGAGGAGGCGGGTCGTGGGAGTGCTCTGGGTCTTTGCGCCCGAGTCGGAGCGCAACCCGGGCCGCCGCCCCGGTAGGCAGTGGCCCGAGTCGTACCTGCCCGCGAACAGCTGACCAGGCTGTACGCCGGCCCGGCCCGCGGCGAGCTCGCGGACCGGGCCGGCATGGGCGTGGGCGCCGCGGGGCCGTCGAACAGGGCGGCTGGGTCAGTCCGTCATGTTGCCCATCTTCCAGACGGTCATGGACTTCTTGACGACGCTGCCGTCGCCGAAGAGGCGCAGGCCGAGGGCTGGCCTCCTCAGCCTGCCGTCAGCTCCACCAGGGCGCGGTCCATCGCGGTGTTGAACTCTTCCGGCGACAGCGGCAGACGGGCCTTGACGTCCCGGCTCCACTGGTCGGCGAGGACCTCGGCGGAGCCCGCCTCGACACCGTCGAGCGCCGCGTCGGCCAGTCCGACGGCGCGATCTTGTCCACGGGCCAGCCCGCCGCCATGTCGGTGTCGGCCAGGCCGAGGTGCACCGCTGTCACGAGCGTGCCCTGCTCGGCGAGCTCTAGGCGGACGCCGTTGGTCATGGCCCAGACGGCGGCCTTGGTCAGGTGGTAGGCATTGGCGCCCTTGCCCCCGAACCACGACGTGGCGGAGAGCACGTTGACGATCGCGCCCCCGCCGTTCCTGGCGAGTGCCGGAGCGAACTCCCGGATCATTGCCAGGTGGCCGAACACGTTGGTATCCAGCTCGTGCCGTACCGCGTCCAGGGAGCCGGTCACCAGGTCGGTCACCGTCTGGATCCCGGCGTTGTTGACGAGCAGCGAGACGTCCGGGGCGGCTTCGGCGGCGGCTCTCACGGATGCGGGATCGGCGATGCCGAGGGGCAGCACCTCGACCCCGGGCAGCTCCACGGTCTCCGGCCGGCGGGCCGTCGCGTAGACCTTGCGGGCACCCCGTTCGAGCAGGCGCTGGGCGAAGGCGCGGCCCAGGCCGCGGTTAGCGCCGGTGACAAGGGCAACTGAGTTGTTGATGTCCATGCCCGGTGCGCTAGAACCTGACGTTGACGTCAGAGGCAAGGGCTGGTCGTCAGGCGGGGGGAGAGGAGCCACCATGACCGTCACGGAGCCAGCGGCCGAGCGGCTGGTCCGCATCGGCGAGGTGGCGCGGGGCGCCGGCGTCTCGGTACGCGCCGTGCGCTACTACGAGGAGCAAGGGTTGCTCATCGCGAGGCGCAGCCCCTCCGGACAGCGCCTCTACCGGCAGGATGCCGTCGCCCTGGTCCGGTTCTTCCAGCAGATGTACGCCGCCGGCCTGACCAGCCGAAGGATCACGGAACTCCTCCCGTGCTGGGACTCCGGGCACACCGACGCCGAGCAACGAGCCATGCTGCGCACCGAGCACGACCGCATCCAGGCCAAGGTCGACGACCTTCAGGCCGCCCTGGACCGCCTCGACGAGGTCATCGCGATCACGGACACGCACCCGTAGCGCGATGGCTTCGGACCGCGCAACAGCGATGTACGGCTGGAGTATCAGCCCTTGTCGGAAGGTTCGCTCCCCGCTTCCGCGCCGTCTCGGGGCTGCCACAGGTCGCTTCCCTCGTACTTGCTCCGGAGCAGGGGAATCACCCCGCTCGGAATGCGGAACCCCTTCGCCCAGGAAGGATCGATGGCGTGGCCGTAGACCGTGGTGAGCAGGAAAGGCTCCCCTCCTGTCAGCACGCCCATCGCCTGTAGATCTCTCGACAGGGTGCCGATCGGTTGGGTGAAGCCGCGAAGTCTGCGTGTCTCGTCGTAGCCGGCAAGCTCGTACACCGTCTCCCGGTCCACGAACCCGCCGTTCGCCGCAGCCGCAACGATTGCTTTGACTCGGGATGGATAGCGCCTCATCAGCTCGTCCATGAACGCCGCCAGCGAATCCGCCGTCCAGGCTTCGCCTTCGGAGTCCTTGTCGGCCGATGCCTCGCCCAGTTGCTCCAAGTCGCGCACCGAGCCCTCGTCCACATTCAGGTCGAGGAGTTCCTTGGCCCAGCGGAGCAACTCGCTTGGAGTGAGCATGTAAAGTCCCACGCCGGCCTGCTCCCGCAGTTCCTGAAGGAGTTCGGCACGGGGGCGGGGCGGGATGTCGTATCCGCGGTTGGTCCACCAGTCCTTCTTCACGTCCCCCGTGACCAGCAGAACGTCGCACCCGCGATGTCGGGCCTCCTCCATGAGCTGGACCCACACGAGGTAGTCACCGGCAGCCAGCTCGGGTTCCTTGGTGCGGAAGTCCTCGTGCCCCGGCGGTATCCCCTCGTCGGCGCGCTCCTGCGCCTCTTTCACGGCCCTGTCGTATTCGTCCGACGACAGGGGCTCGCCGACCCGGCTGTGCAGAAGCGGTTCGAGGGCGTTGAGCACCGGGTCAGTGTGAGTGGTGGCAGTCTCCTTGAGTGCGTCGCACTCGGCCTGCGCCCGGATGAACTTCTTGAGGCTGCCGGCTGCTTCGGCGAGCTCGGCCAGATCTCCGTCAGTCCGCTCCACAGCCTCTTCGTTGTCCTTGAGCTGGACGGCGGTCAGCCAGGTGGTCACGGCTGTCCGGGCGGCGTTGACCGCCTCGTCGAGCGCGGCGCTCGCCTCATTGGCCTTGGTCGCGTGGTGATGGCGTACGGTCGGCGACTCGCGGTTACGCCAGAACTCCGTGAGCACCTGGTGTGGAATCCACAGGCGCTCGCGGAGCCTGGCGAGGGCGGCAAGAGTGTCCCGGCGGGTGCTCTCGTTCGAGCGGTAGAGGTTGAGCAGCACATTGGTGTCGAGCACGATCAGACCGGAATCGAAGATCCGCTTGTAGTCGGAGCGGAGTGGGCTGCGATGGGCCGCGTCGCAGTCGAAGACGCCCCGGACTTGCGGCTGGTCGGACGTGGTGTGCGATGCTGCCATGAAAACGCTCCCCCGGGATCGTCAGGCGCATCAGCCCTCCCCGGCTGGGTGCGCGGGAGAAAGTCTAGGGCCGGATCGAGCCCTCATTGTGCTGAACGCTTCAGGCGCACGAGCTGACACCAGTGTCCATCTGCCGCCCATTGCATCCGACACGAAGTCGCGCTGGTCAGCGCTGCGGCCCGGGTGGGGGGCGGCAACCAAGGTGTGATGGCGTGGGCTTGGGCGGTGTTCCTGGCGGTCACGGTGTCGGCCTACTGAGTCTTCCTGCCACTCGCCGCCCCTCACGCAGATGTCTGACCTGGGGTTTCTCTGTGACTCGTATAGAATCGCAGTCTCCGCCCCCGCTGTGACGCCTACGATGCGCCAGCCCTCCGGCGGCTCCGGATCACATCGTGCGGCAAGGGAATCATGCGCCTGTCCAGCTACCTCAAGAGGGCCGCCACAAGCGCGGCCACGATACCCCTGCTCGCCGGGTGCACGGGAGAACAGGACGCGGTCGGGGTCGTGGACCAGGCCGCAAAGAGGCCGGCCTCCTGGACGGACCTGCCGGTGCGGACCGGCGCACGGGATGTCGTCCACACGAACACCGACGACCGGTCGTACAAGGTCAGGGTCACGGTCAAGAGCCTGGTCCGGGGTTCGCAGAAGGACATGCGGGGGGCGCGCGTGGACGAGGAGCTGAAGGGCATGGTCCCCCACTACCTCACCTTCGAGGTCACCAACACCGGCCCGAGGAAGCTCCCCGACGCCTACATGGTGGACAGCAACTTCGCGCTGAACGGCACCGACTGGGAGCGTGGGGAGGAGGTCTACCTGAGCGGCGGCAAGCCGGACGGGAGCGACCTGCCCTGCGCGGACACCGCGCCGGAGACGCTGGCGCCCGGCGACTCGTACGACACCTGTGTGACCTACGCGCTGCCCGAGGGGGTCGGCGTGCTGTCGCTGTCGCACCTCGCCGACGGCTACCTCGATGAGAGCGGGGCGGTCGCCACCTGGCCTGTCGAGGGCGGCCTGAAGGCGGCGTCCGCAGAGCTGGCGGAGCCGGGCGACATCGTCCGCGTCCGGTGGGACGACCGCGAGGACGGCGTCCTCGAACTGCCCGCGACGCTGGTTTCCGTACGCCGGGGCAGCGCGGCCGACCTCGCGGGACTGGACCTCGACCTCAACGAGAACGAGCGACGCGGTGTCCCGTACTACGTGTCGGTCACGTACACCAACCCCGGGCCGGAAGACCTCTACGCCGACCAAGCCGACCGCGTCCGCCTGCTCACCGAGGGCGGCCGGCAGATACAGGGGAAGACCCCCTTCGGCCTCGACACGAGGATCCCCGGCTGCCCCTCCGACTGGGTCGCCCGGATGATCCCGCCGGGCGACAGCGTGACGGAGTGCAGCATCCACCTGGTGACGGACGAGGACGACAAGCCGTTCGCGGTGGGCTTCGCGGAGGCGGACAGGCCGGGACTGGTGACTTGGCGTGCTCCCCTCCACTGAGGCAGCCGGGGAGCCGGCCGACCTGCCGCCCGTCTTCGCGAGCGGAGCCGTCAGTCGAGCTCTTCGGGCCCCTCACGGGGGGGTATACCGCCTGGCGATCCCAACCGTGCTCCGGTATACGCCGTCGTCGATGGACAAGCACTACAGGCACTTCGACCTGGGGCTCAGTGCCCCGCCCGAGGCGCGGGGTGCCCGACCGTTCGGGAAGGGCACCCCGCTGAATCCGCTCCGCTTAGAGCAGCAGTACCCCTGCGGCTCCAATCACCATGCCGCATCCAGCAAGCACCAGGACCTTCTTACGGCGCCCTCGGTGACGGGCTTTCGGTTCGCCCACGAACTGCAGAAGCAACGCCACGAACCCGATGACGGCCGAAACGGCAAGTAGTACGTAAGCGGCATTACTCGCCATTCAGCACTCCTTGAGAAGACAGGCTACGGTGCCGATAGTCGCGGCCGGAGCCGTGGCAAGAGAGATACCGTCGGCTACGAGCGCAACCGGGCCAGTAGCCACTGCGGCAGCGACGGTGGCCACCCCTCCGACGACTCCAAGGACGCCGATCGTCCACTCACCGGCGCTGGCCAAACCTGTGGGGTCAGTGTTGTTGACGGGGTCGCCGGCGGCGTAGAGGTAGGGGTTGGTTTCCTGGCCGGAGGGGTCGGGCTGGGTGAAGCGGCCGAGGGTGGGGTCGTAGTAGCGGTGGCCCATCTTGTACAGGCCGGTCGGGTCGGCGTACGCGCCTGCGTAGCGGTACGGCTGGGGGGACGGCCTCCGTCGGTGTCGTGCGCGGCAGGCCGGTGGGGCCGTACGCGTACGTGTGCGTGCGCTTGCCCGTGTCGTCGGCGAGGCCGAGGCCGAGGACGTTGCCGGTGGCGTCGGTGAGATAGTAGTAGGACTTCCCCCCAGTCGTCATGGAGTTCAGCGTGCCCGCCGGTTCGCGGATGAATCCGGTGTCGACGCCGTTCGTGATCGGAACGACGATGGGATACGCCGCGATCTACCCCACTGATGCCATCGAGGCACATCGAGCGTTCATCGCCCGGCGCCGGGCTCTGCGGCCTGCCGACGAATACCGCACCGTCACCCCTGAGGAATGGGGAGAGTTCCTCGGACACTTTGAGCGCCGCAAGCTCGCCCTGGGCGACTGCGGCCGCGCATACGGAACCGACTGTGCTCACGAACACGCTTGCGTCCGATGCCCCGCCCTGATCGTCCACTCGACAGAACGTCCCCGGCTTGTCGAAATCCGCGACAACCTCCTCACGCGCATCTTGGAAGCCGAAAGGGAAGGCTGGCTCGGCGAGATCGAAGGGCTGCAGAGCAGCCTGACCCATGCCGAGGAGAAGCTAGCCCAACTCGACGCCCAGATCTCCCGGAAGCAGGAGTCTGTCGACCTGGGAATCCCTACCTACCGGGAGGTCGTTGCTCGCACCACTGCGGCGGCCACCCCGCCGGGGCCTGCGTGACTGAACGGCTGTCAATCCGGCGTGCTCAGCGGACACCGCCACAGAACGCGGCGCTTGGACGAGCTTCGTCCACGCGGATGATCTACACCACCCCGGCCCCGGCCACGGGCCACGTTCTACGGGCGGCGGGCCAGCAGGTGGGTGTCGAGGAAGCCCCGCTCGGACGCTGGGTCGTGGAGCAACCGAGCCACCGTGACGAGTCCGGCCCCGGCCAGCAACTCGGCAAACTGCTCCGCCGGCCAGCTATAGGCAGGCGCCACCTTGTGGTCGAAGCGGACCGGCTCCGGCCCTTCGGTTCCGAAGAATGACGCCAGGAGCAGGCCCCCTGGTGCCAAGACACGCACCTGCTCAGCGAGAAGCGCGGGCAATTCTCCAGGTGGGGTATGGATCATCGAGTAGTGGGCCAGCACTCCGCCGAGCGCGCCGTCCTCGACAGGCAGGGCCTCCATTCGTGCTTCATCGAACCGCAGCACCGGATGGGCCCGCCGGGCGTGGGCGACCATAGCCGGGGAGAGGTCGAGCCCGAAGGCGTCCAACCCCAAGTCGTGCAGCTTGGCGGTCAAATGGCCGGGCCCGCACCCGACGTCGGCTGCCCGCAGGTTCCCCGTGGCACGCACGAACTCGGCGAAGGTGCCGATCATGTTCCGCGCGAACGGCTGCGTCTCCAACCGATTAGCGAACATCGATGCATACAGTTCGACGACCCCGTCGTAGGCCGCCCTGGTCTCGTCCTGGTGTTGCAACACGGGAAGGAAACTAACACCCGCGCCGTTCACAGCAGTTCTCCGGCCCCATACCGGCCCCTTCCCCGCAGGACTGATCGTCCTGTCACCTGACCACGGGACGCCCCGGTAGTTCGGAGAACACACCCCAAGCACCATGGTGGCGCACCGTCTGGCCGCTGCCCTGGTACCTCACCTGCCTGTCCACCCTGGCCTGGGCCGTCCTGCGCGCCTGCGAGAAGGCCTCGCAGCGCCCGCCCGACGAGGACACCCTCCCGGAGCACTGGGACCAGGCGGCGTAGGGGCTGTCGGCCGTACGCACGAAGCCGAGAAGTATCGCCGTCCGAACGGCCAGGGTCGGCTGCCGAACTCCGCCCGCCGACGGCACCGCGCACCTCAGCTCGAAGGCGACGGGCGGCGCGGGGGCGGCACCGCCCGCAGCAGCTCCCACAGCGGCCGGGAGCCCGACGCCCACACGGCGAGCGTCTGGCGGTCGACGACGTGCAGCCGCTGCTGCTTGGCGAAGGCCACAGCCGGACCCGTCACCCGGCCGTTCGTGACGATCACCGCGACGTCCGCCCCGTGCACCTGCCGGGCCGTCCCGTTGAGCACCTGCAGATCCGGTGTGCCCACCGCCGAGCCCTGAGCGCCGTTGCGGCGGTGCTTGCACTGGATCACCCAGCGCCGCCCGAACGGATCCGTGGCCTTCACATCCGCGCCCAAGTCCCCGCGGCCGCCGACCCGCTGAGCATCCCGGCAGCCGTCCCGCCGCCGCCCTCGTGCCGGACACCACCGGGACGAGCGGGCTGCGCCTGGTCACCTCGGCCGACGGATCCGAGTACCTCGGCATCAGCCTCGACCCCACGGCGGGCCGCCTCGTCGTCGACCGGACCCGCGCCTCGTCGGACGCGCGGGCACGGGGAGGCACGTACACCGCGCCGTGCCCGGCAGCGGCACGCCCCCACGCGCCCGTCGAGCTCCGCGTGATCGTGGACCGTTCGATAACCGAGGTCTACCTCGCCGACGAGCAGGTCCTCACCCTGAGGCTCTACCCGTCCGCCGACGGACCGTGGCGGTTGCAGTCCCGCACGACAGGCGCAGGGCACGGCGAGTTCGCCGTCGCGGCCTGGAAGCTGACCGCGAGTGACCTTCTCCGGGAAAGCCCAGTTGGCGGGCCGGGGAGCACAGGGCGCCTGATTCCCGGGCCGCACAAGCCCCGAAGGACGGCTCACCCTAGATACGCCTCAGCAGGGCCCCGCGCCGAGGTCTGTGAGCAGGTCGTCCAGCACCGTTTCCTCCTCGACCCGGACACCGCACTCGGCGAGAGCGATGGCCAGTGCCGGGTCCCAGGGAGTTGCAGCGGGCGGGCCCGTTAGATCCGGGGCTTCGGGCACCGCGGTCACGGCTGCTCGGTATGCCGCCGCCGTGTAGCGCCACGGCCGCCATGGGACGCTTCGCGCCAGTGCTGTGGCGATGCGCATCCCGCCCCAGTCGAAATCGCCGTGATAGAGAAGGCGGGCTCCCTGCGAAGACTGGTCGCGCAGCAACGTGAGCGCGGCAGCCGACGGTTGCCCCTGGAGGCACACCATGGGCGGGCACGCCCGGCCGAGGGTGTGGGCGGCAGCGGACAGTACCGCGGGGTTCTCGCAGATGTGAACGGTTCCCGTCGGGGGAACCGAGGCAACCGGTGCACGGCCGGTGAGAGAGCGGAGGGTCAGCACTGCAGGCTCCCCGGCGTCGGCCAGCCAGTCGAGGGCTGGGGTACCGCGCAGGTTGAGGGTGAGGACGGTCGATGACAGGTCGTCCTTGAGCAGGCCTGCCGAGGCCCACGCCTCCCGCCGCCACTGTGCCCCGGAGCCGTCGGGGAAGCCGGTGAGGCAACGGATGCCGGACAGGACGAGAGTGGCGAGCGGCGTCCCCTCGTCCAGGGCATGGGCGCCCGAGAGGTTCCGTGCCGCGAACGTCGCCCGCGATGTCGGGGGTGACGCGGGCAGTGCACGCAACGCGCGTACGGCGGCCTCCACCAAGGGGGCCGCGGCCTCCGGCGTGCGGGCGAGGCGTCGCACGAGACCGTCAGCGCGGATCCGTTCGGCCCAGTGGGCCAGCTCCGCGTCGAGGATGCTGAGCGGGGAGTACGCCTCCTCCCAGGCCCGTTCCTCTATGTTCCGTGTCTCGGCGTGAAGCACGACCGGGCCGGCGAGGGCGACGACGGCCGCCGCCAGTCCGCCGGGGCTGACACCGGAGCGACGCAGGATCTCATCCACCGTGTCGAGGCGAATGCCGAGGGAGCCGCTTGCTCGTGGTGCCCGTCCCAGAAGGCGTTCGGCGGCGCGCCGTTGGGATTCCTCGGGGTCGGACAAGGTGACGGAGCCGGTGAGCGGCCGGCCGCGTGCCATCCGCTGCCGCACACGGTCCACGAACCAGGTGAGGCCGGGATCGCCGAGCAGGCGTCCGAGGCGCTCGGTGTCGACGACGGTCCGGGCTTCTGCCGGTGCAGGCCCCCTCGGTACCGCGTCCGCGGTCGCGTCTGGCGGTGTCGTGCGTCCGGGCGCCGCCCGGCCTCCGTCGCGGTCGGGCGGGGGTGTCGCATGGTTCACGTCGTCCACATCGCCCCCTGTCCGTTGGCACCGTCGACCACGGCGGTCCGCCCTGGCTCACGGGATGGACCCACAGGTGTGTCGGGCCACTCGCCGGAGTCTCCGGCACCGGCAGCCGCCGCGGACGCGTCCGCCCGGGCACCAGGCTCTCTGCCGTGCCGCCGTTCGCTGCCGTCCCATTCCCACCGCGTCACCAGTACGGCGTCGATGTCGTCGACGCGGGAGAGCTGGGCGATGGCGATACCGGGCACCTGGGGGTAGCAGGCCCATTCACGTTCACTGGTCATGACGACGTCGAGGTCGAAGGCGCGCAGCAGACCGAGGCACTTGGCGCGTGAGTCGTCGTCGACGCCGGCGAACGCCTCGTCTAGGGTGACCAGGCGCGGGGCGTGCGCGCCGCCCGCGCTCGCGTAGTGCGAGGACGCGGCGGCGAACAGGGGCACGGATGCGGCCAGCACCCGCTCCCCGCCCGAGGCGGGACCGGTGGCCGGAACCCACTTGCCGTGCTGGTGGCGTTCGACGCCGAACTCGTGCCAGGACCGGTAGTCGAGGGCGGCGGTGAGGTCCTCCAGCCAGCTGCCGGCGCTGTCGTCGGCCTGCCGGTGGGCGATCTGCTCCTGGAGGAACGCGCCGACTGCGACCCGGTCCTCGGGCGACCAGGCGTCGGCCGACTGACGCAGCCGTTCGCGGGCCTGAGCCAGTCCCTGCGGAGCCCGGCGGGACGCTCTCCACACCAGCCGCAGCTTCATGCCCGTGGAGGTCGGGCGCTCCTCCAGCTCCCTGTTCATGGCGGCCACCTGCCGTTCGGCCGCCCCGATCAGTTCCTGGAGCGTCCCGGCGACCTCGGTGATCAGATGGGTCTGGAGGATCTCGCGCTCGCGTGCGGACAGGATGCGGGTCAGTTCCGCGACTTCCACGGCCAGCGCCTCCGCGAGTTCGGGCACGGCCCGTTCCCGGCCCTGATAGACAATGTCGACCCGCATGCCGTCCTCGCTCGGGCGGGCCGTGGCGGTGTGACCGTGCCGCGACAGCGCGTCCTGGAGCCTGCCGAACTCCTCACTCAGCCGCTTCTGCACGCGCTCCCACGCCGCGTCGGTGTCGTCGATCGCGGAGAGCCGGGACTCCACCGCCCGCGCGAGGGCGACGGCGGGGGTCGCTGCCCACACCCCTCCGCCGTCGTCCGGTACATCGATGTCGGGCAGCGCGACGGCGAGCAGCCCCGTCGCGGCGAACCGCTGGAGCGCCGCGACCGCTTCCTCCCGCGCGGCGGTCGCCTCGGTGACGTCCTCGGTGAGCCGCTCGATACGTCCCTCGGCGCGGCTGGCCCGCCGGTCGGCGTCACCGTAGTCCGCCCGGGCCTGCCGCTGCTCGTGCTCGCAGGCCTGGGCCGCCTCGGCCGTCTCCTCCAGTTGCTTCTGCAACTCGGCGACGGCCGCCCCGACGGTGGAGCGGAGCGTCGTGAGGTGTTCGTCCGCCGCCGCGGCCGACCGAGCCGCCTCCGTGGCGCGCTCCGCGAGGTCTGACACGAGGAGTTCGGCCCGGCCGGTCTCCTCCCGCTCACCGGTCACCGCGCGCTCGGCCTCCACGCGTTCGCGCAGTGCCGGCCACAGGGCCGCCAGGAGGGCGGTGTGGTCGGCGAGCGCCTGGCGCACGGCGCCGAGTCCGGTGTGGTCGACGGGGAGGTTCAGTGCCGTCGCGGTGTCGGCGAGTTCGGCCGCCGTACGATCGGCCCGCTCCGCCGCCGGAGCCAGTTCCGCGGCACGTTCGTCCCGTCGGACCCGGGCCCGACGGACCGCTTCGGCCGCGGCGGTGACGCCTGCGTGGGCGTGCCGCAAGTCGTCGTCCTCGGGCAGTGCGGCGAGTTCGGCGTCCAGCACGGCACGGCGCCCGGCCACGGTGCGGGCCTCCTCGGTCAGCCGTGCCCGCTCCGCCGTCAGGCCGTCGATATCGGCGCGCACTTCCCGGATGCGGACGCGGCGTGCCTGCTCCCGTGCCCCTTCCCCCACGTACTGGGCGCTGTCCTTGGCCCAGCTTCCGGTGAGCGCCCCGACGCGGAAGCGCCCGTCCCGGCAGACCCAGGTGTCGTGACCGCCGGCCTCCCAGGATGCCTCGCCGGACCCGTCGCCGTCGCTCGCGGCCAGCCCGATCGAGGCGAGCAGGCGCGCGACCGTCTCTTCCCCCACGGCGGCGGCCCGTGAGTCCGCAGGGTCGACGGCCGGGCACAGCGCGCGGTCGAGGCCGGTCCCGCCGAGCAGCCCGGCCGGGTCGAGCAGTACGTCGTGTCCGTCCGCCGCGACCGCGGATCCGTCCGGCCGTACCCAGGCGTCGAGGAGCCCCGACGCCTGCAGCGCGGCTTCCAGTCCCGCGCGGTCGGCCCCGGTGACGTGTGGGCGGAAGTCGACGAGCCGCCACAGCGGGGCGCCGGGGTCCTGGTCCCGTACGCCAGGTGTGCGGGTGGGAGGAGCCGCGGGGCCGCGCTCCCCGCCTGATTCGAGGACGGTCAGTTCCTCCACCGCCAGTCGCTGCCGCTCCGCCGTCGCCGCCTCGCGGTGGGCCAGTCCGGCCGCCCGGTCGGCCAGGCGGGAGGCGGCGGCGCGATGCGCCTCGCTCGCCGCCGTACGGGCCGGCATCGGGCCGTCAAGAGAGTTCGACCAGTCCTGTACGGCGTCCAGGACCCCGGGCAGTCCAGGCACCCGCAGCTCCGCACACCCGGAAAGACGCTCTCGCACGGCCACGACCAGCGCCCGCCCCTCCCGGGCGACGTCCTCCTCCGCCTCGGCCAGTCGCTCCTCTCCGTGCACGACCTCCTCGTCGGCCTCGTCGACGCGCAGCCGAGCGGCACGGTGCCGCTCCTCGGCCTGCTCGGCCCGCGTGGCGAGGTCCGCCACGTGCTCGACGGCGCGATGCCTGCTCGCGGTCGCCTCGTCCGCCTCCCGGCGCAGAACCGCGCCGGGGGCTCCCTGCGTCCTGGGTAGCTCGAGCCGGGCGGCTGCGGCGCTCTCGGCCACCCGGTCCCGGATCCCGTCCAATGCTTCCCGGGCTGCTGTGAGCCGGTTGTCCGCGGTGGCGAGCCGGCCCAGGGCCCGGGTGTGTGCCTCGGCCGCCGTACGCCGGTCCGCCTCGGCCCGCTCCAGGTCTGCCGCCGTACGGGAGGCGTCGTCCGCCGCCCGGTCGAGCGCGCGGGCGTCGCGCATCTCGGGCCGGGACCGCAGTGTGGCGTCCTGGGCGGCCAGCCGTGCGGCCCGCTCGTCGAGGGCGGTGCCCCTGGCCGCGGCCTTCTCGCGGTCCGACGAGGCCCGGTCCCGGTCCTCCTGTGCCCTGGCGAGTTCCCGTTGCAGGGTCTCGTACCGGGAGTGTTCGCGGCGGGGCAGGCGGGCGCGGCGCCGGGAGGCGAGGCGGGCGTAGCGGCGGTAGTGGTCGAGGAACGCCGTGGACGCCTGTTCGGCCTCGCGGGCCGCCCGCAGTTCCTCCTTCTCCTCGTCCAGCGACCGGAAGGCCTCCGCCGCGTCGGCGACGACCGCCTGGTCCATCGGCGGGAGTGCCTCGGTCAGTGCCCGGGACAGGGCGGCCTCGCTGGGTCGCTTGGACAGCTGGGGCTGGCGCAGCTGGATCAGGAGGTCGACCAGGGCGCCGTAGCGCCGCTCCCCCAGCCCGAAGAGGGCTTCGTCGACCGCCCTGCGGTAGGCCTTCGCCGTGTCGTACACCATGCCGTGGGCGCCGATGGCCTCGGCGAGCCGGTCCCGGGACAGTGCCGTCCCGGTCGCGTCCAGCAGGTCGAGGCCGGCGCCGACCCGCTGGCCGGTGACCGCGAACCAGTGGCGGGCGATGCCACGTCCGGCGACCGCCTTGAGTCCGCACAGCAGCGTGCGGAAGTGCGCCTCACCCGTGCTGCCGTCGAGTCGTCCGAACTCGATCCAGGTGTAGCCGAGCCGTTCGGGGTGCGGGTGCGCGCCGCCCAGGAGGAGGTTCCACTCCATGCGCTTGCCCGGGTCGCCGTCGGGTTCGACGCGACGGGCGGAGAGGTCGCCGTCCAGGAGGAACGGCAGAGTGAGGGCCAGCACCTTCGACTTGCCGGTGCCGTTGTTGCCGCGCAACAGCAGCCGGCCGTCGCGGAACCAGAACTCCTCGACGTCGTAGTGGAAGAGATCGGCGAGTCCGATGCGCAGCGGCCGCCACCGGCCGGGCACGGGAGCGGGCAGCGCGGGGCCGGGCGACTCGGGTCCGGGGAGCTCGGTCACGGAGCGGTTCACCTTTCGTCCTGCACGGGCTGCACTGGTTGTTCCGTCGTGGCGGACCTGCGGGCCCGTCCGGGTTCCCTGACCACGGGTTCGCCGACCGCGTACCGCGCGAGGGCCGGCCGCGGTACGACGCTCCCTTCGGTGCGCTCGGCGAGTCCCAGCGCCACCAGCCTGGCCAGCGCCTGCTCGACGAGTTCGGGCTCCGCTCCCGGTTCCCTCGCCGACTTGGACCAGAACCCGCCGTGTTCTGCGGCCAGTTCCCTTACGCGGACCGCCAGTTCCGCCGGTTCGACGGGCCCGTCCGCCCGTGCCAGGTGTCCCGCCAGCAGCAGGGTGATGTGGCCGTGGGTGCCCTGTTCCGGCATGCGCGCGTCCGTGAGGTCGTCCATCGGGTCGACCATGGCGATGCCCTCGGCCCGGACCTCCGGGACCAGTCCCGACAGCTCGTTGATGCGGGCGGTGATGAAGCCGCGCTGCCGGGTGAGATAGGCCAGTTCGTCGTCGGTCAGGTCGTCGTAGTACAGCACCGGGTCGTCCAGGAGGACGCGGGTCAGTTTCCAGCGGATAGCCCGGAACCTGAGCTCGTCGCTGTCCAGCACGGTCGACGCGGTCATCTCCAACAGGCGCTCCTCGAAGCCGTCGGCCTCGACCATGGAGGGACCTCGCAGGGTCGCGGGCATCCCGGCCAGCACGCGCCGCCGCACGTCGTACAGCGCGTCGCCCGATCCGCTGACGTAGGCGTCCTCGTCGCCGACGACCCGCCGCAGCACGCCGAGCCGCAGCAGCAGACGGACGACGGCCGCGAGGTCGAGGCGCTCGTCGCGCCGCTCCAGAGTGAACGTAATTCCGGCAGCGACGAGTTCGGGATCGGCGGCCGCCAGGACCACCTGCTCGGCAAGGCGTCCGAGCGCCACCTGCGACTCGCCCCGTTCCAGCGCGGCCAGGGCCAGGCAGAGCAGGACGTAGCGGCGGCGGGTGAAGGGCAGGGCGCTGCGGGCGGCCTCGCGTGCCGGGTGTGTGGCGTCGGTGAGGGTGCCCGGCGTCTTGCGCAGCCGGGCGGCGTCGGCGTCCGTGCGCAGCGTCCAGCCGACGTTGCGTTCGAACCACCCCCGCAGCTCGACCGCGTGCCGGCGCACCAGCTTGAACTCGTCCGCATACGGTCCGTCGGCCGTGAGCAGCGGCTGCTTCAGCAGGGCTCGCGCGGCCTTCTGGAAGTCGGCCTGCCGCTGGCCGTCGAGGACCTCGGCCAGGGGGCCACTCATCGGTCCTCCGTGAGTTGGGGAACGGTGTCCCGTCGCGGGGCGGGGAGGGAAACGGGTGCCGATGGCGGTGCGGCCGCGCGGTCGCCCTTTCCCACCGTGAGGTCGACGATGTCGATCAGGTGATCGGGGCCGCTGAACACACCGTCGGGAGTGCGCACTTCGGCTGTCGATCCGTCATCGAGGGCGGTCAGCCGAATCTCCATCGAACCGTCCCCGCTGGTGGCGACCGTGGTGATGATGCCCGGCCGCCAGGTGGCGAGCGCGTCGCCGAGCAGCCGCAGGAACAACTGGAAGGCATGCGGGTCGAGTACGCCGAGCCGGGACAGCCGCACCGGTCCGTCCGTCACGAGACGGTCCCGTGCCCGTCTGGTCTCCTCCGTCTGCCGGGCGGCGATCTCGGCGAGCCGGCGCTTCGCCTCGCCCCGGTCGGCCACCCGGCGCGGCTTGCCGCGTCGTTCATAGCTGCCGGTGCGACGCAACTGGGGGCTGATCCTCAGCGGCCGCGCCTCGCTCCACGGGGTGGAGGCCGGCTCAGGGGAGGCCGTCCGTTGGGCGAGGGTGTCGGCGTCGACGGTGAGGTGCCGGGAGGAGTGCAACCCGAACGCCACGCGCCACAGCCGGTGCCGTGCTGCGTCGTCGGGTGCCTGGGCGAACCAGCGCGCGAGGGTGCGGAAGTCGGCCGAACGGTCCGAGCGTCCGGCCCGCCGCTCGTTGAGCTGCCGTACGACGGCCAGAAGCTGCGGGATCGAGTTGAGCGCCCGCCCGCGCAGGAGCCTGGCCTGCGACTCCCGCCCCTCCTCCGACACGAACCACTCGGCGAGCCCGGACCACCGGGCGGCCCACCTCTCGTACGCCACCGCCTCCGCCCGCTCGGCGTCCTCGGGAGCGGCGTCGGCGGCCTCGCGGGCGGCGGCGAGCCGCAGCAGCGGACCGACCCGCTCCTGCTCCTCCAGCTCTCCGATGAGCAGGGCGATTCGCCCGCCGAGGGTGATGAAGTCCTGGATGAACCGCTCCAGGTACTGGATCAGCCGGTCCTTGTAGGCGAGGAACGCCTCGACCTCGATGTCGTGCAGGTCGATGGTGCGCTGGAGCGAGCCCATGAAGGCGCGGGCGTTGTCGGCGAGGTCGGTGAACCGCGCCGTCAGCACGGACAGGGCGACGTATGTCTTGGCCGGGTCAGGCTCTTCCTCCGCGGCGATCACCAGCAGCGCACGCAGTTGCGTGACGATGTCGTGCAGCGCGACCGCCTGGAGTTCGCCGCGCCGCCCCAGCACTTCGTCGTACCTCCCCAGCGCCGCCTCGGCCGCCTCACCGGCCCGGGTGAGCTGGTAGATGAACCGCCTGCGGTAGAAGTCCTCGACCGCCGTCACCCGCGCGTGATCGGGGTCGGCCCGCAGGTTGCCCCACTCCACGAGCTTGTCCAGCGCCTGCGCCACCGCGTCCGGGTCGGCGGGCCGGCTCCCCGCGTCCAGGGCGGCGTACACGTCCTCCGGCCGCAGATGCACCGCGAACCGCTCCTTGGCGGCGAGGAACGCGCGCATGACCTGGCGGTAGAGGGGGGCGTTGGGAGCGGTGAGGTGGGCGAACGGAGAGTAGTCACTGGAGGTCATCTCGTCTCATTCTTCCACCGCGGTCCCGAGCTCACATGGGAGTTGCGAACACGCGCTCCGCACAGACCGTCTTGCCCGGACCTCCCGGCCGGAGGCGCCGGCCCCAGCGGGTGGCGAGACCCGTGACCAGCAGCAGCCCTCGGCCGCTGGCGTCCTGTGGGTCGGGAGCGGTCAGCGTGTCCGGTTCGGGTGGTGTGCATTCGGTACGGGTGTCGGTGACCTCGATCCTGACCGTGCGGGCGGGATCGCTCGCACGCAGGAGCAGATGGAAGTCCCGGTCGGGGACGTGGCCGTGCTGTACCGCGTTGGCGGCCAGCTCACCGACGATCAGCACGATCTCCTCGTGCGGGTCGGTGCCGTACGGGATTCCCCAGGCGTCCAACCGGTGTGCGGCCAGTCGGCGGGCGAGGCGGGCTTTCCGGGGGGTGGAGGTGAAACGCATCTCGAAGGTGTGGTTGAAGTCGTCACTGAGACAGGCGGGTTGAGAGGCACTGATGTGGCTGGGGAGTTGACTCGTCATGCCGACAACGGTGTCTTCGGTCGCATAGCGTGACCAGTGGTGACGCACCGACGCGGCCCGTTGTACGCGCTGGGGCGGTACGGGTACGCGGTGCGCGGCGCGACGAGGCCGCCGGGGCGGCGTTGGGCCAGGGAGGCGGTAGCGATGACCGAGGTTGCACGCGAGGGGACCGACACGGTGGTGGCGGACGACGCGGGACAGGCGACGGCGGACACGTCCGGCCAGGCCGTGGTCGTCGCGTTCGGACAGACACTGAAGACGCTGCGGGTACGGGCCGGGCTGGAGCGGGAGGAGTTCGGCCGGCGGATCGGGTATTCGGCGTCCACGGTCGCGTCGTACGAGCAGGGGCGGCGGATCCCCTCGCCCAGGACCATCGAGCGCGCCGACGAGGTTCTGGACGCGGGCGCGGGTTGCTGACGGTGTGGAAGGAGCAGGTGGAGCGGGCTCAGTATCCGGTCCGTTTCCAGGGGATGGCAACGCTGGAGAAGGAGTGCATCGAGCTGCTCATGTACGACGCGCTGATCGTCAACGGCCTGCTCCAAACCGAGGAGTACATGCGTTCTCTGCTTGGTATGAGGCGCCCGACCCTGACCCAAGAGACGATCGATCAGCGGGTGACCGCGCGGCTGGCACGACAGGACATCTTCGACCGGCAGCCCGCGCCACTACTGGGGTTCGTAATGACCGAGGCGGTGTTGCGCCAACGCTACGGCGGCAAGGCCGTACTGCGCGGCCAGTTGGAGTACCTCCTTCTGATCGGACAGAAACGGAACGTCGAGATGCAGATCATGCCGCTCGACTGCGAGGACAACGCGGGCGTGAACGGGCCGTTCACCGTCGTCACTCGGAGGGACGCCAACAGGTTCGTCTACTCCGAGGCACACGCCATCAGCTCACTCGAAGCCGACCCTGAACAGACGGTTCTCGCCGCCGCACGCTATGGGATCATCCGATCGCAGGCTCTCAGTCCGAGGGAGTCCTCGCAGTTCATCGAGAAGTTGCTGGGAGAGCTATGAACACCGCCGAGTCCGAACTCACCTGGTTCAAGAGCAGCTACAGCGACACCGAGGGCGGCCAGTGCGTCGAGGTCGCGGCCGGCACCGGAGTCATACACATCCGAGACTCCAAAGCCGTGGCCGGACCCGCCATCCGTGTGTCCCGTAAGGCGTGGGTGGGGTTCGTCAGGGAGGCCTGACGGCCGTACTCGCGGGCGAGGCGCCGCGGGTCCGTGTCGCGGTAGCGCTGCCGACGGACGCGCGGGGGATGACGTCGTCGCGGGCACCGACGATGGCGAGCCTCTGACCCTGGTGAGTTCGGCGACGGTCGCCAAGTAGTACATGACCTGGCTGGGGCCTCGCCCTCGTCGCCGGCGGCCCGCTGACGACCACGGCCGGTCGGGCACTTGCCCGCGGAACGTGCGACCTGCGGCGCTGGGGTTCCCTCGGAGACTCATATATCGTCTCCCGATATCGGGGACCGTAAAGTGCGGGCCTCGGTCGCCGAGGAGCGCGCCATGAGCAAGCCATCGACCGCCACCGGCCTGCCGGACGAGTTGCGGCGCAGGCTCGGCGTGCCCGACGCCGTGGTGGTCGGCCTCGGTTCGATGATCGGCGCGGGGATCTTCGCCGCGCTCGCCCCGGCGGCACAGGCGGCCGGCTCCGGTCTGCTGCTGGGCCTGGCCCTGGCCGCCGTGGTCGCGTACTGCAACGCGACCTCCTCCGCCCGGCTGGCCGCCCGCTACCCGGCCTCCGGAGGCACCTACGTCTACGGCCGTGAACGCCTGGGTGACTTCTGGGGCTACCTGGCCGGCTGGGCTTTCGTCGTCGGCAAGACCGCCTCCTGCGCGGCGATGGCGCTCACGGTCGGCTCGTACGTGTGGCCCGGGCAGGCGCACGCGGTCGCGGTCGCGGCGGTGGTGGCGGTGACGGCCGTGAACTACACGGGGGTGCAGAAGTCCGCCCTCCTCACACGCGCGATCGTCGCGGTCGTCCTCGCCGTGCTCGCCGCCGTGGTCGTCGCCGCCCTCACCTCCGGCGAGTCCGGCGCCGGGCGGTTGCACATCGGCTCGGACGCCTCCTTCGGCGGAGTGCTCCAGGCGGCGGGCCTGCTGTTCTTCGCCTTCGCCGGGTACGCGCGCATCGCCACGCTCGGCGAAGAGGTCCGCGACCCCGCCCGCACCATCCCCCGGGCGATCCCGCTCGCACTCGGCATCACCCTGGTCGTCTACGCCCTCGTCGCCCTGGCCGTTGTGACGGTGCTCGGCACCGAGGGACTGGCGGACGCCACGGCGCCGCTGTCGGACGCGGCAGAGGCCGCGGGCGTCGGCCTGCTCGCGCCCGTCGTACGGGCCGGCGCCGCCGTCGCGGCGCTCGGTTCGCTGCTCGCGCTGGTCCTCGGGGTGTCCCGCACCACCTTGGCCATGGCCCGCGACCGGCACCTGCCGCACGCGCTCGCCGCGGTCCACCCGAGGTTCAAGGTGCCGCACCGGGCCGAGCTGGCAGTCGGCGCCGTGGTGGCCGTGCTGGCGGCGACCGTGGACGTGCGCGACGCGATCGGGTTCTCCTCCTTCGGCGTGCTGGCCTACTACGCCGTCGCCAACGCCTCCGCCTGGACCCTCGCCCCCGGCGAGGGCCGCCCGCGCCGCCTGGTCCCCGCTGTCGGCCTGACCGGCTGCCTGGTACTGGCCTTCGCCCTGCCGTCGGTCTCGGTCGTCTCCGGGGCCGCGGTACTGGTGGCCGGTGGCGCCACCTACTGGGTACGCCGGTCGATCACCGCCCGCAGGCGGTAGGCGCAGCCCGCCCGCAGGCCGTAGGGGCAGCCCGCCCGCAGGCCGTAGGCGCAGCCCGCCCGGGCGGGCACCGCGCGGCCCGGACCCCGCGCCGTCGGCTGACAGCCGACGGCAGGCGACCGGCGACCAGCGACCAGCGACCAGCGACCAGCGACCGGCGACCAGCGACCAGCGACCAGCGACCAGCGACCAGCGACGGCTAACGACCAACGACCAACGACCAACGACGGCTAACGGCCGACGGCCGACGGCCGACGGCGACAGCCAGGCGCTCCTACGGCATCTCCGCGCCAAGGACCTCCCGGGCCAGTTCCGCCAGGGCCTTGCGGTCCTCGGCGAGGGCCTGCTTCCCGGCCTCCGTGGCGCGGTAGACCCGCCTGGCACGTCCGTCGACGACGCGCTGCTCGGAGACCAGAAGCCCGTCGGCCTCCAGTCGGTGCAGCGTCGGATACAGCGTGCCGGGGCTGATCCGGTAGCCGTGACGGGCCAGTTCCTCGGCCATCCACGCGCCGTGGATCTCGTCCTCGCACGCGTGGTGAAGGATGTGCAGCCGCACCGCGCCCCGCTGGAACTCCCGCACCGTGGCCCACCTCCGACAGTGACGAATCCGATATCGGGGCCCGACTCTACGCCCGGGGCCGTCCTGGCGAACCGATGCCTCAGTGGCCGCCGGTGAGCTGTCCGGCCAGCCGCTGGCGCATGTCGGCGCTGGGCTCGTTGAGGCCGGTGAAGGTGACCTTCTTGCCGCGCTGGGCGTACTTGGTCTCGATGGCGTCCAGGGCGGCGACGGAGGAGGCGTCCCAGATGTGGGTGCCGGACATGTCGATGACGACGTCGTCGGGGTCGTCCTTGTAGTCGAACTGGTGGACGAGGTCGTTGGAGGAGGCGAAGAACAGCTCACCGGTGACCGAGTAGACGACCTGCTTGCCGTCGGGGTCGACCACGCCGGAGACGTTGGCCAGGTGGGCGACGCGCTTGGCGAAGATGGTCATCGCGGTGACGGAGCCGACGACGACGCCGATGGCGAGGTTGTCGGTGGCGACCACGACGACCACCGTGATCACCATGACGACGGTCTCGCCCAGCGGCATGCGCCTGAGGGTCCTGGGCCGGACGGAGTGCCAGTCGAACGTACCGACCGAGACCATGACCATGACGGCGACGAGGGCCGCCATGGGGATGTCGGAGACGACCGGGCCGAAGACGATGCACAGCACCATCAGGAAGGAGCCGGCCAGGAAGGTGGACAGGCGGGTACGGGCGCCGGACACCTTCACGTTGATCATGGTCTGGCCGATCATGGCGCAGCCGCCCATGCCACCGAAGAAGCCGGTGACGATGTTGGCAATGCCCTGGCCGACGGACTCGCGGGTCTTGTTCGAGCGGGTGTCGGTGATGTCGTCGACGAGCTTGGCCGTCATCAGCGACTCCATCAGGCCCACCAGCGCCATGGCGAGGGCGTAGGGCGCGATGGTCGTCAGCGTGTCCATGGTGAACGGGACGTCCGGCAGGCCGGGAACGGGCAGCGAGGAGGGCAGCTCGCCCTTGTCGCCGACCGTGGGGACGGCGATCCCGGCCGCGACGGTGATCACGGTCAGCACGATGATGGAGACCAGCGGCGCCGGGACCACCTTGGTGACCTTGGGGAAGAACACCATGAGGGCCAGGCCGGCCGCGAGGAGCGGGTAGACGGCCCAGGGGACGTCGTGCATCTCCGGCACCTGCGCGATGAAGATCAGGATCGCCAGGGCGTTGACGAAACCGACCATCACCGAGCGGGGGACGAACCGCATCAGCCTGGCCACACCGAGGGCGCCGAGGATCACCTGGAGGACACCGGCCAGGATGACGGCGGCGACCAGGTAGCCCAGCCCGTGCTGGTGGTTGAGGGGGGCGATGACCAGGGCGACCGCACCGGTGGCGGCGGAGATCATCGCCTTGCGGCCGCCCACCACGGAGATCACGACCGCCATGGTGAAGGAGGCGAACAGTCCGACACTGGGGTCGACACCGGCGATGATCGAGAAGGAGATGGCCTCGGGGATGAGCGCCAGGGCCACGACCAGGCCGGCCAGCACCTCGGTGCGCAGGACCTTCGGAGAGGCAAGCCAGTCGGGCTTGGACATGCGGAACCTGGGAGCTGCGGACAGCGGTGAGGACATGCAACCGTTCCTGTTCAGGCGCACGCGTCCGTTGCCGCTGGACACACGCGCGGGGCGTACGTGATCCCACCTGGGTGCGGAATCCCCCGGCGGTCCGGCCGCTTCGGCGGGGGCCTTGCCGGACGAGGCGGCAACCCCTCGGCCGCCGGTCGGGCATCATTGCCTGGAAGTCTTGGTGCCGTCAGAGGCCCGTCGGGGCCTGTGCCGCGGCGGTTCCGCCCCTACCGCGCACTGAGCCGGCGGGGACGAACACGCCCGCAACTCTACCCTGACGTGAGGGCAGGGTGCGAACGGACGACCGAGGGAGATGGCTCAGCGATGACGGAACACCGGCAGATGCAGATCGGCCAGGTGGCCGAGCGGACCGGTCTGTCGCTGCGCACCATCCGTCACTACGAGGAGGTCGGCCTGGTCGTTCCCTCGGCCCGCAGCAAGGGGGGCTTCCGGCTCTACACGGCCGCGGACGTCGACCGGCTGATGGTGATCCGCCGCATGAAGCCGCTCGATTTCTCCCTGGACGAGATGCGAGACCTGCTGGAGATCACCGACCGGCTCGCCGTTTCCGACGGCCCTCCCACCGGAGAGGAGAGGGCGCTGCTGCGGGAACGGCTGGACTCCTACCGGAAGGTGGCCGACGCGCGCTGCGAAACGCTGCGCGCCCGGCTGGCGATGGCCGAGGACTTCGCCGCCACGCTCCAGCAACGGCTGGCGAACGAGTCCGGAAGTCTGACCCAGCGGTAGCGCGTCGTCGCTCCCACGGGGAAGCCCGGCCCCTCGCATGGCATTTCCCGCTTTTCCTACAGCGCTACTGTCGAGCCGGTGTGAATTCAGATTGGGTAAGTATCGCAGAAACCGTTCACTCGACTGCCGCGCATCCGACGGAGTAGGCAGACGTTACTTCGGATATGACAGAGGAATACGGGGAATTGGTGACGCTCGGGCCATACATCTACAGGCCCGGCAGAAACCACTGTCCGTCACCGAGCGACGGAACCCTGACCAGAGGCGGGCTCCCCGTCCCGCTCCGTGTGACCGAGCCCGTACTCCAACGCTTCCTCGACGTCATGGCCGAGCTGGAGACCAACCTCGCCGAGCGCTGGGGACGGTCCCAGACGTCCCTGACCTGCACACGGGCGGAGTGACCCGGGCGTCGTGTACGAGGAACAGACCCACCATCACATGCCCTACGGCGAAGGCTCCTTCCGGTCCGCGGGCGGCCCCGGCCGGCACCGGGCGCCCGAGGCAGCGTTCCAGGAGACCCTGGTCCCGCCGGAACCCGGCTGGGACCCGGCCGAAGAACTCGCGTTCCTGCTCCAGGACGCGATGGAACAGCGCACCATTGTTCACGGAACGACGGAAACGTCGGCGATCGCCCCCGTGCCGGGCACGCCACTGAGCAATCTGCAGGAAATCACGGCGGAACTGCCACCGTTGAGAGAATCCCCCGCGAGCCACCGCAGAGTCCGCAGGACGAAGGTGAGCCGGCTGCGCGCCGCGAGTCTTTTCGTCGCGGCGCTCGCCGCGGTCATCGCGGCCTCCGTGAGCCTGTTCGGCGGCATGGTGGCCTACGAACCGCTGCGCCTGGCAGCCGTGACCCGCACTCGCGGCAGCGTCGTGTCCTGGTGGCCGCTGCTGGTGTACGGGCCGTGGCTGGTGGCGTCGCTGGCCGTCCTGCGGTCCGCGCTGCACCAGCGTCGCGCGGTCCACTCGTGGGCCGTGGTCCTGCTGTTCTCCGCCATCGCGATGCTGCTGTGCATCGCCCAGGCACCCAGAACACTGGGCGACGCTGCGGCCGCGGCCCTGCCGGGGCTGGCGGCGCTGGTCTGCTTCCAGCAGATCGTCCGCCAGATCACGCTCACCCGTCCGCCCCGGCGAGCGGTGCCGCGCCACCGCCAGCGCCCCCCGTCCACGCCGGAGCCGGGCGACGACGCGGAGGGATCCGCGGCCCCGGACGCGGTGTCCCTGCCCAGCCAGCGGAGGCATCCCCTGCGCTCGCCGCGGTCCGACACCGGGGCCCGGAAGCGGCCCTGACCGGGCGGGTCCCGCACCGGCGGTCGGTCGGTGCGGGACCCGGGCCCGTCGGCCTCGGCCGGTCAGCCCTCGGTCAAAGTCACGTCCTGGCCGTGCCGTGCGTGGAAGCTCGGGAGCGGCAGACCGCCCATGGGCCGCAGCTCCATCAGGGTCGCCTCCACGTGGGCCGCGCCGGGCTTCAGGGCGTTCCCGGAGGGCCTCCCCGTGTTGACCCAGCGGTGCTCCAGGCCGTCGCAGACCGCGCGGGTACCGCCGATGCCGTACCGGACGGACGACTCGCTCTGGCTCACGGTGGAGCTGACGAAGACGGGGCCGGTGCCGGCGGTGCACCGGTAGGTGCCGGAGACGGTGACGGTCCCGTCCGCGGCGAGACGTCCGGTCGGGTCGACCGTCACCGACTCCGTGACGTGACGGGCGTCGTGGGGGGCCGCGGTCGCGGCGGGGGCGGCCAGCAGGAGCAGGGCGCCGGCGGCCGTGGCGAGGGCCGCGGAACGTACGGGCATGGGGGACCTCCCGGTCGGTCGGAATGGGGGTTCCACTGGTACCCGGCGGACGGGCCGACGGCGGTGACCGTCACCCCTTCGGTGGCGAGTCCGCGCCGGCCGTCGTGGAACCGTCGCCGGGTTGTCCGGGTGTTGTCACGCTTGCCGCCCGGGTATTGGCGATGACGTCCCGCCGGGCGCACGGTCTGTACATGCGACGGTCCCGAGGACGGGACGGTCTCCCGACGTGGAGGTGCGCCATGTGTACCCACCGGCCTTCCTGCCCCGCAGCCGGCTCCCCGGCCGCGCGGAGCGTGACCGCGCACGTCGTCGCCGCCCACCCCGAGCAGGGGTGGAACCTGCTGTGCGACGGCACGATCGTCTTCGACGACACCGGCGAGCTGCGGCCCGACGGCCGGGTCGTCGCGCCGCACCGGGTGAGCGCGGGGCGCCTGGCGATGGCGGCCTGAGCGCCCCGCGGGGCAGCGCTCAGTCCTTCTCGGCGACAAACTCCCGCAGCAGGGAGGCAAGCAGCTCCGGCCGGTCCTCGGCGATCAGCGTCCGGACGTCCTCCACCTCCACCAGCCGGCCCCTGGGGAGGAGTCCGGCCAGGCGTCGGCCGTGGGCGCGCGGGGCATCAAGAGGTCCTCGATCGCCCGGACGACGAGCGCGGGCCGGTCGAACCTCCGCGGTCCCCGGGCCGCCTCCAGCAGTTCGTCGCGGCGGACGTGGGTGGTGTGGTGCCGGAAGCCGCGCCGGACGGCCGGGCGGTGCGCAGCGGGCGCAGCCGGCCGTCGGCGACCGCGTCCGGCACGGGCCGTTTGGTGAGCGCGCCGCTGCCGACGGGCAGGCGGCGCAGCGGTTTCAGCCCGAGGACGCGGGCCGGCAGGGGCACTCCCCCGGGTGTCCGGCAGGCGAGGCCGATCAGCCTTCCGGGCAGCCCCGCGCTCAGTTCGATGTCCGGCATGCCGGAACTCCGGAGCGGGCGCGGGATTTACGGCGGTGGGGCCTCAAGGCAGTACGGCGAACCCGTCGAGTTCCACCAGCGCCCGTTCGTCCCACAGGCGTACGACCTCCACGACCGCCATCGCCGGGTAGTCGCGGCCCGCCAGCTCGCGCCAGGTGCGGCCGAGGCCGGCGGCGTGGGTGCGGTAGGCGGCGACGTCCGTGGCGTAGACGGTGACGCGGGCGAGGTCCGCGGCGGTGCCGCCGGCGGCGCGCAGGGCGGTCAGCAGGTTGGTGAGGGCCAGCTCGAACTGGGCTTGGAGGGTGTCTCCCGTGATCTTGCCGTCGGTGTCGAGGGCGGTCTGGCCGGCCAGGAACACCACGCGGGTGCCGGTGGCGACGACGGCGTGGGAGAAGCCGGTGGGCGGGGAGAGTTCGGGCGGGTTCACCCGTTCGGCGGTCATGTCCCGGCCTCCTTGGTCGTCGAGTCCGGCGTTCGGTACAGCTCCTTGGCGATGATGCCGCGTTGCACCTCGCTCGCGCCCTCGTAGACGCGGGGGGCGCGCACCTCGCGGTAGAGGTGTTCGAGGAGGTGGCCGCGGCGCAGGGCGCGGGCGCCGTGGAGTTGGACGGCCTTGTCGACGACGTACTGGGCGCTCTCGGTGGCGAGGAGTTTCGCCATCGCGGCGCGCCGCGGGACGTCCGGTGCGCCCTCGTCGTACGCCGTCGCCGCCGCGTACACCATCAGGCGGGCCGCCTCGGTGCGCAGGGCCATCTCGGCGACCTGGTGGGCGACGGTCTGGAGGTCGCACAGCTTGCCGCCGAAGGCGTCGCGGGCGGCGGTGTGCGCGAGGGTGGCGTCCAGGGCGGCCTGTGCCATGCCGACGGCGAAGGCGCCGACGCTGGGGCGGAACAGGTTGAGGGTGTCCATGGCGACGCGGAAGCCGCGGTCCGGCTCGCCGAGCACGTCGTCCGCGGTGACGGGCACGGCGTCGAAGTCGAGGGCGCCGATGGGGTGCGGGGAGAGCATGTCGAGGGGGGCGCCGGTGAGGCCGGGGCGGTCGGCGGGCACGAGGAAGGCGGTGACGCCGCGGGCGCCGGCGCCCGGGGTGGTGCGGGCGAAGACGGTGTAGAAGTCGGCCCCGGGGGCGTTGGAGATCCAGCACTTCTCGCCGGTGAGCCGCCAGCCGGCCCGGCCGTCGGACGGGGTGTCCGGGCGCGCGGCGAGCCTCAGCGCCGCCGCGTCCGAGCCGGCGTCGGGCTCGCTGAGGGCGAAGGCGGCCACCGCGCTGCCGTCGCTCACCCGGGGCAGCCAGCGGGCGCGCTGGGCCTCGGTGCCGTGGGCGTGCACCGGGTGGGCGCCGAGGCCCTGGAGGGCGAGCGCGGTCTCGGCCTCGGTACAGGCGTGGGCGAGGGACTCGCGCATCAGGCACAGGTCGAGCGCGCCCGAGGTGAACAGGCGGGGCAGCAGGCCGAGGGCGCCGAGCTCGGTGAGGAGGGCGCGGTTCACACGGCCCGGTTCGCCCTTCTCGGCCAACGGGCGCAGCCGTTCGGCGGCGAGGGCGCGCAGCTCGGCGCACCAGGCGAGTCGTGCCGGTTCGAGCGAGAATGCGGTCATCGCCGGTCCCTTCCCCTGCTCCCCTGCCCAGCTCCTCGGCGCTGCTCCGCCGACCGCCGGGCCACATCGGAGGTTATCGCGCACCGTTGACTGCCGTCACCAACACGATACGCTCGTTGCGCGAGCCCACCACGACAAAGGGGGCGAACCGCCATGGCAGATCCGCACCGCGCGGAGCCGCACCGTTCCGCCCACGTCGACACCTTCGCGCGCGAGCACCTCCCTCCCCCGGACCAGTGGCCCGAACTCCGCTTCGACCTGCCGGAGCTGCGCTACCCCGCCCGGCTGAACTGCGCCGCCGAGCTGCTCACCGGCCCGGCCGACGACCGCCCGGTCTTCCGCACCGCGTCCGGCGACGACTGGACCTACGGCAGGCTGCGGGCCCGCGTGGACCTGCTCGCCCATCTCCTCACCGGCGACCTCGGCGTCGTCCCGGGCAACCGGGTGCTGCTGCGCGGCCCCACCACCCCGTGGCTGGCCGCCTGCTGGCTGGCGGTGCTGAAGGCGGGCGCGGTGGCGGTCACCGTACTGGCCCAGCAGCGCCCGCACGAGCTGCGTGCCGTCTGCGAGATCGCCCGGGTGCGCCATGCCCTGTGCGACGTCCGGGCCGTCGACGACCTCGCCAAGGCGGAGATTCCCGGACTGCGGATCACGACGTACGGCGGGGACGCGCCCGACGACCTGCTGACGCGTACCCAAGCCGGCCCGGTGCCCGGCACGCCGTACCCGGCCGTGGACACGGCGGCCGACGACGTGGCGCTGATCGCCTTCACCTCGGGCACCACCGGGCGCCCCAAGGGCTGCATGCACTTCCATCGCGACGTGCTGGCGATCGCCGACACCTTCTCCAGGCACGTACTGAAACCGCGCCCCGACGACCTCTTCGCGGGCAGTCCGCCGCTCGGCTTCACCTTCGGGCTCGGCGGGCTGGTGGTCTTCCCGATGCGGGCCGGGGCGAGCGCGCTGCTCCTCGAACAGGCGGGCCCCCGGCAGCTGTTGCCCGCCGTCGCCGAGCACCGGGTGTCGGTCCTGTTCACCGCGCCGACGGCGTACCGCGCGATGCTCGACGAGCTGGACGCGTACGACGTGACCTGCCTGCGCCGCTGCGTCTCGGCGGGCGAGAACCTGCCCGCGGCCACCTGGCGAGCCTGGCACGAGCGCACCGGCCTGCGCGTCATCAACGGCATCGGCGCCACCGAGCTGCTGCACATCTTCGTCTCCGCGGCCGACGGGGACATCAGGCCCGGCACGACGGGTGTTCCGGTGCCGGGCTGGCAGGCGCGCGTGCAGGACGTGAACGGCGCGCCGGTGGCCGACGGGGAGCCCGGGCTGCTGGCGGTGCGCGGGCCGGTGGGCTGCCGGTATCTCGCCGATCCGCGGCAGCGGGAGTACGTGCGCGACGGCTGGAACATCACCGGCGACACCTACGTCCGCGAGCCCGACGGGTACTTCCGGTACGTGGCGCGCGCCGACGACATGATCATCACCGCCGGGTACAACATCGCCGGACCGGAGGTGGAGGACGCGCTGCTCCGGCATCCGGACGTGGTGGAAGCGGCGGTGGTGGGCCGGGCCGACGCCAACCGCGGACAGGTCGTGGTGGCCCACGCCGTACTGAAGGAGGGCGCCCAGCGGGACGCCGACGCGCTGCGCGCGTTCCTCCGCTCCGAGCTGGCGCCGTACAAGTGCCCGCGCGAGATCGTCTTCCTGGAGGCGCTGCCGCGCACGGCGACGGGAAAGCTACAGCGTTACCGGCTCCTGGCCCCGCCCGGTCGTCTGGGAAGTGACCAGGCGTAATGCCGAGGACATAAGATGATCAACGTGTCCGACCAGCACGCGCAGCACACCCCGAGATCCCTGATCGTCACGCTCTACGGCGCGTACGGACGCTTCGCGCCGGGCCCGGTTCCCGTCGCCGAGCTGATCCGGCTGCTGGCCGCGGTCGGGGTGGACGCCCCCTCCGTGCGCTCGTCGGTGTCCCGGCTGAAGCGGCGCGGGCTGCTCCTGCCCGCTCGTACGGCCGAGGGCGCCGCCGGGTACGAGATCTCCACCGAGGCACGGCAGTTGCTGGAGGACGGCGACCGGCGCATCTACGCCACGGCACCCTACGAGGACGAGGGCTGGGTGCTCGCCGTCTTCTCCGTGCCCGAGTCGGAGCGGCAGAGGCGGCACGTGCTGCGCTCCCGCCTGGCCGGCCTCGGCTTCGGCACCGCGGCCCCCGGCGTGTGGATCGCCCCGGCCCGCCTGTACGAGGAGACCCGGCACGCGCTGGGCCGCCTGGGCCTGGACTCGTACGTGGACTTCTTCCGGGGTGAGCACCTGGGCTTCACGCCGACCGCCGAGGCGGCGGCACGCTGGTGGGACCTGGCCGCGATCGCCAAGGAGCACGAGGCGTTCCTCGACCGCCACGCGCGCGTGCTGCACGACTGGGAGCGCCGGGCCGACACCCCGCCCGAGGACGCCTACCGCGACTACCTCCTCGTCCTGGACTCCTGGCGCCACCTGCCCTACGCCGACCCGGGGCTGCCCGACCGGCTGCTGCCCGAGGACTGGCCGGGCAGACGCTCGGCGGCCGTCTTCCGGGACCTGCACGAGCGGCTGCGCGACGCGGGCGCGGTCTACGCGGCGCCCGGGGAGCCCGGGGAGCCCGGGGAGCCCGGGGAGCCCGGGGAGCCCATGAACTCTGGCGAGTGACTCGCGTCACACTTCTTCGCGATCAGGGAACCCTCAGCCTTCTCAGATCCTCTTCTCAGGTTTCTCACCTACCGTGCGGACGCATGAGTCTCGCGCGCAACTTGAACCGGGCCCTCACCGCCACCACCGGCCTCCAGGTGCGGAGAGCACCCCAGGCGGCGAAGGGGAAGAGGTCCGCCCCGCCGCAGCCCGCGGAGCGGCCGGCGGCCACGTACCGATGTCCGTCGGCCGAGGAGCTGGCGACCGACCGGCTGCTGCGGCGGCCCGTCTTCATCATCTCGTCCATCCGCTCCGGCTCCACGCTGCTGCGCATGATGCTGGGCGCCCACCCGCGGCTGCACGCCCCGCACGAGTTGCACATCGGCCGGCTGGAGGTCACGTGCGCCAACTGGTTCTCCGAGCGGGCGATGGGCGCGCTCGGTCTGGAGCGAGGTGACCTGGAGCACCTGCTGTGGGACCGCGTCATGCACCGAGAACTGGTCAAGGCGGGCAAGGACTTCATCGTGGAGAAGACCCCGGCCAACGCGTACATGTACCGGCGCCTCAAGGACGCCTGGCCCGACGCGCGCTTCGTCTTCCTGCTGCGCCACCCCGAGTCGATCGCCCGTTCCTGGCACGAGACCGACCCCGTCAAGCGGCCGCTCGACACCGCCGTCACCGACGTGCTGCGCTACATGACGGCCGTCGAGGAGGCCCGCACGGCGGACGCCGACGGCTTCTCCGTGCGCTACGAGGACATCACCGACGACCCCGGGCGCGAGATGCGCCGCCTGTGCGAGTTCCTCGGTGTCGACTACGCGCCGGCCATGCTGAACTACGGCAAGAAGACCGGCCGCGAGCTGGTCCGCGGACTCGGCGACTGGCGCGAGAACATCCGCACCGGCACCGTGCAGCCGGGGCGCGCGCTGCCGAAGGAGGACGAGATCCCGGAGCGGCTGCGCCCGATGTGCGCGGCCTGGGGCTACCCGTCCTGACGCGGGCCGTGCAGCGCCAGCCTGGGCTTGGGGGCGTCGGTGCGTCCGGTCACCGGACGGCGGCTGCCCGCCCGGTACGGTGCGGGCCACACGACACCCGGCCCCTCGTAGCCCTGCTCGGCCGCCGCGTGCAGCGTCCAGTGCGGATCGTAGAGGTGGGGCCGGGCGAGGGCGCACAGGTCGGTGCGGCCGGCCAGGATCAGCGAGTTGACGTCGTCCCAGGAGGAGATCGCCCCCACGGCGATCACCGGGACGCCCGCCTCGTGCCGGATACGGTCCGCGTACGGCGTCTGGTACGACCGCCCGAACTCCGGCCGCTCGTCGGCCACGACCTGCCCCGTGGACACGTCGACGGCGTCGGCGCCGTGCGCCGCGAAGGCGCGGGCGACCGCCACGGCCTCCTCGGCGCTGGTGCCGCCCTCGGCCCAGTCGGTGGCGGAGACGCGGACCGTCATGGGCCGCTCCTGGGGCCACGCCGCGCGTACGGCGTCGAAGACCTCCAGCGGGAAGCGGAGCCGCTTCTCCGGTGAGCCGCCGTAGGCGTCGGTGCGGTGGTTGGTGAGCGGGGAGAGGAAACCGGAGAGCAGATAGCCGTGGGCGCAGTGCAGTTCGAGCAGGTCGAAACCGGCCCGGGAGGCCCGGACGGCGGCTGCGGTGAACTGTTCCCGGATGTCCGTCAGCTGTGCCCGGGACAGCTCACGCGGGATCTGGCCGCCGGGCTTGTACGGCAGCGGGGAGGCGGCGACGAGGGGCCAGTTGCCTTCGGAGAGCGGTTCGTCCATGCCCTCCCACATCAACCGGGTCGAGCCCTTGCGTCCGCTGTGCCCGAGCTGCACGCCGATCGCGGTGCCGGGCGCCTGCGCGTGCACGAAGTCCGTGATCCGCTTCCACGCCTCGGCCTGCCGGCCGGTGTACAGCCCCGCACAGCCGGGGGTGATGCGGCCCTCCTCGCTGACGCACACCATCTCGGTCATCACCAGCGCGGCACCCCCGAGGGCCCTGGCCCCCAGGTGGACCAGGTGGAAGTCGCCGGGGACGCCGTCGGTGGCCGAGTACATGTCCATCGGGGAGACGACGACGCGGTTGCGCAGGGTCAGGCCGCGCAGCCGGAACGGGGTGAACATCGGGGGCGTGCCGGGCGGGCAGCCGAACTCGCGCTCGACGGAGCCGGTGAAGCGGGCGTCGCGCAGCCGCAGGTTCTCGTGGGTGACGCGGCGGCTCCGGGTGAGCAGGTTGAAGGCGAACTGGCGGGGCGGCCGGCCGAGGTACCGGGGGAGGTCCTCGAACCACTCCAGGCTGGCCCGGGCCGCCCGCTGGGTGGAGGCGACGACGGGGCGCCGCTCCGCCTCGTAGGCGGCGAGTGCCTTGGGGAGCGACGGCTGTTCCTCCAGGCAGGCGGCGAGCGCGAGGGCGTCCTCCACGGCGAGCTTGGTGCCGGAGCCGATGGAGAAGTGGGCGGTGTGGGCGGCGTCGCCGATCAGGACGGTGTTGCCGTGCGACCAGCGTTCGTTGACGACCGTGCGGAAGGTGGTCCAGGCCGACTTGTTGGACCTCAGCGGCCGGCCGCCGAGAGCATCGGCGAAGATCTTGGCGCAGCGTGCGGTGGATTCGGCTTCGTCCAGTTCGTCGAAGCCGGCCGCCCGCCAGACCTCCTCGCGCATCTCGACGATGACGGTCGACGCGTCGGCCGCGTACGGGTATCCGTGCAGTTGGATCACGCCGTGCTCGGTCTCGGCGATCTCGAAGCGGAAGGCGTCGAAGGCGAAGTCGGCGGCCAGCCAGACGTAGCGGCAGCGGTGTCCGGTGAGGGTGGGCCGGAACACCTCGCGATGGGCCTCGCGGGTGGTGCTGTGCACCCCGTCGGCCGCGACGACGAGGTCGTACTCCTCCGCGAGCCGGACCGGGTCCGGGGCCTCGGTACGGAAGCGCAGCTCGACGCCGAGGGCGTGGCAGCGCTCGTGCAGGATCTCCAGGAGGCGGCGGCGGCCGAGGGCGGCGAAGCCGTGTCCTGTGGAGGTCTGGCGGGTGCCTCGGTGGACGATGTGGATGTCGTCCCAGCGGACGAAGTCCGCCTGGAGGGCCGCGTAGACCGCCGGGTCGGCGTGTTCGATGCCGCCCAGGGTCTCGTCGGAGAGGACGACGCCGAAACCGAAGGTGTCGTCGGGGGCGTTGCGCTCCCAGACGGTGACCTGGCGGTCGGGGTCGAGGCGTTTGAGGAGGGCGGCGGTGTAGAGGCCGCCGGGGCCGCCGCCGACGATCGCCACGCGGTGGGGGCGGTCGAGGCCGTTGCGCGACTGCGGGTGCGTCGTGGCTGGTCGCGCCCCGCGGCGGAGCCGCATACCGACGCTGCCCCGCGCCTTGGGAGTCGGCATCCCTACCGTCCGTTCCATTTCGGAGCGCGCTTCTCCGTGAAGGCCGCGTGGAACTCCGCGTAGTCCTCGCCGTTCATCAGGAGGGCCTGGGTCGAGGCGTCCAGTTCCACCGCTGCCGCCAGCGGCATGTCCAGCTCCGCGGTGAGGAGGGCCTTGGTCTGCGCGTACGCCAGGGCCGGGCCGTCGGCCAGGCGGCGGGCGAGTGACTGGGCGGCCTCGTCGGCGCGGCCCTCGTCGGTCAGCTCGCTGATCAGGCCGATCCGCTCGGCCTCGGGCGCCCGGACCGGTTCGCCGAGCATCAGCAGCCGGGTGGCGTGGCCGAGGCCGACGACGCGGGGCAGCAGGTAGGCGGCGCCCATGTCGCCGCCGGACAGGCCGACGCGGGTGAAGAGGAAGGCGAAGCGGGCGGACGGATCGGCGACCCGGAAGTCGGCGGCCAGGGCGAGCACCGCGCCCGCCCCCGCCGCGACCCCGTGCAGGGCGGCGATCACCGGGAACGGGCACTCCCGTACGGCACGCACCACCTGGCCCGTCATCCGGTTGAAGTCCAGCAGCTGGGCGGTGTCCATGGACAGGGTCGCGCCGATGATCTCGTCGACGTCACCGCCGGAGCAGAAGCCGCGTCCCTCCCCGGCCAGCACCAGCGCCCGCACGGACCGCTCCCGGGACAGCTCGGCGAGCAGGTCCCGCAGGTCGGCGTAGGCCTCGAAGGTGAGCGCGTTGAGCTTGTCGGGGCGTGCGAGGGTGACGGTGGCGACGCCGTCGGTGCGATCGACGCGCAGGTGCCGCCAGTCGGGGGTGGGGGCGGTGGAGCCGGTGAAGGGACTCATGACGGGCGGCCTCCTAGGGCGGGCACGGCCTCGGCCTCACTGAGCGCTACGTCTGGCTGCATGTCGATACGACTCGAAGCTATCACCTCTTCGTGACCGTCGTCACGAGCACGCGATAGAGGGTCCGCCGGAAGTCACCGGACGTCAATAGCGCGGTAACAGCGGGAGCATCCGGGCGAGCGACGGCGCTCACCTGGGCAGGCAGCCCGGTACCGGGGCCGAAGGTCCCGCGAGGTGCCCGTCGAACGGCTCTGCCGGGCGGCGCCGTACCATTCATATGGTTGAAAGCAGGACAGGACGACAGCCTGCTCCGGAACGGACCAGCCGTGCACGATCGCTACCATGCCCCCGCCTCCTGGCGCATCGCACTGCCGCACTCCGCCGCGGCCGTGCCGGTCGCGCGTGCCCTGGTGCGTGCGGCACTGGCCGAGCTGGAGCACACGGCCGACGGCGACACGGCGGAGCTGCTCACGGCGGAGCTGGTCGCCAACGCCGTCGAGCACACGGCCGGCGGGTCGCCGATCGAGCTGGTCGTGGAGCTGTTGCCGACCGGCTGTCAGGTCGAGGTGCACGATCCGGACCCGCAGCCGCCCGGTGACCTCACCCGTCCCGGTGTGGAGCCGCCCGACCCCTGGCAGGAGCACGGGCGCGGTCTGCTGTTGATCCGCGCCCTCAGCTCGTCCTGCGGCCACCGGCCCACCGGGTCCGGCAAGGCCGTCTGGTTCAGGCTTCCTGCGGTACCCGCTCAGCGCCGCTCTCCGGAGTGACCTCCGCCCGGGCCAGGCGGGAGTGCCGGCACCCGTAGGCGGTGTACACCAGCAGGCCCACCGCGAGGAACACCGCGAACTGGAGCCAGGTCGCCGCACCCGTCTCGTAGATCAGGTACAGGCAGAAGGCGACCCCGAGCAGCGGCGTCACCGGGTAGAACGGCACGCGGAAGGTACGGGCGAGGCCCGGCTCGCGGCGGCGCAGCGCGATCACGGAGACGTTGACGGCGGCCATGGTGGCCAGCGTGCCGATGGTGCACAGGTTGACCACCGCGTCCAGCGGGGCGAAGGCGGCCGGGAGGGCGAAGACCACGCCGACGATGAGCGTGCCGGCGACGGGCGTCGCGGTGCGCGGCGAGACCTTCTCGAAGACGCGCGGGATCAGACCGTCGCGGGACATGGACATCAGGATGCGGGTCTGGCCGTACATCACGGCGAGCACCACCGAGGCGATGGCGACGACCGCGCCGAAGGCGACCACGCCGCCACCGATGGTGGAGCCGGTGACCTCGTTGACGACGTACGACAGCGCGGCGGGCCGGTCGCCGACCGCGTCACCGCCGACGGCACCGATCGCGGCGACGGCGACCGCGCAGTAGAGCAGGGTGACCAGGCCGATGCAGACCAGGATGGCGATCGGGATGTCCCGGCGCGGGTTCCTGGCCTCCTCACCGGCCGTGGTGATCGCGTCGAAGCCGATGTACGAGAAGAAGGCGGCGGTGGTGCCGGCGCCGATGCCGCCGAGGCCCGCCGGGGAGAACGGGCTGAGGTTGCCGTCCTTGAAGGCGTAGAAGCCGATGGCGCAGAAGGCGACCAGGACGGCCAGCTTGAGGACGGCCATCGCGGCCGTGGCCCGGGCGCTCTCCCGCACCCCGCGCACCAGGAGGACGCAGGCCAGGGCGATGACGATCACCGCGGGCAGGTTGACCGCGCCGCCGTCGCCGGGGCCCGCGGAGAGCGCGTGCGGCAGTTGGATGCCGAGGACGCTGTCGAGCAGTTCGTTGACGTACTGGCTCCAGCCGACCGCGACCGCGGAGACGGACACGCCGTACTCCAGAAGCAGGCACCAGCCGACCAGGAAGGCGGTCCGCTCGCCGAGTCCGGCGTAGGCGAAGGAGTACGAGGAGCCGGAGACCGGGATCGCGCCGCCCAGCTCGGCGAAGGCGAACGCGGTGAAGACGCAGGTGATGGCGGCCAGCACGAAGGAGACGACGACGGCCGGGCCGGCCTCGGCCACCGAGTCGGACAGGCCGACGAAGATGCCGGTGCCGACGATCGCGCCGACGCCGAAGCAGACGAGCTGGAACAGCCCCATGGTGCGCTTCAGGCCATGGCCTTCGCGGTCGGCGCCCGATTCGGCGACGAGGAGGTGGGGGGATTTGATACGGGAAGCGGGCATTGCGGGTGGTGCTCGTTTCTGGTGGTGCGGGGGCGCGACGGTGGTCGCGGCCGGCGGCACCGGAAGGGGTGGCTCCGGGCCGCCGGTCAGAATAACGGGCTCGGCGGACGCATCGGGTCCGGCCGGCCGCCTTGTCAGGCCAGCGTGGCGACCAGGACCGCCTTGATGGTGTGCAGGCGGTTCTCCGCCTCGTCGAAGACGACCGAGTGCGCGGACTCGAAGACCTCGTCCGTGACCTCCAGGGAGTCGAGTCCGTGGGCCTCGAAGATCTCCTGGCCGACCTTGGTGCCCAGGTCGTGGAAGGCGGGCAGGCAGTGCAGGAACCTCACGTCCGGGTTGCCGGTGGCGCGCAGGACGTCCATGGTCACCGCGTACGGGGCGAGGGCCTTGATCCGCTCGGCCCAGACGTCCTTGGGCTCACCCATGGAGACCCAGACGTCGGTGACGACGAAGTCGGCGCCGCGCACGCCCTCGTCCACGGTCTCGGTGAGGGTGATGCGCGCCCCGCTCGACTCGGCGAGCGCCCTCGCCCGGTCGACGACCTCCTGGGCGGGCCAGTAGGACTTCGGGGCGACGACGCGCACGTCCATGCCGAGCAGGGCGCCGGTGACCAGGTAGGAGTTGCCCATGTTGAAGCGGGCGTCGCCGAGGTAGGCGAAGGTGATCTCGTGCAGCGGCTTGTCGCTGTGCTCGGTCATGGTCAGCACGTCGGCGAGCATCTGGGTGGGGTGCCAGTCGTCGGTCAGGCCGTTGTAGACGGGGACGCCGGCGAAGGAGGCCAGCTCCTCGACCTTCTGCTGGCTGTCGCCCCGGTACTCGATGCCGTCGAACATGCGGCCCAGCACGCGCGCGGTGTCCTTCACGGACTCCTTGTGGCCGATCTGCGAGCCGGCCGGGTCGAGGTACGTCGTCGAGGCGCCCTGGTCGGCGGCGGCGACCTCGAACGCGCAGCGGGTGCGCGTCGAGGTCTTCTCGAAGATCAGCGCGATGTTCCTGCCCTGGAGATACCGTGTCTCGGTCCCGGCCTTCTTCGCGGCCTTCAGCTCCGCGGCCAGATCGACCAGGCCGCGGAACTCGTCCGCGGTGAAGTCGGTCTCCTTGAGGAAGTGGCGGCCGGCGAGGGCGGTCGGGACTGTCGCCATGGGGGCGCTCCAGAGGTGCAGGGACGGGGACTGACTCCTGGAAGTCTATACGACCGGATGAATTTCTATACGGTCCACTGTGCGGCCACCTATCCAGCCCCCTCCATGCAGGGCCCCTCCATGCAGCCCCCTACACGGGCTCCCGCTCCACCGGACAGCTCATGCAGCGCGGTCCGCCCCGGCCCCGGCCCAGCTCGCTGCCCGGGATCTCGATCACCTCGATGCCCTGTTTGCGCAGGTGGGTGTTGGTGGTGGCGTTCCGCTCGTAGGCGACGACGACGCCCGGTTCGACGGCCAGGACGTTGCAGCCGTCGTCCCACTGCTCGCGTTCGGCGGCGTGGACGTCCTGGGTGGCGGTCAGGACCCGGATCTCGCCCCGGCCCAGGGCCGCGGCGATCGCGCGGTGCATGTGCTCCGGCGGATGGTCGGTGACCTTCAGGTCCTTCTCCCCCGCGCCCGGCTCGATGGTGTACGAGCGGAGCATGCCGAGCCCGGCGTACTGAGTGAAGGTGTCGCCGTCCACCATGGTCATCACGGTGTCCAGATGCATGACGGCCCGCCGCTTGGGCATGTCGAGGGCCACGATCGTGCGTGCGGAGCCCGCCGCGAACAGTTTGTACGCGAGCATCTCGACGGCCTGGGGGGTGGTGCGCTCGCTCATGCCGATGAGTACGGCGCCGTTGCCGATGACGAGGACGTCGCCGCCCTCGATGGTGGAGGGGTAGTCGGCCTGACCCTCGGACCAGAGGTGGAACGTCTCCTCGCGGAACAGCGGGTGGTGCCGGTAGATCGCCTCGAAGTGGACCGTCTCGCGCTGCCGGGCGGGCCAGCGCATGGCGTTGATGGAGACGCCGTCGTAGATCCAGGCCGACGTGTCCCGGGTGAAGAGGTGGTTGGGCAGCGGCCCGAGCAGGAAGTCGTCCAGCTCCATGGCGTGGAAGCGCACGGAGGTCGGCTCCGGGTGCGCGTCGAGGAACTCCCGCTTGGTCATGCCGCCGACCAGGGCCTCGGCGAGTTCACCGGCGGGCAGGGTCTCGAAGGCGGCCCGGAGATGGTCCGTGGCCAGCACTCCGTACTCCTTCTCGTCGAAGACCCGGTCCAGGACGAGCCGCCGGGCCGCCGGGACGTCGAGGGTCTCGGTGAGCAGGTCGCCGAAGAGGTGCACGGCGACTCCGCGGTCGCGGAGCACGTCGGCGAACCCGTCGTGCTCGGCGCGCGCCCGGCGCACCCACAGCACGTCGTCGAAGAGAAGGGCGTCCTTGTTGCTGGGGGTGAGCCTTTTGAGCTCCAGATCCGGCCGGTGCAGGATGACGCGGGTGAGCCGCCCGGCTTCGGAGTCGACTGTGAATCCCATGTCTCCATCCTGACCATTCGGGCGCCTGTTCACCCCCTGCTTGGGCAGACCCGTGCGCCCGGTTCAGCCGCCGGGCCGCGGCTGGAGCAGTTCCGGGCGGGCGAGCGGGCGGCGGGTGGCGTGGCCCGGGTCCAGGGTGGCGCGGGCGACGATCCAGCCGGACAGCGCCCGGGGGTCGGCCGGGTCGACGGGTACACGCAGCCAGCGGTCCAGGGTCCGCGCGAGGCCCTCGACGAGGCGGCGTCCCGGCGCGGTGAGCCGGGCACTGCTGGGAGCCCGGTGGCAGTTCGGTCCCCGGGGCGGACCCGGCGGCGGCGAGGGCGAGTTCGGCGTACGGATCGGCTAGAGGGCGGCCCAGACCGCCGTGTCGTCGTCGGCGGCGTCCGGCGCGGCGGGGCGCCGGCCGGTGCCGCCGGACGGCGGCAGGCACGCTCCGCCGGCGGCGAGCGCGGCCCCGTGCTCGCCGCCCCAGTAGTGCGGCACGATGCGCAGTCCGCCGCGCAGGGCCGTCACTCCGGCGGAGAAGCGCCCCACGAGCGCAGAGAAGCCCGGTTCGCGAACCCCTGTGTCGTGAATGAAGACGACCGCCGTCATGTGCCCCCCGTGACCCAGGTGAAAGTTCGTGTACGACTTCCGATGCACCGTCAGGTCATTTCTATGCTGCAGAGGTTGGAGCTGCCCTGCGACGGACGGTCGGAACGCGGAGCCGCCGAAACAGGGGACCGTCGAACAGGCCTGCCACCGGATGGCCGCCGGACCAACGGGGGAGACACATGAGCCCTGACGCGATGATCACGCACTTCGTGGGTGCCTCGGCTCTCGTCCTGGTGGTCGCCCACGCGGCCGGCTGGCTGGCCCGTCGGCTGAGGCAGCCGTACATCGTGGGCCAGCTGTCGGCGGGCATCGCGCTCGGCCCCTCCCTGCTCGGAGCGCTGGCACCGGACGCGTACGCGTCGCTGTTCCCGGCGGAGATCGGCCCGGCGCTGACCGGCTTCGCCCAGTTCGCGCTGGTGGTCTTCCTGTTCGCGGTGGGCTACGAACTGGATCTGAAGATGCTCGGTGCCCGTGCCCGCGCCTCGCTGACCGTGGCGCTGGCCTCGTTCGTGGTGCCGATGGCCGTGGGCTGCGGGGGCGCGCTGCTGTTCCGGGAGCAGTTGCACGGCCTGGGCATGCCGCGTGACCTGTCCCCCGCGATGGTGGTGTTCGCCGGGGTCGCCCTGTCGATAACGGCGGTGCCCGTGCTGACGGCCATCGTGCGGGAGAACGGGTTGTCCCGGTCGGTGCCCGGCGTGGTGGCGGTCTCCGCGGCCGGGGTGCTGGACGCGGTCTGCTGGACCGTGCTGGCGGCGGCGCTGATGGACAGCGGCGGCTCCGGGACGGCGCTGGACTGGCCGTGGCGGGTCGCGCTCGCCGTCGGTTTCGTCACCGTGATGGCGGTCGCGGCCCGGCCGGTGCTGCGCCGGCTGCTGTGGCGGACACGGATGGAGCCCTCGCTGCGGCTGGCGCTGCTCATCGGCTTCGCCCTCGGGTCGGCGTGGGTCACGCACTCCCTCGGGCTGCACGTGATCTTCGGTGCGCTGCTCGCCGGGGTGGTGGTCCCGCGCGAGGAGGGCGGCACGCTCGACCCGGATCTGCTGCGGCCGCTGCACGACGTCAGCTCGCTGCTGCTGCCGTTCTTCTTCGTGATCTCGGGTCAGTCCGTGGCGCTGAACAGCATGGACGGCACGGGCTGGGCCGTCCTGCTGGTGGTGACCGTGCTCGCCGTCACGACGAAGATCGGCAGTGGGGCCCTCGCGGCCCGGCTCGGCGGTCTGGACCGGCACGACGCGCGGACCGTCGGCGTACTGCTCAGCGCGCGCGGCCTCACCGAGTTGATCGCCCTCAACGCGGGCCTCCAGGCAGGCCTGTTGAGCGCCCCGCTCTACGCGGTGCTCGTGTTCATGGCGCTCGCCACGACCCTGTTCACCCAGCCGCTCCTGCTCCTCACCCGCCGCTTGGCCGAACGGGACCGAGCGTCACGGCCCTCCTCCCCCGCCCCCTTCGCACCCCCGCCGTCCCAGGACGGGACGACGACGGCACCTGCGGACGTGGGCTAGGCAGGGCCTGTCCGACGGGCCGTGCCGCGGACGCGGGCGGGGCGGGCCGGCCCGCCCGCACCGACGCGGTGCCGTGACTCCGGCGGACCGCACCGCCGGGCAAGGCGCCCCCGCACCCCGCCCGGCCACCCGCGGCTACAGCGGCATCGGGGCCATGTCGCACTCGATGCGGCGGCGCTGGCGTGCCGCGGCGAGCCAGGGGTGGTCGGCGCGGACGGCGCCGGTGAAGCCCTCGACGGCCCTGCGCCGCAGCGCCGCGGACTCCAGTTCGAGGCGGACGTAGCGCGAGTCGCCCCACTCGGGGAACTCGGTGTCCAGCGGGACGGACTCGACGGTGACCGTCCAGCCGAGCGGCTCGAAGAGGCGGCGTACGAGGTGCCGTACGCGCGGGAGCCCCCAGGAGGTTGTTCCCGGGGGCTCCGGCAGGACGACGGTCACACCATCGCACAGGGCTGGTGACCGGCGCCTTCGGTTATTCGGGGGGCAGCGTCACCGCGTCACGACAGCTGCGACTGGACCTGGGAGGAGATCAGCTCCAGGTGGTCCAGGTCGTCGAGGTCGAGGATCTGGAGGTAGATCCGCTGCGCGCCGGCCTCGGCGTAGCGGCCGATCTTCTCGACGACCTCGTCCGGGGAGCCGGCCAGGCCGTTGGCCTTCAGCTCCTCGACCTCGCGGCCGATCACGGCGGCCCGGCGGGCCACATCGGCGTCGTCCTTGCCGACGCAGGCGACCAGGGCGTTGGAGTAGGTCAGCGCGTCCGCCCGGCGGCCGGCCTCCTCGGCGGCGGCCCGGACGCGGCCGAACTGGCGCTCGGTGTCCTCGAGCGAGGCGAAGGGGATGTTGAACTCGTCGGCGTACCGGGCGGCCAGCCGCGGGGTACGGACGGCACCGTGGCCGCCGATGAGCACGGGGACCTTCGCCTGCGCGGGCTTGGGCAGCGCGGGCGACTCGGTGAGGTCGTAGAACCTGCCGTGGAAGTCGAAGGACTTGCCGGCCTCCGTGGCCCACAGACCGGTGACGATCTCCAGCTGTTCCTCGAGGCGGGCGAACTTCTCCTTCGGGAAGGGAATGCCGTACGCCCTGTGCTCCTCCTCGAACCAGCCGGCGCCCAGGCCCAGCTCGACCCGGCCGCCCGACATCTGGTCGATTTGCGCGACCTGGATGGCGAGGACGCCGGGCAGCCGGAAGGTGCCGGCGGTCATGAGGGTGCCGAGCCGGATGCGCTTGGTCTCCCGGGCGAGGCCGGCGAGGGTGATCCAGGCGTCGGTGGGGCCGGGGAGGCCGTCCACGGAGCCCATGCGGAGATAGTGGTCCGAGCGGAAGAAGGCGTCGAAACCGAGGTCCTCGGTGGCCTTCGCCACGGTGAGCAAGGTGTCGTATGTGGCCCCCTGCTGGGGCTCGGTGAAGATACGGAGATCCATGTCTCCATCCTGCCTGCTCGGCGGGGGAGCGTCGCACAGGCCCCGCCCGTCGGCCCGGCGCGTTCCCGGCCCTCGGCGGGTGATTCAGCGTCAGTCCCGGGCCTGTTGCGGGGGCGGCCCAGTGACCGGGCCGGACGGTGATCGTTTGCCGGGGCGGAGCCGGATCGCCCGGCGTCCGCGCCGGGCGGTGTGCGCCGGCGCGCCACCAGTGCCGGCCTCCCCGGTGGGGGCCTCGGGGCCGAGGAGGCCATCATGTCCGAAGAGACCGTGCCGCAGGAGGGCGGGGCGGACGCCCGGCCGAAGGGGCTGCTCCAGCAGATGGAGGAACTCATGGCGGCGCTCAGCGCGGACCTGTCGGCTCTGGACGCCGACCACCTCCAGTCGGCCGGGGGCCAGGAGCGGCAGGCGGGGGTGGAGGGGCACGCCGGGTGAGGCGTGCGGGGGGTGCGGTCGGCGGCTCGCGGTGTCATGGCTAGCCGGCCTCCCGCTCCGGTAACCCCGCGTCGCGGTCCGCCAGTTTGCGCAGCATCTCCATGACCCGGTCCCGCGACTCGTCCGCCGCGTCGATCGCCTCCATGCACTGCCAGTACGTGGCCTCGTCGTCCGCGGCGCAGGCGATGCCGACTAGGGCGATGCCGGTCTCCCCCAGCAGCGTGCCGAGGCGCATCAGGGCCTGGCGGGCGTCGCCCAGTTCGGTGAGCTGGGCGGCGCGCAGCTCACCCGGGGCCAGGCCGGGGGTGCGCAGCACTCCGCAGCCGCGGCCCGCCAGCTCGGTCAGTCCCAGTGCCTCACCGCGCAGTTCGGGTGGTCCGGAGACCGCCAGTCGGCTGCCGATCGCCTGTGCCAGGGCCTGCACCTGCCACACCTCCGTCAGGATGTCCGGCACCTCGCCGCCGGCTGCCAGGGCCCGCCCACTCGTCACGATGAGCCGCACAGCGTCCATGCGCTGCCCCCGTCTGTTTCCGACGCGCTCAGGGCGCGTCCGCCCGAACTCCGTTGCCCACTACCCAGAGTGAAGGCATGTGGGGCGAAAAGCCAGAGGAAGGCGGAAATCTTCGGACAACAATTTGATATCTGGCCGGTTCGCGACTGCGGAGAGTAATAGTGGAGTGTGCGGCTCCCCTCAGCTCTCCCGGTCCTTCCGCACCGGGAACCGGAGTTCGTTCCGCTCGATCTTCGCCGCCAGCGCGGCCAGCGGGTCGACGTCGAGCACTTCGCAGATCTGGAGCAGATACGCCAGCACGTCGGCGACCTCGTCCCGGACCCGGTGCGCGGTGTCCGGGTCGGTCATGACGCGGGCCGACTCCTCGGGCGTCAACCACTGGAAGATCTCGACGAGTTCGGACGCCTCCACGCTGAGCGCGGCGACGAGGTTCTTGGGCGTGTGGTACGGCTGCCAGTGCCGCGCCGCCGCGAACTCGGCCAGCCTGCGCTGCAACGCCACGAGGTCCGGGGCGGGGTGAGGATGATCGGTCACGTGCCCAGGTCTACCACCGTGACGCCGTCCGTCCCGGCCGCCCAGGCGGCATCGGCGACCGCCGCGACGAGGCGGATGTGCCCGCGGTCGCACATCCGGACCGCCAGCCGGAGCAGTTCCGCGCGCTGCCGCACGTCCAGGCCGCGGTCGAAGCCGTCGGTGAGGACGGTGAGCGTCTGCAGCGCCGCGGGCACCTCGCCGGCCGGGTCGACCTCCAGCACACCGGGGCCGGTGAACAGCACCAGGGCGAGGGCGAGGTAGCGCAGCTCGCCGTAGCCGAGGCGCGCGAGGCCGGTGCGGGTGCCGTCACCCCGGTCCAGCAGCGCGCGCACCACGCCCCCGGCAACGGGCTCGGCCAGGACGTCCGCGACGGGGCCCGCGCATCCGGCGCGCACCGCCGCGACGAACTGCGCGTGCCGCCTCCCGCACTCGGCGCGGGTGCGCCACAGCACGTCGGCCAGGTTGTCGCACCCGCCGAGCAGACGCCCGGAGCCGGTGGGCACGGGCTCCCGCATCCGGCCGGGCCGCGGATCGCAGGCGAAGACGGAACGCAGGGCGACGACCATCTGCTCGGCCGCGGCCAGCACCCTGCGCTGCCCGTCCGTCTTGCCGGCCACCCGCAGCGGCAGCAGCGGCGTGCCGAGCCGGTCGTCCGGCAGCGGGGCGCGGGTCACCGGCGCGGACCCGGCCGTGTGCCAGGCCGCCTGCACGGCCCGCCGGCCGGGATCGCGCAGGGCCGTCTCCAGCAGTACGACGCCGTCCGCCGTCAACCGCTCCCCCACGATGCGCAGTTCCGGTTCCGCCTGTACGGCGACGTCCAGGTGCACCGGGCCCGCGGCGCCGTCGGCCGTGCAGCCGATGCGGAAGCCGCGGCGGTGCTGGGCGTCGGGCCGGGCCCGCTCCGGCACGCAGGCGGCCGGGTCGGGGAACACCGCGCCGAGCTGAGCGCCGCCCCCGAGCCTGGCCAACGCGTCGTACGCCCGGAGCGCACTGGTCTTGCCGCTGCCACTGGGCCCGGCGAGCACGGTGAGCGGCCCGAGCGGCAGGACGGCGCGCCGGTGCCCGGCGAAGGCGGACAGCCGCAGCTCCGTGATGCGGGGCCGGTCCGGGTGGGGCGGGGCGGAAGGGACGGACACCGTTGACGCAGTTGACACGGCCATATGCGGACCGTAGAAGCCCGGCCCATGACGAACCGTTCCGCCCGGAGGACGTTCCTACGATCGGGGGACGGCACCGTCAGGGCCGGGGCCGCCCGTCACACCTGGGGGTTCGGACAGCGTCCCCGGCACATGGCCCCGCGCGCCCCGCCGGTCCCGTCACCCCCCGGGAACCTCCGCCGCGTCCTCCATCAGCCCGTTCACCTCGGTCCCGGCCGGCGTCAGCAGGAAGACGTTGCGGTCGACGCGGTGCATGCCGCTGGCCAGACCGAAGACGACGCCCGTACTGAAGTCCAGTACCCGCTTGGCGACCTCGGTCTCGGCGCTGGTCAGGTCCAGCAGGACCGGAATGCCCGCCATGAGGATCTCGGCGACCTCGCGGGCGTCCGCGAACACGTTGACCCGCAGGACGACGAAGCGGCGACGCGTCTCCGTCTCCGCCTCCGGCATCGCCCGGTGGCCGACCGCGGACGGCCATGCGTCGCGCCCGCGCAACGGAACGACCTGGGCGAGCCCTTCCCACTGTTCATCGGTGACGTCGTGGCTGTTCACCGGCTCCCCCGATTTCACTCGCCTTCATTGCCTGCACCAGCCAATTCTTACGCCAAGTCACCCGTTCGGCCCAACAGCGACACGGTTCGCGACGCTCCGTGTCCGGTGATTGCCACCGAGGCCGCCGGGGTACTCAGTTCCGGCCGCCCGCACGCACGGGCGCTGTAGCCGTGCCGACACCTGAAGGAGAGCCCATGGGTGCGCTGGACCTGCCCGAACCCGTCACTCGTGAGGGGGCGCCGCCGCCGGTCGACACCGTCGCGCTCCGAGCCGCCCTGAGCGAGCGGGTCGACGGTGAGGTCCGCTTCGACGCCGGAAGCCGGGCGGCGTACTCCACGGACGCCTCGAACTTCCGGCAGACGCCCATCGGTGTGGTCCTCCCGCGCACCCCCGAGGCCGGCGCCGAGGCGGTGGCCGTGGCGCGGGAGTTCGGTGCGCCGGTGCTGTCGCGGGGCGGCGGGACGAGCCTGGCCGGACAGTGCACCAACGCGGGTGTGGTGCTCGACTGGTCGAAGTACTGCACCCGCGTGGAGTCGGTGGACACCGATGCCCGTACCTGCGTCGTGCAGCCGGGCATCGTGCTGGACGACCTCAACCGGCAGCTCGCGCCGTACGGGCTGCGCTACGGGCCCGAGCCCGCCACCCACGCCAACTGCACCATCGGCGGCATGATCGGCAACAACTCCTGCGGCGCCACCGCACAGGCGCACGGCAAGGTCGTCGACAACATCGCCCGCCTGGAGGTGCTGCTCTACGACGGCACCCGCTTCTGGTGCGGCGAGACCGGCGACGAGGAGTACGCCGGGATCGAGCGGCAGGGCGATCTGCGGGCGACCGTCTACCGGCGCCTGCGCGCCCTGCGCGACACCTACGCGGACGAGATCCGCCGCCGGTTCCCGGACGTCCCGCGCCGGGTCTCCGGCTACAACCTGGACTCACTGCTGCCGGAGTACGGCTTCGACGTCGCCGGGCTGCTGGTGGGCAGCGAGTCGACGCTGGTCACCGTTGTGCGGGCGGAGCTGGAGCTGGTGCCGGTGGTGAAGGAACGAACCCTGATGGTCCTCGGGTTCGACACCATCGACAGGGCCGCCGACGCGGTGCCGGACATCCTGCCGCACGAGCCGATCGCGCTGGAGGGCGTCGACGCCCGGCTGATCCGCGACGAACGGATCAAGCGCCTCAACGAGAAGGCGCTGGCCGAGATGCCCGACGGGAACGCCTACCTGCTGGTGCAGTTCGGCGGCGACACCGTCGAGGAGGCGACCGCGCGGGCCCACCGGATGCTCGACGCGGTGCACCGCTGCGAACACGACGCGGACTGCTCGTTCCTGGACGACCCGGCGAACCAGCAGGCCCTGTGGCAGGTCCGCGAGGCCGGACTCGGCGCCACCGCGCACATCCCGGGCAAGCCCGACACCTTCGAGGGCTGGGAGGACTCGGCGGTCGCCCCGGAGAAGCTGGGCGACTACCTGCGGCGGCTGCGCGCGCTGTTCGAGGAGTTCGGTTATCTGAGCGACACCGGGCCCAGCCTGTACGGCCACTTCGGGCAGGGCTGCGTGCACACCCGGATCCCCTTCGACCTGTACACCGCGGACGGGGTGGCGACGTACCGGAGGTTCATGGAGCGGGCGGCCGACCTCGTCGTCGAGTTCGGCGGGTCGCTCTCCGGCGAGCACGGGGACGGGCAGAGCCGGGGCGAGCTGCTGCCGCGGATGTTCGGGGACGGTCTCGTCGAGGCGTTCGGGCGGCTGAAGGCCGTCTTCGATCCGCTGGACCGGATGAACCCGGGGAAGGTCGTCGCGCCGTACGGGCTGGACGAGAACCTGCGACTGGGCGGTGACTGGGCCCCGTACGAGCCCCGCGACCTGCGCTTCCGGTTCCCGCACGACGGCGGGTCGTTCTCCCAGGCGGCCAATCGGTGCGTGGGCGTCGGGAAGTGCCGGCAGCACACCAGTGACGGCACGGTGATGTGTCCGTCGTACCAGGTGACGCGGGAGGAGGAACACTCCACCCGGGGCCGGGCCAGGCTGCTGTTCGAGATGCTCGACGGGCACGGGGACGGCGCGATCCGGGACGGCTGGCGCTCGGAGGCGGTCAAGGACGCCCTCGATCTCTGCCTGGCCTGCAAGGGATGCAAGAAGGACTGTCCGGCGGACGTGGACATGGCCACGTACAAGGCGGAGTTCCTGTCCCACCACTACGAGGGGCGGCCGTGGCGCAGGCCGCGCTCCGACTGGTCGATGGGCTGGCTGCCCGCGCTCGCCCAGGCCGTGGGCCGCACCCGGCTCGCACCGGTGGTCAACGCGCTCACGCACGCTCCGCTGCTGTCGAAGGCCGCCGTGCTGGCGGCGGGGGTGGCCGACCGTGAGGTGCCGCTGTTCGCGGAGCAGACCTTCGAGCGGTGGTTCGCCCGCCACGAGCCGTACGGCGACGGGCGGCGCGGGACCGTGCTGCTGTGGCCGGACACCTTCACCAACCATTTCCATCCGCACATCGGACGGGCGGCGGTACGGGTGCTGGAGCACGCCGGCTGGCGGGTGGAACTGCCGTCCGAGCCGCTGTGCTGCGGGCTGACCTGGATCTCCACCGGACAGCTCGGGATGGCGGAGAAGGTGCTCACCCGGACAGTGCGCGGACTGGCGGAACACGTGCGGGCGGGCGGTCTGGTGGTGGCGCTGGAGCCGAGCTGCACGGCCGTGTTCCGGGCGGACGCGGCGGAGATGTTCCCCGGCGACCAGGACGTGCGGCGGCTGGGCGAGCAGACGGTGACGCTGTCGGAGCTGCTCACCGAGCACTCCCCCGGCTACGAGCCGCCGCGGGTGCCCGGCCGGTCCGCGAAGGCGCTGGCGCAGGTGCACTGCCACCAGCACGCGATCATGGGCTGGGAGGCCGACCGGGAACTGCTGCGCCGGGCCGGGGTGGACGCCGAGCGGCTGGACTCCGGCTGCTGCGGGCTGGCCGGCAACTTCGGCTTCGAGCGCGGCCACCTGGACGTCAGCGAGGCCTGCGCGGAGCGGGTGCTGCTGCCGCGGCTGCGGGAGGAGGACGAGGGGACCGTCGTACTCGCCGACGGCTTCAGCTGCCGGACGCAGATCCACGAGTTCGACAGCGGCGGCCACGAGGGCGTGCACCTGGCGGAGCTGCTGGCCTCGGCGCTCCCCGGCGCCCCGGGCGACACGGACGTTTCCGGCAGCGCGTACGGCACGGCGCCGGGCGCCCGGCCGGTGGCCCCGGGGCGGCGGGCCAGGGTCCTGGCCCTCGCGGGCACGGGGCTGGCCGCCGTCGGCGCGGCGGCGGCACTGGCGCGAGGCCTGCACCGCCGCTGAATCGGCACACCTGCTCGCGGCCGGGAGCCCGGCCGCGAGCGTTCAGGCAGCCCGCTCCTGCCGGCTGGCCAGTGCCCAGATCACGAACACGTCGATCGCCATCACGATCAAGGCCCAGACGGGTGCGTACGGCAGGAAGAGGAACTGGGCGACCAGGCTCAGCGAGGCCAGGAAGATGCCCGCGAAGCGCGCCCAGGCCATGCCCTTGAGCAGGCCGTAGCCGGTGACGAGCACCACCGCGCCCAGGATGACGTGGATGATGCCCCAGCCGGTGAGGCTGAATTCGTAGACGTAGCTGCCGACGCGGGCGTAGACGTCGTCCTCAGCGATGGCCGCGATGCCCTGGAGGACGGCGAGGGCGCCGTTCAGCAGCAGCAGTACGCCCGCGAAGACGACGCCGCCGGTCACCCAGCCGCTGGTGCGGTCCGCCGACCGCGGGGCCGCTGCGCCGTGCGTCGGCCTGCCGGGAGAAGGTGCGGCGTGCTGGCTCATGAGCGGAGTCCTTTCCGTTGTCCCCCGTACGGGTCTGCCCCCACCGGCGCCCCCGGGCGCCGACAGGTCCCTCCGAGCCTGCGGGCACCCGGCTCCCGCGGCCATACGGGTCCGCCGCACGGGTGAAGCCGGTCCGGCCGCGTCGCGGTCCCCGGAACGGAAGCGTGCGCGTGCGGCCCTCCCCCGTCTCGCGTTTACTGAAACGCACATGCGAACGCGCACGGCGGACCGTCGGACCAGGAGGGCCCGTGACGACTCATCCCGCGCCGGCGAACGCGGTACCGGCCCGGGCCGAGCAGTCACTGCGGCGCACCCTGCTCAGCCCCGGCTATCTGCGGCTGTTGCTGCTGTGCGTACTGCTGGGCGTTCCCATCGCGCTGGCCTGCTTCTTCTTCGTCGGTCTCCAGCACGAGTTGCAGCACTGGGTGTGGACGTCACTGCCCGAGGCCGCCGGGTACGACGCCCCGCCCTGGTGGTGGCCGCTGCCCGCACTGGTGCTCGCCGGGCTGATCCTGGCGCCGATCGTGACCCGGATGCCGGGCGGCGGCGGCCATCTGCCGGTGAACGGGCTGGGCGGCGCGCCCGTCGGCCCCCGCGCGCTGCCCGGCACCGTCCTGGCGGCGCTCGCCACGCTGCCGCTCGGTGTGGTGCTGGGCCCCGAGGCCCCGCTGATGGCCGTCGGCAGCGGGCTCGCCCTACTGGCGGTGCGGCGGGCGGGCGCGGCCGACGACCCGAGGGCGAGCGCGATCCTCGCGACCGCCGGCTCCACCGCCGCGATCTCGACCATTCTCGGCGGCCCGGTGGCGGCGGCGGTGCTGCTCATCGAGGGCGCGGGGCTCGCCGGTGCCCAACTGGTCGTGCTCCTGCTGCCCTGTCTGCTGGCCAGCGCGACGGGCGCCCTGGTCTTCACCGGGTTCGGTCAGTGGACCGGCCTGAAGATCGGCGCGCTCACCCTGCAGGACGTGCCGCCGAGCGCCAACCCGGACGCGGGTGACTTCCTGTGGGGCGTCCCGACGGCGGCGCTGATCGCGGTGCTGATCACGCTGGGCCGCGAGCTGGGCCACCGGACCGTCTCCTGGACGCGGCACCGCACGGCCCTGCGCACCGTCGCCTGCGCCACGGCGGTCGGCGTCTGCCTCGCCGCGTACGCCCTGATCACCGGCCGTTCCCCGGCGGAGGCGGCGCTGTCCGGGCAGGCGACCCTGGCCCAGCTAGCCGCGGACCCGCACGCCTGGTCCGTGGGCGCGCTGGTCGCGCTCGTCGCCTGCAAGGGGCTGGCCTGGGGCATCGCGCTGGGCAGTCTGCGCGGCGGCCCGATCTTCCCGGCCGTGCTGCTGGGCACGGCGACCGCCATGGCCTGCTCCGGCCTGCCCGGTTTCGGCGCGACCCCGGCCCTCGCCCTCGGCATCTCCGCCGCGGCGGCCGCGGTGACCGGGCTGCCGCTGGCCAGTTCGGTGCTGGCGGTGCTGCTGGTGGGCGGGGACGCGTACGACCAGATGCCACTGATCGTCACCGCGTCGGTGGTCGCCTTCGTCGTCACCCAGCTGGTCCGCCGGACAGAGCCGGGAGCGGGAGCGGAACCGCCGAAAGCGGCGCCGGAGACGGCACGGTGACCGAGCGCCGGGCCACCACCACGAGGGCGGGCGGCACCCGCCCGGGTACCGCCTGGCGCGCCGCCCGGCCCTGGCTCGTGCGGGCCGGCATCGCGGCGGCCACGGTCGTGGCCTACTTCCTCCTCCCCCTCGACCATCTGGGCCCGCAGCGTCCCGTACTGAGCTGGCTGCTGTTCGCCCTGGTGCTGACGTTCGTGGCCGCGATGCTGCTCCGCCAGATCCGTCACGTCCTCGTCGACCGCCCGGAGACCCGGCCCGGTGTGGTCATCTCCCTGCTGATCGTCCTGTGCGTGCACGTCTTCTCGGCCACCTACTACGCCCTCGCCAAGCAGCCGGGCGAGTTCACCGGTCTGCGCACCCGCCTCGACGCGCTGTACTTCACCGTGGTCACGCTCGCCACCGTCGGCTACGGGGACATCACCCCCCGGGGCCAGGCGGCGCGGATCGTGACCGTCCTGCAGATCGCCTACAGCTTCGTGTTCCTCACCGCCGCCGCGACCGCGCTGACCACACGGGTGCGCGACAGGGTGGTCCGGCGGACCGAGCGGGACCGGCCCGGCTGACGGCGGCCGGAAGCGCGGGCCGACGGGTGTTTCCGCGAAACCGAGGCCTGTTCGCCGGGCCGGGCGGCCCGGAGGCCCGCTTGTCACCACCCAGGTGGGAGCACTACTGTCGCCACGCCTTGGTGAACGGGAAATCCGGTGTGATGCCGGTGCGGCCCTCGCCACTGTGAATCGGGAAGTCCGGCTCCGGCCCTCGCGGGCAGCCACTGGGTACTTGTACCCGGGAAGGCGGAGCACGGGCGGTGGTACCCGTAAGCCAGGAGACCGGCCAAGGCGCGTCGTCCATCCACGAGGTGCTGGAGAGGGTCTGCTGAGCCATGCACATAGCCGAGGGCTTTCTGCCACCGGCGCACGCGATCGCCTGGGGTGTCGCGTCCGCGCCGTTCGTCGTCCACGGAGTACGGTCACTCACCCGTGAGGTCAGGGAGCACCCGGAGAGCACCTTGCTCCTCGGCGCCTCCGGCGCCTTCACGTTCGTTCTGTCGGCCCTGAAACTGCCGTCCGTCACGGGCAGTTGCTCGCACCCGACCGGCACCGGTCTGGGTGCCATTCTCTTCCGGCCGCCGATCATGGCGGTGCTGGGCACCATCACCCTGCTCTTCCAGGCGCTGCTGCTGGCACACGGCGGGCTGACCACGCTCGGCGCCAACGTCTTCTCGATGGCGGTCGTGGGCCCCTGGGCCGGCTACGCCGTCTACCGGCTGCTGCGCCGCTCCGACGTGCCGCTGATGGTCGCGGTGTTCTTCGGGGCGTTCGTCGCCGACCTGTCGACCTACTGCGTCACCAGCGTGCAGCTGGCGCTGGCGTTCCCTGACCCGAGCAGCGGATTCCTGGGCGCGCTCGGCAAGTTCGGTTCCATCTTCGCGGTCACGCAGATCCCGCTCGCGGTGAGCGAGGGCCTGCTCACGGTCATCGTGATGCGGCTGCTGGTGCAGTCCAGCAAGGGCGAACTGACGCGGCTGGGCGTGCTGTTGACCAAGGCCGGCAAGAGCAGCACCGACGAGCCGGAGGCGGTGTCCCGATGAGCCGCAACGCGAAGATCAACGCCCTGCTGCTGCTCGCCGTGGCCGCGCTCGCGGTGCTGCCGCTGGTGCTGGGTCTCGGCGATCACAAGGAGGAGCCGTTCGCCGGTGCCGACGCCGAGGCGGAGACGGCGATCACGGAGATCGAGCCGGACTACGAGCCGTGGTTCTCGCCGCTGTACGAGCCGCCGTCCGGGGAGATCGAGTCGGCGCTGTTCGCCGTGCAGGCCGCGATCGGCGCGGGTGTGCTGGCCTACTACTTCGGGCTGCGCCGGGGCCGGCGGCAGGGCGAGGAGCGGACGGCGGCGGCACTGCGGGACGCTCCCGAAGGGGACTGAGTGCTGCCGATCGACGCGGCGGCGCACAGCAGTCGCTGGCGCCGCCGCCATCCCGTGGACAAGGCCGTGCTCGGGCTGGGGCTGACCGTCCTCGCGATCTCGCTGCCGCCCTGGCCGGGCGCGGCGCTGGTCCTGGTGACGGCGCTGGCCCTGCTGCTCGGCCCGGCGGGAGTGCCCGGCCGCCGGCTGTGGCGGGCGTACCGCGTGCCGTTGGGCTTCTGCGTGACCGGGGCGCTGCCGCTCCTGGTGCAGGTCGGGGGCCCGGACGGGTTCCTGACGGCGGCGGACGGCGGCCCGGTGCGCGCCGGTGAGCTGCTGCTGCGTACCTCGGCGGCCTCCCTCGGGGTGCTGCTCTTCGCGTTCACCACGCCGATGTCCGACCTGCTGCCCCGCCTGGTGCGGGCCGGGGTGCCCGCGCCGGTGGTCGACGTGGCGCTGGTGACGTACCGGATGAGCTTCCTGCTGCTGGACTCCGTGCGCCGGGTACGGGAGGCGCAGGCCGCGCGGCTGGGCCACACCACCCGGGCCGCCGCCTGGCGTTCGCTCGGCGGGCTCGGCGCCACGGCGTTCGTGCGGGCCTTCGACCGGGCGGCACGGCTCCAGTCGGGGCTCGCCGGGCGCGGTTACGACGGCACGCTGCGCGTCCTGGTGCCCGAGGCCCGCGTCTCCGCGCCCTTCACGGCGGCGAGCGTCGCGCTGCTGGCGGCGCTGGCCGCCCTCACCCTCGTACTGGAAAGGCCGCTGTCGTGAGCGAGACGATCGAGAGGGGCGAGGCGGCCGCGTCGTTTCCGGTCGCCCTGCGGGGCGTGTCCTTCGCGTACGAGGAGGGCCCGGCCGTGCTCGCCGGCCTGGACTTCGCGGTGCGCGAGGGGCGGGCGCTCGCGCTGCTGGGCCGCAACGGCAGCGGCAAGACCACGCTGATGCGGCTGCTCAGCGGCGGACTCAGGCCGCACGCGGGGTCGTTGGCGGTCGACGGGGAGCCGGTGACGTACGACCGCAAGGGGCTGACCCGGCTGCGGACCACGGTGCAACTGGTGGTGCAGGACCCGGACGACCAGCTGTTCGCGGCGTCGGTGTCGCAGGATGTGTCCTTCGGGCCGCTGAACCTGGGCCTGTCCGACGCGGAGGTCCGCTCCCGGGTCGAGGAGTCGCTCACCGCGCTGGACATCGCCGCGCTCGCCGACCGCCCCACCCACCTGCTGTCCTACGGCCAGCGCAAGCGGACCGCGATCGCCGGGGCCGTCGCGATGCGCCCCCGGGTGCTGATCCTCGACGAGCCGACCGCCGGGCTCGACCCGGATGGCCAGGAGCGGCTGCTCGCCACCCTGGACCGGCTCCGCGCGGGCGGCACCACCGTGGTGATGGCCACCCACGACGTCGACCTCGCCCTGCGCTGGTCCGACGACGCGGCCCTGCTCACCCCGGCCGGCGTGCACGCCGGCCCCGCGGCCCCGACGCTGGCCCGCGCCGAGCTGCTGCGGCAGGCCGGGCTGCGTCTGCCGTGGGGCGTCGCGGCGGCCCGGCTGCTGCGCGCGCAGGGCCTGTTGACGGGCTCTGCGGCGGGCCCCCGAACGGCGGAGGAGCTGGCCGCCCTGACCGACTGACGGGGCGGCGGCCGGGGTGGCTCGGGCTCAGCGCGCCGAGTCGCTGTACTCCGCGTCCCGGGCCGCCTCGGTCGTCTCCTCCTCGGGCCACTGCCGGGTGCCGCGGCGGCCGGGGAGGACGGCGAGGACGATCACGGTGCCGGCGGCCATGATGATTCCGCCGACGAGGCTGGTCGTGGCGACACCGTGCGCGAAGGACTGGTTCACGGCGTCGGCCAGGGCCTGCGCCTGCTGGGGACCGGCGGCGGGGTCCGTCGCGAGGCGCTCGGCGACGGCCAGCCCGCCGCCCACGGAGTCCTGGGCGGTGTCCAGCGCGGCGGCCGGGAGCCGGTTGCCCACCAGGTCGGCGAGTTCGTCCCGGTAGGCGGTACCGAGCAGGGAGCCCAGCACGGCGATCCCGAGCGAGCCGCCGAGTTCCAGGGCCGTGTCGTTGGCGCCGCCGCCGACGCCCAGCTCGCTCTCCGGGAAGGAGCCCATGATGGTGTCGGTGGCCGGGGACACGCTCAGCCCGATCGCGAGGCCGAGGAGCAGCATCGGGGCCAGGAAGTCGGCGTACGTCGAGTCCTTCTCGATGAGGACCAGGAGGAGGACACCGGCGGTGCCGATCACCATGCCGGACCCCACCATCGCCTTCACGCCCAGCCTCGGCGTCAGCTTCCCGGTCGCCGCGGCGCCGACGAACACGGCCCCGGCCAGCGGCAGCAGGCGCACGCCGGTCTCCAGAGCGCCGTAGCCGAGCACGAACTGCAGGAACTGCGTGGCGTAGTAGATGGCGCCGTAGGTGCCGAAGAAGAAGAACAGCACCGCCAGCATCGAGCCGCTGAAGGGCCGCAGCAGGAACCTGCGCACGTCCAGCATGGGGTGCGGATGGCGCAGCTCCCACCACACGAAGGCCACCAGGCCGAGGCCCGCGGCGACGGCCGCGGCGACCGGGCCGGCGCCCCAGCCGAAGTGCGGGCCCTCGATGCTCGCGTAGACCAGGCTGCCGACGGAGACGATGGAGAGCAGGCCGCCCACGTAGTCGATCCGGCCCATGCCGGCCGCCTTGGACGGCGGTACGAGGATCAGCGCGCCGACGACGGCGGCGACCGCGATGGGGACGTTGACCAAGAAGGTGGAGCCCCAGGCGTGGTCCTCCAGGAGCCATCCGGCGACCAGCGGACCGACCGCGATGGCGAGGCCGGAGGTGGCGGTCCAGGCCGTGATGGCGCGGGCCCGCTCCCCCTTCGGGAAGACCGCGACCAGCAGGGACAGCGTGGCCGGCATGACGACGGCGGCGCCGACGCCCATGATCGCCCGGGCCGCGATGACCAGCCCGGTCTCGTCCACCAGACTGCCCATCACCGAACCGCCGGCGAAGATCACCAGGCCGGTGATCAGTGCGCCTCGGCGACTGTACTTGTCGCCGATCGAGCCCAGCACCAGCATCAACGCGGCGTACGGGACGGTGTAGCCGTCGATGACCCACTGCAGGTCGCTGCTGCTCAGGCCCAGGTCGGTCGTCATGTCCGGCGCGGCCACGATCAGGGACGTGTTGGCCATGACCACGATCAGCAGGCTCAGACACAGCACGAGGAGCGCCCACCAGCGCCGCGTGTAGGGCCCGGTCATCTTGTCGACGGGTGTGGTGGCTAGGAGGGGCATGGGGGGCTCCCGGGAAAAGAGGGCAAGCGAGCGAGGGGCAAGTTAATTGCCCATTGATGTGCAGACTGGTGACAGAGTAGTTTGTTGCACAGTGGCGTGCAAATATCAGGGAGGCCCGGCCGACGGGTCTCGGCCCGGCCGGTCACTGCCGACGGGTCTCGGCCCGGCCGGTCACTGCCGACGGGCCCCCTGCCAACGGGCCCCTCCCAACGAGCCATTTCCACCGGGCGCACCTCGCGTCAAGCGCCCTTTCCGAACGAGGTACCGACGTGACGAGCACACGCGCCCGCATCCTGCGAGCGGCCGAGCGGGAGCTGGGCCGCGACCCCGACAGCAGCCTCACGGAGATCGCCGCGGCCGCCGGCGTGGCACGCCGCACCCTCTACGGCCACTTCGCCGGCCGGGACGCCCTGGTCGGAGGGCTCGTCGAGGAGGCCGCGGATGCGGTACTGCACGCCATCGGCGGCACGGACGCGCCGGCCCCGGACGACGATCCCGCCGTCGCCCTGGCCCGGTTCGTCCTCGGTCTGTGGCCGATAGGCGACCGCTACGGCACGCTCATCGCCGTCGCCCGCCACCGCGGCCTCGGACCGGAAGGGGTGAGCGCGATCCTCGCCCCGGCCCGTGACAGGCTCGCCGGCATCCGCCCGTGGTCGGCGCGCGGGCGTCTTCCACACCGCCGTGCCGGCCGGTGTGCTCGGCGCGGCGCTGGAGGCGCATCTGTTGGCGCTCCTGGGCTGCGTGCGTTGCGGGGTCTGGGACGACGACGGCACGGACGCCGCCGTGGCCGCGCTGATCGTCGCGGGGGTGGACGCCGACACCGCGACAGGGGCGGTGCGTGCTCTGCACGGCGAGGGGTGACGGGGGCGAGGCCTGCTCGCCGTACTGGGTTGGGGGTGCACGGGCGAACCCGCCGGGTCACGGGGTGGGCGAACCTGCCCTACGGGGATACGGGCTTGGCCTACGCGGCTACGGGCGGCGGCCCCTCCAGGGATACGAGCCGCGGCCCCGACGGGGACACGGGCCGCGGCTCACTCGTCCGCGACGCCCTCCGCGGTCACCGTCGGGGCCACGTCCTCGACCACCGTCCGGGCCCGTTCCTCCGGTACGCCGGCGGCGATGAGCTGGGCGGTCGCGACGCGGGTGCCGTCGTCCTCCAGCGCGCCGGTGTTGACCTGCTCCAGCAGCGCGACCGTCATCGCCTCCAGGCCGGCGCTCAGCACGGCGGGCGGCAGGTGGCCGGGGAAGACCCCGTCCCGCTGCCCCCGCTCCAGGATGGCGGTGACCTCGGCGCGGGCCGGGGCCAGGATCTCGGCCACGCGCTCCACGCCCAGGTCGTGCCGGGCCAGCGCCAGCAGCATCCGGTAGCGGTCACCCACGGGCCACATCAGCAGTACGAAGTGCGCGAGCGCGCGCTCGGCGGGCTCGGCGGGCCCGACCCGCTCCGCCCCGGCGGCCATCGCGCTCCGCAGCACCTCGGACGCCTCCTCGGCGAGGGCCTCCAACAGCGCCGCGCGCCCTGGGAAGTGGCCGAAGAGGGTCCGCCGTACGACACCGGCGGCACGGGCCAGTTCCTCGAGGGTGGTGTCCGGGTTCCGCCCCAGTTCCCGGCGGGCCGTGGCCAGGATGCGCGCCCGGTTGGACCGCGCGTTGCGTCGCTGCGGCTCACGGGCAACGGACTTGGTCACGGGGAACCTCTGGGGCGGGAGCGGTCGGGCTGTGGGGGCGTCCATTCTGGCACGGGGACGGCGGCCCGGCCCGACCGGTGGCGCGCCCTCCCCCGCGCCGGAATGACACGCTCGTGGCCGACGGCCGAGGGGTCGACGGCCGCGTGACCGACGGCCGAGGGGTCGACGGCCGCGTGACCGACGGCCGAGGGGTCGGCGGCCGAGAGGTCGGCGGCTCCGCAACCGGTTGACCGCGACCGGTCACCCGCGCCCGGCCCGGTCCGCGCCCTTGGCCGACCGCCGCGCGGTGGCGAGCGCGGCGAGCACCGTCCCCACCGCCACGACCAGCAGCCCGCGCAGCCACACCTCGGCCTCGATCTGCGTGGCGAGCGCCACGCAGGACAGGGCGCCCAGCACGGGGAGCACGGTCGGAGCCCGGAAGTGGTCGGCCTCGCCCGGGTCGCGGCGCAGCACGAGTACGGCCGTGTTGACCATGAGGAAGACCACGAGCAGCAGCAGGACCAGGGTGGACGCCAGGGTGGCGACGCTGCCGGTGAGCGCCAGGAGCATCGACAGCAGGGTCGTGACCGCGATCGCGGCCCACGGCGTACGGCGGCCGGGCAGCACCTTGGCCAGCGCGGCGGGCAGCAGCCCGTCCCGGGCCATGCCGTAGGCCAGGCGGGAGGACATGATGCCGGTGAGCAGCGCGCCGTTCGCCACGGCGACGAGCGCGATGGCGCTGAACAGCCGCGTCGGGACGCCGCCCGCCGCCTCGACGACCTCCAGCAGCGGCCCGCTGGACTCGGCCAGCCGGGCGGTCGGCACCGCCACTGACGCGGCGAGGCCCACCAGCACGTACACCGCGCCCGCGGTGGCGAGGGCACCGAACAGGGCGCGTGGGTAGGAGCGCCGGGGGTCGCGGGTCTCCTCGGCGACGTTCACGGACGTCTCGAAGCCGACGAAGGAGTAGTACGCCAGGACGGAGCCGCTCAGGACTGCCGCCGCGGCCCCCTTCTCCGGTGTACCCAGCTGACCCAGCCGCCCCAGGTCGCCGTCACCGCGCAGCAGCAGCCAGACGCCGAGGGCGACGATGACGAGGAGACCGCCGACCTCGACGACGGTGGCGGCGACGTTGGCGCGGGTCGACTCCTTGATGCCCCGCGCGTTGACCAGCGCGAGCAGGGCGAGGAACAGCACGGCGACGAGTCCGACCGGCAGCGTCACGAAGGCGGAGAGGTAGTCGCCCCCGAAGCCGCGGGCGAGCGCGGCCACGGAGACGATGCCGGCGGCGAGCATGCAGAAGCCCGCGACGAAGCCGGCGAACGGCCCGAAGGCGCGGGTGGTGTAGTGGGAGGCGCCGCCCGCCCTCGGGTACTTCGTGGCCAACTCGGCGTAGGAGGCGGCGGTCAGCATCGCCAGCAGCAGGGCGGCGACCAGCGGCACCCACACCGCTCCGCCGGCGTCGGCGGCCACCTGCCCCACCAGCACGTAGACCCCGGCGCCGAGCACGTCACCCAGGATGAAGAAGTACAGCAGCGGGGTGGTCAGGGTGCGCTTGAGTGCCGGGCTGTCCTGCGCGTCCGCGGGCCGTTGCTTTCCGAGTCTCGCCATGGCGTCCCAGGTTTCCCGCAGAACGGGAAACACGCCACGATCTTGCCGCGCACCGCGCCGGGAAAGCGCTCGGGTGGGTGGCATGTGCCACCCACCCGATGCGCCGACACGCCCTCAGCTCTGCGGACGGCTGCCGTGGTTCGCGCCGTTCTTGCGGCGGGCCTTCTTCTTACGACGTCGCTTCGAGGACATCGAACGCTCCTCTCCCTTTGCTTTCACGTGCTATCCACCGGTTTGTCGCCCCGATGGATCACAGAGCCCCTTTCCCGTCGACGCGGCGGCAAACTCCCCGGCGCGAAATGCACACGGGTGGCTCACGTCACGGCTGTGAAGCCGGAGCGTCCGGCCGGGACCGGACGGGCCCCACGGACGCCGCCCTCCTTGAGGTGGAGACGGCTCCTCGTCTCGTGCGGTCGCACCAGGGGAAAGTGACGGCAGGCGCACGACGCCGCGAGGGGCCCCGCCCGCGAGTCCTGCAAGGTACCCAGGATCGGATGCGGAGATCCCAGAAACGGTGGCTGCCTTCCTGTATCGCATGGGCCGTACCGCCTTTCGGCAGCGCCGGCTCGTGGCACTGCTGTGGGCGGTGATCCTCGGCGCGGCCGGGGCCGGCGCGGCCAAGGCGCCCGCGGCCGGCGACGACGGCACGTCCTTCATGCCCGGCACGGCGTGGTGTTCGGGTCGGAGCCCAAGGCGCTCCTCGCCCGCCCCTCGGTGCCCCGCCGGGTCGGCCAGGACGGTCTGCGCGAGGTCCTGGAGATGGTGAAGACCCCCGAGCAGGGGATCTTCGACGGCATGTACGAGGTGCGTCCCGGCCAGTTGGTGCGGGTCGACCGCTCAGGCCTGACGAAGCGCACGTACTGGGCGCTAAAGGCCCGCGAACACACCGACGACCTGGCCACGACGGTGGACACGGTCCGTGGCCTGCTCGAGGACATCGTCGAGCGCCAGACCGTCTCGGACGTGCCGCCGTGCTCGCTGCTCTCGGGCGGCCTGGACTCCTCCGTGATCACCGCGCTGGCCTCGCGCGCTCTCGCGGGCCGGGGCGAGGGCCCCGTCCGCTCCTTCTCGGTCGACTTCGAGGAGCACGGCGCCGAGTTCGTCGTCGACCCGGTGCGCGGCTCCTCCGACACCCCGTTCGTGCACGACCTGGTCAAGCACGTGGGCGCCGACCACAGCGAGATCATCATGAACAGCGGCGAGCTGGCGGACCCCGCGCTGCGGGCCAAGGTTCTCCAGGCGCTGGACCTGCCGCCGGCGTACTGGGGCGACATGTGGCCCTCCCTGTACCGCCTCTTCCAGTCGGTCCGGGAACGCTCCACCGTCGCGCTCTCCGGCGAGTCCGCCGACGAGGTGTTCGGGGGTTACCGGTGGTTCTTCGACAACGAGGCGGTCCGCGCGGACACGTTCCCCTGGCTCACGTCCGCGACGGGGAAGTACTTCGACGGCAAGTCGCTCTTCGACCCCGGTCTCATCCAGAAGCTGGACATGCCGGGCTTCCTCAAGGACAGCTACGCGTCGATCGTGCAGCGGGTGAAGAGCCCCTACCCGACCACCCAGGACCCGGCGTACGAGCTCGGCCTGCGCGCGGCCCTCCACGAGGTGCTCGCCGACTCCTCTTCCCCGGTGCTCCCGCTGCTCGACACCGCCGCGACCAAAGCCCTGCTGGGCCGTCCGGTCGGGGACATGAGCGCGCAGTACGACCGTTCGGGTCTGGAGATGGCGCCGGGGCTCAACTCCTGACTCTCCGCCTACGACATCGAAAAGGCCCTCTGACCCGCCCCTCCGGCCCGGCCCCCGACCTACGGCTCCACCTCCCGCCGCACGGCACCCACAGCCCCGGCGCCCGCCCCCGCGCGAGCCCCCCGTCAGTCGCGGGGGCGGGCGTCGGCCGAGGTGTAGCCGCGCTTCACGACGAAGCCGAGAAGCTGCTCAAGCAGACCGGGAAACCGCGCCTCCAGCTCCTCCAGGCGCAGCGAGTTGTAGCCGCCATCGCCAGCCTCGGCCTCTACACGTACTTCGTCCCGGTCATGGCCACCGGCGCGACGGGAAGCGTCGACAACATCACCCCGTACCTCTGGGCCTGGGGCATCGGCGGCGTGCTGGGCAGCGTCCTCGTCGGATCCCTCGTGGACAAGGTCCGCCGGCCCGCCACCCTGGTCGTCGGCATCCTGGCGATCCTCACCCTCTCGCTGCTCGCCTTCCGGATCACCGCCTCCATCACCCCGCTGCTCGCGCTGATCCCCATCGCGGTCTGGGGCGCGGTCGGCTGGGCGCTCCAGGTCCCCCAGCTGAACGACCTCCTCGCAGCGCGCGGGGAACGCGGTGGCCCGGTCGCCGTCGCCCTCAACGAGTCCGCCCTCTACCTCGGCAGCGCGATCGGCTCCGGCCTCGGCGGCGCGGCCTTCGGCTGGAGCGGTTCCGTACTCCCGCTCTGGGCGGCGGGCTTCGCGGCGGCGGCGAACCAGCACCGCTGCCCAGACCTCCGGACGACAAAAGCGCAGGTCAGGACCCATTGCCAGCAGATTCGAGGATCGCCACACATTCCACATGTGAAGTCATCGGAAAGATTTCGGCTTGCGCGAGTCGCGGAAAGGGCCAGGTCAGAACCTCTTGCCGGCGCGCTGTCCCGTGCGTGGACGTCCAGGGCGTCAAACGAGCGTCATGCCCAACAGTCCGCGGGGCCGGTGGGCCCGGCTGACGACGGCATTGGCGTTCGAGCGTGTGGGCGATTTAGGCTGCGTCGGTTCGCGCCGTTCACGGCGGCAGCCCATCGACGGAGAGGAAAGCCGATGATGCAGCAGGCGTCGGCTACCGACCCAGCTCCCGGGCGCCGCCCCGAGTTGGTCCCTGACCCGGATGTGGAGGCGGCCCGGATCGCGGCGGTGCGCCGCTACGACATCCTCGACACTCCCCCCGACGGGGCGTTCGACCGGGTGGCGGCGATGGCCGCCCGGCTCTTCGATGTGCCGGTGGCGACCGTCACAATCGTGGATACCGATCGCATCTGGTTCAAGGCCGCCCACGGCCTGGAGGGTGTCGCGGAGATCGGTCGTGACCCGGGCCTGTGCGGCTCGGCGATTCTGCGCGATGACGCGATGGTCATCCCCGACACTCTCCAGGACCCCGTCGCGGTGGACAATCCGCTGGTCGCTGGAGAGATGGGGGTGCGCTTCTACGCCGCCGCACCGATCATCACTCCGGAGGGGCACCGGCTGGGTACGGTCAACGTCCTCGACACCCGGCCGCGTGCGATCACCGAGGAGGACACTGCCACGCTCGCCGATCTCGCCGCGATCGTGCTGGACGAGATGGAGCTACGGCTGTCGGCGCTGCGCGCCCTGCACGACGAGCAGGCCCGCCGGGAGGCGGAGAAGCGGCACACCGAGGCGGAACGGGCGCGGGCCGAGGCGGAACGGGCGCGGGCCGAGGCGGAGCGGGCGGCGCGGGAGAAGGCGGAGCAGGACAGGGCCGCCATCGCCGCGTTCGCCTCCACCCTCCAGCGCACCCTGCTGCCCCCGGCCCTTCCCGTGGTGCCGGGCCTGGAACTGGCCTGCCACTACCGCACCGCCTCGGCCCACGACGTGGGCGGCGACTTCTACGACGTCTTCCCCCTCGACGGCGGGCGGTGGGCGTTCTTCCTCGGTGACGTGTGCGGCAAAGGGCCCGAGGCGGCGACCGTCACCGCCCTGGCCCGCCACACCCTGCGCACCGCGGCCCAGATCAACGCCGAACCCGTCACCGTGCTGAGCGCGCTCAACACCATGCTGCTCACCGACGTCACCGCCGGCCACCGCTTCTGCACCGTCCTCTTCGGCCTCCTTGAGCCCCGGGAGAACGGCGGCTTCACCGTCACCGTCGCCACCGGCGGCCACCCGCCGGCCTACCACGTGCGCCCCGACGACAGCGGCGCCGTCCGGGTGCGGTCCGTACGCCCCCAGGGCGGGATGCTCGTCGGCGCCTTTTTCGAGGCGCCCTTCGCCCAGACCGCGTTCTCGCTGACGGCCGGGGAGAGCCTGTTCCTCTACACCGACGGGCTGATCGAAGCCCGTGACACCGAAGGCGCCATGCTCGGTGAGGACGGCCTGACCGGCTTCCTCCACCAGCGCACCGGCCCCGTCACCGCCACCTCCCTGGTCGAGGACAGCATCACCTTGCTGGCCTCGCTGCCCGACGGGGCCGGCGACGACGTGGCTCTGCTGGCCCTGTCCGTCCCCCACCCTCACACCACACCCGACGGCAGTGTCGCCGCCACCGCCCACACCGCCGCCACGCCCGACCACTTCGGCCAGGAGTGATGACCGACGTGACCGACACGCTGCAGCTGACCGTCCAGCACCCCCACCCCGGCCTCGCGATCGCCACAGTCCTCGGCGACGTGGACACACGCACCGCGGACACCCTGCGCCGCGAAGCCTCGGAGATCATCCAGCCAGGATGTCCGCACCTGGTTCTGGACCTGTCACGGGTCCGTTGTTGCGACTCCGCCGGCCTGAGCGCGCTCATCGGCCTCTGGCACGCCGCCCGGGCGGCGGGCGGTGCACTCAGACTCGCCGACGTCCCCGACCGCCTGATGCGGATGCTCGTCCTCACCGGTGTCGACGCGGTCCTGCCGGTCCACGCCACCGCCGCCGAAGCAGTCACCACCATGACCGCCGGCCTGTTCACCAGCGCAGGCGAGCACGGCTCGATCACCCGCGCCTCCGCCGACGGCGGGACCGATGAGCCGACCGGGTGCAGCGCGCGGCCTGCGACAGCGCTCACAGCCTCTCCGCCGAACTGAGCTGATCGCGCCGACCCGCCAGAGGGCTTCTGCCGGCGATCGCGGCCTGCCCTCCTGCCGTTCGCCCTCAAGAATCGTCTCCGTCGAATCCGGCGGCTCGGAACTGTCGACGTGTTGCTGATGAAAGACGGGGCGGATTTGCGAGTCAGAGTGCCGCCGTATCCGAGGCATCCGTTGCCTGCCGGGCCTGTTCGGCGTCCTGACGCTCCGTGTCCAGGCAGGTGCCCGGCAACCGTCGGTCACTGGTGAGGATCGGCGTGGAGCAGGTTGGGGTCAGGACGACGTGTCCGTCACGCGCACCGCTCAGTCCAGCGCCAGGTGCATACGCACGATCAGGCCCGACGGCGGGTTGCGCATCTCGACCAGGTCGCACAACTGGTGGATCATCCAGACGCCACGGCCGCCGGCCGGGGACAGCGGATCGGGACGGCGTCGGCCGACGAGCGCGTCCGTGAGCCGTCCGCGGTCCCTCACTTCGGCGATCAGGGTGTCGGCCGTGCGCCACAGCCGCAGGATGCCCTGCCCTCCGCCGTGTCGCGCCGAATTGCCGATGGCCTCGTTGACGACCAGTAGCCAGTCGGTGTGTCGACGAGGGGACAGGCAGGAGGTCTGTGCCCAGCGCCCCGCGGCGTCGCGGACATCGGCGAGGTCCTGCTCCGTGAAATGCAGGACGAGTGGATCCGCCGGCTCCTCCAGGGGCCTGTCGCAGTCGCCGCACACTGTCCGCGGGTCCTCGTAGCGCGGGCTGTGCAGGTAACCGTCCGTGTCTCCGACAACCGGGTGCGTGCGGTGTGCCTCCGCCAGCACCCGCTCCGGCAGGGCGGTGTCGTAGGGGCACAGGATCGTGACAGGCCGGCCGGCGAACGCCAGGTTGATCAGCGCCTCGTGGCGAGTCGCTTCTCGTGCCTCCGCTTCGGTGCGCCCGACCCAAATCGGTTCGCCCACGATGGACGGCCGCCGTTGGGGGTGACGGTCGGCGAAGTCCACGAGCATCGACAGGATGCGCCCGGGGTTGCGTCCGGCCTGCCGCATGTCGACGAAGGTGACGCTTTCCCTTTCGTCACCGACGGCTTCCCTGAGCAGCTGCAGTCGTGGACCGGGAACAGCGACCAGAACAGGGCGTCCGCCGGTCGCCTCCGCCCGGACGAACTCGCCCACACCGTGGAGGTAGTCCTTCTCCGTGGTGTAGAAGAGAGCAGGGTGGTGGAAGACCGGATCGACCCGGCTCGCCGCCGAGGTCGGTGTGTTTGTCGTCACTGGCCGACCTCATGCAGGTCGGTCCCCAGCTCGGGGAAGAGCTCCAGCATGCGGTGGAGCGCGGGCGGCGCACCGACGAGTCGCAGCGGTGTCCCGGAGGGGCGTCGCCGCGCGGCGTCGGCGATCTCGGCCAGTGCGGCGACGTCGAGGTGGTCGAGGGAGGACAGGTCCAGGGTGACGTCCTGCGCCGGCGAGGCCGCGAGAGCGGCTGACGCCGAGGCGGCCGCACGGCGGCTCTCGTAGCCTGCCGATCCGGACAGACGGAAGCCGGGCCGACCGGCCAGAGGCGTGACCGACAGCCCGGGGCGGGCGTGGGAGCGAGGCACGGCGCCCGCCCGCGTCAGGTGGGCGCCCGTCAGCACGTCGAGGGCATCGGGTGCCAGCAGGCGCCGGTCGTAGAAACACCAGGCCAACAGCGGCAACTGCTCGAAGACCTCGTGGTGAATCCGCAGCTCGTATTCCAGCAGGCGCTCCGCGCCGGCTATGCGCCGGGCACCCCAGGACATCTCGCCGATCACCCGCAGGTTGCCAAACCCCTGACCGAGGGCGGCCTCGACTGCGCGCCCCCACAGACCGATCATGGCGTCCGGGTCGAACCGGTCCCCGCTCAGGTAGGTCTCGTCGGCGGTGGTCACCACGAGCTGTCCGCGCCGGACCGCGGAGTCGGCATCGATGCCGCGGTCGGCGAGCGTGCGCATCACGAGGCCGGGGTCGGTGGCATCCGCGAAGTACTGCACCTGCTCGCCCCTGTCGAAGCCCGCGCGAACGAAGGGCACGAGGTGAGCGGCCCATTCGTCGTCGGTGGAATACTCCACCGCCACGTGACGGTCCGCTGCGGCCTCGCCGTCGTGCGATCCGCATACGGCGTGCATCAGATTGCCCTCCCTTCCCGCGTGATTTCGTTGCCCGCCATGGGCGTCTGGCACCCTAACGCAGGACCCGGAAGACCCGGGAATCCTCAGTCCCACACATGACCGGTCCTTCAGCGTCACGGTGGAGCGGCGGTGCCGTCATTCGGTCGTGCCGGCGCTGTCGCCGGCCCTGTCTGCGGCGAGGGCGGCCAGCGCGTCGGCGACCGTGTCGAGGATGGGGAGCAAGTCGCAGATGCCGGTCATGGTCACCAGGCGCGTGAGACGGTCGGGGACGCTCCCGACACGGAGCGGACCACCAGCCTCCCGGGTGGCGTGAAACTGGACGATGAGGAAGCTGAGGCCGATCGAGTCGACGTTGTCGGCCTGGGGCAGGCCCGGAGCGAGGTGCGGAGCACCTCGTTCCACAACGCTCGGCGCCTGCACGCAACGGGGCGCGATGAGCAAATCAACATCACCGGCGACAACGACGACGGCTGTGCGCTCACCGGCGTATCGGACGGTTGTGCCGAGGATGTCGGTCACGTAGGACGTCACTCCTGGCCGGACGGCTCTGGTGCGGCGTGGCGAGAAACGGCGGGGGTGTCGCCGCCGTCCCGCTGCTGATCGATCAGCGAGGCCCAGCTCAGCAAGATCGAGCGAGGCATCAAGGCACCCAGCCGTGATCTCGCGCGACTGAGCGACGCCGCACTCCGTGCCGACGGGACACCGATCGCCCTGAGCACCCCTGCCGCTGTCGATTCACCTGCTGTGGCGGCGCCGGGCCGGGTCGAGGAGGAGAACTGGATGATGCACTTGTCACCGGACGGCCCGAGCCGCCGGGAACTTCGCTGTACTGCCCCGAGAAGACCACCGTGCCCACCTACGAGACCCTCCACCGCTTCACCGTCGGCCTCCAGTACCTCACCCCGCCCAGCGCCGGCGCTCCCGCCGCGTCGTCCTGAACGCCTTCGTGCCCGATCCGCGCCCCAGCACCGCCAGTTCCGTCCTGAGTTACGGAAAGAGCACGAGTCACCAAAATCCCTGAGCCGGAGATGCCGAACCCGGACGCCAGTTCCCTGCTTCCGGGACTGCCGTGCGGGTTCGGCCTCCATGCCTGAGTCAGAGGGGTGCGCGTGTCTGTCCGGGCGTACGCCCGCTCATCCGGTACACCGGTGCCAACTGGCTACTTTTTCCCTTTCGTTGCCACGGTTCCCTTCCGCGCCCCAGGTGTCTGCCGTGCCGGCTGGCGGTTCGGCACCGCAGGACGGTTGCTGGTGCTCAGGCCTGTCAGGGGTTGGGACAGGGGCCCGGCGTGGGAGTGAGTGAGGCCCTGGTGCCGCTGACGATGACGTGTACACCGGTCAGCAGTTTGACGTGCAGGGCGTTGACGACGATGCCCTTGCCGTTGCCGTACGGCTTCTGTTCGTTGAGGATCACGGAGCCGACGAGAGGGATGGTGATACCGGTGTTCGGGGCGGGATGCGCTGTGATCGTGACACCGGCCACCTTCGTGTCGGTCAGGACGGAGCTGCCGCTCAGGGATACCGGCCCGATACCGTCAGGCGTCACGCTGCCGGTGGCGGTGGCGGTAGCGGTGATCTCCTTCGCGGAGATCGTCCCGCCCAGCAGGCTCACCTGCGCGGTTGTGGCTTTCGCCGTGGCGGTGCGGGCACCGTTCGTGCCGACAGCTCCCTTTGCCGATGTCTGGATGACTCCGAGGGAGCCGAGCGAGCCCAGCGAGGCGTTGAGCAGATCGGCGTCGTCGGTCCCCGGTTCCTGTGTGCAGGTGACGTCGGACGGCGCGATGGGCGGCACCGCGTCGATGACAGCGTCGACCTTGGCGCTGTATGCGTGCGCGTCCATCAGCAGAGAACCGAAGGTGACGGTGGCGCAGCCCGGGGCTTTGATGCCGACACGTTCGGTGGTGGCTGCCGCGCAGAGGGTGTACGAGGCCCCGCGGGCCGAGGTCACCTCGACCTGGACGGTGCAAGCGTCCTGTCCGTCCGCGAGGTTTCCGGTGGCGGTGAGCCTGTCGTTGTCCGGGGAGATGCTGACGACGCCGGCACCGCAGGTGGTCGTGGCGGTGGATGGGTCGGACACGACCAGGCCGGGAGGCAGCTGCTCGGTGAAGGACCAGCCGTTCTTGGCCGCCTTCTCGCTGGTGTTGGTAACTGTGAGGGTGAGCGTGCTGTCCGCCCCGGCGGGCAGGGACGTGGGGCTGAAGGCGATGTCGAGCTGGGGGGTGGCGTCGAGGAGCCGCACGTTGTCGAAGGCCCCGTCGTTGCCCGAGCCGCTGGCCTGCGCGTTGATCAGGCGGATCCCGGCCGAGGGGCCGGAGAACAGCACGGCGTTGTTGCCGGCGTAGGTGCCCACCGAGGTGCCGTTGATGACCTGGTCCGGGTCGGTGCAGGGGTTGATCGGCGTGGTGAACGTCGGGATCGCGGTGTCGCCGTCGAGCAGGTAGAACTCCAGCAGTGGGTGAGCGGCGAAGCAGTTGCGTGCGGCCGCGTCGACCGAGAAGGTCAGGAACCGGTTCGCGCCCTCGAGCGGGATGGGCTTCACCGTCTCCAGCTCGACCTTGCCGGCCCCCGGATTGCCTTCGGTATAGGCAGCGACGGCATGGTTGGTGGCCGGGTCGCCACCGGACCACTGTCCGAGTGCGCTTGCCATGGATTCCAGCGGCCCCCAGAACGGGCCGCAACCGCTGCCGGGCGGGCCGCTGTCGGGATTGAGGGGAGAGACGATCCACCCGTTGCATCCGGTCAGCCACGCCGGGTCGGCGGTGTACGTCTGGGAAAGCGGGGATGTCCCGGTGTAATCGGTGATCAGCCGAGGGACAGCGTCCTGCTCGTACTCGAAGTCTTCTTCGAACACGACAGCGGGCGCCTGGGGAACGCCGGGACTGCCCGGCGCAGTCTCCCGCGCCTGGGCAACGGTGGCCGGGCCAGTGAGAACCGCTCCCACGGCCAGGGCCATCACGGCTATGAAACCGGTGCCGTGCAGTGCGCGTCCGCGCGACCCGCTTCCTGCCGCAGCTCTTCTTGACGGTAATCGCCTGTACATCTGTGTGTCCCTTCGTCGCGTGGCCGGCTGTCTCCACGACCGGCGATGCCGAGCCCTGTCGATGCCGGACAGGTGCGTACCCGAACACCCGGCAGGATGCCGTCTCCAGGAATCTCAGATCCATGATCTGATCGGAATCGGGCACACGTGGCCACCGGTGTACCGGAGCCTGCCTGTGGTCGGGACAGTCTGGAGCTGTTCGAGCACCGCCCGCAGGGGCGCGCGCACAAGCGCAGGATGCACATCCGGCGCGCGAACGTTCACACTCCGGCGCGCCCCTCAGCATCACGAGGTTTGGACTGGCTGGTCCTCGGTCTCACCGGCTCGTCGACCGCCGTCGGCGTCACCACCGCTCCGCAGTTCCTGCCCCTGCTGCTATTCGGCCTGTACGGCGGCGTCCTCGTCGACCGCCTGCCCAAGCGCCCGATACTCGCCGCCACCCAGGTGGCCATGGCCCTCACCGCACTCGCGCTCGCCCTTCTCACCCTGACCGGCCGGGTCCATGTCTGGCACGTGTACGCCGCCGCGTTCCCCGTGGGCCTCGCGACCGTGCTCGACAACCCCGCCCGCCAGTCCTTCCTCTCCGAACTGGTCGGCCCGGAACTGCTGCGGAACGCCCTGGGCCTCAACTCCGCGAACTTCCAGTCCGCCCGGCTGATCGGTCCCGCCGTCGCGGGGCTGCTGATCACGGGCGTCGGCACGGGTTGGGCGTTCCTCCTCAACGGTGTGTCCTTCGCCGCGCCCCTGGCCTGCATGATGCTGATGCGGCGCCGCGAACTGCACCCGGTCGAGCGCGCCCCGAACGGCAAGGGACAGCTGCGCGAGAGCCTGCGTTACGTCGCCGGCCGCCTCGACCTGGTCTGGCCCATCGTCCTGGTCGGCTTCTTCGGGACCTTCGCCCTCAACTTCCCCGTCCACCTCACTTCCCCGTCCACCTCTCCGCCTTCGCCGACGACGTCTTCCATGCCGGTGCGGGCGCCTACAGCCTCTTCAACACCCTCGTCGCGACGGGCTCCCTGGCAGGCGCGCTGCTCGCCGCCCGACACGAGAGAGCACGGCGAAGGCTGCCCTTCCTCGCCGCGCTGGCCTTCGGCGCACGGGGGACCGTGGCCGCCGTGGCGCCGACCCTGTGGAGCTTCGCGCTGCTCATGGTCCCCATGGGCCTGTTCGCCATGGTCGTCAACGTCACCACCAACGCCACCATGCAGACCTCGACCGCCCCGACGTTCCGAGGCCGGGTCACCGCGCTGTACATGATGGTCCTCCTCGGCGGCGCGCCTCTCGGCGCTCCGGTGGTCGGCCTGGTCACCGACACGTTCGGCGCCAGGCTCGGCCTCGGGGCGGCCGACGCGGTGGCGGCTGTCACCGCGACGGCGACCGGCCTTCTCCTGGTCAGAGCCGCCGGCCATCGGCTCGCGTTCGGGTGGAGCCGCCGCGTCCGCGGGCCCGGGGCGGACCCCGAAAGGCGGGCGAGGGAGCCGACCTGCCCGCGTGACCGGCGTCCGCCCACCAGCGGAACGGACGCTCGGTCCCCTTCGGCCACGCCTTGCGCGCCCGTACCCGCCGACCGGTGCGGACCACCCGTCGGCCGGGCGCGGCAGGATCAGCTGACGGCGTTCAGGGCCGCGTCAAGCCGGGCTGTGGCGTCGGCCGCCACCGGCTCCAGGGCGGCCAGGCCCGTGAGGGTGACCATGGTGCCCGGGTCGAGGGCCTGGACGAGCGTGGTGTCGCCGTCGCGGCGGACGACGACGTTGCAGGGCAGGAGCAGACCGATGGAGCGGTCGGCTTCCAGTGCCTGGTGGGCGAGCGGCGGGTTGCAGGCGCCGAGGATCAGGTAGTCCTCCATGTCGTGGCCGAGCTTTTCCCTGAGGGTGGCCTTGACGTCGATCTCGGTGAGGATGCCGAAGCCCTGATCGGCCAGGGCCTTGCGGACGGCGGAAACGGCCGTGTCGAAGTCGGCGTCGAGACGGACGGTGCGGTCGTAGGGCACGGATACCTCCGGATGGTTCGGAACGCTTGCTTCCCCCATGCCCCGATGGGTACCCGCGGGGTGCGAGGCGATGCCTTGAGCGGGGTGGTCCCCCAGCATGGAATACCCCCCTAGGTATAGCTGTTAGGGTGATGTGAGATACCCCCCGGGGTAAAGCATCCGAGAGGAGTCGTGAGCCGTGTTCTTCGTCGACACCCTGGAGTTCGAGGGTCTGGGCAACCGCAGCTATCTGGCCGGCGGACCCGGTGCCGCGGTGGTCATCGACCCGCCGCGCGACATCGACCAGGTCATCGCCGCGGCGGCCCGCCGGGGGGTGCGCATCGCCTTCGTGGCCGAGACCCACGTCCACAACGACTACGTCACCGGCGGCCTGGAACTGGCCCGCGTCACAGGCGCCCAGTACCTGGTGCCGGCTGGGGCGCATGTGTCGTTCGCCCGCACCCCCGTCGCCGACGGTGACACATTGACCGTGGACGAAGGGCTGGTGCTGCGGGCGATCTCCACCCCCGGGCACACCCCGCACCACACCTCCTACGCCCTCACGGAGGGCGGGCGCGGTGTGGCGGCGTTCACCGGCGGGGCACTGCTGATCGGCGCCGTGGGCCGCCCCGACCTGGTCGAGCCGCGGCTGACCGAGCAGCTGGCCCGCGCCCAGTACGCCTCCGCCCACCGGCTGGCCGACGAGCTGGACGACGAGGTGCCGGTCCTGCCCACCCACGGGTTCGGCAGCTTCTGCTCCTCCTCCCAGGCCGAGGGGGACGCGACCACGATCGGCAAGGAGCGCGAGACCAACGACGCGCTGACCCTGGACGTGGACACCTTCGTCGCCCAGATGCTCGACGGCCTGGACGACGTACCCGCCTACTACGCGCACATGGGCCCGGCCAACACCGCGGGCCCCGCACCCGTCGACCTCACCCCACCGAGGCGTGCCGATGCCGAGGAGATCGCCTCCAGGCTGGCCGCGGGCGAGTGGGTGGTGGACCTGCGCAGCCGTATGGCCTTCGCCGAGGGGCACGTGGCCGGGTCGTTCAACTTCGAGGGCGAGGGCAAGCTCGCCACCTACCTGGCCTGGCTGATCCCGTGGGGCAAGCCGGTCACCCTGCTCGCCGACACCCCCGCGCAGATCGCCGACGCGCAGCGGGAGCTGGCGCGGGTGGGCATCGACCACCCGGCCGCCGCCGCCACCGGCGACCCGGCCGGCTGGGTCCGCGAGGGCGAGCAGCTCGCTTCCTTCCCCCGCGCCCGCTTCGCCGACCTCGCCGACGTCCGTGAGCGCGGCGACGAGGTGGTCGTGCTGGACGTGCGCCGGAACTCGGAGCATGCGGGCGGCTACATCGAGGGCTCGGTCCACATCCCGATCCACGAGCTGCACGGCCGTATCGGCGAAGTACCGCCCGGAACGGTCTGGGTGCACTGCGCCGGCGGGATGCGCGCGGCGATCGCCGCCTCCCTGCTGGACGCGGTCGGCCGCGATGTGGTCGCCGTCGACGACGGCTTCGACGCCGCGACGGATGCCGGGCTGTCCCTGGCCTCCGGCTGACTTCCGACCGTTCCCTCGCAAGGAAGGAAGCGTGTGATGTCCCTCTTTCGCCGAAACGGGCCCCGCGTCACGGTCGACGAGGCACGCAGCCGCACCGGCGGCGAGCAGCCCGACGCGGTCCTGCTGGACGTCCGTGAGACATCCGAATGGACCGCGGGCCACGCCCCGGGCGCCGTCCACGTACCGCTGACGGAACTGGCCACCGACGCCACCCTGCCGACCGTGGCGGAGGGCCGGCCTCTGGTGGTGATCTGCCGCAGCGGACACCGCTCCCAGCAGGCGGCGCATCTTCTCGCCGAGCGCGGAGCGCAGGCGGTGGACGTTGAAGGCGGCATGAACGCGTGGGCCGCCGCCGGGCACCCGGTCGTCGACGAACGCGGGAACAGCGGCCGGATAGCGTGACCGTACTCGTTCTCGCCCTCGTCGCCGGGGCCGTCATCGGTCTCGCTCTCGGCGCCCTCGGCGGTGGTGGCAGCGTCCTTGCCGTACCGGCACTGATCTACCTGCTCGGCTTCACTCCGGCCGCCGCCACCACCGCCAGCCTGATCATCGTCACCGCCACCTCCGTCACGGCCCTGTACGCCCACACCCGCGACGGGAACGTGGCGTGGAAGACAGGGGCGCTGTTCGCCGCGGCGGGCATCGTCCCCGCCTTCCTCGCCGGGGCCGTCGCCGGGAGCCTGCCCGAAGCGGTACTGACGTCGGCGTTCGCGGTCATCGCCGCGCTGGCGGCCCTGCGCATGCTCCGCCCGTCCGCGTCGGAGCCGCCGGACCGGATGCGTCCCGGCAAGGCGGCCGGCGCTGGTGCCGGACTCGGCGCCGTGACGGGTTTCCTGGGCGTCGGCGGGGGATTTCTCGCCGTGCCCGCCCTCGTGAGCGTCCTGGGACTGACCATGCGGCGGGCGGTGGGCACCAGCCTGCTCGTCATCACGGTGAACTCCCTGGCCGCGCTCGCCGCTCGCACCGGCACCAGTGGCGGGCTCCACTGGGAGATCATCGGCCCCTTCACCGGAGCCGCGATCCTCGGCGCCTGGGACGGCAAACGCCTCGCGACGAAGATCTCCGGCACCACCCTTCAGAAGATCTTCGCCGGCGTCCTGCTGGCGGTGGCGGCCTTCATGCTCGTAGACGTCCTCGTCTGAGCGGCCACACCGTGCCCGACGTGCTCACATCAAACCGCGATCGACCGCCCCACCCCGCCCCTGCCCAGATCTCCGGGGGCCGTCCCTGAGCTGGCACCGCCGGTCCAGAACCGCCGTTCTTCCGGTCGCCACCGCTCGATCCACACCACTTCCCAACAGATAAGGAAGACTCCAGCCATGACCACCCCCACCGCCCTCGCCACCGACGAGGCGCGCACCCGCCTGCACGAGCTGACCGTCATCGACGTGCGCACCCCGGGCGAATACGCCGGCGGCCACCTCCCCGGCGCGCTCAACATCCCCCTCGACCAGATCCAGCGCGCGCTGCCCGACATCCGTCACGCAGCCGAGCACGGCGACGTCCTGGTCGTCTGCGCCTCGGGCGCCCGCTCCGAGAACGCCGGCCGGATCCTCGCGGAGCACGGCGTCACCACCGCCACCCTCTCGGGAGGCACCGGCGCCTGGACCGCCGACGGCCACGAGCTGCACCGCCCCCAGGGCGCCGCGCGCGCTACGTGGGCCATGGAGCGACAAGTGCGGCTCACCGCGGGAGCGATCGTGCTGCTCGGCCTGCTGCTCGGGCTCGTCGTCCACCCCGCATTCCAGTTCCTCTCCGCTGCCATCGCGAGTGGTCTGGTCTTCTCCGCCCTCACCAACAGCTGCGGCATGGCCGCCCTGCTCGCCAGGCTCCCCCACAACCGTCCCCGCGCCGCCGACCTCCACAACACCCTGGCCGCACTGCGCAACCGCTGAGTTGCGCGAGAGGGGGAGGGGCAGGGATGCGGAGCCTCACCCCTCCCCCCTTTCGCTTGCCAGGGCGTGCGGCCAACAGCCCCCTGCCCTCGCGCGGACGGCTCAGCACCGACGGCAGTGTGGGGGTGCCCTCGAAGGCCGGGTCAGCAGCACCGAGCGCCACGTACAGCACGCCGCCGAGGACCGATGTGCTCTACGGAGACACCAGACCCGCCGGGAAGGTCCGGCCTCGCAGGCAGCGCCTGCGGCCCGGGTCGAGACGGTCCTCCCCCAACGCCGCACGAACATCGGAACCGACACCCCCAGGGCGTGGACGGCCGGCAGCGCCCCGTCCGTGCAAGCGGTCGCCTTCTACGCCCGCCACGGCCAGGGCGGAGCCGGGATCGGCGACGCCCAGAATTCCGCCAGCTCATACGCCGTGCCCAGCGCGGACACCGACACCGCCGAGCCCGGACGGCGCCCGCCTGCGGCCAGCGCCGTCCGGCACGGGCCGAAGCCCTGCAACGATCTGGCGGCGATACGCGGGCCGAGCCCCAGGGGTGGCCGGCCTTTGATGTGCAGTTGACTGTCCGGCTCAGGCCAGCGAGAGAAACAGCTTCTCCAGCCGGGCTCGCATCTGTTCCCGGTCACCGGAAGCGGCCATGTCCGCATCGGTCAGGCAATGCTGAAGACCGGTGGCGATGATCGCAAAGCCCGCCTTGTCCAGAGCCCGGGACGCCGCCGCGAGCTGTGTGACCACGTCCTCGCAGTCCCGCCCCTCCTCTATCATCTTGATCACCCCGGCGATCTGTCCCTGCGCCCTGCGCAGTCGGTTGACCACCGTCTTCAGTTCCTCAGCCGCCATCGCGAGTTCCACAACTACTCTCCTTCGAGATACCCCCTCGGGTACCCTATCGAAAGGGAGAACCCGGTCGGCGGCGGAGAAAGTCCCTCTGCGGCATACCATCACTGTCCGGCCACCGGCCGGCACCCTCTGCCTCCGCGAGGGCGGCCGGCGCACGCGTGTCCAGGAGTGAACCTCACTCGCAGCCGGACGGGGTGGCGCTGAGGCGCTCACACCGTGGGGCCGGGACGGCTGGATGAGCCGCCGTGCGACGCTCAGTCGCCGACCACCCCGGCGTCGATGCGCCGACCACGTGACGCGTCCACCACGACGGGGATGCCGTCCGGGATGCGTCCCTCGAGCCGGTCGAGCAGAGACTCCACCGGCGGGAGGTCCTGCGGGGTGCGTACGTGGATGTACATCGTCCGGGAATTCACGTCGACGCTCGTGACGGACGCGCCGGGGGTTTCGGCGAGCCACTGCTGCGCCACGTCCTTGGTGCTGCCGGTCCATGTGTTGAGCAGGAACGTCAGCACGGTGTTGGCCGTCAGCGGAACGGTCACCGCGGCGAACAGCAGGGCCATGGCGGCGTATGCGCTGCGGGCGGGCCGTCCGGCAGCCTTGTCGGCCTCCACCCCGTAGCCGAGCGAGGCGAACACCACCATGCCCCCGAAGACCAGGGCGAACAGGTTCGACACGAACAGCACCAGCGCGCCCAGCGCCAGCCATCCCGAGAGCTGTCCCAGACACACCCCGACCACCACCAGGGGCGGAACGAGGGAGATGGCGATCGCGACACCGGGCAGCACGGCTGCGACATCCCGCCGAGCCAGCGCCACCGCGCCGGCGAAGCCGGTCGCCAGGGCGGCGATCAAAGCCATCAGGCCGGGCGACGTCCGCGACGAGATCTGACTGTTGGACAGCAGGTCGTAATCACTGGGGAGGGCCACCGACATCACCATCCCGACGGCGATCACCAACAGGCACGCAAGGAGGACGGTCCTGGCCGACCCGGTGCGGCGGCGCTGCACCGAGCCCAGGGCGATACCCATGATCGGTGTGGACAGCGGCGCGATGATCATGGCGCCGATCACGGTGGCCGTCGAGTCCGTGAGCACTCCGCCGGCCGCGATGACCGACGACAGCGTCAGCATGGTCCAGAACGCAGAACGCTTGGATGTGGTGTCCCCGGTCGACAAGTCCAGGTCCTGGCTCAGTTCGTCCAGCGAGCGACGTTGGGAGGCTGGCAGGACATGGGTACGAACTGCGCTGATCACGTTCCCAAGCAACCACGGTCAGCACGGTTTCGGCGGGCAGGACACGAGCAGGGACACGTCCGGCTCAGGGCCCGGGTTCAGTGGAGGATCTTTTCCTTGGCCCGCCGGAACTCGTCGCGTCGGTGATGTCACCCCTGGAGCGGACCTCCGAGAGTCTGACGACCGGTTCGGGCCACGGTGCAGCTCCTGCGGGGCGGGGAGATCACCGTCCCGCATTTGGCGTAGACGCGAGCCAGGTGGGCCTTGACGGTGCCTTCGGTCAGGTGGAGGCGGTCGCCGACGGCTTGGTTGGACAGGCCGTCGGCGACCAGGACAAGGACTTCGGTCTCGCGCCGGGTCAGGGCGGTGCCCGGTGTGCGCAGCCGGTTCATCAGGCGGTCGGCGACGGTCGGTGCCAGTGTCGTGCGTCCGGCGGCGGCCGTGCGCACGGCGGCGGCCAGGTCCTCGGGCAAGGCGTCCTTGGGCCTTGACCCCTGATCTTGGACACCCGAGACGCTGGATCCTGAGGATCTGAGAACGGACATCTCGTGGTCATGAAGAACTATCCGCCGCAGTTCAAGGCGGACGCGGTCGCGCTGTACCAGTCGCGGCCCGAAGCGACGATCAGGCAGGTCGCTGCCGATCTGGGGATCAATCCCGAGACCCTGCGGAACTGGGTCCGGGCCGCTGGTGCGAGCCGGCCCCGGGGACGCCGAGCCGAGGTACCGGCCGAGCCGCCCACGCCGTTGGAGGCGGAGAACGCAGCTCTGCGCAAGAAGGTCCGCGAGCTGGAAAAGGAACGCGAGATCCTGCGCAAGGCGGCGAAGTATTTCGCCGGGGAGACGCGCTGGTGAACCGCTTCCAGTTCGTCGCCGACCACCACCGCCGCTACGGCGTGAAGCGGCTGTGCACCATCCTCGGCATCGCCCGCTCCAGCTTCTACTACTGGCGCCGCACCGCTGCGGACCGGGCCGCCCGGCAGGCGGCCGACGCCCGCCTCGCCGCCCGGATACGGGCCGTGCACTACGAGTCGGACGGCACCTACGGCGTCCCCAGGATCACCGCCGAGCTCCGCGAGGCGAGCGAGCGCGTCAACCACAAGCGGATCGCGCGCGTGATGCGGGGTGCCGGTCTGGCGGGCGTGCGCTCGCGCCGCAGACACCGCACCACTGTTGCCGACCCGGCCGCGGCCAAGGCCCCAGACCTCATTGGCCGCGACTTCACCGCAAGCACGCCGAACACGAAGTACGTCGGCGACATCACCTATCTCCCGCTGGACGGCGGGAAGTTCCTCTATCTGGCCACCGTCATCGACCTCGCCTCACGGCATCTTGCCGGCTGGGCGATCGCGGACCACATGCGCACCGACCTCGTCACCGACGCCCTGGCCGCCGCCGAGCGGACCCGCGGCGGCCTCGCCGGGGCGGTCCTGCACACCGATCACGGCGCCCAGGGTGGTTTCAACTGGTCGTCGCAACACCCTGATCTTGGAGGTGTGCGACGTGGCCACGGCGGACTGGAGTTTGAAGACCAGCGATGTTCCGGAGGGGCGGCGTCGGCAGTGGCGCGCTGACCGTGCGTTGCGGCCGGCGATGCGCTCGCCGGGGCGGCCTGATCCGTCTCGGGTCGTGCAGCGCCAGTTCTGGCGACTGATCGCCACGGGGGTCACGACGGCCGAGGCGTCGCTGGCGGTCGGCGTGTCGTGGCCGGTGGGCGCGAGGTGGTTTCGTCACGCTGGCGGCATGCCTCCGATCTCGTTGGCCGAGCCCTCGGGCCGGTACCTCACGTTCGAGGAACGCGAGGAGATCGCGATCCTCAGGGCGATGAGCAAGGGCGTGCGCGAGATCGCCCGTGCCCTGGGGCGTGCCCCCGGGACAATCTCTCGCGAACTGCGCCGCAACGCCGCCACACTCTGGGGCCGGACCGATTGACCGTCCGGCCACCGCTCCCCGCCCCGCCACCCGGCCGGCGGGGTAGCGGTCACCCGGCCACGTTCCTACGGCGGTCCCATGGCAGTTGGCGGATAGTGATGTCAGCGCCGGGAAGCGGGCCAGGTCCCGCTCGTTTCATAGACGGCGTCGGGGGTGTTCTGGACAATCCATTGCAGATAAGAGCTGACGCGAGTGCTCACGGAGGGACTGTCGGTGGCACAGCCCCTGCCGTAGGAGATGACTCCGATCAGGACGGGGTACCCCGCGTCGTAGGTCACAGGACCGCCACTGTCGAACACACAGGTGTCCCGGCCCGGTGTGTGGGTGCAGATACTGCCGGACGTGACGTCCTCCATGCCTCGGCTGACGCACTCGGCGTTGGTCATCGTGTCGAGGCCGACGCTCTGCAGGACGCTGCTCGCCGGGCCGCCGAGGCTTTGGCTGCCCCAGCCCATAGCCGTCACGCGGACGTTGTCGAAGGCACCGGGCGCGTGCTGCCAGGGCAGGTAGGCCTCCCTGATGCCCCCGCTTCTCTCCACTGGCGCCACGAGTCTTACCAAGGCGATGTCAGCGTCCTGGGTGTAGTGGTTGTAGTTCTCGTGAACTCTGATGTGGTCGACCTGGACCAGCTTCGTGTAGGGGTTTTCCATGGCCTTGCTGATGTCGTGATCGCCCAGCAGAACCCTCAAGCTCTGGGCTTGCGTCCCCTGAAGGCAGTGCGCGGCAGTCACCACATACCTGGGGGAGATCAGTGTCGCCCCGCAGAACACGCGATGCTTCGTGTCGACCAGGCCGGCCATGAACTGATGGCTGAGGGGATTCGCCTCCCCTCCTCCGACGATGGCCGTGGCCGGCCCGGCCTGCAGGCCCGCCGCCAGGCACGCGCCCATCAGCAGCACAGCGAGATTCCTCTTCCAGCGCACAGCCGTTCCTTCCGCTTTCCGATGTGTCAGACGACCCTGGCATGATCGCGCCAGTTCCCGCCGACGGCACCATGCCTGCCCGGCTTCCCCTGTGACGCATCGGGTAGCCAGGTGCCGTCGTGCCTGGCCTGATTCGGCCTTGGCCTTCTTCCCAACCGAGGTCACCGGAGCGCAGAAGTCACCCGAAGGAGTTACTGCGCCGCCCAGGGCGACCGGCACCCTTGTCGAGCCCGGAGAAGGACGCCTGGATCTGCAGCCCTGCTGGACCGCAGGCGGAACGGCGTCCTGACGAAGACGAGAGTGCGGGACCTCGAAGAAGAGGCCGGGTTTCTCCGCCGCCAGCTGGGGACGGGCGTTGATCGACCGTCGTCTCTGCTGTCCGAGCAATACTGGTGCGCCGATGCCGAGCGCCGCCAGGCGGCCGGGAGACCCGACGAAGTACGGCTCACGGCCAAGCTGACGGGGGTGTGTCCAGTAAACGGCTGATCCAGTTTCTGTAGTGGGTCAGTTGGCAGCCGGGGTGAGCCGGCCTTCGAAGGCGATCTGGAAGGCGTTCAGGGGTGCCTTCCAGCGCATGGTCCACCGCTTTCGGCCCTTTCCGGTGGGGTCCAGGCTCATGAGGGCCGTGTAGACGCACTTCATGGCCGCGGCCTCGTTGGGGAAGTGTCCGCGCGCCCGGACGGCCTCGAGGTTCCAGGGCTTGATCAAGTTCCCTGAGCGTCGGGGTTGTTGGTGACGCCCAGGAGTGGGAGGGCTCGTTCGGGCTGGGCACGGATTGCCCGGGTGGTCTTGGCGATGTTGGTGGCTCCGAGGGTTTTGAGCAGGCCGATGGCGAGGTTGCGGAAGGTGGCCATGGCGCGGGGTCCGGTGCCGGTGTGGACGGTGGATGCGTCCTCGGCATAGGTCACGTCTCTCACGTGGTGCAGGGCCTCGACGGCCCAGTGGCCGCGGACGGCGGCGGCGAGTTCTGCCGGGGTGGTCGCGTGGGCGTCGAGGCTGGTGACGGCGTAGACCGTCTCGCGGCTCTCGCGCCCGCCAGTTTGCTTGCGGCGTCGGTGAACGCGGAGGGCGAGGCGGCCGTGGGGGAAGGTGATCCCGCCGAGTTCGTCGGCGATGCCGCAGGTCTTGATGGAGCGGGACTCACGGCGGCCGTGTCCGGTGGAGGATGCGGTGTGCTGGACGGTGATGTCATGCCAGGGCAGGGCGGCGAGCTGCCGGCAGGCGGTCGGCTGATTCCGCTTGATCATGGCGATGTAGTGGGCGTTCTTCGTCTCGGCCAGCCAGGTGACGTTCGCCTTCACCGAATGCAGGGCGTCGAAGGTGACCAGTGATCTGTCCAGGTCCAGGGGTTCCAGCAGAGGCCGGAAGTGCATGGTCTCGTTCGTCTTCGCTCCGACCTCCGCCTGCGCGAGGCTCAGGGCCCGGTGGTGGGTGACCGCGGAGAGCAGATGCCTGCGGCCGGCGGACAGGCGGGCCGTCCCTCTCAGTGACTTGCTCTCGACGGCGATCACCTGCCGTTTCTCCGAACCCGTTACCGCGGTATTCAAGCCGGTGAGGTAGGCGCCGACGGCCTGGTCCAGGGCGCCACTGTCGACAACGGCCAGCACGCGGCCGGTCGTGGTCCGCGAGGGCGAACGACGCCACCGCAGCGGATGCCGACGGACACCTACGGCCGTCAGCACGGTGTCCGAAGCCCGCGCCGCCCACTCGGCGCTCTCGTCCGTGCTCCTCGCTCCGGACACGGCCGCGCAGGCACAGACGAGGAGGATCGCGGTCAGCGAGTACCAGCGGCCCCGCCTTGCGCGCGGGTCGGGCACCCGCTCCAGGAAAGGCCGCAGGTCAGCGACTTGACCGATGTCCAGCGGACCTAGCTTCATCAACACCGGCGGAATGGGAGAAGATACAGCGGCAGGCACGGGCCACCTCATGATCGTTGAGCTTCGACACCCCAATGATCACGAAGCCCGTGCCTGCCCTGCTATACACCCCAAACCATCACAGCCTGACGAACCGCCCGACCACGGAACTCGCCCAAGCCCTGCTTCGGGCATCCGAAACGGAGGCGGCGCCACTACGCAGACGCTGCACCCGTCTGCAGTCGAGTTGCGGCGTCGCGCAAGCTGTCCTCCGCAGATGCGTCGGATTCACGGCAGCCGTCGGCTGCCATACGAATGGGGTGGGGATTGTCCAGTCATCGCCTGTCCAAAAAGGGCCGCTACATCGCCTGGGCGACGACGGGTGTTGTCGTCACTGCGGGCGCCGGAATCGCAGCACAGACATCCATGGCGGCCACCGTTTGGCCCGCGCAGAAGACCTACACCGGTCGGGCGTTCGATACGTGCACTGCGCCCTCCCTCGCGGCGATGAAAGCGTGGAACACGAAGTTTTACGGCGCCGCCGCTGTCTACATCGGCGGCAAGAACCGTGGCTGCGCCCAGCCCAACCTGACCAAGTCCTGGGTGAAGTCGGCCAACTCCACAGGCTGGAAGCTCATACCGCTCTACGTCGGCGCGCAGCCGCCCTGCCAGAAGAGCGCGAACCCGGAAAGGATCACTGCTTCCACGGCGGCCTCCGTCGGTGCGAGTAACGCGAGGGACGCGGTGGCCAAGGCATCAGCCCTCGGGATGAAGGCCGGCAGTCCGATCTACCTGAACATGGAGTCGTACGACATCACCGACAAGGCGTGCAACGACGCCACCCTGACCTATGTGCGCTCCTTCACTAAAACGCTGCGGAACGCAACCTACCGTGGCGGCCTCTACGGCTTCAGCAGCTCCAGTGCCAAGGCCATCGCCACCGCCCCGAACAAGACGGACCTGCCAGGCAACCTCTGGTACGCGCTGTGGGACAAAAAGAACACGACCACCACCGACTGGCCGTGGAACCCCGCTCAGTACACCAACCACAGCCGCGGCCACCAGTACATGGTCAACAGCAGAGAGACGCGAGGCGGATACACCATCACAGTCGACCGCAACGCCTGGGACGCCCCTGTCGCCATCATCGGCTGAGAAGCTTCAACCTAGCAAGGCCCCGGCTGGTCGAGGGAAGGCCAGCCGGGGCGGCACGAAGGCATGGGTGCCCGAAGATACTCGTCTCTTGAGGGCAGGCGCCAAGCGGCTTCAGCCGAGGGATCTTCCCCGAGGCGGTAGTCCCTCGTATCGATGCCTTCAGGCCGCCTTTAGCCTCGATCTTTCGTGACGGGCCGCCGGAAAATCCGACGGCCCGTCACGAAAGATCGAGGCTAACAGGGAAACCCTCGCTGAGGCGGGTGCGCTATTCAGTCGTTCGATTCCCTTTCGACCACCCAGCCGACTCCGAGGATGATTGTCGAGCAGAAGAAGAGCCGCTCGCCGTCCATGTGCCCGTAGAGCAGGGATACGGTGATCCCTAGGGCGAAGACGAGCCCCCCGGACCAAAACATCGCTCGTGAGGTTTGCTTTGCTTTGCTTGTCAAAGTTCCTCCGGGTCCGGGACTGGCCTTCATGTTGTGGGACCAGCCCCCGGGGGGCGTGTTTCGGCGCCAAGTGCGCGTCACCAGATCGGGTCACAGACAGTCTCCCTCTATATTCGATCGACCGAGCGAGTCGCGTCTATTAACCTCGCACTGCCGCCCCGGCGACACTAGCGGAAGCAATCAATTTATCGACGGTCTCATCATCCATATCGACCCAGACTTTTACTGGGGATTCCACCGTGCCAAAAACTTGATTTTCTCCGCACCACGCCTCAGCATTGATCACCCGATGCGCCAGGAGGGAAAAATGGGCAACCGCATCCGTTTTTACCAAATCGACCTCCATTCCCATAAATGGATCCCTCCGCCGAGAAAAACGTCGCGGTTCGCGAACGCTCGACTCTCGAGTCGCAGCCTCCTTCATTTTCCCGAACGCCTCTTGAGTTCGCTCATCGGCGATCGACTCATCGACATAAAGGTCAATAATTACTTTCGCCCGAATTGAAAGAAGCTCCGAAGCCAGTCCGGTCAGAAATATTTCCATATCGCGAGGACTTGCTGATTCAATGTACCGCATTACGAGACCTCTTCCGGGAGGCATGTTGCCCCTCCTTGGTTGACCAAGGAGGGGCAACATTATATCGCATTACTGATGGATTATGCTACGCAAACCCTCTTGTAGCAGGGGTTTCGGTACCGGCGGACTTCATCCGGTATCCAGATGGGCGGCCCCCACCTACCTGCAGAGCGACCAATTATCCTAGCCGCACGACCTCCCCATCTAGCCGCATACCGGAGCGCACTTCTTGCCCTGTAGTGCTTCTTCCCAACATTGACATGCCACCCGTTGGACCGATCCCATTCGGCCCGAATTCTGTGATTTTTGAAGTGCAATCCAGGCCTGCCATCCCGCATCACGAAATGACGATTCTTTTTGCTGAAGAAGAGGCACTTAGTTGCAGTGCAGCGCAACGCCTTCTTCACCCAACCCCATTTACCGTCGAGGTCAAAGCGGTTTACGGGGTCTGCGTTGACATATTCGTAGGCGTTTGCGTTACCTCCGTAGATGGGGTCTACGGAGAGGAAACGGCCGGTGGTGGGGTTGTAGAGGCGCACGCCCATGAGGGTGAGGCCGGTAAGCGTCTCGGCAGACCTCTGCTTGGCGCCGAGCCAGTTGTAGCGCGTGGCCGCCTGGCCGGGGCGGGTGTTGCCGTACTCGTCCGAGTCCAGGGCGACGGGGACCTTGCTGGTGTCCAGCGGCAGCTGGAGGGCGACGTCGCCGTGGATGGTGGTGAGCTGGAGGACGGTGTCGCCGGTCTTGCTGGTGGTCGCGGCGAGGTCTCCGGAGGCGGAGTCGACGTTGCGGGTCAGTGCGCCGGTGGCGGTTTCCTCGGTGATCCAGCGGGGGTTGTCGCCGTCGCTGTCGTAGTGGTTGAGCTTGGACTGGGTCTGGGTCCAGGTGGTGCCGCTGCCGGTCTCGACCTTCCAGGAGCGGAAGCGCAGGTTGGCGTCGAGCTGCCAGGTCTGGCGCTTGCCGCCCGATGTCTGCTGGTAGGCGAGGTCGTTGGCGTAGTAGCCGATGGTGCTGGCGGGCAGGGCGGTGGTGCGGCCGAAGGCGTCGTAGGTGTAACCCGTGTCGACGAGCCGGTCGGCGCTGTCGTAGGTGTGGTTGGTGGTGGTGCCGCCGGTGGTGGCGCAGTCGAGGCCGGGTGCGGTTGTCACCGTGGTGAGCGACTTGCGGTTGGTGCGTGTGTCGAAGGCGTACGCCCGGCGGGTGCATACCGTCTCGGAGGTGTCCTCGACTGTGGTGAGCCGTCCGACGTTGTCGTAGCGGTAGGTCTGGTCGGACCAGCCCGCGTGGTTGGTGACCTGGCTGTGGATCGACTCGGTCACGGTGTCGGAGTAGACGATCGCACCGTCGCTGTCGCGGGTGTAGGTGCGGTCGGCAGCCGAGCCGGTGGTGTCCTCGGTCTGCTTGAGTGTGTATCCGCCTGGCAGCTTTTCGCTGCTGACGGAGCCGTCGGCGTCGTAGGCGGCGGAGAAGGCGCCTGCGATGGAGTCGGTGGTCTTGGTGACCAGGCCGCGCGGCTCAATGGTGTGGTCGTAGGTGTAGGTGACGGTGGAGGGTGAGGTGTCGGTGACCTTGACGGGGCGGTCGAGCAGGTCGTACTCGGTAATGGTCTTGCCGCCGTCTGCGTCTGTGTAGGAGATCTGGCGGCCGAGCTTGTCGTACGCCCTGGTGATCGTTCCGCCGGTCGGCGAGATCGTCTTGACGGCCTGGCCGGTGGCCGGGTCGTACTCGGTGGTGGCTTCCGGGACGGCCTGCCCGGTGCCGCCGGTGACGGCGACCTTGGTGGGACGGCCGGCATCGTCGTACGTCGTCGTGGTGGTGCGGGTGATGCCGTTCGCGGTGTCGGTGACCTTGGCTGCCTTGCCCCACCAGTCGTACTCGGTGGTGGTGGTCGGCAGTGCGGTCGGGTTGGAGCCGCCGCCGGTGATTGCTCCGGCCGCGCTGGTGGAGCATTGCAGGTCAGCCCACTCCGGGCGTCCGGCGCAGGGTCCACTGCCGGTCGCGGACCAGTAGGTGGTCACCCGGGTCGCGGCGTCGGTGCCGGTGGCTCCTGGCAGGAGCTGCTTGGCGACCCGGCCCTGGGTGTCGTACTCGGTGGTCTCGGTGATCGCGAGGCCGCCCGGGTCCTTGATCGTCTTGGTCGGCAGGCCCTTGGCCCAGTCGTAGACCGTCTGCGTCACCCGGGTCTCGCCCTGGATGCTCGAATGCTCCCGCACCTGAGCACCTGTGGTGACCTTGGTGATCTGGTCCTTGACCTTGGCTGTTCCGTCGGTCGGACGTCCGGCGTCGTATTCATTGACCGTCCAGGTACGGGCGGTCACGGACGTTCCGGACGGGACGAGGGTGGTGGTGCCGGACTTGAGGTCGGCGGTGAGGTCGATGCGCCGCAGCGGGCCGAACTCCTCCAGCTCGCGGGTTCCGGTCTCGTCGTAGACGGATCGGGTGGACAGCAGGTCGGCTCGCTCGGCGCCGGTGAGCTGGCCGATGCCGAGGTCTGCCTGGGCTGCCTTGTCATCGGAGGTGAGGCCGAGCGCGACAGCGCGGTTGGCGGCCGAGAGTTCACGGACCGTGTTGCCGAACCGGTCGTATTCGGTGCTGGAGATGTGCCCGCCGGGAGTGACGGAGTTGACCTCGCGGCCGGAGACGCCCAGGTACTGGACACTGGCGCGCTTGTAGTCGGCTGCGGACAGCGCGCTGCCCGTGTTGGAGGAGGGCACGGAGTCGGCGGGGAAGACTGCGGTCGCGTCGGTCGGCGCGTCCAGCTGTCCCCATGCCTTCACATCCGCGGCGCCCATCTTGTAGGGGGCGGAGGTGCCGGTCAGCGGAACGTCGTAGACGACGCTGGTGGCTGCGGTTTCTGCTTCGGTGCCGGTCGTGCCCTGCTGGAGGCCGGGGCGAGTGGCTTTGAGGAGCATCCCTTCTCCAGCGGTGGCGGCGTTACCGGCCTTGCCGTAGGTGAAGGTCCAGGGCAGCTCGCCGGGCGTGGTCTGCTGAATGATCCGGCCGGCCGTGTCGTAGGCGTATTCCGTCTTCAGCGACGGGGTGATCTGCGGATCCCAGGTCTGGCGCAGACGCCCGGTGTCGTCGTACAGGTACATCTGTACGGACTTGGACGTCGCCGCTGCTGCTCCGGGTGCGGTGGACCACAGGCGAACTTCCTTCACCTGGCCGCTGACGTCACCGAATGCGGCGTCTGTGGCGGTGGTGGAGGTGGCGTAGACGTACTCCATGACGCGGCAGCCCTTGGTCGCCGGGGCGGTGGTGCAGGCGGCGGCGGTGGCGGCCGAGGTCGGCGCGATGACCCGCTTGGGGCGGGCCAGCTTCTTGCCGTCCACGGTGACCGTTTCGGAGATCACGGTGGTGGTGGAGTTGGCGAGACCGTCCAGCAGGGTGCTGGAGACCTGCCAGGTCGTGGCTGCCGCGTCGGCCTTGGTGAACTCGGTGACCGTGCCCTCGGTGTCGGTGAGTGTGAAGGTGCCGCTCACACTGCCCTTGAGGGTCAGGTCCTCGGAGCCGGGCTCGGATATCCAGCCGGTCTTGCCGGCGTTGGCGGTGAAGTGGGTGTCCTCGCCCTCGGAGTCGACGACGGCCACAGCGGTGTCGGAGGTCCGGCGAACGTGCGAGTAGTCGGAGTCCGTCAGCTCACCTGCGGTTCCGGCCACCCATTCCTTGCCGAAGATCGGCGCCTGGCCCTCCTGCTTGGCCGCCTTCTCCGGTGTCCGTGAGGTGGCGGTGCGTGACACCGACAGACCGAACGCGGAGGCGTCCGAGGCGGACAGGGTGTAGTCACCGGTCAGCAGGTTCACCGAACCCGGCCCCACCTCGCTGCCGGCGGCGCCGTCGGCGTTGCGGTCCACGATCACGGTCAAGGGCTCGGTGCTGCCCGAAGCAGAGCTGGGGCCGGTGAAGTCGGCCTTGATCTGCACGCTGCCGTCCGGGTCGACGGTGCTGGTGGCATTCCACACGAGCGGAGCGTTCTTGCCGCCCGTCATCGGGACCGGCCACGCGGACAGCGCCGTGCCGCTGGAGGTCACATCGCCCGCCGGGATCTTCACCCAGGGGTCGGCCTCCGAACGGCGCCAGGAGAAGGACACATGGTCGTACTTGGCGGCATCGACCTCGGCGACCAGAGGCAGACGGCGCGCGGTGCGCTCACCCTCACCTGGCTGAATGAACCCGCCAGGTCCTGCGTGGAAGGTGTAGTCGATGGCCTCGGACTTGTTGTCCGCCTTGTCCACGGCCCGCACCTGCAGGGTGTGGGTACCGTCCTTCGGCGGCACGATGCTGATGCCCTTGGCCGCCGTGGAGCCGCCGGTAGCGACCTTGGTCCACGTCACACCGTCCAGCGACCACTCAAGCCAGTTGTGATCGGCCGCGGGCGGGGTCACGGTAAAGATCCCGGCCTGGCCTGCGCCCTTGACCCACGCGGTCGAGGGATAGTCCGTCGAGACGATCTTCGCCGGGGCGGAAGGGGCACTGGTGTCGACCGTGAACGTCTTCCACGCCGACCAGCCGACGTTGTAGTGCGCACCGTCGTACGGCGAGGTCCGGAACTTGTACGTCTTGCCGTTGGTCAGCACACCGGCAGGGACGGTCACCGAGGCGACTTGGCCCGAGGGCACGTATTTCGAGACGATGACGTCGCCGACCTGGGTGTTGGTGGCGTTGTCGAAGATCTGGAAGGTGCCGTTGACCTTGTCACCGTCGGAGTCGACGAACGTGTCCCGCAGCGTCGGGGTGACCGTGTTGACCGTGTAGGCGCCGCCGTAGGAGAAGTAGGGCGGGCCGGCTTCCTGCTTGGTGCCGGTGCGCGGCCGGTAGTTGTAGTTGACCACCAGCTTCGGCGGGTTCGAGGCCGCGTTGGCGGAGTTGACCCGCTTCCACTGGGCAACCACGCTCTCGTCAGTGGCTCGCAGCCCCATGTGACCGCGGGTGGCCTTGGCTGACGCCCACTCCTGGACAAGTGTCGTGACGTTGGCGTTGATCCACCCGTCGGGCTGCGTGGTGCACGAGGTGTTGCCGCGCGTCTCGGTGGAGGTGGCCTTCTTGGCCGTCATCGTCGGCCGGTTCGTCCACCGGCTGGACGTGGAGGCCGCGGGCGAGGACCACACCTCCCACGGATACGCTTTGCAGTCCACGTTGTTGCCCGAGTGGAAGTTCCACAGGGACAGCTTCGCGTCCAGGACCAAGGCGTCCTGGATAGGGGAGCTGTTCCAGGAGATGAAGGACTGCGCTGTGCGCGGCGTGCCGTCGGCGTTCTTCGTGCCTGGGTTTCCCAGGTCGAGCTCGACGTCGTTCGACCAGTCGACGGTTTCGCCCTGCTGCACGTAGGTGTCGAAAACGCTGGACAGGGATGAGGTGGAGGGGTCCACCGTCACCGGGTACTTCGTGGCCGGGTCGGCGAGGAACTTTGCGTCCGGGGTGATCACCAGGTCGACGCCGGAGCCCTTGGCCACGACCTTCATGGCGACCGGCACCCGGCGGGTGTGCTCGCCGGAGCGCTCGTCGACGGTGGAGTCCCACATCACCGGCGCAGGCATGAGGGCCTGCTTCTTGTTCTTCTTGTCCGTGAACAGCACGCTGCCGTCCGCCTGCTGCTTCGCCTTCAGGCCCTTGGCCTTGAGCGGCAGGGTGTAGGTGTAGCCGTCGGTGGCAGGCTTCTGCTTGATCTCGACGAACTGCTCGAAGCCGGTCCGGGTGGCCTCGACCACCACGTCAGCGCCGGGCACCGCGTTGACGTACTCAGCACGTGTGCCCTCCAGCTTCGGCGCGGGCAGACCGCCCTTCCACTGCAGCGTGATCTGCTGCTCACCCTCACCGAGCGTCACCAAGTCGGTTGCCTTGGATGCCTGTGCCGCCTTGAGTGACGTGGCCGGAGCGCCGGTCTTGCCCGCGAGCTTCAGTCCGCGGGGGTGGGCCGTAGGCTCGACCGAGCCGTCAGATCCCTGTACGAGATCGAGATCGACGTCCCGCCAGTCGCCAGTGGTTTCGTCCTCGAACCGGACCGGGCCGGCGGCGAGTTCAGTAGTGAGCGAACCGTCCTTGTTGGCCCAGGTCGTGGACGTCTCGGTCCGCTCCGAGAGGGCCTCCACACGCCTACCGGACAGTCGCGCGGCAACCCGCGCAGAGGGAATGTCCGCCGCTTGCGTGACCGCCGGCTTCTTCGGAGCCGCAGGTGCTTTCGACGCGGCGGCGTCCGCCGGGCTGGCACCGTCGACCAGCGTGACCGACAGGGCCAGCGTGAGCGTGCCCGCGATGAAACGCAGACTCCTGCTGGACCATGGCCGACCGCGCCCTGATCGCGCGGGTATGTGAACCGTCATCATTCCTCGGTCTCTTGCTGACTGCACATCACTTATGTGATGCATACGTGAAGGTATCGAGGAGGAAAAGATGGAAAAGCGTGACAAGCATGCCCAAGATCGACAGCGCAACGAACGGGCGACCTGTGAACTGGATCACTGACTAGTCGTCAAACCTTGTCGCCTACCCGGATTTTGCTGAATGACACCTGCACTTCTCTCTTGATGTGGGGATGCTGGTAGCTGCCGGGGTATCTTCTGGCGAGCCGGTGCGTCCGGGGACACCGGTGTGGACCCTGCTGGGCAGGGTGACGGAGCGAGGGGTGGGGCTGCGTGAAGCGGCATCGGATATGGGGCACGGCTGCGGCCGTGGTGACCGGGTTGACCGGAGTGCTGATCTTTCAGGGGGTGACCGGCAGCGCGGACGGGCCTGCCGACGCGGACGCGAAGCAGGAGCCGGTCACAGCCAAGGCGTATGCCCAGGAGTTGCTGACCAGCCAGGACGGGGGTACCGCTTCTCTGGGCCGTCATGAGGCGAAGCCGTTCAGCATGCTGGGCATGACGTGGACGGACCCGGGCGCGCACATCACGGGCAAGGTCGAGGTCCGTACCCGCGACACGAAGACCGGGCAGTGGTCACAGTGGCTTCGGCTGGACGGTAACAGCGGTCAGGGGGAGAACGGCGCGGCCCGGGGCGGCACCGAGCCGGCGTGGGTCGGCCCCTCCGACGCGGTCGAGGCACGGGTGAACGCAGGCGGACAGACATCCGCCGGACTGCCCCGAGGACTGCGCCTGGACATGGTCGATCCCGGTCCCGGCGGTGCGAGCGTCATGAAGCCCGCCGCGTTCGCCGTGGAGGAGAGCGGGGAGCCGACGCCCTCCGCAGCGGACTCCGCCGGTCCGGAACCGGATGTCACGGCGGAGCCGGAGACGTCCTCCAGCCAGGAGCCGCCCGTCCAGCCGCCCGTTAGCGAGCAGCCGGCCGAACCCACCACGCCACCCACCGAGTCGAGCCTCTCCCCCACTGCGTCCATGACGGAGAGTGCGAGCCCGACCGCAACCGCCCCGACGGCCCCGTCGAGCAGCAGTCCGCGCCCTCCCATCACGTCGCGCGCCGGCTGGGGGGCGGATGAGTCGATCAGCCCGGAGGCACCGGGATATCTACCCGGAGGCAAGATCAAAGCGGTAGTGGTGCACCACACCGCCGAGTCCAACACCTACACCTGCGAGCAGGCGCCGGCGGTGGTCCGGGGCATCTACGCCTACCACGTCAAGCAACTGGGCTGGAAAGACGTCGGCTACAACTTCCTCGTCGACAAATGCGGCACCATCTACGAAGGCCGCAAGGGCGGGGTGGACCAGCCGGTCCAGGGCGCCCACGCCTACGGCTACAACGCCGAAACCACGGGCATCTCCGTCCTCGGTACCTACACCGACGCCGCCCCCTCCCAGGCCGCGATGACCTCCGTCGCGCGGATCGCCGCCTGGAAACTCGGCCAGTACGGCGTGAACCCCGCCGGCACCACCACACTGACCGCCGGAGACGCAGGCACCAACTACTTCCGCAAGAGCTGGACCAAGGGCGCCCAGCTGTCCTTCCCTGTCATCCACGGCCACCGCGACGGGTACAACACCCAGTGCCCGGGTAACGCGTTCTACAGCCAGCTCCCCACCATCCGCACCTGGGCCGCGGGGCCGATCTCAGGGCTCTCGGTCAAGTCCGTCACCGGCGCCGGCCTGTCCGGGACGAAGTACTACACCAAGGCCGACATCACCGTGAACTGGTCGGCCACCACCCCGACCGCGCTGATCAAGCAGAACGAACTGCTCATCGACGGCAAGCCCGTCGCGACCACCGCGGGCACGGCCACCTCGGCAAAAGCGAAACTCGCCATCGGCACCCACACCGTGGCCGTCCGCGCCACTCACCTCTCCGGCAGGACATCGACCAGCTCAGCCGCGACCGTGATCGCGGAGACGACCACTCCCTCCTTCACCGCCAAGCCCGCCCTGGCCCTGCGCACCGGCACCGTGAACACCACAGCAGTGCCCATGACGCTGAGCTGGAAGGCCGCCGACAGTGCCGCGCTCAAGGAAGTCCGGCTGACCGCACCGGTGGCCAAGACCTACGGACCGACCACAGCCAGCGCCTCGCACACCGCCCCGTCCGGCACAGCCAGGACCTGGAGCATGGCGGCCTACGACTACGCGGGCAACACCGCCTCGGCCTCGGTCACCGCCACACCGGTCATCCTCCAGGAGACCGCAGCCATCAAGTACGGCACCTGGACGACAAAGTCGTCCTCCAGCTACCTGGGCGGCAAGTCGTACTCCAGCTCATCCAAGAACGCCTCACTGACATGGACGTTCACCGGCCGCTCAGCAGCATGGGTCGTCTCCCGCGCTTCCACCTCCGGCCAGGCGTACATCTACGTCGACGGCACCAAAGTCGCCACCATCGACCTCAAATCCTCCACCATCAAATACCGAGACGCCCTCTGGACCAAGACCTGGAGCAGCAGCACCAAGCACACCGTCAAGATCGTCGTCGTCGGCACGACCGGCCGCCCGGCCATCACCACCGACGGGCTCGTCTACATCAAGTAGACACAAGCTGGGCCGGGCGCCTCGTGCAGCACCCGGCTGTCAGCTCCATCAGAGAGGCTGAGGATTCGCCCGCGGGGACGCCTCTGGCGGCGGCTTCACTATGGTGCTCACTCTGCGCGCCGCCGCGTATCGTCCGCAGATCGGCCTCGGGCGCGATGGTGAGCGCGTTAGCTTCCTCTCCCTGGTTGCGCTGTCGAAGGGGTTCTCGGGTCAGCCGCCACCCTCACCGGCGCGCCGAGCACGCCGGCGAAAGCTGCGGAGGCCCCTGAAGCCTCCCCTTGATGTTGGACACCTGGAGACTGGGACGTGAGGTTCCGAAAAGCGGCGGTCTTCTTCGCGAAGGAGAGCGATCGATGACCGATGTCCACCGGTTCATCGAGGCGGAGAAGGCCACCTTCGGCGTCGCTTTCCTGTGCCGAGCCCGGTCCTCCTTCTATGCGTGGGCTGAGGGCGAGGTTGCCCGCCGTCGCCGCCAGGAGGCCGACGACGCGCTGGCCCACGAGATCACCGTGCTGCACGTCGCCTCGAAGCACACCTACGGGTCCCCGCGCATCCACGCGGAGCTGGCCCGCCGCGGACGCCAGGTCAACCGCAAGCGGGTGGAGCGCGTCATGCGGGAGCGGGGCATCACCGGCGTCACGCGCCGCAGGCGCCGGTCGCTCACCAGGCCCGCGAAACGGGCGGTGCCGGCCCCGGACCTGATCGGCCGCGACTTCACCGCTCCGGCGCCCGGAGTAGAGCTGGTCGGCGACATCACCTTCATCCCCACCGAACAGGGCTGGCTCTACCTGGCGACCTGGCTGGACCTGGCCACCCGCGAGGTCGTCGGCTACGCGATGTCCGACCACCACCGGGCCTCACTGGTCGTCGACGCACTCACCATGGCCGCAAGCCGAGGCAACCTCCAGCCCGGCTGCATCGCGCACTCGGACCGCGGCAGCGAATACACCTCGGACGAACTCCGCCGCCGCATACAGGGCTTGAACCTGCGCCAAAGCATGGGCCGGACCGGATCCTGCTACGACTGTCAGTCTGTTCGTACCGGATCTCGCAAGGATCGGGTAGTCCCGGCCGTGACGGTCTGACTCTTGCTTACGACCGACCCCACGGGTGTCCTGGCGTTGATCTGTCGACCGTCCGGCCGGGCACGCAACAAGCGCTGCCGCCGGACGGACGTGACCTCATAGGAGCCTGGAGCCAACTCGTCGAAGCGTCCCCGTGACAGTCCTGTCCCTCCGGCCGGCGACAGCGTGCACCCCACGCTACCGGCCGAAGGGAACGCGGTGGATAACAACGAGCGGCACAGTTCCGGGCACGTCGTGATCGGCGTCGACACACACAAGCATGTGCACGTCGCTGCAGTGATGGACACAATCGGCGGGATCCGGGCGACCTTGACGATCCCCACCGACACCGGTGGATTTCAGCAACTCATGGACTGGGCAGGCTCATACGGCAGGATTCTGGCCTTCGGAAACGAGGGCACCGGCTCCTACGGCGCCACCCCGGCCTCGCTCCTTCGACGGGCCGGGCACAAGGTGGTCGAGGCCGGCCGCCCGGACCGGCGGCTGCGACGGATGAACGGCAAGTCCGACACCCTGGACGCCGAGAACGCCGCCCGAGCCGTCCTGGCCGGGTTCGCGACGGCCACGCCCAAGAGCGCCGACGGTGAAGCCGAGATGATCCGGCAGCTCAAGATCGCCCATGACCAGGCCGTCGAACAGCGCTCAGCGGCGATGGTCACCATGAAAGCGATGCTTGTCCACGCTCCTGATCCCTTGCGCAACGAGACCGCGGGCAAAACTCAAATCGCTCTGGCCCGGCACCTGGCGGGCCTGCGTCCTCGACAGCTGGAGGGCCCAGAGGACGCACTGCGTCACGCCCTTCGAACACTGGCCAAGCGGTGGCAGTACCTCGACGCCGAGGCCAAGGAACTGACGAAGATGATCGCTGAGCTGGTCCGCCGCGCCGCCCCGCAATTACTCGAACCATTCGGCATCGGTGTGGACACCGCCGCGGAGATCCTCGTCGTGGTCGGCGACAACCCTGAACGCATCAAGTCCGAAGCCGCCCTCGCCAAGCTTGCGGGCATCGCTCCTGTGCCCACCGGCTCCGGCATGACCAGCGGCAGGCACCGCATCAACCACGGCGGCCACCGCCAGCTCAACGCCGCGATCTACCGGACCGTCATCGTCCGCATGCGATTCCACCAACCGACGATCGACTACGTCACCCGCCGCACCGCCGAGGGCAAGACGAAACGCGAGATCATCCGTTGCCTCAAACGCTACGTCATCCGCGAGGTCTACCACCTGATCCGACCCGCACCACGGGCCCTCCCCACAGCGAGTTGACAACTATAGGAGCGTCAACGCCCTCATGGAGTCCACGATCGGCCTGTTCAAGACCGAGCTGATCAAACCGGGGCGACCCTGGAGGACGCTCTCCCAGGTTGAGCTGGCCACCGCGGAATGGGTCGACTGGTACTGCCACCGCCGGCTCCACGGTGAAATAGGGCACATTCCACCCGCCGAACACGAGACCAACTACTACCTCGCGGCCACGAAACCCCAGTCACAACCACAAGCTGAAGTCTCTACCGAACCCGGAACGGTTCACTCCCCCACCCCACCGTCGCCGCAGCGCACCACCGCACTTCACCATCACCGCCCAAGGCGAAAGCGTCGGATTCCTCGTCCTTCAAGAACAAGACCGCAGCGAACACATCCCTACCGACAAGGAACTCGCCGACGCCAAGATGCACTCATGGATGCGCATCGCCCGCTTCGACTACACCCCCTCAAACCGCGTGCGCTTCATCCTCCGCGGCGGCAGCCCGCACCGTGCGAGCGAATGGGCCGATGTCCCCGACCGGCCACTGGAAGACCAACTCGCCGAAATCGCACAAGAAGTCGACCTCCGCGGCAAAGCCGCAGAACACAAACGCCTTGCAGACCAGGGAAGCCCAGCAGAGGCGCTGGGAAACCGCCATGGAGGAAGCGCGCACCGCATACGCCTACGCCTATCGCGTCAAGCACCTCGAAGAACAAGCAGACGCCTGGCACCAGACCAAGCGCCTGACCGAATACGTCACAGCAGTACGCGACCACGCCACATCGCTGCCACCCGGACAGGAAAGGACAGAGATCGAGGCGTGGCTCGCCTTCACGGACGCCCGGCTCCAGCACCTCACCGAGTCCGCCGCAGCGCCGAAGCTGCCCACCCCACCCAAGCCCAGCGGCGACGACCTCAAGCCTTTCCTCGGCCACTGGAGCCCTTACGGACCCCGTTCCTACTGAGCCTGAAATCAGGCCATATCGAGCACCGGTTCACCAAGAGGCGGTAAAGAGGGAGCCCCCTCAAGCCGCACTCGCCACACCGTCACCTGCAGAAACGGGCATCTGACACCTCATCAGAACGTGCGTCAAACGTGCGCCAGAAGGGCCCAACGTGCGTCGAATATGCGTCAAGATATCGCCCGTAACGCCCACACCGCACATAACGCACGCTCGGCGAAACCGCAGGTCAGACGCCCTTTGCGGCGGGCTCAAGGATCGCGACGCACTCCACATGGTGCGTCATCGGAAACAGATCGAACACCCGCAACATCCGCACCCGATACCCCCCGTCCCGGAAGTACCCCAGATCCCGGGCCAGCGCAGCGGGATCGCACGCCACGTACGCGATCCTCCGTGCCCCCAGCGACGACAGGTGCTCGACCGTCTTCCGCCCCGCTCCCGCGCGCGGCGGGTCGAGGACGATGAGGTCGACCTCGTCGATGCCCGTACGCGGCAGAACGGACTCGACCTTGCCCTGCTCGATGCGGACGCGGTCGAAGGCTGCGAGGTTGTGCCGGGCGTCCTCGACGGCGCGCTTGCCGGACTCGATGCCGAGGACCGCGCCCTTGTCGCCGACGCGGTCGGCCAGGGCGCCCGCGAAGAGGCCCACGCCGCAGTAGAGGTCGAGGGCCATGTCGCCCTTGCGGGGAAGCAGGCCCTGCATGACCGCGAGGACGAGGGTGTCGGCGGCCTTGGGGTGGACCTGCCAGAAGCCGCCGCTGCCCACCCGGTAGGTGCGGTCGTCCGCGCGCTCGCGGACGAAGGGGCGGCCGTGGACGCGGTGGACGCCGCCGTCCTTCTCGTCGACGCGCATGACGGAGACCGGGCGGTCCAGTTCGACGAGGGGGAGCCTCGCACCCGGGCGGGGAGTCAGGATGACCTGCCGGTCCTGCGAGCCGCTCGCGGCGATCGCCTCGACCGACTCCATGCCGGTCCAGTCGCGCTGCTCGATGCCCAGCTCGCTGACGCCCTCGGCGGCGATCATGCAGTGGTCGATCGGTTCCACCTCGTGCGAGCGGTGCTTGCGCAGGCCCGCGTTGCCCTCGGCGTCCACGGCGTACTGCACGCGCGTGCGCCACGACGGGACCTGGCCGGCGGGCAGCTTGTCGCCCTCGGCCGGCATCACCGTGCCGTCCCAGCCGGCCTCTTCGGGCGTGAGGCCCGCGAGGCGCTTGAGCTGCTCGGTGACGACCTCGCCCTTCAGGCGGCGCTGGGCGCCCGGCTTGGCGTGCTGCCAGTCGCAGCCGCCGCAGCGGCCGGGGCCGGCGAAGGGGCACGGTGCCTCGATGCGGTCCTTGGAGGCGTCCAGGATCTCGACCGCGTCCGCGCGGAGGAAGCGGGCGCCCTCCTCCCCCTCGGTGACCCGGGCCACGACGCGCTCGCCGGGCAGCGTGTGCCGGACGAACAGTACCTGCCCCTCGGACGTACGGGCGATGCAGTGGCCGCCGTGGGCGACGGGGCCGATCTCGACCTCGTACTCCTGGCCCACCAGCGAGACCGCCTGGGACTCCGCCTGCGATTTCTTCGGTTCTGCCTGCATGGCGGGGTGACTCCAGAGAACGGACGACGAGAGACGGACGCCGGCAGACGAACGTCAAAGGACAACAGCCGTCCAGTCTACGTCTATGACGAGGGCTCCTTCGCCCGGTCGTGCTGGGCCGGACCGCGACGGACCGCGCCGGGCGCGTTCCAGTCCTGCCGCTTGCGGGCCCGGCGCTTGGCGGCCTCGGAGGACTGGAGCTGATAAGGGACGGAGGTGACCATGACCCCGGGGGTGAACAACAGCCGCCCCTTGAGGCGCAGGGCGCTCTGGTTGTGGAGCAGGTGCTCGTACCAGTGGCCGACGACGTACTCGGGGATGATGACCGAGACCGCGTCGCGCGGGGACTCCTTGCGCAGGCTCTTGACGTACTCGATGACCGGGCGGGTGATCTCCCGGTACGGCGAGTCCAGCACCTTCAGCGGTACGGCGATGCCGCGCCGCTCCCACTCGTCGCGCAGCGCCTTGGTCTCCGCCGGGTCGACGTTGACGCTGAGCGCCTCCAGGGTGTCGGAGCGCATGAGCTTGGCGTAGGCGAGGGCACGCAGGGTGGGGCGGTGGATCTTGGAGATCAGGACGACCGAATGGACGCGGGAGGGGCGCACGATGTCGTCGGTCTGCGCCTCGTCGGGGTCCTCGGGGGCGGCGATCTCCTCGGCGACGCGGTCGTAGTGCTTGCGGATCGCCGTCATCGTCGCGAAGAAGATGCACATGCCGAGCAGGGCGACCCAGGCGCCGTGGGTGAACTTCGTGGCCAGTACGACGACCAGGACGAGTCCGGTGAAGAAGGCGCCGAAGGCGTTGATCGCGCGGGAGCGGTGCATGCGGCGGCGCTTGGCCTGGTCCCGTTCGGTGGCCAGGTGGCGGTTCCAGTGGCGGACCATGCCGATCTGGCTGAGCGTGAAGGACACGAAGACGCCGACGATGTAGAGCTGGATGAGGCGGGTCGAGTCGGCGCCGTAGATGAAGACCAGGAGCATCGCCGCGCCGGCCAGGAGCACGATGCCGTTCGAGAAGGCCAGGCGGTCGCCGCGGGTGTGCAGCTGGCGCGGCAGGTAGCGGTCCTGGGCGAGGATCGAGCCGAGCAGCGGGAAGCCGTTGTACGCGGTGTTCGCGGCGAGGAAGAGGACCAGCGCGGTGGCGGCGGCCAGGACGACGAACAGGAAGCTGCCCTCGCCGAAGACCGCCTCGGCGACCTGCGAGATCACCGGGTGCTGGACGTAGTCCGCGCCGACCGCGACGCCGTTGTGGAAGAGGTCGCTGGCCGGGTTCTCCGACATGCGGACGTCGGTCGCGGCGGCCAGCGCGATGATGCCGCAGAACATGGTGACGGCGAGCAGGCCCATCAGCGCGAGGGTGTTCCCCGCGTTCTTCGACTTGGGCTTGCGGAAGGCCGGGACGCCGTTGGAGATCGCCTCCACGCCGGTCAGGGCGGCGCAGCCGGAGGAGAAGGCGCGCAGGAGGAGGAAGACCAGGGCGAAGCCGGCCAGGCCGCCGTGTTCCGGTTTGATCTCGTAGTCCGCCGTCGGGGCGCGCATGGTGTCGTCGAGCACCAGGCCGCGGAAGGCTCCCCACGCGATCATGATGAAGACGCCCGCGACGAAGACGTAGGTCGGAATCGCGAACAGGGTGCCCGACTCCCTGACCCCGCGCAGGTTCATCAGTGTCAGCAGCAGGATCACGGCGACCGCGCAGAGGACCTTGTGCTCGACGACGAAGGGGATCGCGGAGCCGAGGTTCTCGATGCCGGAGGAGATGGAGACGGCGACGGTCAGGACGTAGTCCACCAGCAGCGCGCTCGCCACCGTCAGGCCGGCCTTGGGCCCGAGGTTGGTGTTGGCGACCTCGTAGTCGCCGCCGCCGCTCGGGTAGGCGTGCACGTTCTGCCGGTAGGAGGCGACCACGGTGAACATGAGCACGACGACCGCGACCGCGATCCAAGGACTGAAGTGATACGCCGACACGCCCGCGATGGACAGGACCAGCAGCACCTCGCCGGGCGCGTACGCCACGGAGGAGAGCGGGTCGGAGGCGAAGACGGGGAGGGCGATGCGCTTCGGCAGGAGCGTCTCCCCCAGCCGGTCACTGCGCAGTGCGCGCCCGATGAGGATTCGCTTGGGCACGTCGGTCAGTTTGGACACAACAGAGGATCGTAAGCGTTCGAACGGGCGCCCGCCCACCCGCCACCCCCGATCGGCCCGCCGTCTGCTCTACGGGTGAATTCGGGGGATGGTGCGGCTGCGGATTCCGTGGGCCGCCGGGTTGGCATGCCTATATGACAAGCACCGTCCGATTGCCGTTCACTTCCCGGCCGTTGCCGCCCCTGGAGGTCCCATGCACCTGAGCGCAGAACTGATCGGCGGCGCCGCCACGCTCGTCGGCCTCGGGATCCTGACTCTTGCCAGCATCCGCAGCATCGGTCGGCGGGGGTCGTCGGCCGGGGGGTGAGACGGCCCCTGCGGGCCCTGGAGGCTTGCCGATACGTTGGGTGCGGACAGGGGGTCCCGGCTTCCCGGACGGGGAATCCGGCTTCCCGGGGCCCCGAGAGGCGTCATCGTCGGTGCGCACCGGCATGATGTTCCCCTGCGGCCCGCACACTGGCCGCGACGTGTCGCCAGGCGAGCCGAAAGAGAGACATGAGCAGGACATCCACAGAGGCCGGCGGGCCCGCAGAAAGCGGGGTGTGAGGCGATGCACATCGTCATCATGGGCTGCGGGCGCGTGGGCTCGGCCCTCGCGCAGACCCTGGAGCAGCAAGGGCACACGGTCGCCGTGATCGACCAGGACCCCACCGCGTTCCGCCGCCTCGGCTCCACGTTCGGCGGCCGCAGGGTCACCGGTATCGGTTTCGACCAGGACACCCTGCGCGAGGCGGGCGTCGAGGAGGCCGGCGCCTTCGCCGCGGTCTCCAGCGGTGACAACTCGAACATCATCGCCGCCCGGGTGGCCCGCGAGATGTTCGGCGTGGAGAACGTCGCCGCCCGTATCTACGACCCCCGCCGCGCCGAGGTCTACCAGCGCCTGGGCATCCCCACGGTCGCCACCGTCCGCTGGACGGCCGACCAGATGCTGCGCCGGCTGCTTCCCTCGGGCGCCGAGCCGCTGTGGCGCGACCCCACCGGCGGCGTCCAGCTCGCCGAGGTGCACACCTCGGCGTCCTGGGTCGGCCACAAGATCAGCCGGCTCCAGGAGGAGACCGGTGTGCGGGTGGCGTTCCTCACCCGGCTCGGGGAGGCCATCCTGCCGACCTCGCAGACGGTGTTGCAGGAGGGTGACCTGGTGCACGTGATGATGCGCGCCGACGAGGTCCACAAGGTCGAGGCGTCGTTCGCCCAGGGTCCCGAAAAGGAGGGCGGTCACTGATGAGGGTCGCCATTGCCGGCGCCGGTGCGGTCGGCCGCTCGATCGCGGGCGAGCTGCTGGAGAACGGCCACGAGGTCCTGCTCATCGACAAGGCGCCGACCGCCATCTCGGTCGAGCGCGTCCCGATGGCCGAGTGGCTGCTCGCCGACGCGTGCGAGATCACGTCCCTGGACGAGGCGGCGCTCCAGCGCTGCAACGTCGTCATCGCCGCGACGGGCGACGACAAGGTCAACCTGGTCGTCTCCCTGCTGGCCAAGACGGAGTACGGCGTTCCGCGCGTCGTCGCCCGGGTGAACAACCCGAAGAACGAGTGGCTGTTCAACGAGTCCTGGGGCGTGGACGTCGCCGTCTCCACCCCGCGGCTGATGTCCGCCCTGGTGGAGGAGGCGGTGAGCGTCGGCGACCTGGTCCGGCTGCTGCGCTTCAGCCACGGCGACGCCAACCTGGTGGAGTTGACGCTGCCGGAGGAGTCGGCGCTGGCCGGCATCCAGGTCGGTGACGTGGAGTGGCCCGAGGACACCTCGCTGGTCACGATCATTCGCGGCACCCGGGTGCTGACACCCTCCCGGGAGGACTCGCTGGAGGCGGGCGACGAGCTGCTGTTCGTGGCGGCTCAGGCCCGCGAGGAGCAGCTGGAGGACCTGCTGTCGGCGCGGCGGACCGACGCCGCGCGCTGAAAACAACCGAGGGCCCGCGTACGACGGTGGGGGTGCCCGGAGATCTCCGGGCACCCCCACCGTCGTACGACGTCAGCCCTTGCGGTGCCGGCCGCTGTGAGTGGAGTCCACTGCGGGCTCCACGGCCGCGCCGCCCTCCCGGGCCTCGCGTTCCGCCTTCTCGCGCTCCGCCCTTTCCTCCTCGGCCTTCTCGGCCTCCTCGGCCTTCTCGGCCTTCTCCGCCGCCTCCATCTCCGCGAACACGTCGATGGGGGCCGGCGCCTTCGCCAGGAACACCCAGGTCAGCCACACGGCGAGCAGGAACGGCGGGATCTTCAGGGTGACCAGGACCCAGCCGAGCTGCTCGGTGTCCGCCCACCAGTACAGCGGGAAGAGGATGGCGCTCTTGCCGAGCAGGATCAGACCCCAGGCGTAGCTGGCCTTGGTGTACGCCTTCTTGCGGCCGGGGTTGCGGGTGCGCCAGGAGAGGTTCTCCTTGAAGACCGGGCCGAGGATCAGGCCGATCAGTGGCACCCCGGCCAGCGAGGTGACGATGTACGCCATCGCCAGGCCCAGGGTGTAGAGCATGCCCGGCAGATAGAAGTTCTTGGCGTTGTCGGTCATCATCGCGAAGACCACGCCGAAGGCGACGCCGAAGACCCCGCCGAAGGCGTGCTTGACAGTGTCCTTCATCGCCAGCCGGACCACGACCAGCACCAGCGACACCGCGAGCGCCGCGATCGCGGACATGTGCAGGTCGTTGTTGAGGGTGAAGATGGTGACGAAGAGCAGGCCCGGCAGCACCGTCTCGACCATGCCCCGCACGCCGCCGAACGCCTCGAACAGCGCGGCCTCCGTCACCGCCCGGGCGTCGTCGGCTTCCGTGTCTTGGGTGTCTTCGGTCGGCTTGTCGAGCGACGTCACCGGCTACTCCCGTCCGAGGGGTCTCAGTTCGTATTTCGGGTTGAAGAGCACCCGGCGGCCCCGGCTCATCGAGATCCGGCCCGATGCGATGAGCTTGCGCCCCGGCTCTATGCCCACGATGGAGCGTCTGCCCAGCCACACCACGTCCAGGGCGGCGGAACCGTCGAACAGCTCGGCCTCCAGGGCCGGGACGCCCGCACGCGGTCGCAGGGTGACCGTGCGCAAGGTACCAGTAACCGACACGATCTGCCGGTCCTGACAGTCGCAGATACGGGTACAGCCGGCGGTGTCGGCGTCCTCGCGCAGTTCCTCGGACTCCAGGTCCTCCTGAGACGAGGAGAGCCGGTCGAACATGCGCCGGAACCGGCCCACCGGCTTGTCGGAACGCGGAGCAGCACTCATATCTGAAGCGTACCGGGGCGCACCGACAGCCAGACACCCTCTCCGGACCGGTATCGCGAGGCTCACTTTCGGCTCGCCTCGAGCACCTCGCTCACCTGCCGCTCACCTGCCGCTCACTTCTCGAAGCGGTACCCCATGCCGGGTTCCGTGATGAAGTGCCGCGGGTGCGCCGGGTCCGCCTCCAGCTTGCGGCGCAGCTGCGCCATGTAGACCCGGAGGTAGTTCGTCTCCGTCCCGTACGACGGCCCCCACACCTCCTGCAACAGCTGCTTCTGGCTGACCAGGCGCCCGGTGCTGCGCACCAGCACCTCCAGCAGATGCCACTCGGTGGGGGTGAGCCGTACGTCCTTCCCGCCCCGGTTCACCTTCTTCGCGGCCAGGTCGACGGTGAACTCCGCGGTGTCCACGACCACGTCGTCCTCACCGCCCGGTACCGGCTCGGCCCTGCGGACGGCGGCGCGCAGCCGGGCCAGCAGTTCGTCCATGCCGAAGGGCTTGGTGACGTAGTCGTCGGCGCCCGCGTCCAGCGCCTCGACCTTCTCGTCGGAGGAGTGCCGGGCGGACAGCACCAGGATCGGCACCCGGGTCCAGCCGCGCAGCCCTCTGATCACCTCGACGCCGTCCATGTCGGGCAGGCCCAGATCCAGCACCACGACGTCGGGGTGGCGGGCCGCGGCGAGCTGGAGGGCGGTGGCACCGTCGTGGGCGGCGTCGACCTCGTAGTGCCGGGCCTTGAGGTTGATCACGAGGGCACGCACAATCTGCGGTTCGTCGTCGATCACGAGCACCCGGGTCATCGGCCGGCCTGCCTTTCTGCTGTCGCGGAGCGCGCTGCCGCGGGTCCGGGGGAGCCCGCCGCGCGGAGGGTGAGCACCATGGTGAGACCGCCGCCGGGGGTGTCCTCGGCGTTCAGGGTGCCGCCCATCGCCTCGGCGAAGCCCCGGGCCACGGCCAGGCCGAGCCCCACACCGGCGCCGCGCGGGGCGTCGCCGTAGCGCTGGAAGGGCTCGAAGATCCGGTCCTTGGCCTCGTCCGGCACCCCCGGCCCCCGGTCGACGACCCGCACCTCGACGCGGTCCGCGAGGGCGCTTGCGGCGACCAGGACGGTGCGGCCGGCGGGGCTGTACTTGACGGCGTTCTCCACCAGGTTGGCCATCGACCGCTCCAGGAGCCCGGCGTCCACGGCGACCATGGGCAGCGTCTCGGGGATGTCCAGTTCGGCGCTCCCCTCGGGCACCCCGCCCAGCGCCATCGGCACCACCTCGTCGACGTCGATCTCACGGATCAGCGGCGTGACCGTACCGGTCTGGAGACGGGACATGTCGAGCAGGTTGCCGACGAGGTGGTCGAGGCGGTCGGCGCCCTCCTCGATGCCCTCCAGGAGTTCCGCCTCGTCCTCCTCCGACCACGCCACGTCGTCGGACCGCAGGCTGGTGACCGCCGCCTTGATCCCGGCGAGCGGGGTACGGAGGTCGTGGCTGACGGCGGCGAGCAGCGCCGTGCGGATGCGGTTGCCCTCGGCGAGCGTGCGGGCCCGGTCGGCCTCCTCGCGCAGGCGCCGCCGGTCCAGGACGACGGCGGCCTGGGCGGCGAAGGCGGCCAGCACCCGGCGGTCCTCGGCCGGCAGGACACGGCCGGACAGCGCGAGCGCCATGTGGTCCCCGACCGGCATGTCCACGTCCGCGTCCTCGGGGCGTTCGACCGGCGGTCCCGCCCCGGCCCGGCCGGCGCAGGTCCAGGGCGCCACGTCGCCCTCCCGCTCCAGCAGGGCGGCCGACTCCATTCCGAAGGTCTCGCGGACCCGCTCCAGGAGGGCCTCCAGGCTGGTCTCGCCGCGCAGGACGTTGCCCGCGAGGAAGGAGAGGATTTCGGACTCGGCGCGCAGCCGGGCGGCCTGGTGGGTGCGGCGGGCCGCGACGTCGACGACCGAGGCCACGGAGACCGCGACGCCCACGAATATGGCGAGCGCGAGTATGTTCCTCGGATCGGCGATGGTGATCCGGTGGACCGGGGGCGTGAAGAACCAGTTCAGCAGGAGGGATCCGACCGCCGCCGAGGCGAGGGCCGGGTACAGCCCGCCCAGCAGGGCGGCGGCCACCGTCAGCGCCAGGTAGAGCAGGACGTCGTTGGCGAGCCCGAGGTGAACGGCGTTCAGCAGCAGCGTCAGCAGCACCGGCCCGCCGAGGCCCGCGAACCAGCCCCAGACGCTCCGGGAGCGGCCGAGCCGCGCTCCCCTGGCCACCGGCAGTCCGCGGCCCTTGGCGACCTCCCCGTGGGTCACGATGTGGACGTCCAGGTCGGGGCCGGACTCGCGGGCGACCGTGGCGCCTACGCCGGGGCCGAAGACGTACTGCCAGGCCTTGCGGCGCGAGGAGCCGAGGATGATCTGGGTGGCGTTGACGCCGCGCGCGAAGTCGAGCAGGGCCGCCGGTATGTCCTCGCCGAGCACGTGGTGGAAGGTTCCGCCGAGGTCCTCCACCAGGGTGCGCTGCACCGCCAGTTCCTTCGGGGAGGCCGAGGTCAGCCCGTCGCTGCGGGCTATGTACACGGCCAGCACCTCGCCGCCGGCGCCCTTCTCCGCGAGGCGCGCGGCCCGCCGTATCAGCGTCCTGCCCTCGGGGCCGCCGGTCAGGCCGACCACGATGCGCTCGCGCGAACCCCAGATCTTCGACACGCGGTGTTCGCTGCGGTACTGCTGCAGGTACTCGTCGACCCGGTCCGCCACCCACAGCAGAGCGAGCTCGCGCAGGGCGGTGAGGTTGCCGGGACGGAAGTAGTTGGACAGGGCCGCGTCGACCTTGTCCGGCTGGTAGATGTTGCCGTGGGCCATGCGCCGCCGCAGTGCCTGCGGTGACATGTCGACCAGTTCGATCTGGTCCGCGCGCCGCACCACCTCGTCCGGCACGGTCTCCTGCTGTCTCACCCCGGTGATCGACTCGACGACGTCGCCGAGTGACTCCAGGTGCTGGATGTTGATGGTCGAGACCACGTCGATCCCGGCGGCCAGCAGCTCCTCGACGTCCTGCCACCGCTTGGCGTTGCGGGCACCGGGGACGTTGGTGTGGGCCAGCTCGTCCACCAGGGCCACCCTGGGGGCCCGGGCCAGCACCGCGTCCAGGTCCAGCTCGGTGAAGAGCGCGCCGCGGTGCTCCAGCTCCCGGCGCGGCACCTGCTCCAGGCCGTGCAGCAGTACCCCGGTGCGCGACCTGCCGTGGTGCTCCACGAAGGCCACGACGCAGTCGGTGCCCCGCTCCGTGCGACGGTGCGCCTCGGCCAGCATCGCGTACGTCTTGCCGACGCCCGGCGCCGCGCCGAGGTAGATCCGAAGCTTGCCGCGTCCCATGGCCTCATTGTCTTCCGGTCGACGCTGACTGCGCAGCGTCGACCTTACGGCGAGCAATCCCGACAAATCGTGGCGGGGTACGGGATGAGGGTGCTCTTTGACGGAACTCTGACGTCCGCGGCCGTCACGGCCATCTCCCCGTCCCGCAGCTCCAGCACCCGACCGGCGAGGTCCGGCAGCGTGGCGTCGTGGGTGGCGGCCAGGGCGGTGGCCCGCTCACTGCGTACGACCGCCCGCAGCGACTCCGTCACGGCGTGGCCGGTCTCCGCGTCCGACTGACCGGTGGGTTCGTCGGCCACGAGCGGGGCGGGGCTGTTGGCGCGGGCGCGGGCGCGGGTGATCCTCCCCCAGCGCCCGAACGGCCTGGGGGCACCCCCAGCCGCCGGACGGCCCGCCGGGCTGCTGGGCGGCGTGGTCGGCGAGGCCGACCGGGGAGAGCAACAGCTCTACGCGCTCCCGGTCCCTGTGCCGTTCAACGGTCCGGTCCGGATCGTCGGACGTGGGTGGCTCCCGGCCCGTCCGACGGACTCCTCCGAGCCCCTTACGACCTCCGACGTGCCAGGGATGACGGAAGGGCCGCGCCCCCGGCGGGGAGCGGCCCCTCACGCGCGCGTGCGGACGCTCGCGCGCGTACGGAAACCGTACGGAGACTTCGCCTAACGGACCTCGGTGATCTCCGGTCCGCGCTGGAGCTGGCCCATACCGCCGGCGAAGCGGGAGCCCTCCTCCTGCTGCACGCCCTCGGGGACCATCTGCGCGTCGTTCGGCAGCTTGAGGACGATCGGGTCACGGGGGGCCATCGGGCCGTCGCCGCGGACCACGACCGTGTCCCGGAAGATCTGCTCCAGCAGACCGGCGGCCTGCGGCTGCACCGCGCCCTGGCCCGAGATCACTCCGCGCAGGAACCAGCGGGGGCCGTCCACACCGACGAACCGTACGACCTGGAAGCCGCCCGTGCCGTCCGGCAGCTGCACCGGGACCTGGGCACGCAGCTCCCAGCCCAGCGGGCCCTCGACCTCGTCGATGATGCCGCCCTTCTGGGTGATGCCGGAGCCGATCTCCTCGCGCACCTCGCCCCAGATGCCCTCGCGCTTGGGCGCTGCGAAACCCTGCAGCTGGATGGCGCTGTCGCGCAGCACGACGGTCGCGGCGACGATCGCGTCGCCCGCGACCTCCACGCGCAGCTCCATGCCCTCGACTCCGGGTACGAACAGGCCGCCCAGGTCCACCCGTCCCTCGGCCGGGTCGCGGACCTCGGTGCTGTCCCAGGGCCCGTCGGGCCGCGGTTCGGGCTCGAGCCGCACGCGCTCGGGCTCTTCGTCCGCCTCGGTGTCGACGCTGTCGACGACCTGCTCGGTCTCGCCGGCCGCGTCCTCGGCGGCATCCCTCTTCTTGCGACGTCCGAACACGTCACTGTCCTTCCCGGTCGGATACGACCGAAGCGTATCGATTCCCACCCGTCGGGCCGCCCTCGGCGACCTGACCGCTTGTGCCGCTTGCACGGTCCGTCCCGGCGTGGCCGCCGGTGGACCCGAAGCCCCCTCCGGCCCGCACCGAGTCGGGAAGCTCCGCGACCTGGCGGAAGCGGACCCTCTCGACCTGCTGGACGACCAGTTGGGCAATCCGGTCGAAGCGCTCGAACCGCACGGTCTCGCGCGGGTCGAGATTCACCACGATCACCTTGATCTCCCCACGGTACCCGGCATCAATCGTCCCTGGGGCATTCACGAGGGCGACACCGCAGCGGGCGGCCAGCCCGGAACGCGGGTGCACGAACGCCGCGTACCCCTCCGGAAGCGCAACAGACACGCCCGTGGGCAGTACGGCGCGCTCGCCGGGCTTCAGTTCGCAGTCGACGGTGGTGCGCAGATCGGCGCCCGCGTCGCCGGGCTGCGCGTACGTCGGGAGCGGTACGCCGGGGTCGACGCGGCGGATCAGGACGTCGAGTTCCGGCCTCGGCTCCCGGTGCCCGGGGTCGGGGAGGGTCACGGATTCACCTCGAAGGCGCGCGTGCGGCGGACCTGGTCCGGGTCGTCCATGGCGGCGCGGATCTCCTCCTCGCGGCCGTGGTCGACGAAGTGATCGATCTTGACTTCGATGAACAGCGCGTCGGCGCGGACGGCCACGGGCCCGTCGGGGCCGCCGATCCGTCCGGTGGCGGTGGAGTAGATCTTCCGGCCGGCCACGGCGGTCACCTCGGCCTCCAGGTGCAGCGTCGTGCCGACGGGCACGGGCCGCAGGAAGTCCGTCTCCAGCCGTCCGGTCACCGCGATCGTGCGCAGCAGCCAGTTCAGCGAACCGAGGGTCTCGTCCAGGGCGGTGGCCAGCACGCCGCCGTGCGCCAGGCCGGGGGCGCCCTGGTGGGCGGGCTGCACGGTGAACTCTGCGGTGATCGACACGCCTTCACCCGCCCGTGCCTGGAGGTGCAGTCCCTGGGGCTGGTCGCCACCGCAGCCGAAACACTGGCCGTAGTGCGCGCCGAGCAGTTCGCCGGGGGCGGGCGCGTCGGGGTGCCGTACGGGTTTCACGGCGTCGGCGGGGGGCTGAAGACCTGGGGAAGTACCACTCACAGGCGCAGACCTTACCCGCGCGTCGGCCGAACACCGCTACCGTGCCAAGCTTGGTTCATGCAGCTCTCCACCGCCCCTTACGAAGAACGCCTCACCGCGCCGCGCTCCTGGTGGCTGGTCTCCTTCCTGGTGGGGCTTTCGTTCGCCCTGATTTTGCTGCCCTTCGGCACGCTGCCGATGCTGGGCGGCCTGGCCGGCGGGACGGCGGTGGCGGCGGTGGCGGCCAGTTCGTACGGCGCGGTCCGCATCCGGGTCGTGGGCGGCTCGCTGATCGCGGGCGAGGCGAAGGTGCCGGTCTCGGCCCTGGGCGAGGCGGAGATCCTCGATCCGGAAGAGGCCCGCGCCTGGCGCACCCACAAGGCCGACACCCGCGCCTTCCTGCTGCTGCGCGCCTACATCCCGAGGGCCGTGCGCGTGATGGTCACGGATCCGGAGGACCCGACTCCGTACCTGTACCTGTCGACCCGCGAGCCGGAGCGGCTGGTGGAGGCCCTGACGGCGGCGAAGGCTGCGGCCTAGCACCCAGCGGGATCAGTGCCCGCCGTCCCCTCCGGGGCGGCGGCCGAGCCCTTTCGGGCCGAGTCCCTTCGTGAGGGCGCCCATGTCCAGCGCGTCCCGCGGCCCCTCCAGCGCCGGGAGTTCGCCGAGGGCGCTCCACGGCACCTGCTTCTTGCGCAGGTCCGCCCGGATCCTGTCGGCCAGCTTTCTGGTGTCGCGGCGGTTCATGACGGCGCCCACGGCCGCGCCCACCATGAACGGCATCAGGTTGGGCAGGTTGCGCACCATCCGCTTCATGATCTGCTGACGGAGCTGGCGCTTCATGTGGCTGTTCATGGCCGAACCGAGCGTCGACGGCTTGGACACGTCGACGCCGCGCTCGTCCGACCAGGAGTTCAGATACGCGGTGCTGCGCTGGGCGAGGCTGCCGGGCGGTCGTACGCCGTAGACCTCATGGAGTTCGGCGATCATCTTGAGTTCGATCGCCGCGACGCCGGTGATCTCGGCGGCCAGTTCCGTGGGCATCGCGGGCGGTACGGGCATCATCGCGGCCGCGCCGATGCCCGCTCCGACGGTCGCGGTGCCCTTGGCGGCGCCCGCCACCAGCCGGTCGGCGAGCTCCTCGGGTCCGAGACCGGGGAACTGCCTGCGGAGCGTCGCCAGGTCCCGTACGGGCACGCGCGGCGCCAGGTCGATGATCCGGTCGGCGAGGTGCCCCAGGGCGGCCCTGGCGCGCTGACCGCCGTTGCGGACCCCCTGTCCGGCCTTGTGCCGGAACGCCGCCGCCCGTCGCCGGGCAGCGGGTGCGGTCGCCGGGAGGTCACCCCGGTCGGTCACTGAGTCGAGCGAGGCCGTCCCCATATCGGTCGGGCCCCGCTCGTCGTCACGCACGCCATAGGGACCGTCGGACGGTCCTTGGTCCGCTTCCCGCCTGGGGAAGCGGCGCTTCCAGGGAGGGGTCGAGCCAGTCACGGCCGACCCCGCCTCAGTCGCAGTCGCGGCAGATCGGCTGGCCGTTCTTCTCCCGGGCCAGCTGGCTGCGGTGGTGCACCAGGAAGCAGCTCATGCAGGTGAACTCGTCCTGCTGCTTCGGAAGTACACGGACGGCCAGTTCCTCGTTCGAGAGGTCGGCGCCGGGAAGTTCGAGGCCTTCCGCGGCCTCGAACTCGTCGACGTCGACGGCCGAGGCGGACTTGTCGTTCCGCCTCGCCTTCAGCTCTTCGAGGCTGTCCGAGTCGACATCGTCGTCGGTCTTGCGTGGAGTGTCGTAATCGGTTGCCATGGTCGCTCTCCCCCTCTGGGTGTCTGCGGGTGTCTCCAGCGCACGTAACGCGTGAGAGGCCGGACTTGTGCCCGACCCGAGGCGGAGATTTTGCCTCACATCAAGGTCTGTTACTCAATCGACACCCAACCGGACCCCTCTTGAGTGATCGGCTTGGATGGCGATGGGGACCGTACACGGTCCGAATGCCGCACTTCAAAGGCGTCTCACCGTGTACTTCCCGTGATCAGGACCCCTGAAAACCAGGATTTTCCCGGCTTTCCGACAGGGTGCATGATCACGGAGAGTAAATGGCGGGAAAGCCTCCGCTGTGATCGATCACACAGGCGACTCCAGGGCCGGTGGCCTGGAAATTCCGCTCAAAGCGAACATCCTCGGGTCTCGGTGAGATGTCGGGGTCATGGTCTCAGACGGGCAGCGTCACCCGCATCACGAGCCCTCCGCCCTCGCGCGGCTGTGCGTAGATGTGCCCGCCGTGCGCCCGGGCCACCGACCGTGCGATGGACAGGCCGAGGCCGACCCCCTTGTCGCTGCCCGTGCGCTCGGTGCGCAGCCGCCGGAACGGCTCGAAGAGGTTGTCGATCTCGTACGCCGGCACGACCGGGCCCGTGTTCGTGACCACCAGGACCGCCTGGCCGCTCTCGACCGCGGTGGTGACGTCCACCCAGCCCTGCTCCGCCACGTTGTAGCGCACGGCGTTCTGTACGAGGTTCAGGGCGATCCGCTCCAGCAGGACGCCGTTGCCCTGGACCACGGCGGGCTGGTGTGTGCCGCGGATCTCCACGCCCTTGGTCTCGGCCTCGGCACGCACCTGGTCGATGGCCTGGCCGGCCACCTCGGAGAGGTCCACCGGCTTGCGCTCGACGATCTGGTTGTCGCTGCGGGCGAGCAGCAGCAGGCCCTCCACGAGTTGCTCGCTGCGTTCGTTGGTGGCCAGCAGTGTCTTGCCGAGCTGTTGCAGTTCCACCGGGGCGTTCGGATCGGAGAGGTGCACTTCCAGGAGGGTGCGGTTGATCGCCAGTGGTGTGCGCAACTCGTGGGAGGCGTTGCCGACGAAGCGCTGCTGGGCGGTGAAGGCCCGTTGCAGCCGCTCCAGCATGTCGTCGAAGGTGTCCGCCAGTTCCTTCAGCTCGTCGTCCGGGCCGTCCAGCTCGATCCGCCGGGAGAGGTCGGAGCCCGCCACCGCGCGCGCGGTGCGGGTGATCCGGCCCAGCGGCGACAGGACGCGTCCGGCCATGGCGTACCCGAAGGCGAAGGCGATCACGGCGAGGCCGAGCAGGGCCAGCAGCGAGCGGCTGAGCAGCCGGTCCAGGGCGACCTGGCGCTGGTGGTCGATGCAGTCGCTGATCGCGGCGTTGAACTGCGACAGCGACAGGTTGCCGTTGGTGACCCCCGGGCAGTCGCTGCTCGCGACCTCGAGGTCCTGGAAGTTGACGATCTTGTAGAGCGGCTGGTTGCCGGTGCGTACCGCCTGGGCGGCCAGCAGGTAGATGATCGACAGCAGCAGGATGCCGGCGATCAGGAACATGCCGCCGTACAGCAGCGTGAGCCTTATCCGGATGGTGGGCCGCAGCCACGGCAGCGGGGTGGCCGAGCGCGGGTCCCAGGTGGGCTTCGGAGGCGCGCCGGGGGGCGCGGGTGTCGTCGCCACGTCCGATCAGATCCGGTAGCCGGAGCCGGGGACGGTGACGATGACGGGCGGCTCGCCCAGTTTGCGGCGCAGGGTCATCACGGTCACGCGCACGACGTTGGTGAACGGGTCGGTGTTCTCGTCCCAGGCCTTCTCCAGCAGTTGCTCCGCGGAGACGACCGCGCCCTCGCTGCGCATGAGCACCTCCAGCACGGCGAACTCCTTGGGCGCGAGCTGCACCTCCTTGCCGTCCCGGAAGACCTCGCGGCGGTTCGGGTCGAGCTTGATGCCGGCCCGCTCCAGGACGGGCGGCAGGGGCACGCTGGTACGCCGGCCCAGGGCGCGCACGCGCGCGATGAGCTCGCTGAACGCGAAGGGCTTGGGCAGGTAGTCGTCGGCGCCGATCTCCAGGCCCTCGACCCGGTCGCTGACATCGCCGGAGGCCGTGAGCATCAGCACGCGCGTGGGCATGCCCAGCTCGACGATCTTGCGGCACACGTCGTCGCCGTGCACGAGCGGGAGATCCCGGTCGAGGACGACCACGTCGTAGTCGTTGACGCCGATGCGCTCCAGGGCGGCCGCACCGTCGTACACGACGTCGACGGCCATGGCCTCCCGGCGCAGTCCGGTGGCCACCGCATCGGCGAGCAGTTGCTCGTCCTCGACGACGAGTACGCGCACGTCGCTTGTCCTTCCTGTGTCCACCCGCGTAGCGCTTCTCGAACGCACGAGGGCAGGGAGCTGGTGGGTGTGTTGCCTCCATCCTGCCCTTTTCGGCCATAAGTCGGCTGTAAGACGGGGGAGGGTCCGGGAGGAAGGCCGGTGAGGAACCGGGAATGCGAGATTTTCTCGCGGGGTTGAGGTTTCCGCGGAAGGGAGCGGGGGGAGGACGGCTTTACACCCCGCGATCACGCTCTGCCTGTACCGCGTTACCGCGCGGTACGCCGCGGTCCGCTTCCGCAGAGCGGGCGTGGGTGTCCGGCACCGTCGCCGCCCGGCAGGGCTGCGCTGGGCACTCCACCGGAGACGTGATCGTCCCTTCCGAACGGCACACCCCCGTGCCACCGACCCACGACCCAGGACGAGGGGGCGCAGCATGGACGCTTTCACCGCAGGACTTCTGCAGCGCATACAGACGACCGAGTCCGACCTGTCCCGCGCCCGCGACGAGGGGGACGAGTTCCTCGTCGAGGTGGAGCTGGGAGAGCTCGACGACCTGCGCCGTCTCGCTGCCGAGCACGGTGTGGAGGTCGGCGCGACCGGCGTCTGACCGACCCGTGATCGACAAGGCCCCGGCGGGTCCAGCGCCGGGGCCTTGTCGTGCGGGTTGCCGTCCGGCGGTGGGCAGGCGGGGGCGCGGGTCCGCCCCGCGGACGAATATCGGGCGGGGCCGGTGTCCGGCAGGTTGCCGTCCGGCGGTGGGCAGGCGGAGGCGCGGGTCCGCCCCGGCGGACGGATATCGGGCGGGGCCGGTGTCCGGAAGGTTGCCGTTTTGGGGTGAGCAGGCGGGGCGTGGGCGCCGGGGGCGGTCGACACCGGGACGGCGTACCGAGCCGGGTGACGGCGTACCGAGCCGGGTGACGGCGTCGGGCCGATGGTCGCGGTCGGCCGCCGTGCCGGTGCGGTCGCGGGTGAACACCGCGCGGGGCCGTCCGCAACGGGGCCCGGGGCGCCCCGCAGGACGGCAGAGGCACGGAGCGGGCACACGCCGTCCGAAACCGGCCGACGTCCGCCCCGAACCGCCGGAGGCCTACGCGCCGAAGTCCACCAGGAGCCGCTGGAGGGGCTCGAAGACGTCCGGGGTGGCCGCGATCGTCAGGGCTCCGGACGGGCGCTCACCGGGGCGTCCACCGGTCACCGCGCCCGCCTCCCGGGCGATCAGGTCGCCCGCCGCGAGGTCCCAGGGGTGCAGACCGCGCTCGTAGTAGCCGTCGAGGCGTCCCGCGGCCACGTCGCACAGGTCGATGGCGGCCGAGCCGCCACGCCGGATGTCGCGCACCAGCGGAATGAGCCGCCGCGCGATCTCGGCCTGTTCGGCGCGGACATCGGCGACGTAGTTGAAGCCGGTGGAGACCAGGGCCTGGTCGAGCGGCGCCGCGGAGCGGCAGGCGAGCCTGCGTTCGCCGTCCCAGGCGCCCGTCGCCCAGGCTCCGCCGCCCAGTACCGCGTGGTACGCCTCGCCCCGCATCGGGGCCACGACCACCCCGGCCACCCTCTCGCCGTCCTGCTCGGCGGCGACGGAGACCGCCCAGGTGGGCAGTCCGTACAGGTAGTTGACGGTGCCGTCGAGCGGGTCGATGACCCAGCGGATGCCGCTCGTGCCCTCGGTGGCGGAGCCCTCCTCGCCCAGGAACCCGTCGTCGGGGCGGCGGTCGGCGATCAGGCCGGTGATCAGCTTCTCCGCCGCGATGTCCATCTCGGTGACCACGTCGATCGGGCTGGACTTGGTGGCGGCGACCGCGAGGTCGGCCGGGCGGCCGTCGCGCAGCAGCTCGCCCGCGCGGTGGGCGGACTCCTGGGCGATCTTCAGCAGCTCGGCGTGGAGGGGCTCGGGCGTCACGTCGGTCACGGTGCTCCTCACGCGTAGGGGCTGTCGGCGCCCGCGGCGGCGGGGCGGGGGGCACGGGCGGGGCAGCAGCCGACCGGGCACAGGTTGTGGCTCGCGCCGAGCGCTCCGAGGGCGCACGGCGCGACCTCCTGCCCGCGCTCGTCCGCGGACCGCTCCAGGACGAGGTCCCGGACCGCTGCGGCGAACCGCGGGTCGGCGCCCACGGTGGCCGAACGGCGTACCGGCAGGCCCAGCTCCTCCGCCTTGGCCGTGGCCTCCGTGTCGAGGTCGTACAGGACCTCCATGTGGTCGGAGACGAAGCCGATGGGGGCCATCACCACTGCGGGGACGCCGGCCGCGTGGCGCTCCTCCAGGTGGTCGCAGATGTCGGGCTCCAGCCACGGGGTGTGCGGGGCACCGGACCGGGACTGGTAGACGAGCTGCCAGGGGTGGTCGACGCCGGTGCGCTCGCGGACGGCGTCGGCGATCACCTGTGCCACGTCCAGGTGCTGGCGTACGTACGCCCCGCCGTCACCGTGCTCCTCGACCGGACCGGAGGTGTCCGCGGCGGAGGTGGGGATCGAGTGGGTCGAGAAAGCGATGTGCGCGCCGTCCCGGACCTCCTCGGGGAGCTCGGCGAGGGACCGGAGGACTCCGTCGACCATGGGTTCGACGAAGCCCGGGTGGTTGAAATAGTGCCGGAGCTTGTCGGTCCTCGGCAGCTCCAGGCCGTCGGCCTCGAGGGCGGCCAGCGCGTCCGCGAGGTTCTCGCGGTATTGCCGGCAGCCCGAGTACGAGGCGTAGGCGCTGGTGGCCAGGACGAGGATGCGGCGGCGGCCGTCGCGGACCATCTCGCGCAGGGTGTCCGTCAGGTACGGCGCCCAGTTGCGGTTGCCCCAGTAGACCGGCAGGTCCAGGCCGTGCTCGGCGAAGTCCTTGCGGAGGGCGTCCAGCAGGGCGCGGTTCTGGTCGTTGATGGGGCTGATCCCGCCGAAGAGGAAGTAGTGCTGACCGACTTCCTTGAGGCGTTCCTTGGGGATGCCGCGCCCGCGTGTCACGTTCTCCAGGAACGGGACCACGTCGTCCGGGCCCTCCGGGCCGCCGAACGAGAGCAGGAGCAGGGCGTCGTAGGGGCTGGCATCGAGCACGTCTGGCATGTCTCGATCCTGCCACCCGGCACTGACAGCGGGAAAACGGCGGGGTGCCGGCCGTGCGTTTCGCCAGCTCCGCGGGGCTGTTTCCGGGCGGTCGGGCGAGTAATCTGTATCGACTGCGTTCGCACCTTACTAAGCCGCTTCTGAGCTGTTACCGAGCCGTTCCGGAGACCTCGTTGCCCAGCCCCTACCGCGCTCTGTTCGCCGCCCCCGGCACCAAGGCCTTCTCGACCGCGGGCTTCCTCGGCCGGATGCCGCTGTCGATGATGGGCATCGGCGTGGTGACGATGATCTCGCAGCTCACCGGGCGGTACGGACTGGCCGGGGCCCTGTCCGCCACCATCGCGCTCGCCGCCGCCGTGGCCGGACCGCAGGTCTCCCGTCTGGTGGACCGGTACGGCCAGCGGCGGGTGCTGCGCCCGGCGACCCTCGTGTCGCTCACCGCGGCGGCCGTGCTGCTGCCGGCCGCACACTACGGCTGGCCGGACTGGGTGCTGTTCGTGTCCTGCGTCGGCATCGGCTGCGTGCCGAGTCTCGGCGCGATGGTCCGGGCCCGCTGGGCGGCCCTGTACCGGGGCACCCCCCAGTTGCACACCGCGTACTCGTTCGAGTCCGTGGTGGACGAGATCTGCTTCATCTTCGGGCCGATCATCTCCATCGGCCTGTCCACGGCCTGGTTCCCGGAGGCCGGGCCGCTGCTCGCCGCCTGCTTCCTGGCCACGGGCGTCTTCTGGCTGACCGCGCAGCGCGCCACCGAGCCGGAGCCGCATCCGCGCGAACACAAGGGCGGCGGCACCCCGCTGCGCTCCCGGGGACTCCAGGTCCTGGTCGTCACGTTCGCGGCGACGGGCACGATCTTCGGGGCCATCGACGTGGTCACCGTGGCCTTCGCCGAGGAGGAGGGGCACAAGGCCGCCGCCAGCCTGGTCCTCGCCCTGTACGCGGCGGGTTCGTGCACGGCGGCCATGATCTTCGGGCTGATGCGCTTCGCCGGGCCGCCGGAACGGCGCTGGCTGCTGGGCGTCTGTGCGATGGCCGTGAGTATGATCCCCCTCCTACTGGTCGGAAACCTGCTGTTTCTGGCCGCGGCGCTGTTCGTTGCGGGTCTGTCCATCGCTCCCACGATGATCACGACGATGTCCCTCATCGAAGAGCACGTACCACGCACGCAGCTCACCGAAGGCATGACCTGGGTGAGCACCGGCCTCGCGGTCGGGGTCGCGCTCGGCTCCTCCGGGGGCGGCTGGGTGATCGACGCCTCCGGAGCGCGCGCGGGGTACTGGGTTCCGGCGGTGGCCGGAGCCGTCGCGGTCGCGGTCGGTTTCCTCGGGTACCGCCGGCTCAAGCGGCCGGAACCGCGTCGGGGAGGGACCGTTGAGCAGCACACGCACAGCGAACGGGATGGCGAGCGGGAAGAACGGCACATGGCGTAACTGGGGCGGCAACGTCTCCGCGCGCCCCGCGCGGGAGGTCACTCCCGCCTCCGTGGACGAACTGGCCGAGGCCGTGCGCCGGGCGGCCGAGGACGGCCTGCCGGTCAAGGCCGTCGGCACCGGGCACTCCTTCACGTCCATAGCCGCGACGGACGGTGTGTTGATACACCCTCAACTGCTGACCGGCATCCGCAGCATCGACCGCGACGCCATGACGGTCACGGTCGAGGCCGGCACACCGCTCAAGAGGCTCAACCTGGCCCTCGCGCGGGAGGGTCTGTCGCTGACGAACATGGGCGACATCATGGACCAGACCGTCTCCGGGGCCACCAGTACCGGCACCCACGGCACGGGCCGCGACTCGGCCTCGATCGCCGCCCAGATCCGGGGCCTGGAAATGGTGACGGCGGACGGCTCGGTGCTGACCTGTTCCGAGCAGGGGACCGGCGAGGAGCGCGCCCTGTTCGCCGCCGCCCGGATCGGGCTGGGCGCACTGGGCGTCGTCACCGCGATCACCTTCGCCGTGGAGCCGATCTTCCTGCTCACGGCCCGCGAGGAACCGATGCCGTTCGATCGTGTCCTCGCCGACTTCGACGAGCTGTGGACCGAGAACGAGCACTTCGAGTTCTACTGGTTCCCGCACACCGGCAGCACCAACACCAAGCGCAACAACCGCAGCGCCGGCCCCGAGCAGCCGGTGGGGCGGCTCCAGGGCTGGTTCGAGGACGAGTTCCTGTCCAACGGCGTCTTCCAGGCGGCCAACTGGGTCGGCCGCGCCGTGCCCGCCACCGTTCCCACGATCGCCCGGGTCTCCAGCAAGGCGCTGTCCGCGCGGACGTACACGGACACCCCCTACCAGGTCTTCACTTCTCCGCGCAGGGTGCGCTTCGTGGAGATGGAGTACGCCGTTCCGCGCGAGGCCGTCGTGGAGACGCTGCGCGAACTGAGGGCGATGGTCGACCGGTCGCGGCTCCGGATCAGCTTCCCGGTCGAGGTGCGTACGGCTCCGGCCGACGACATCACGCTGTCCACGGCATCGGGCCGCGACACCGCGTACATCGCCGTCCACATGTTCCGGGGCACGCCCTACCAGGCGTACTTCACCGCCGCCGAGCGCATCTTCACGGCGCACGAGGGGCGGCCGCACTGGGGCAAGATCCACACTCGGGACGCCGAGTACTTCTCGCGCGTGTATCCGCGCTTCGGCGAGTTCACGGAGCTGCGGGACCGTCTTGACCCTGATCGCCTGTTCCGGAACGACTACTTGCGCCGGGTTCTGGGGTCGTAGCCGAGGCCTCGGGGGCCGGGCTCGTGGCGTCGTCGGAGCCGTCGGTTCCGTCGGCGTCCGGAGTGGACGTCGGGCTGGACGCCGTACCGCCGTCCTCGGTGGAGGTGCCGCCCGACGACGTGCCGTCGCCGGTTTCGCCCGGGGTGCCGGACGGGGTGGCCGCCGGAGTGTCGCCGCCGGAACCGGAGCCCTCCGAGCCACCTGGCCCATCGGAGCGCCGATTGCCCTGGTTGTCCTGGACGTCCTCGGATCCACCGGAATCGCCCGACTCCCCCGGATTCGCCGTGGACTTGCCGTGGCCGGTGAAGGCGCTGCCCACAGTGGTACTGCGGCCGCCGCCGCTCAAGCTCTCCCCGGAGGCGAGTTCGTACGTGGTGATCCCGACCATGGTGACACCGAAGACGAGGGCCGCCGCGACCAGCGGACGCCTCCAGCCCGTGGTCCGGGCGCGATAGACGGTGCCCCTGGTGAACTCGCCCGGGACCGGCGCGGCCGGACCACCGGTGCGTACGGCGCCGACGGCGCGCTTCACCCTCATCTGCTCGCCGGTGCGCTTGAAGAAGTGCTGGAAAACCGATCCTCCGCACGTGGCGATGACACTGATCAGACCGGCCCCGAGGATCGTGCCGTACACACCGAAGGAGGAGGCGAGTTTGGCGGCCACCACCGCCGCGAGGGCGCTGCCGGCGACCTGGGGCACGCTCAGGTCGATTCGCTTGGACTTCACCTCCGCACGCATATCCGTTTCGCCTGCTCCATCGGGCTTTTCACGCATCCCCGGACCTTGCCTGTCTTTCCCGTACGTGGTCGATCAACTGCACGAGAAAGGGACGTGGGGGCGAAACCATTAGTTCCGTTTCTGGTGATTCCGTGAAGTACGCCACGTCCAAGATCGCGGGAATCGCGCCGGGGGCGGCCGGGCGTCACCCCTTGACGGAAGTTGGGCGGCGCGCCAATCCACGCACGTGGCCCGAATGGAGTACTGTTGCGAGCCCTGGGTCCGGTCTCCCGACAGGGGGTGCAGGACCGCGAAGGACCGCCGGGAGGGGGCTAGTTGCACAGGGTGACGCAGTTGGTCACTCAGCGTTGCCAATAGGTAACCGTGCCATAACGGCGATTCAGGGCCCGCGCCCGACACGCCGGGCAACTCGGCAAGGTTGTGGCAGGCTGCACCCGGGCAGGCCACACTCGACAGAGCGGAAGCAGCGACGCACGTGACGTCGGCAGGCACCACCCGGGAGGTCCCCATGCCCGAACTGCGTGTCGTGGCCGTCTCGAATGACGGCACACGGCTGGTGCTGAAGGCTGCGGACAGCACGGAGTACACGCTTCCGATCGACGAGCGGCTCCGGGCCGCCGTACGCGGCGACCGTCCCCGCCTCGGCCAGATCGAGATCGAGGTGGAGAGTCATCTCCGCCCACGCGACATCCAGGCGCGTATACGTGCCGGCGCGACCGCGGAAGAGGTCGCGCAGATGGCCGGTATCCCCGTCGACCGCGTACGGCGCTTCGAGGGGCCCGTGCTGGCCGAGCGCGCCTTCATGGCGGAGCGGGCCCGCAAGACCCCCGTCCGTCGTCCCGGCGAGAACTCCGGACCGCCCCTCGGCGAGGCCGTCCAGGAGCGGCTGGTGCTGCGCGGCGCCGACAAGGACACCGTCCAGTGGGACTCCTGGCGCCGCGACGACGGCACCTGGGAAGTTCTCCTGGTCTACCTGGTCGCGGGCGAGCCGCACTCGGCGAGCTGGACGTACGACCCGCCCCGGCGGCTCGTTCAGGCCGTCGACTCGGAGGCGCGCGCGCTGATCGGCGAGTCCGACGACCTCGCCGCGCCCGAGCCCAGCTTCCCGTTCGTCCCACGCATCGCACGGCTGCCGCGCGACCGGCCACTGGACCGCACTCTCGACCGGGAGCAGCGGGAGCGGCCGAGCCTGCCTCCGGCGCCGTCCGAGCCGCCCGAGGAGACCGCGACCGCGGCCACCGCCTCGGTCGAACGCGAACGCGACTCCCTCACCAGTCTGCTGGAGGCGGTACCGAGCTTCCGGGGCGACCTGGTGGTGCCCGAGCGCGCTCCGGAACCGGCGGAGGAGCCGGTCGAGGAACCCGAGGTGGAGGAGCCCCCGGCACCTGCGGCGTCGGCCGGTTCCGCCTATGCCGACGTACTCATGCCGCGCTCCGTGGCCAGCCACCGCGACCGCCTCACCGGTTCCACCGACCGCCAGGCCGAGGCCGACGGCGTTCGCCCTGGCCGCCGGGCGGCTGTGCCGAGCTGGGACGAGATCGTGTTCGGGACGCGGCGGAAGAAGCAGGAGTAGGCGGTCTCCGACGATCGGGGCCGGGGTCGCACCCACGTCGGTGCGACCCCGGCCCCGGTCGTCGGGCCAACTCGGCGGTGGGGCCCCGCTGCGGCTTCGCCGCCCCTGCCCCGGGTTTGCCCCCGCCAGGCCCTCGTCGGCTCTGCTCGGGACCCGGCCCCACCCGCTCGGGACCCGGCCCCATCTGCCCGGGACCCGACCCCGCCACTCCTCCGCCAGGCCTACTGCGGGTCCGGCCCCACGGCGACCGGCCGGCCCGGATCCGACGACCACTCCGACCACGAGCCCACGTACAGCGCCGCCGGAATGCCCGCCACCGCCAGCGCGAGCACCTCGTGGGCGCCCGACACGCCCGAGCCGCAGTACACACCCACCTCGTCGTCCTCCGTGGCGCCCAACGTCTTGAAGCGGGCGCGGAGTTCCTCCGCGGGCAGGAACCGGCCGTCCGCCGCCACGTTGTCCGTCGTCGGCGCGGACACGGCGCCCGGGATATGACCACCCACCGGGTCGATCGGCTCGGCCTCGCCCCGGTACCGCTCCCCCGCGCGGGCGTCGAGCAGCACCCCGGAGCGGGCCAACGCGGCGGCCCCGTCGGCGTCCAGCAGCCCCGCCGCGCCCGGCTCCGGAGTGAAGTCGCCCTCCGTGGGCGCGGGGACGTCGGTCGACAGCGGCGCCTCCCAGGCCGGCAACCCGCCGTCCAGCACCCGCACGTTCGGGTGACCCGTCCAGCGCAGCAGCCACCAGGCGCGGGCCGCCGCCCACCCCTGGCCGCCGTCATACACGACGACCGGCCGGCCGGACGACACGCCCGCGCGACGCATCGCCGCGCCGAACACCGCCACGTCGGGCAGCGGATGCCGGCCGCCTCCACCGGGCGCGGAGGCGAGTTCCCTGTCCAGATCGACGAAGACCGCACCGGGAAGGTGCCCGGCGGTGTACTCGGCCCGGCCGTCGAACGGCGGAGCGCCGGCCGCCCCGGCCGTGCTCAGCTGCCAGCGGACGTCGAGCAGGACCGGCGGGTTCGCGTCCGCCAGTTCGGTCACGAGTTGCGATGCGGAGATGGTGGCGTTCATGGCCCCATCCTGGCGTACCGAGTGGCCGCCGCGTCGATGTCGGGCTACTCTGCCCGCCGGACAGTACCGATCACGAGGCGTACGGGTTCGGGCACATGCTGTACTACCCATACAGCCCCGGGCTGCCCCACGGGCGCGCCCGAAACGTGCGGCACCGGATCCGGTGCCGGCATCGGCGCGCAGGTCCGTCAAAGCGGAATCCGTCAGGCGGAAGCGGACGCACGGCCCGCGGAGGGCCGAGAAGAGAGTGACGATGACCGACGCACGGGGGTCGGCCGGCCGGAACGGCGAGACGAACGCCCGGCGCACGCCCGGCACGCCCTGCTGGGTGAGTCTGATGGTGCACGGGCCGGCCGCGACCCAGGAGTTCTACGGAGCGCTGTTCGGCTGGGAGTTCCAGCCCGGCCCGCAGCAGCTGGGCCCGTATGCGCGGGCCCTGATCGACGGGCGCGAGGTGGCGGGTATCGGCCAACTGCCCCCGGACCGGCAGCTGCCCATCGCCTGGACGCCCTACTTCGCCTCCGACGACGTCAACCGGACGGCCGAAACGGTACGCCTGTGCGGTGGCACCATCGGCGTGGGCCCGCTGGACGCGGGCGAGGCCGGCCGTCTGGCCATCGGCTCCGACCCGTCGGGGGCCGTCTTCGGCATCTGGCAGGCGGCTGCGCACCTCGGCACGGCCGTCACGGACGTGCCCGGCACACCGGCGTGGAACGAGCTGATGACCTTCGAGTCGGCGAGCGTCGCCAAGTTCTACGAGACGGTGTTCGGCTTCGAACTGGTACCGGAGGTCTCCGCCGATCTCGACTACGTGACGCTGTGCCTCGAAGGCCGCCCCGTCGCCGGCATCCACGGCGTCGGCAACGCCCTGTCCCGTGACCGGGGGCCGCACTGGGTGACGTACTTCGAGGTGGCCGACGTGGAGGAGTCCCTGGAGCACCTCGCCGATCTGGGCGGGCACGTACTCAAACCGGTCCGGGACACCGCCCACGGCCGGTCCGCGATGGTGGCGGACCCGGAAGGGGCGCGGTTCTCGCTGCTGGAGGGCCGACGGGGCCCGGCCGCGGGGTCGCGGAGTCGCTCAGGCGGGTGACACCGGTAGCACGTCCGGTGACAGCGCCGCCGCGCGGGCCGTCGCGGCGGTCGTACGGCGCCGGTGGTGCCGTCGGCACAGCACCTCGTAGCCGATCTCGTCGGGGGACTGGGCCACGTCGCCGACGACCACCTGGGCGCCCTCGACGACCATGACGCCGCCCACGGTGCGGGCGTTGTGCGTGGCGCGGGCGCCGCACCAGCACAGGGCCTCGACCTGGAGCACCTCGACGCGGTCGGCGAGTTCGACCAGGCGCTGGGAGCCGGGGAACAGCTTGGAGCGGAAGTCGGTGGTGATGCCGAAGGCGTACACGTCCATGCCGAGATCGTCGACCACGCGCGCGAGCTGGTCGATCTGGTCCGGCGCGAGGAACTGCGCCTCGTCCGCGATCACGTAGTCCGCGCGTCCGCCCTGCGAGAGGTGGTCGACGACGTAGGCGTACAGGTCCTGTCCGTCCTCGACCTCCACCGCGTCGGTGACCAGGCCAAGCCGGGAGGAGAGCTTGCCCTCGCCCGCGCGGTCGTCGCGGGTGAAGATCATGCCGGCCAGGCCGCGCGCCGAGCGGTTGTGCTCGATCTGGAGAGCCAGTGTCGACTTCCCGCAGTCCATCGTTCCGGAGAAGAAGACCAGCTCGGGCATGAGGGGTTGAGCACCTTTCGGCAGCGGCGGCGGGAAACGGGGCGGGATGAGACGGGGAGCGGGCGGGATGGGGAGCAGGGCTTCAGGAGCGTACTTCGAGCAGGGGGACGAGTTGTTCGGCAGGGGTCATCGACCCGTGGTTGCCGACCATCGCCGACTCCTTCGGCTCCCGCTCGGAGGCGATGAGCAGGACGTCGTCCCGCGCGGCGGCGACCACGTCGCCGATGCGGTCGTACACCCGGTCGTCGATGCGGGGGCCGAACCAGCCCGCCGCGACCGCCTCGTCCCTCGACGCCACCCAGAACTGCTCGCCGAGCACCTCGCGCCAGCAGGTCAGCACGTCGTTCGCCGCGCCGGGGACGGCGTAGACGTGCCGGGCGCGGCCCTCGCCGCCGAGGAGGGCGACGCCCGCCTTCAGCTCCCAGTCGTCGTCGAAGTCGATGCGGTGGTCCTCGTCGAAGGGCACGTCGACCATGCCGTGGTCGGCGGTGACGTACAGGGCGCTGCGCGGTGGCAGCTGCTCGGCGAGGCGCTGGACGAGCCGGTCGACGTGCCCGAGCTGGCCGCGCCAGGTGTCGGAGTCGACGCCGAAGCGGTGGCCGGCGCCGTCGACCTCGGCGTAGTACGTGTAGACGAGGGCGCGGTCGGCGCCGGCCAGTTGCTCGGCGGCGCAGTCCATCCGGTCCTCGCCGGACAGCCGCCCGTGGAACGTTCCACCGCTGAGCGCGACCTTGGTCAGCGGGGTGTTCGCGAAGGTCGGGGAGGAGACCTGCGCGGCGCGCACGCCCGCCTCGTGGGCGAGCTGGAAGACGGTGGGGTACGGCTGCCAGGGGCCCGGCGCGGTCCACGGCTGCCAGCGCAACTGGTTCATCAGCGCGCCGGTGGCGGGATCGCGCACGGTGTAACCGGGCAGGCCGTGGGCGCCCGGTGGCAGGCCGGTGCCGACGGAGGCGAGGGAGGTCGCGGTGGTCGCCGGGTAGCCGGCGGTGATCGGGCGTCCGGTGCCGCCGCGCGAGGTACCCAGCAGCGAGCTGAGGAAGGGGGCGTCCTCCGGGTGCGCGCGCAGTTGCTCCCAGCCGAGGCCGTCGATCAGGAACACGCAGCTCCGGTCGGCCGGGGTCAGCTCCGTGATGCCCGCGGTCATGCCGGGGACGCCGAGGCCGGCGGCCAGGGTGGGCAGCAGGTCGGCGAGCGAGCCCGTGCCGTACTCGGGCACGGGGGCGGAGTCGACGGGGAGGGGCTCCGGATCGGTGTCCCAGGCGGCGGGCTGCACCATCAGCGGGCGGAATCCGCGGTCGCCTCGGAGAGGGCCTGGGCGAAGGCGAGCGCCTGGCGCACCGTCTCCGGGCCGTCCCCGGCCTCGCTGACGCGCAGGCTGAGGTCGTCGGCCGTCGAACTGCCCGTGTAACCGTGGTCGGCCTCGCAGTTGGGGTCGCCGCAGGCGGCCGGCTCCAGGTCGAGGCGGGAGACGGCACCCCAGCCGATGGTCAGCACGATCTCGCGGGGCAGCGTGCCCGGCTTGTACTGCTCCGGGTTGGCGACCACGCGGCTGACGACGATGGACGAGATCCGGCCGAGCTTGACGGACTCCGTGGAGGTCGTGGCGTACGGCGTCGGGGAGGTGTCGTCGGCGGCCTGCTCGTCGGTGTGGCTGACGATGAAGCGGTTGCCGGTGAGCACGAGCACGGTCACGTGCCTGCGCACCTCGTTCTGGTCGAACGTCGTCTCCTGGTGGACCAGGTACGACCTGACGGGCTCGCCGCCCACGGCGGCCTCCACCGCCTCGGCCACGAGGGCCGGGTAGTAGCCGCTGCGCTCGATCGCCGCTCGCAGCCCCTGGGTCGTCGTACTGGTCTTGGCCATGACGTCCATCCTACGGGGGCGCACCGACTGCGAGGCACGCTCGTGCCGTACCCGGCCCCGGCAGTGGGCGGTCAGTACGCAGGCAGGGTCCGCGGGCCGAGGTCGTCCCTGGCAGGCGGGGGCGCGAGGCGGACGGAGGCGCCGAGGACGCTCAGGCCGCGCGGGGCGACGACGACCGGTTCCAGGGTGACCGCGACGACCTCCGGGTGGTCGTCGACCAGCCGGGAGACCCGCAGCAGCAACTCCTCCAGGGCGGAGCTGTCGACCGGGGCCGAGCCGCGCCAGCCGAAGAGGAGGGGCGCCGTACGGATCGAGCGGATGAGCGAGGTGGCCTCCCGGCCGGTGACCGGGATCAGCCGGTGCGCCATGTCGCCGAGCAGCTGGGTGGCGGCCCCGGCGAGCCCGAAGGAGAGCACGGCACCGGCCGCCGGGTCGATGACCGCCCGCACGACCGTGTCGACGCCGCGCGGTGCCATGCCCTGCACCACCGGGCGCAGTTCCTGGGGCTTCCCGAAGAGCTCGGTCAACTCGGCGTACGCCCGACGCAGTTGCTCCTCGTCCGCGAGGTCCAGGCGTACGCCGCCCAGATCGGCGCGGTGGCGCAGGTGCGGGGCGGTGGCCTTGAGGGCGACGGGGTAGCCGATGGTCCGCGCGGCGGCGACGGCGTCGTCGGGGGTGGGGGCGGGCAGGGCCCGGTGGACGTGGATGCCGTACCTGCCGAGCAGGTCGCAGGTCTCCTGGGTGCCGAGGGTGAGCCCCTGCCCGCGCGCGAGGTGCCCGGCTATCAGTCCGGCGGCGCCCTTCTCGTCGATGTCCTCGTACTCCGGCACCTTTCCGGGGTCGGCGGCGTCGCGTCGCCACTGGGCGTATGCGACGGCCTGGGCGAGGGCGCGGACGGCCCGCTCGGCGGCGGGGTAGGCGGGGATGAGGTGGGCCCCTTCCGGAGCCTCGGCGGAGGGCAGCCGCTGTGCCGGGGCCGCGGAGCGGGGCTCCTCACGGGTGCTCGACGCCGTCCGGGGGGCCGTGCTCGCGGTGGCCTGAGGTGCCGTGCTCGTCGCCGCGGACAGGGCTTCCGCGAGGCCGCCCAGTTCCACGTGGACCACCAGGACCGGTTTGCCGGGCTCCGCGGCGGCCGCCGACCGCAGGGCCGTCGCCAGCGCCGCGTCACCGGCCGATCCCTCCCCCACCGTCGGGATGGCCGTCACCACCACCGCGTCACACGTGTCGTCGGCCAGGGCGCGGGAGAGAGCCGAGTGGAAGTCGTCCGCGGAGGCCGCCGTCGTCAGGTCCAGGGGCGAGTGCGGCCGCAGCCCCTCGGAGAGGCAGACGTCGTACGTCAGAAGGCCCAGTGATTCGGAGTTCCCCAGGATCGCCACCCTCGGGCCGGCGGGCAACGGCTGGCGGGCGAGGAGCAGCCCGGCGTCGACCAGGTCGGTGATCGTGTCGACGCGGATCACGCCGGCCTGCCTCAGCAGCGCGGAGACCGTCGCGTGGGGCAGCCGCGTCGCTCGGACCGCGTGTCCCTGCGGTGCCACGCCGCCGTGCCGGGCGCCCTGTACCACGACCAGCGGTTTGACGGCCGCCGTCCGCCGGGCCAGGCGGGTGAACTTGCGCGGGTTGCCGATGGACTCCAGGTACATCAGCGCGACGTCGGTCTCCGGGTCGTCGTACCAGTACTGGAGTACGTCGTTGCCGGAGACGTCGGCACGGTTGCCGGAGGAGACGAAGGTCGACACTCCGGTGACGCCGGTGACCCCGCCGCCGCGCCGGTGCAGCCGGGACAGCAGGGCGATGCCGATGGCGCCGGACTGGGCGAACAGCCCGATCCGGCCGGGGCGGGGCATCTCGGGGGCGAGGGAGGCGTTGAGCCGCACCTGGGGGGACGAGTTGATGATCCCGAAGGCGTTGGGCCCGATGATCCGCATGCCGTACGTGCGCGCGTGCCGCACGAGGGCGCGCTGTCGTTCGCGTCCTTCCGGGCCGCTGTCGGCATACCCGGCGGAGATCACCACGAGGCCCTGCACGCCGTGCTCGCCGCACTCGGTGACGACCTCGGGGACGTGTTCGGCGGGCACGGTGACGACCGCGAGGTCGACGGGCCCGCCGATCTCGCGCACCGAGCGGCGGGCGGGCACCCCGTCGAGCTCCTTCTGTGCCTCGGGGAGGGCCCTGTTCACGGCGTACAGCCGGCCGGTGTAGCCCGCGTCCCGGATGTTGCCGAGGATGCTGCGGCCGACGCCTCCCGGTGTGCGGCCGGTGCCGATGACCGCCACCGAGCCGGGCTGCAACAGCCGCTGAACCGAGCGCGCCTCCGCGCGGTGCTCGCGCGCGTACTGCACGGCGAGCGAGCGGTCGGTCGGTTCGAGGTCGAACTCCAGCCGGACCACACCGTCCTCGAAGCTCCGCTTCTGGGTGTACCCGGCGTCCATGAACACCTTGATCATCTTGGTGTTGGCGGGCAGCACCTCGGCGGCGAAGCGGCGGATGCCGCGCTCGCGGGCGACGGCGGCTACGTGCTCCAGCAGGGCGGAGGCGACGCCGCGCCCCTGGTGGGCGTCCTGGACGAGGAAGGCGACCTCGGCCTCGTCGGCCGGTGCGGAGGCGGGTGTTCCACCGGCGCCGATCCGGTCGTAGCGTACGGTGGCGATGAACTCGCCGCCGATGGTGGCCGCGAGTCCCACCCGGTCCACAAAGTCGTGGTGCGTGAAGCGGTGGACGTCCTTGGCGGACAGGCGAGGGTACGGCGCGAAGAAGCGGTAGTACTTCGACTCGTCGGAGACCTGCTCGTAGAAGCTGACCAGGCGCCCGGCGTCATCAACGGTGATGGGGCGGACGCGCGCGGTGCCGCCGTCGCGCAGCACCACGTCGGCTTCCCAGTGGGCGGGGTACTCGTGCCGGTCCGACGAGGTCTGCATGGGCCCCAGAGTACGGCTCGCGTACGACAACGGCGCGAGGCAGTCTGTGGAGGACGGAAGGTCGGGCCGAGGCCGCGGTCCGACGACCACACGGGACGGCAGCGGCCGTCCTCGCAAGCTTCACGATGTGGGAAACTGGTCTAGACAAGACTGGTCTAGACAACCTGAAACCCCTGAAAACCTGAAGGGCAGCATCACATGGCTGAGCGCCGCGTCAACGTCGGCTGGGCCGAGGGTCTCCACGCCCGCCCCGCCTCCATCTTCGTCCGAGCCGCCACGGCCACAGGCGTCCCGGTGACGATCGCCAAGGCCGACGGGGCCCCCGTCAACGCGGCCTCCATGCTGGCCGTCCTCGGCCTCGGCGCCCAGGGCGGCGAGGAGATCGTCCTCGCCGCCAACGCCGAGGGCGCGGACGCCGCCCTGGACCGGCTGGCGAAGCTGGTCGCCGAAGGACTCGAGGAACTTCCCGAGACCGTCTGAGCAACGCAACACCGAAAGGCCCGCCCGGAACACCGGGCGGGCCTCTTGTTTTCTATTTCCGCTTCCCCCGTTCATGGGCAGCAAGAAATAGCCCCCCGAATTAATCTCTCTTTGTATACGGCGCCCGCGTTAATGCCGCAGGCTCGGCATGTTTACGGGACGTTGCGATTTCCTCACACGCTCCGCCCGCTCACCCCCGGAAACGAATCGCAGCCGGTACGCCGACGTCGACCGCTCGGTGTGCAGCGTCATGAGCGCCCGCGCGCGCTCGCCGTCGCCCCGGGCCACCGCGTCGACGATCGCGCCGTGCTCCGCCCAGCACTCCACCGGCCCGGCCGACGCCTCCACGACGTACATCCAGGCGATCTTGTGGCGCAGCTGGGTCAGCAAGGCCGTCAGCGAAGGGCTGCCGGCGGCCTGGGCGAGGGTCTCGTGGAACCACCCGTCCAGTGAGCGCAAATCCTCGCTGTTGCCCTGCCTGGCGCGCTCCTGCCCCAGCCTGACCAGCCCGCGCAGCACCCTGAGGTGGGCCTCGGTGCGGCGCCGGGCGGCCCGGGAGGCGCCGAGGGGCTCAAGGAGCGTGCGCGTCTCCAGCAGGTCGGCGGCCTCCTGCTCGGTGGGTTCCGCGACGCACGCGCCCGCGTGCCGCCTCGTCACCACGAAGCCTTCGGCCTGCAGCGTGCGCAGGGCCTCACGGACAGGGACGCGGGAGACGCCGTAGCGGCGGGCCAGGAGTTCCTCGGTGAGCCGACTGCCGCGTCCGTGGACGCCGGTGACGATGTCGTCCCGGATCGCCGTGCACACCGAGTGCGCCGGAATACGCATGCCCGACCTCCGCCTTAATCCCCGTGAAACGTCGACGATTGACGTGTGCTCAGTGACTCTAGGCCAATCAAGCGCATATTCCGACGGCAGGGCGGATTTCATGGATATTTTTTGGCCAGCGACACTTCCACCGAGGGAAAAGAAGTCCGAAAGCCCCGGCTCGGGGAGCCGGGGCTTTCGGATGCCGTACCGTCCGTCGTCAGACGTTCACACCGTGGGAGCGGAGGTAGGCGACGGGGTCCAGGTCCGATCCGTACTCGGAACTCGTACGGGCCTCGAAGTGCAGGTGCGGTCCGGTGACGTTGCCGGTGGCGCCGGACAGGCCGATCTGCTGCCCGGGGGTGACCGCCTGGCCGACCGAGACGCCGATGGACGACAGGTGGCCGTACTGCGTGTACGTGCCGTCGTGCATCTTGATCACGACCTGGTTGCCGTAGGCCCCGCCCCAGCCGGCCTCGACGACGGTGCCGACGCCGACCGCGTGCACGGACGTGCCGCTGGAGGCGTGGAAGTCGATGCCGGTGTGACTGCCGGAGGACCACAGCGAGCTGCCGGCCTGGTAGGCGGTGGAGACGTAGGAGGCGGTGATCGGCGGCACGAAGGTGTTGAGGCGCTTGCGCTCCGCCTCCCGCGCGGCGCGCTCCTTGGCCTCGCGCGCCTCCTTGGCCGCCTCGGCCGCCCGCTCGCGCGCGGCCTCCTGGGCCGCCTCACGGGCGGCGGCGTGCAGGGCCGCCTGCTCCTGCGCGGTGGCCTGGGCGTCGATCTCGTCGGCTATGGAGTCGCCGATGGTGATGACCGGGGTGAGTCCGCTCTGCTCCGCCCGGGGCTCGGCGGCGAGCGCCGGAGCCGCGAGGGTGCCGACGACGCCGGTGGTGGCGAGGGCCGCGACACCCGCCGCGCGGGCGGTGGTGCGGTGCACCCGGCTGGGACGACGGTGCTTCCCGGTGGCGCGCGTGAACGCCATGTAGAGGCTGGTCCTTTCCTTCCCTCTCGCCTACCGGGTTAGCTGACGGGTTCGGAGGTGGAAGGTCTCCTACGGACCCCCTCGCTGCGCGCGGGCGCCCGATTCACCCCAGGGACTGCGGTGGGTCCCCGGCTCCCCTGGCTCGCGCCGTACGGGGACTCGGCGATGACTGTCCGGTGCCGCGGGTGCGGCGCACTGCCTGACGAACAGCCCGGATGACGCTAAACGCGGCTGTGTTCAATCCTCAAACGCAACAAGCCTTTTGTAGCGCACGCCACAGGGCAGACAGGCAGCCTTTCCCTCAATCCGGACAAAAGGCGGCCCTGGTGACACTCCGGTCACCAGGGCCGCCGCGCGTGTGTGCCGCTAATCGGCCGCCACCACGGTGACTTCACCGATGCCGAGGGCCTCGACGGGCTCCTTGATCTGCGCCGCGTCGCCGACGAGGACCGTCACCAGACGGTTCACCGGGAAGGCGTTCACGACCGCCGCCGTGGCCTCCACGGTGCCCGTGGAGGCGAGTTGGCGGTAGAGCGTGGCCTGGTAGTCGTCGGGCAGGTGCTGCTCGACCTGGTCGGCCAGCGTGCTCGCCACGGCCGCCGCCGTCTCGTACTTCAGCGGCGCCACGCCCACCAGGTTCTGCACGGCGACGTCACGCTCGGCGTCGGTGAGACCCTCCGCTGCGAGCGTGCGCAGCACCGTCCACAGGTCGTCCAGGGCGGGACCGGTGTTGGGAGTGTCCACGGAGCCGCTGATGGCGAGCATCGCGGCGCCCGTGCCGTCGGGCGCGGAGCGCATGACCTGCCCGAACGCCCGTACGCCGTAGGTGTAGCCCTTCTCCTCGCGCAGGACGCGGTCCAGGCGCGAGGTGAGGGTCCCGCCGAGGCAGTAGGTGCCGAGTACCTGCGCGGGCCACACGCGGTCGTGCCGGTCGGCGCCGGTGCGGCCGATCAGCAACTGCGTCTGGACGGCACCGGGCCGGTCCACGATGACGACCCGGCCGGTGTCGTCGGCGCTCACCGGGGGTACGGGACGCGCCTCGGCCGCGGAGCCGGTCCACGCGCCCAGCGTCTCGCCGAGCAGCGCGTCGAGGTCGACGCCGGTGAGGTCGCCGACGACCACGGCGGTGGCGGTGGCGGGTCGGACGTGCTTCTCGTAGAAGGCGCGTACGGCCGCCGAGTCGATGCTCGCGACCGTCTCCTCGGTGCCCTGGCGCGGGCGCGACATACGCGTCCCGGCCGGGAACAGCTCCTTGGAGAGTTCCTTGGCCGCGCGGCGCGAAGGGTTGGCCAGCTCGTGCGGGATCTCGTCGAGCCGGTTGCGGACCAGCCGTTCGACCTCGCCGTCCGCGAACGCGGGCGCCCTGAGCGCGTCGGCGACCAGGCCCAGGGCCTTGGCCAGCCGTGAGGCCGGCACCTCCAGGCTCAGCCGGACGCCGGGGTGGTCGGCGTGTGCGTCGAGGGTGGCACCGCAGCGCTCGAGCTCGGCGGCGAAATCCTCGGCGGAGTGCTTGTCGGTGCCCTCGGAGAAGGCGCGCGCCATGATCGTGGCGACACCGTCGAGGCCGGCCGGCTCGGCGTCCAGGGGGGCGTCGAGAAGCACCTCCACGGCGACGACCTGCTGGCCGGGGCGATGACAGCGCAGCACGGTGAGGCCGTTGTCGAGGCTGCCGCGCTCGGGGGCCGGGAACGCCCACGGCCTGGGCTCGCCGGCCTGCGGCCGGTTGTGGAATTCCATGGTGGCGAGCTCGGTCACTTGGCCGCCTCCTCGTTCTCGTCGGTGGCGTCGTTCTCGTCGGCGGGGGCGGTCGGCTCGTAGACGAGCACCGCGCGGTTGTCGGGGCGCAGGCGGGCCTTGGCGACCTCCTGGACCTCCTCGGCCGTCACCTCCAGCACCCGCTGCACGGCGGTCAGGGCCAGCTGCGGGTCGCCGAACAGGACGGCGTACCGGCACAGTTCGTCGGCGCGGCCCGCGACCGTGCCGAGGCGGTCCAGCCACTCGCGCTCCAACTGGGCCTGGGCGCGCTCCATCTCCTCGGCCGTCGGGCCCTCCTCGGCGAACCGGGCGAGCTCCTCGTCGATGGCGGTCTCGATGACCGGCACCTCGAAGTCACCTGACGTCTTCACGTCCAGCCACCCCAGGGAGGGCGCTCCGGCGAGCCGCAGCAGGCCGAAGCCGGCGGCGACGGCCGTACGGTCGCGCCGTACCAGCCGGTTGTACAGGCGGGACGACTCACCGCCGCCCAGGACGGTGAGGGCCAGGTCGGCCGCGTCGCACGCGCGCGTGCCGTCCTCCGGCAGACGGTAGGCCGCCATCAGGGCGCGGGCCGGGACCTCCTCCTCGACCACCTCGCGCAGCTGCCCGCCCATGACGTCGGGCAGCGAACCGCCCCGGGGGGCCTGCTTGCCGTCGTGCGAGGCGATGGAGCCGAAGTACTTCTCGATCCAGGCGAGCGTCTGCTCGGGGTCGATGTCGCCGACGACCGAGAGCACCGCGTTGTTCGGCGCGTAGTAGGTGCGGAAGAACGCGCGCGCGTCCTCCAGCGTCGCCGCGTCCAGGTCGGCCATGGAGCCGATCGGAGTGTGGTGGTAGGGGTGCCCCTGCGGGTAGGCGAGGGCGGTCAGCTTCTCGAAGGCCGTGCCGTAGGGCACGTTGTCGTAGCGCTGGCGGCGCTCGTTCTTGACGACGTCCCTCTGGTTCTCCATCGACTCCTCGTCCAGCGCGGACAACAGGGAGCCCATGCGGTCGGCCTCCAGCCAGAGGGCGAGCTCCAGCTGGTGGGCGGGCATGGTCTCGAAGTAGTTGGTGCGCTCGAAGCTGGTGGTGCCGTTGAGCGAGCCGCCGGCGCCCTGCACCAGTTCGAAGTGGCCGTTGCCCTTGACCTGGGCGGAGCCCTGGAACATGAGGTGCTCGAATAGGTGAGCCAGGCCGGTACGTCCCTTGACTTCGTGGCGCGAGCCGACGTCGTACCAGAGGCACACCGCCGCGACCGGGGTCAGGTGGTCCTCGGAGAGCACCACGCGCAGGCCGTTGGCCAGGCGGTGCTCGGTCGCTGTCAGGCCGCCGGAGCCTGCCTGGGCGGTGGCCGTGTGACCCATGGGCATGTACGTCCCTTCGATCGCGAAATCCTTGGTGGAAACACTTGGTGGATCATTGGGCGGAACTGCGGAATTCCGCCGATCCTGCCACTGTATGCAAGCGTGCGGGACACCGGTGGAGTTCCCGGACCTCGTACGCCGAGAGCGAGAACGGGGTTGGCGGCCCGAGCGGCCCGAGCGGCCCGACCGGGGCGGGGGCGCAGGACGAGGGCGTACCCTGCGGGCAGCGCCGGGCCGGGCAGCCCGTGACGGGTCCTGGTCGGTCGCTGTCAGTGCCGCAGTCCACAATGGACCGCGTCAGATCACCGTTCACGCTTCAGCAAGGAGCCGGCAGCGATGGCCCGCCGTAGTACGAAGACCCCGCCGCCCGACGACTCGTACGAGGAGAAGATCCTCGACATCGACGTCGTCGACGAGATGCAGGGCTCCTTCCTCGAGTACGCGTACTCGGTCATCTACTCCCGGGCGCTGCCCGACGCCCGCGACGGCCTCAAGCCGGTGCACCGCCGCATCGTCTACCAGATGAACGAGATGGGCCTGCGGCCCGAGCGCAGTTACGTGAAGTGCGCCCGCGTCGTCGGCGAGGTCATGGGCAAGCTGCACCCGCACGGCGACGCGTCGATCTACGACGCGCTGGTGCGCATGGCCCAGCCGTTCTCCATGCGCGTGCCCCTGGTCGACGGCCACGGCAACTTCGGCTCCCTGGGCAACGACGACCCGCCGGCCGCCATGCGGTACACCGAGTGCCGGATGGCCGAGGCCACCAGCCTGATGACGGAGTCCATCGACGAGGACACCGTCGACTTCGGCCCCAACTACGACGGCCAGGAGCAGGAGCCGGTGGCGCTGCCCGCCGCCTTCCCGAACCTGCTGGTCAACGGCGCCTCCGGGATCGCGGTCGGCATGGCCACGAACATGCCGCCGCACAATCTGCGCGAGGTGATCGCGGCCGCCCGGCACCTGATCCGGTATCCGAACGCGGACCTCGAAGCCCTGATGAAGCACGTTCCGGGACCCGACCTGCCCACCGGCGGCCGGATCGTCGGCCTGCCCGGCATCCGGGACGCCTATGAGACGGGCCGCGGCACGTTCAAGATCCGGGCGACGGTCGCCGTGGACACCGTGACGGCCCGCCGCAAGGGGCTCGTCGTGACCGAGCTGCCCTTCGCGGTCGGCCCCGAGAAGGTGATCGCCAAGATCAAGGACCTGGTCGGCTCGAAGAAGCTCCAGGGCATCGCCGACGTCAAGGACCTCACCGACCGCGAGCACGGGCTGCGCCTGGTCATCGAGATCAAGAACGGTTTCGTGCCCGAGGCGGTCCTGGAACAGCTCTACAAACTGACGCCGATGGAGGAGTCCTTCGGCATCAACAACGTCGCCCTGGTGGACGGCCAGCCGCTGACACTGGGCCTCAAGGAGCTGCTGGAGGTCTACCTCGACCACCGCTTCAACGTCGTACGGCGCCGCAGCGAGTTCCGCCGGAGCAAGAAGCGCGACCGTCTGCACCTGGTCGAGGGCCTGCTCACCGCCCTGGTCGACATCGACGAGGTCATCCGCCTCATCCGCTCCAGTGAGAACTCCGCACAGGCCAAGCAGCGCCTGATCGAGCACTTCTCGCTCAGCGACGTCCAGACCCAGTACATCCTGGACACGCCGCTGCGCCGGCTCACCAAGTTCGACCGCATCGAGCTGGAGTCGGAGAAGGAGCGGCTGAACGCGGAGATCGAGGAGCTGACCCGGATCCTCGACTCGGACGCGGAGCTGCGCAAGCTGGTCTCGACCGAACTGGCAGCGGTGGCCAAGAAGTTCGGCACCGACCGCCGTACGATGCTGCTGGAGTCGTCCGGCGCTCCGGTCGCCGCGGTTCCGCTCCAGGTGGCGGACGACCCGTGCCGGGTGCTGCTGTCCTCGACGGGCCTGCTGGCCCGCACCGCGAACGACGAGCCCCTCGTCACGGAGGCCGGCGCCAAGCGCGTCAAGCACGACCTGATCGTCTCGGCGGTGCCGGCCACGGCCCGCGGCGAGGTGGGCGTGGTGACATCGGCCGGGCGCCTGCTGCGGGTGAACGTCGTGGACCTGCCCCAGCTCCCGGAGCCCATGCCGACGCCGAACCTCTCGGGTGGTGCGCCGCTGGCGGAGTTCGTGACCCTGGAGGACGACGAGACGGTCATCTGCCTGACCACCCTGGACGAGTCCTCACCCGGCCTGGCGCTCGGCACGGAACAGGGTGTCGTCAAGCGTGTGGTGCCCGACTACCCGTCCAACAAGGACGAGTTGGAGGTCATCGCCCTCAAGGAGGGTGACCGGATCGTCGGCGGCGCCGAGCTGCGCACCGGTGACGAGGACCTGGTCTTCATCACGGACGACGCGCAGCTGCTGCGCTACCAGGCCTCGCAGGTCCGCCCGCAGGGCCGTCCGGCGGGCGGTGTGGCGGGCGTCAAGCTCGCCGACGGCGCCAAGGTCATCTCCTTCACGGCGGTGGACCCGGCTGCCGAGGCGGTGGTGTTCACGGTCGCCGGTTCGCGCGGCACGCTCGACGACTCCGTCCAGACCACGGCCAAGCTCACGCCGTTCGACCAGTATCCGCGCAAGGGCCGCGCCACGGGTGGCGTGCGCTGCCAGCGGTTCCTGAAGGGCGAGGACTGCCTGGCCTTCGCCTGGGTGGGCGCCACCCCGGCGCTCGCCGCGCAGAAGAGCGGCGCCCCCGCCCAGCTCCCGGACATCGACCCGCGCCGTGACGGCTCGGGCGTGTCGCTGCCGAAGACGGTGGCGGTGGTGGCGGGACCGGCCTAGGACCCGTCCCGGGCACCGGGCGGCGGTTCGTCGGCGCCTGGTTCGTCGGCGCCTGGTTCGTCGGCGCCCGGTTCGTCGGCGCCCGGTTCGTCGGCGCCCGGTTCCTCGCCGCCCGGTTCGTCGGCGCCCGGTTCCTCGCCGCCCGGTTCGTCGCCGTCCGGTTCCTCGCCGCCCGGTTCGTCGCCGTCGGGGTCCGGTACGTAGCGCAGGACACCCCACATTCCGTGCTCGTCGGCCGGTGGGGCGTCGGCGTCCCTGCGGCACGCGCCGAGTTCCTCGCCGAGGGCCGGCGCGTCGATGCCTGAGCCGATGAGCACGAGCTGGGTGCGGCGGGCGTCGGCGGGCGCCCAGGGCCCCGGGTAGAAGCGCAGGAAGCGCCCCACGGCGTGGACGGCGTACCGGTTCCGCGTGTCGTACGGGCCGAAGTCGGCGTATCCCTTGATCCGGTACAGGCCCTCCGGCCGGCTGTCGAGGAAGCGCATGAGCCGGCGCGGGTCGAGCGGGACGTCGGAGACGAACGACAGGGTGTCGTAGGCGGCGTGCAGATGCTCGGCGTGGGCGCCGCCCCTGGAGTGGTCGTGCAGGTCGTCGAAGGACAGCTGCCCCACGCGCTCCTCGCTCGGCCGGCAGTCGTAGAGGAACTCCGGGTCGATGCGGCCGTAGGTCGCGGGCACCACGGCGGCGCCGTCCGCGAGCGAGTGGACGAGGGCGAGCACGCGCTCGGCGTCCGGAGCCCGGTCGGTCTTGTTGACCACGATCAGGTCGGCGAGCGCCAGATGCCGGTCGATCTCGGGGTGCCTGTCGCGCGTGGCGTCGAACTCGGCCGCGTCGACGACCTCGACGAGTCCGCCGTAGACGACCTCGTGCTGCTCGCTGGCCAGCAGCATGCGCACCAGTTCCTGCGGCTCCGCGAGGCCGCTGGCTTCGATGACGATGACGTCGATGCCGGCCTCGGGGCGGGCGAGCCGCTCCAGGTACCCGTCCAGTTCACTCGCGTCGACGGCGCAGCACAGGCACCCGTTGCCGAGTGACACGGTGGAGTCGCCGAGTGCACCGGCCACGGCCATCGCGTCGATCTCGATGGAGCCGAAGTCGTTGACGATGGCACCGATACGGCTGCCTCCGCTGCGGTGGAGGAGGTGGTTGAGGAGTGTGGTCTTTCCGGAGCCGAGGAATCCGGCGAGTACGACGACCGGGATCTGCTGCGGAGTCGGGCGATGCCCCACCGTGCGACCTCTCTCTCACCTACGCGTACGCCGGCCCGCGGCGGGGCGTACACCCACGTACGGAACTGCCTGATCAGGATACGAGCCGGCGGAGTGGGCGTGGAGTGAACGATTGTTAGCAGCACTTGCTGGGCAGACGTTTTGCATGGCGCCGGACTGTGCGACCCTCGCTTCCCTCCGTGCGCCGCCTCTCCGCCTCCCCGCCGGTCAGCGCCGCTCGGCACTCTGGAGGCGGCAGCGCCATCACATCGCTCGCCGGTCCCCGTCAGCCGACCCGCACTCGACGACCGGCGGGCGGTCGCCTGATTCGGGGGTTGACATGGCCACACGGGAAAGCATCACGGGGAGGTTCGGCTCCGCCGCGGCCGGCATGCTGCTCGCCACGGGGGTGACGCTGGCCGCGCGCCGGCGAGGGCTGGAGAAGGCCCGTCTGCACGAGCGGCAGCTGGAGCTGGAGGAGCTGGCGATCCGGCGCAAGTCGCTGCGGCATCAGCAGCGCCTGCACTGGGAGTTGCTGGCCAGGGCGATCGACGACCCCTCTCTGGCCGAGGTCGTCGACACGTACGACAAGGGCATCCCGGCGCGGAGGCGACGCCAGTTCTTCTACGCGAACGCCTGGTACGTCAACCTCTACCACCTCTACGAAGCGGGCCTCCTGGATCAGGAGGAGTTGTTCGGGCGCTTGCGCGAGCTCTTCCAGACCCCACTGATGCGGGAGTACTGGGAGGCGTCGAAGGAGCAGCGGGCGTCGCTCAAGGCGACATCCACCGAGTCACGCGTGGGCGTCATGGTGGACGGGCTCATCAAGGATCTGGACGAGGCCGACACGGACGAGTGGTGGGTGGTGGGCACGCCCCCGTCCGTCTGATGCTCCGGGGCGCAGGTCAATCTCAGGAGAGAAATGCTTCTCATGGGTGTCTTTCGGCCATGCAGTCACACCGGCAACACCGATCCCAGTAGCGTGCTCCCTAGCACAGTGCCCAACCTGTAAGGACCGGTACCCCTTGAAAATCGTGCGCCGCATCGGTGTGCCTCCAAGCTCGCGCGGCAGTACCTCGGGAGCCAGCTGTCCGGACCTCTTCGAGCTGAGCGACGGCAATTTCGCCGTCATCGGCACCGAGGCCACCGAGACCCTGGAGCGCGAACTCCCCGCCGATGCCTCCCGTGCGGGCTATGAACGCATCGTGGTCATCAGCAGGGAGACCCTGATCCGCGCCAAGGCGGACATCCCCGACGCCTGATCTCCCGCGGGCACGTGTCCACCCCGACCCGTGTCCCGTCACGCCCTCCGGCCGCACGCAACCGTCCACCGCGCCGGACCAGCCGTCCGTCGAGCCCTCGGCACCCCGTCCCGCTCGGCGGCCCCACCGATGAGGCCTGGCGCCAGAACGGCACCAGGCCGCACGCATTCCTCAGCCCGCCGCGGGCACCCCGACCGGCGCCGCCGGTCCCACATACCGCGCCGCCGGCCGGATGATCTTCGAATCGCGTGCCTGCTCCAGGATGTTCGCGCTCCATCCCACCACCCGCGCCGCCGCGAACGTCGGCGTGAACATCTCGCGCGGCAGACCGCACAACTCCATGACCACGCCCGCGTAGAACTCGACGTTGGTGTGGAGCTCGCGCCCCGGCTTCAGCTCCGCGAGGATCGCCTCGACCTGCCGCTCCACCTCGACGGCGAACTCCACGCGCGGACCGCCGAACCGCTGCGCCACCTCTCGGAGCATCCGGGAGCGCGGGTCCTCCGTGCGGTAGACCGCGTGGCCGAACCCCATGATCCGGTCACCGGCGAGCACCCGCTCACGGATCCAGGGGTCGACGCGGTCGGGAGTGCCGATCGCGTCCAGGGCGTCCAGCGCCCGGCTGGGCGCCCCGCCGTGCAGCGGGCCGGACAACGCCGACACCGCCCCGGCGAGGCAGGCGGCCACGTCCGCACCCGTCGAGGCGATGACCCGCGCGGTGAAGGTTGACGCGTTGAAGCCGTGATCAACAGTGGAGATCAGGTACTGCTCGATCGCCCGCGTCCGCTGCTCGTCCGGCTCCGTACCGGTCAGCATGTAGAGGTAGTTGGCGGCGTACGACAGATCCTCGCGAGGCTCCACCGGTTCGAGTCCCTGCCCGAGCCGGTGCAGCGCGGTGAGCAGCGTCGGTACGGCCGCGGCGGCCACGAGGGTGTCCTGGCGGCGCTCGTCGGCCGACAGGTCGTACACGGGTTTGAAGCCTCGGGCCGCACCGAGCAGCGACAGGGCCGTGCGCATCCCGGTGAGCGGACCGGAGCGTCCACCGGCCGCGGCGACGGCGGGCAGTGCCGTGCGTACCGCGTCGGGGAGCCGGCGCAGGGCCGCCGTCTCGGCGGCGAAGGCGGCACTGTGCCCGGCGTCGGGCAGTTCGCCGTGGACCAGGAGGTGCCAGACGTCCTCGAAACCACGGCTCCGGGCGAGCTCGACGGCCGAGTACTGGCGGTAGTGGTAGAAGCCCTCGGGCCCCCGCACGTCACCGACCTCGGTATCGGCCACCACGACACCGGCGAGCCCTCGCGGCACGTCGGCGAGCGTTGCGGCGGCTGCGGTTCTGTTGACGGACATGATTGCCTCCCTGGTCTCGAATTCACTGTCCATAGTTGACGCAACTTCTGTCAATGTTGATTGAATCAATACACACGCCAAGACGACCGTCGCGATCGATACGGTGACCCCCATGCGCGATCAAGAGCCCGAGCACCCCGCCGCCGGCGAACGGCGCCTGACCACCAAGGAGGCGGCCGAACTGCTCGGGGTGAAACCCGAGACCGTCTACGCCTACGTCAGCCGCGGCCAGCTCGGCAGCAGGCGCACACCCGGCGGTCGGGGCAGCACCTTCGACGCGCAGGAGGTGCGGGCGCTCGCCCGGCGCAGCCGGCGCGACAGCGGCACCCCCGAGGCCGCGGGCCAGGAGCTGGCCGTGCGCACCCGCATCACGCTCATCGAGAGCGACCGGTTCTACTACCGGGGCGTCGACGCGGTCGCACTCGCCGCGCGCCACAGCTACGAAGAGGTGGCCGAGTGGCTCTGGACCGGGCGGTTGCGCCCCGGCATCGCCTTCGCCGCGCCCGAGGACTCCGTGGCCGTCGCCCGCCGGGCCGTCGACGCCCTGCCCGAGCACGCCGGTCCCGCCGACCGGTTGCGCGTCGCGGCCATCGCCGCCGCGGCCGCGGACCCGCTCCGCTTCGACCTGTCCGAGGACGCCGTGCTGGGCACCGCGCGCATCCTCGTCCCCACCCTCGTCGCCGCGCTGCCGCCCGTACTGCACACCGGGCACGACCAGGGCCCTCTCGCCCATCGTCTCTGGACGCGGCTCAGCGGGCGGCCGGCCGACGAGGCGGCGCTGCACGCCCTCGACACGGCGCTCTCCCTGCTCGTCGACCACGACCTGGCAGCCTCCACGCTCGCCGTGCGCGTCGCCGCGTCGGCCCGGGCGCACGCCTACGCGGCCGTGTCCGCCGGGCTCGGCGTGATCGAGGGCCCCTTGCACGGCGCGGCCGGCGGTCTCGCCCACCGGCTGCTGCTGGAAGTGCTCGACCAGGGCAGCGCGGCGCCGGTGGTGGCGGAGGAACTGCGGGCCGGGCGCCGCATCCCGGGCCTCGGCCACCGGCTCTACCCCGGCGAGGATCCACGCGCGCGTGCTCTCTTCGCGCTCCTGGACGACATCCCCCGGGCGGCGCCCGCGCTCGCGGCGGCCCGTGACATCCAGGCCACCGCGGCCCGCCACACGCCGCTGAACGCCAACGTCGACCTGGCGCTCGCCGTGCTCACCGCGTCCTGCGGCATGCCCCCCACCGCAGCCGAGACGATTTTCGCTGTGGCCCGGACGGCGGGCTGGATCGCACATGCGCTGGAGGAGTACGGGGAGCGCCCCCTGCGTATGCGCCCCAGTGGGCTCTACTCGGGTCCGAGGCCGCCGCAGCCACTGCCGGAGTAGCGTTCAGGCGCGGTTGGAAGTCACCGCGGCACAAGTCAGGTTAGGCTCACCTCTGTGAGTACGTGCTCAACCGTCTCCCGGGACCTCGACGAGCCCGTTTCGGGCACCGCACCCGTCGCGAGGACCTGGTTGCTGCTCGAACAGCCCGGCCCGTGGGGCGCCAAGGCGCTCACTTCGAGCCACCTGGATCCCGCGCTGGGGCGCGCCCTGGAGGCCGCGGTGAAGGGTACGGGCGTGCGTATCGCGCTCATCCGCAGGCCCGGGCGTCACGCGGACGCGGACCGGGGCGCCCCCGCCGAGCGCCGGGTGTACGCGGCCCACACGGTCCCGGGAAACGTGTGGTTGCACACCACAACGCTGACCGACCCCCGTCGGCTGCTCGCCCTCGATTTCGCCGCGCTCGGCAGGGGTGACCGCCGTGCCTTCGACTCGGTCCTCGAAGGCGCCCCCCACCCGGGCGCCCCGCTCGCTCTCGTCTGCACCAACGGCAAGCGCGACCGGTGCTGCGCTCTCCTCGGCAGGCCGCTGGCGGCCGAGCTCGCGGCGTCCGGGGCCGAGGGCGTGTGGGAGGTCACCCATCTGGGTGGCCACCGCTTCTCGCCGGCGGTGCTCGTGCTGCCCCACGGATACGCCTACGGCCGGGTCCAGGCCCACACCGTCAAGGAGATCCTGCACGGTGCGGCGCGGGGGAGGATCGTCGTCGAGGGCTGCCGCGGGAACTCCGCGTGGGAGCGCCCCGGCCAGGCAGCCGAGCTGGCCGTGCGCGCCGCCATGGAGGAGGACGCGGCCCAGGCGCTGAACGTCGTAGGGACGGACGGTGCCGCACCGCACTGGGAGGTGACCCTGGCGCACGCCGACGGCCGGCACTGGCGGGTCACCGTCACTCAGGGCGCGTCGGCACCCCCGCGTCCGGAGAGCTGCGGGGCCTCGGTGCTGGGCTCGCCGGCGCGGATGGAGGTCACGGCGGTGCGCGAGCTGTCGGTGACGGCGGCGCTCGCGAGCTGACGTTCCGGCCCCGGGGGTGAGCGCGGCCGGCCCCGCGGTGGCGGCGACGACTCGGGAAACGGCGTGCGAGCCGGGCGAGGGGCGGAAGCCCCGGGGGAACGGTGCGAGCCCTCTGGGTGAACGGCACACGCGCGGGACGGCGAGGCACGGCCGAGGCACTCGCTCCACAGCGCCCGGGAGATCCGCGCCACACCCCGTACGGCATGCCGCCACCTCCCACGTACCGTCATGGGTATGAGCCCCACTCCCCCCGTGCGCCGCCTGCGCCTCGGCCTGCCGCGGCGGGTGTTCTCGCAGGTGCTGCTCATGCAGCTGGCTATCGCCGCGGGAGTCACCGTGCTCGCGACCGGGCTGTTCCTGGCGCCTCTCGGTGACCAGCTGGACGACCAGGCGATGCGCCGTGCGCTCGCGATCGCGCAGACCACAGCGCAGCAGCCCCAGGTCGTACGGGACCTGCGGGCCACCCGTCCGGCGCCGGACGGCCCGGTGCAGCGGGAAACGGAGCGGATCCGGAAGGCCACCAAAGCGGAGTACGTCGTCGTGATGGACCGGCGGGGCGTGCGATGGTCGCACACCGATCCGGACCGGATCGGCGACATCGTCTCGACCGACCCCGGACAGGCCCTGGCGGGCCGCGAGATCATGGAGATCGACGACGGCACCCTGGGACGGTCCGCGCGCGGCAAGGTACCGCTGCGTGACGGCGACGGCGACATCGTCGGCGCGGTCTCGGTCGGCATCGCGTACGACAGCGTCCGGGCCCGGCTCATCCACGCCATCCCTGGGCTGTTCGCGTATGCCGGCGGCGCGCTGGCCGTGGGCGCGCTGGCAGCCTGGCTCATCTCGCGCCGGGTCCAGCGACAGACCCGTGACCTGGCCTTCTCGGACATCGCGGGGCTGCTCGCGGAACGCGAGGCCATGCTGCACGGCATCCGGGAGGGTGTCGTCGCCCTGGATCGCGGCGGCAGGGTTCGACTGCTCAACGACGAGGCGCAACGCCTGCTGGGCATCGGCGGCGAGGCCGTCGGCTGCTCCCCCGACGAGGCGCTCGGCGCGGGGCGCACGGCCGACGTCCTGGCCGGCCGGGTGACCGGCACCGACCTGCTGACCGTGCGCGGCCAGCGGGTCCTGGTCGCCAACCGGATGCCCACCGACGACGGCGGAGCCGTCGCCACCCTGCGCGACCGCACCGAACTGGAGCAGCTCGGCCGGGAACTCGACTCGACGCGCGGCCTGATCGACGCCCTGCGCGCGCAGGACCACGAGCACGCCAACCGCATGCACACCCTGCTGGGGCTGCTCGAACTGGAGATGTACGACGACGCCGTGGAGTTCGTCGGCGAGGTGGTCGGCGACCACCGGGTCACCGCGGAGCAGATCACCGAGCGGATCCACGACCCCCTCCTCGCCGCCCTGCTGGTCGGCAAGGCGACCGTCGCGGCCGAACGCGGAGTCGTGCTGTGGGTGTCCGACCGGACGCGACTGCCCCACCGTCTGGTCGACCCCGGAGGGCTCGTCACGGTCGTCGGCAACCTGGTCGACAACGCACTCGACGCCGTCGCGGGCGAGCCGCACGCGCGCGTGGAGGTCGAATTGCGCGCGCGGGGACGTGCCGCCACGCTACGGGTGCGTGACACGGGGCCCGGGATCCCCGCGGAACATCGCGAGCTGGTGTTCACGGCGGGCTGGTCCACCAAGGAGCCGCCGGCGCACCGCCAGCGCGGCATCGGGCTGTCGCTGGTACGCAGGCTGGCCGAGCGACAGGGCGGCAGCGCCACCGTCCGTGAGGCGCACGGCGGGGGCGCGGAGTTCGTCGTCGTCCTGCCCGAGGCACTGACCGAACCGGACCTGGACCCCTCCACCCCCGCCCCCGCCCTCACCGCCCCCGTGAACACCGCTGCCGAGGAGGAGTCCCGATGATCGAGGTCCTGGTGGTGGACGACGACACGCGGGTCGCGCGGGTCAACGCCGCCTACGTCGAGAAGGTCCCGGGCTTCCACGTCGCCGGCGAGGCGCACAGCGCGTTGGAGGCGCTGCGCAGCGTGGAGGCGCTGCCCCGCCTGGACCTGATCCTGCTGGACCACTACCTGCCCGACCGGACCGGCCTGGAGGTCGTCCAGGAGATGCGGCGGCGCGGCCACCAGACCGACGTGATCATGGTGACGGCGGCGCGGGACGTGTCGACCGTCCAGGCGGCGATGCGCCAGGGGGCCCTGCAGTACCTGGTCAAGCCATTTGCGTTCGCGGGGCTGCGTGCCAAGCTGGAGGCGTACGCGGAGCTGCGGCGCACTCTCGACGGTGGTGGCGAGGCGGAGCAGGCGGAGGTCGACCGCATCTTCGGCGCTCTGTCGGCACCGTCGGAACCGGGGCTGCCCAAGGGCCACTCCCCCACCACCGCCGAGCTCGTACGCCAGTGCCTGATGAAGGCCGACGGCGCGCTCTCCGCCCAGGAGATCGCCGACCGGACCGGGGTGAGCCGCCAGACCGCTCAGCGCTACCTCAAGCTCCTGGAACGCACGGGACGGGCCAGGCTGACCCTCAAGTACGGCGACGCCGGCCGTCCGGAGCACCGCTACGAGTGGGCGACCCGCCCCTGAGCGGCGTCGGGCCGACCGCGCCACCGCCTCCTACACGGCCCCCGCCCCGGTCAGCGACCGCACCTCCGTCTCGGCGTGCTTGGCCTCGTCCGGGGCCTCCCGCGAGGTGACCGTGCCGAGCCAGCCCGCGACGAAGCCCAGCGGGATCGACACCAGTCCGGGGTTCTGCAGGGGGAAGTACTGGAAGTCGACGCCCGGGAAGAGCGCCTGCGGGCTGCCCGACACCACCGGCGACAGCAGCACGAGCACCACGGAGGGGACGAGGCCGCCGTACACGGCCCAGACGGCACCGCGTGTGGTGAAGCCGCGCCAGAACAGCGCGTAGAGCAGCACCGGCAGATTGGCGGACGCGGCCACGGCGAAGGCGAGGCCCACCAGGAAGGCGACGTTGAGGTCACGGGCGAGCAGGCCGAGAGCGATCGCCACGGCGCCGATACCGACGGCGGCGATACGCGCCACGGCGACCTCACTGCGCGGCTTCGCGTCGCGGCGCCGCAGGGACGCGTACAGGTCGTGGGCCACGGACGCCGAGGAGGCCAGGGTGATACCGGCGACCACCGCGAGGATGGTGGCGAACGCGACGGCGGCGACGACCGCGAACAGAACCGTTCCCCCGGTGGACCCCGCGCCGCCGCCCAGATCGAGGGCGAGCAACGGGACCGCCGTGTTCCCGGCGGCGTTCGACGCTCGTACGGCACCGGTTCCGACCAGGGCGGCGGCGCCGAACCCGAGCACGATGGTCATCAGGTAGAAGCCGCCGATGAGGCCGATCGACCAGACGACCGACCGCCTTGCCGCCCGGGCGGTGGGCACGGTGTAGAAGCGGGACAGGATGTGCGGCAGCCCGGCCGTGCCCAGCACCAGGGCCAGCCCCAAGCTGATGAAGTCGAAGCGCGAGGTCCAGTCCCCGCCGTACGCCAGACCGGGCGCCAGGAACGCCTCGCCGTGGCCGCTGCGTTCGGCCGCCGTGCGCAGCAGCCGGTCGAAGTCGCCGTGGAAGCGCACCAGGACGAGCGCGGTCAGCGTCACGGTGCCGCCGAGCAGCAGCACGGCCTTCACGATCTGGATCCAGGTGGTGGCCCGCATCCCTCCCAGCGACACGTAGATCACCATGAGGGCGCCGACGCCGATGACCGTCCAGGTCCGCGCCGCCTCGGTCGTCCCGCCGAGCAGCAGCGCGACCAGACTGCCCGCGCCCACCATCTGCGCCACCAGATACATCACGGACACGGTGACCGAGGAGGTCCCCGCCGCGATCCGTACCGGTCGCTCCCGCATCCGTGCCGCCACCACGTCGGCGAGGGTGAAGCGCCCGCAGTTGCGCACCAGTTCGGCGACGAGGAACAGCACGACGAGCCAGGCGACCAGAAAGCCCACCGAGTACAGCATGCCGTCGTAGCCGTAGAGCGCGATGAGCCCCGAGATGCCGAGGAAGGAAGCGGCCGACATGTAGTCGCCGGCGATGGCGAAACCATTTTCCATCGGGGAGAACAGGCGGCCGCCCGCGTAGAACTCCTCCGCCGAGCCCTGCCTCTTGCGGCTCACCCACGTGGTGATCGCCAGGGTGACGGCGACGAATGTGCTGAACAGCAGCAGCGCCAGCGTCTGGTGATCGCCCGTCACGACGCACCGCCTCGCACTCCGCGCGTCAGTTCCTGGGTGACCCAGCGCAGTTCGAGCGCGGCCCGGTCCCTGCGCAGCCGGGCGTGCCGGGCGTACGCCCAGGTGAGAAGGAACGTGGTGAGGAACTGCCCGAGTCCGGCGACCATCGCCACGTTCACCGCCCCGGCCACCGGCCGGGCCATCAGCGTGGGCGCCGTCGTGGCGGCCACCACATAGGCGACGTACCAGACGAAGAAGGCGGCCACCGCCGGCACCACGAACCTCCGATACCGGCTGCGGACCTCCTGGAAGGCCGCGCTGCGCTGGACCTCCAGGTACACGTCGCCCGCACCCCGGGACGGCTCTCCCGCCGGCTCCCGGCGCATCGAGGGCAGCGCGGACTCCGGTACCCCCGTACCGGCCGGCTCACCCCAGCCGGAGGCGAGGGCGTCGTACCACGGGTCGTCGTATCCCGGACTCGGAGACGCGTCGGCTGAGGCGCCGGCCGGGGCGTCGCGGTGGTCGACCGCGCTTTCGGGACCACCCCACGCACCGCTGAGGCGATCATTGCTTGGCTGCATGCCCAAGGATGGACAGAACGGGAAGATCCCCGACTCTTCTTCCCCTCCCGCTTCACCCCATCAGGTGACTGTGTCCCCGGGTGGCCGCACAAGCCCCTTCCCGTACGCGTAAGCAGCTTCCGAGTTCGGTCCTTGAACCTCGCCGGGCCCGGGGTCGAGGACCCCGGGCCCGGCTCGAATGTTACGTATGGTTACCAAGCGTCACGCGTCGATGCGCGACCGGTCGAGCGTCGCCGCCGAACTGGAGATGAACTCCTTGCGGGGAGCGACGTCATTGCCCATCAGCAGGTCGAAGACCTGCTCGGCGGAGTCCAGATCGGTGAGGTTGATGCGGCGCAGGGTGCGGCGCCGCGGGTCCATGGTCGTCTCCGCCAGCTGGTCGGCGTCCATCTCACCGAGACCCTTGTAGCGCTGGATGGAGTCCTTGTACCGGATGTTCTTGCTCTGGAACTCCATGAGCGTGTCGCGCAGCTCGCGGTCCGAGTACGTGTAGACGTACTTGTCCTGGCCCTTCCTGGGCTGGACGAGCTCGATGCGGTGCAGCGGCGGCACAGCGGCGAAGACCCGGCCCGCCTCCACCATGGGCCGCATGTAGCGGTGGAACAGGGTCAGCAGCAGGGTGCGGATGTGGGAGCCGTCCACATCGGCGTCGGTCATCATGATGATCTTGCCGTAGCGGGCCGCGTCGATGTCGAAGGTGCGGCCCGATCCGGCTCCTATGACCTGAATGATCGCACCGCACTCGGCGTTCTTCAGCATGTCGGTCACAGAGGACTTCTGGACGTTGAGGATCTTGCCGCGGATCGGCAGCAGCGCCTGGAACTCGGAGTTCCGGGCGAGCTTCGCCGTGCCCAGTGCGGAGTCGCCCTCGACGATGAACAGCTCGCTGCGGTCCACGTCGTCGCTGCGGCAGTCGGCGAGCTTCGCGGGCAGCGAGGAGGACTCCAGAGCCGTCTTGCGGCGCTGAGCGTCCTTGTGCTGACGGGCGGCGATGCGGGTACGGGCCGCGGCAACGGCCTTCTCCATGACCACCCGGGCCTGCTGGGCGGCGTCGCGCTTGGCGGAGGTGAGGAACGCCTTGAGTTCCTTGGTGATGACGTTGTTCACGATGCGGCGGGCGGCCGAGGTGCCGAGGACCTCCTTGGTCTGGCCCTCGAACTGCGGCTCGGCCAGGCGGACCGTCACGACCGCCGTGAGGCCTTCCAGGGCGTCGTCCTTGACGATGTCGTCCTCGGCGACGCGCAGCATCTTCTTGGTCCGCAGCACCTCGTTCATCGTCTTCGCCACCGCTTGCTCGAAGCCCGCGACGTGGGTGCCGCCCTTGGGCGTGGCGATGATGTTGACGAAGGACTTGAGGGTGGTGTCGTAGCCGGTGCCCCAGCGCATCGCGACGTCGACGCCGAGGTCGCGGGTGACCTCGGTGGGCGTCATCTGGCCGTGCTCGTCGAGCACGGGGACCGTCTCCTTGAAGCTGCCGTTCCCGCTGAAGCGGAGGACGTCGCAGACGGGCCTGTCACTGGCCAGGAACTCGCAGAACTCGCTGATGCCGCCGTCGAAGCGGAAGGACTCCTCGCCCTTGCTGCCCCCGTCGCCGAGGCCGAACTCGTCGCGGACGACGATGGTCAGCCCGGGCACCAGGAACGCGGTCTGGCGGGCCCGCTGGTGCAGGTTGTCCAGGGAGAGCTTGGCGTCCTTGAGGAAGATCTGCCGGTCGGCCCAGTACCGCACGCGCGTGCCGGTGCGGCTCTTGGGGATCTTCTTGCCCTTGCGCAGCCCGCTCCCGGCCTCGAACTTGGCGTCCGGGCCCGTCCCGGTGAACGCGCCGGGAACGCCACGCCGGAAGCTGATGGCGTTCGTGTGCCCGCTGCGGTCCACCTCGATGTCCAGCCGGGCTGACAGGGCGTTCACCACGGAGGCGCCGACGCCGTGCAGACCGCCGGAGGCCGCGTACGAGCCACCGCCGAACTTGCCGCCGGCGTGCAGCTTGGTCATGACGACCTCGACGCCGGACAGACCGGTCTTGGGTTCGACGTCGACCGGGATGCCCCGGCCGTTGTCCCGGACCTCCACCGACGCGTCGTCGTGGAGGATCACCTCGATGTGGTCGCAGTAACCGCCGAGGGCCTCGTCGACGGAGTTGTCGATGATCTCCCACAGGCAGTGCATCAGGCCACGGCTGTCGGTCGATCCGATGTACATGCCCGGACGCTTGCGTACGGCCTCGAGCCCCTCGAGGACGAGCAGGTGCCGCGCGGTGTAGTTGGACCCGTCCCGGTCTGCTCCTGCCAGCAGCGCAGTGGACGGCACGGATGTCTCGGCGGTCACGCGGTTCGCTCCTCGCTGAATTTCAGATGGGGCCCCGCTGGGTAAGGGCGCGGCTCGGTTCACCGGTCAGAGGGTACCGATGCCTGGTAGAGCCGTTGTAACGCCACCCTCGTCGAGGACACACCCTAGTCCAGCGTCGCATACCTGTTCGATCCCTCGACGGGGTGAAGTACACATCACGTTCCCTTCGAGGCATGAACCATTTAGGCTCCGGGCACGTCCTCATGAACAAACCGGCAACCCAGCCGGCGGGACTGACACTGACCGACCGCGCGAACCCGTACGACACAGAGACACGCAATACGGCACATTCGCCGCCAACCGGCAACAGCCTGCCCCTCGGAAAGTTTTTTCGAGGAAAAGCCACGAGCGGGAACGTTTTGGGGCTGGTTGGATGTTGACCCTGGTACGACAGCTCGTCGAGCTAGAGAAGAGGCGACGTGACTACTGTTCTGACTTCCGCAAGCCCGCTGACGGCCGCTGATCGCTGCGACCGCTGCGGCGCCCAGGCATACCTGCGCGTCGTCCTGCTGAGCGGCGGAGAACTGCTCTTCTGCGCTCACCATGGGCGCAAGTTCGAGCCGGAACTCAAGAAGATCGCCGCTGAGATACAGGACGAGACGGAGCGGCTGACGGCCGTTCCGGAATCTTCCCCGGAGGAAGAGCGCTGACGCGACGCGCCCGACGACGAGCCAGCCCGGCACAGGCCGAGGAACGGGCGGCCGCCCCCGGAAACCGGGGGCGGCCGCCCGTGCTCGTGTCCGGCGAGGCTCTCAGGGGCCGTCAGGCGCCCTCGCGCTGCCGCGAGGCGGAGTCCCATCCCAGCGTCCGCAGAACGGCGGAGACGCGCGTGTAGACCCCGGGACTGCCCGGGCGCCCGCAGCCGCTCCCCCAGGACACGAGCCCGATGAGCCTTCCCTGGGCGACCAGCGGCCCCCCGCTGTCCCCCTGACAGGCATCGCGGCCACCTACTTTCTCCCCGGCGCAGAGCATGCTGTCGGCGAGATACCGCCCGTCGTCGCTTCCCGGGTACGCCCGCTCACAGAGCGCGTCGGGGAGCACGCGCACGCGGGCCGCCCGCAGGCCGTTCGCGTAGTCCCCGGCTCCCGAGGTGTCGCCCCATCCGTAGACGAGCGCTCCCGTCTCGGGCCGGTACGCGGGGTCGCCCTCCGCCGCCATGCCTATGACCGAGCCGGCGGGAAGGGCTCCGGAAAGCGTGAGCACCGCGAAGTCACCGGCGTTGCTGACGTCGTCGTGCGCCGGGTTCACCCAGACGTCGCGGACGGGAATCTCCTGGCCCCGGTCCGAGAGCAGGTCGGTACGGCCGGCGACGACCCGCAGATCGCGCACCTGCTCGGGCGGCGACCCGAGAACCACCTCGCCCAGGCAGTGTGCCGCCGTGAGCACGGTGGTGCGACCGACGGCCACTCCCCCGCAGAACTGTCCCGCCCGCGTACCTCCGAACCGGTCACGACTGGACAGGGCGACGGTCCACGGGCTGTCGGACACCTCGACCGGAAAGCCTCCGACGACGATGCTGTCGGCGGACGCGGGGGCAACGGACACCAGCGGTATCGCGGTCGCCGCGGCCGCCAGGACCAGCGGCCGGGCCAGTGCCCGGACAAAGAGGTGACGCATGCAGGCTCCTCACTCCGAGATGGTGATGGAACACCCAGAGTGATCCAGCCCGCCGGACCGCGCACCCGCTGGTCAACGCGAAGGCCCGGTTCCCCACCTGGTGGAACCGGGCCTTGTCGCTTGTACGACCGCGATCTAGTCGAGGTAGTCGCGCAGCACCTGGGAGCGCGACGGGTGACGCAGCTTCGACATGGTCTTCGACTCGATCTGGCGGATGCGCTCACGCGTGACGCCGTACACCTTGCCGATCTCGTCGAGGGTCTTCGGCTGACCGTCGGTGAGACCGAAACGCATGGAGACGACGCCCGCCTCGCGCTCGGACAGGGTGTCGAGGACGGAGTGCAGCTGCTCCTGCAGGAGCGTGAAGCTGACCGCGTCGGCCGGGACCACCGCCTCGGAGTCCTCGATGAGGTCGCCGAACTCGCTGTCGCCGTCCTCGCCCAGCGGGGTGTGCAGCGAGATGGGCTCGCGACCGTACTTCTGGACCTCGATGACCTTCTCCGGGGTCATGTCGAGTTCCTTGGCCAGCTCCTCCGGAGTGGGCTCGCGGCCCAGGTCCTGGAGCATCTGGCGCTGCACGCGAGCGAGCTTGTTGATGACCTCGACCATGTGCACCGGGATACGGATGGTGCGGGCCTGGTCGGCCATCGCGCGGGTGATCGCCTGACGGATCCACCAGGTGGCGTACGTGGAGAACTTGTAGCCCTTGGTGTAGTCGAACTTCTCCACCGCGCGGATCAGACCGAGGTTGCCCTCCTGGATGAGGTCTAGGAAGAGCATGCCGCGGCCGGTGTAGCGCTTGGCCAGGGAGACCACCAGGCGGAGGTTGGCCTCCAGGAGGTGGTTCTTGGCGCGGCGGCCGTCCTCGGCGATGATCTCCAGCTCGCGCTTGAGCTTGGGCGCGAGCTTGTCGGAGTTCGCCAGCTTGTCCTCGGCGAACAGACCCGCCTCGATGCGCTTGGCGAGCTCGACCTCCTGCTCGGCGTTGAGCAGGGGGACCTTGCCGATCTGCTTGAGGTAGTCCTTGACCGGGTCGGCGGTGGCGCCGGCCGCGGCGACCTGCTGGGCCGGAGCGTCGTCCTCGTCGTCGTCGGACAGCACGAAGCCCGCGTTCTCGGTGCCCTCGGGCTCCTCCGTCGCGGCCTTCGGCTCCTCGACCGCCTCGTCCTCGAGAAGCTCGCCGTCTTCCTTCTTGGCGGTCGTCTTCTTGGCCGCCGTCTTCTTGGCGGTCGTCTTCTTCGCTGCCGCCTTCTTGGCGGTCGTCTTCTTGGCCGCCGCCTTCTTGGCGGGCGCCTCTCCCTCGACGGCGGGGTCGGTGGCGGGCGCCTCCGGGGAGGCGGGGGCGGTGGCCTTCCTGCTGGTCACCGCCTTCGCCGCGACCGCCTTGGTGGCGGTGCGCTTGGCGGGACTCTTCGCTGCGACGCTCTTACGGGTGCGCTTGGGCTCCGCGGCACTGACCATCAGCGTCACACCCTCTTCCTCGAGGATCTGGTTGAGGCTGCGCAGTACGTTCTTCCACTGAGTGGCCGGAATCTGGTCAGCTTCGAAGGCCCGACGCACGTCGTCGCCGGCGATCTGCCCCTCAGCCTTTCCCCGCTCAATGAGCGCCATGACAGAGACGGACTCGGCGATCTCCGGCGGGAGCGTACGGGATGTGCTGGCCGACACGAACAACCTCTCGGAACGTTGGAAAACGGCTTCCGGCCCCATCCATGATGGACAGGAGCCGACCGCCGGCTTGGGAGTGGGCCGACGGCGCGGGCGTGCCGGGGAGATACACAGCGCCATGAACGGCGTCCGTATTCCCTCCGCGGCTGTCACCTCTTAGGTCATCGCGTTGTTCCCACGAGCGTTACGCCCAATCCGCGTGGCCCGAGTCACACCCCGTAAGCGTTCAAAATCAGCCAGACACGGATAAACAGGGACTCCTACGAGTACAACCTGACCACACCGGGAGGCCCAGCCTCTCATCACACCGTCGGACCCCGCGGAATCACAGGATTCCACGGGGTCCGGTGCCGGCGAACCGGCCGATCACTGCCATAGGAGGGGTCTGGCGTGCCCGGCCCGCGCCGTAGCGGTGGAACGCGGTCAGTGCTCGCGCGGGGCGGGCACCACGCGTTCCACCTCGGGGTGGACGGTCAGAAGTTGGCGCATGGCGGTCTCGGCCGCCACGCCGTCCCCCGTGGCGAGGGCGTCGACGATCCTGCCGTGCTGCGCCAGCGAGACGTCGTTCGGCCGGTCACAGCCCGTGACCGGGCCGCCGGAGACGTGGAGGGCGGCGGAGACGATCCCGGAGAGGTGATCCAGCATGCGATTGCCCGCGATCTGGATGAGGAGCGCGTGGAACTCGGCGTCGGCACGCGAGAAGGTGAGCGCGTCGCCCTGCCCCATGGCGTGGCCCATGATCCCGACCATGTCGGACAGACGCTGCTGGATGTCCTCGCGCCCGTGCCCGGCGGCGAGGCGCGCGGCGAGGGGCTCGATCGTCCAGCGCAGTTCGCTGAGCTCGCGGCGCTGGTTGTCGCGCTGCGGCCCGAAGGCGCGCCACTCGATGATGTCCGGGTCCAGGAGATTCCAGTCAGTGACGGGACGTACGCGCGTGCCGACGTTCGGGCGGGCGCTGACCAGTCCCTTCGCCTCCAGGACGCGGAGGGACTCACGGACGACGGTGCGGGACACCTCGAAACGCTGGCCGATCTCCTCGGGCACCAGCGGACGGTCAGCGCCCAGGTCGCCCGAAACGATCATCTGGCCGAGCTGCTGGACGAGTTGTCCGTGCAGTCCGCGGCCGCGGTTGCCCGCGGTGCGCCGGCCCACGCGGCCGAGCTCGGGCTCCACCCCTTCCCAGGCAGGCACCCCGACGCGGTCGACGGCGGGCGCCTCGGCGTAGGGGTAGCGGTCGAATTCGCCCGGGTTCGCGAGGCCGGAGTCGGCGGAGCGGGCGGCGGTCATCATGGTGTGCGCAAGGGTAGTCACGCATCCTTTGTCGGCGTCGTCCTCAACTCCCTTGAGGTCTTTGGTGAAAAGCACACGAAAGGGTGATCGCTCACCCCGTCGCAATTGACGCCTTATCGGAAAGAAATGGGCTTTCCCCGGGGAGTTGCGCACACGGTCGGACCGGAAGGGTGAGGCGGAGGTCATCGGGCCCTGCTACGCAGGGTCATGAGCAGGTATGCGCAGAGCAGAGCGGTCAGCGACAACGTCAGTGCGCTGCCGACGGGTTGGACGATCATGCGCAGCACCTCGGCCAGATACCGCTCACCACCGAACGGCCACTGCGTCAGGAGAACCTCGCGCACCCTCATCGGGAAGCCTGCGGCGGTCCGCACGGACGGGCCCGCCCAGACCCTTTGTACGAGCGGTACGACGAGGACGGGGACGGCGACCACGGCGGCGAGCCCGGCCGTGGTGGAGCGGAAGACGCCCGCGGCAAGCACACCGGACCAGGCGCATCCGACGACGAGTCCGAGCCAACCGGCGGTCAGTGCGGGCCAGTCGGCGGGAACCTTCGCGAGCTCCTGTCCGTAGAACAGATGAAGCACTTCGGCGTCGCAGCCGACCGTCAGGGCGGCCAGCACCAGCGCGGTGGCCGCGGATACGAGGAGTTTGGCGGTCAGCAGCCCCATTCGGCGGGGCACGGTGCCCCGGTCCGCCGCCAGGGCGGGGTGACGGAACTCGTCACCGAAGGCGAGCGCGCCGAGCAGCCCCGCCCCGAGCGCCGCGGGCGGCAGCGGCAGTTCCCGCGGCCACGCGGCCAGGAGGCGTGGCTGCGGGGTGTGCCCGACGCGCGCCAGGACCACAGCGGTGACGGCGGACACGACGAGTACGACGGCGCCGGTGACGAACCCGGTGCTGATGCCGACCGCGCGGCGCAGTTCGTAGCGGAGTGGGCTGAGAGGGCTGGGGGCGGAGCGGACGGAGATGGGAGGCGGCAGCGAGGACGCTGCCTTCCGGGTGTCCGCTGCGGCGGGAGTGAGGGCGGCGAACGGGCGCGGTGTGTGCCGGGGGGCGGTGAGGGCGGGTGGCGTGTGGGCGGGTGGCGTGTGGGCGGACTCGGCCCCGGAGACATCGCCCGCGGGCCCGGTGGGGGACGGCTGTGGGCCCTCGGGCTGCGGGCTGTCGAGCGGCTCGTCCCGGGGAAACAGGCGCGGGTCGCCTCCGCCGGAAGCGGTCGCGGCCGGGGGCGGGGCCGGGGCCGAGGGTGGTGGGTCTGCGGGTGACGGGCGAGGGGCGGCGGTCGGGTTCCCCGCGCCGGGCTCCCGGCTGTCTTCGGCATCCTGCTGCCGGGCTGCCGGCACCGCGCCCGCCCCCGGACCCATGTCACCGATCTCGTCGGCCAGTTGGTGTACGAGGATCCCGTGGCGGAACGCGGTCTCACCGATGTCGGCACACGTACTGCCGTACACCGCGAGGCGGTTGCCGCCTTCGCGCACGACCTCCACGGAACGGCGGGCCGCGCGCGCCTCTTTGGCCAGCAGGGCGGCGAGCCGGGCGGCGTGCGGGCTGCGGACCGCGACGCGGGGGCGCAGACGCGTACGGGAGAAGTCCGCCACCTCCTGATCGGCGACGACTCTGCCCTTTTCGAGCGTGACGACGTGGTCGGCGGTACGCGCGGCCTCCTTGGGATCCGCCGTACTGAACAGGACGGTGCCGCCCTGGGCGGCATGGGCACGCAGCGTGTCGTGGACGCGACGGGCCTCATGGGCGGACAGCGCTCCCGCGGGGTCGTCGAGCACCAGGGTGTGCGGATCGGGAAGCAAAGCACAGGCCAGTCCGAGGCGTCGGTCCACACCGCGGGAAAGGGTGCCGAGGCGTTCGCCGCGCAGGCCCACCAGTTCGGCCGACTCCAGGACTTCGTCGGCCCGCCGGACGGGAACCCCGGCCGCCGCGCACAGCATGCGCAGATGGCCGCGAACCGTCCGGGACGGGTGCCCCGGCACATCGCCCAGCAGGACTCCGACCTCACGTGAGGGGTGGGCGATGCGGTGCAGGGGCCGGCCTCTGAAATAGGTGAGACCACGGCCGTGCTGGAGTTCGAGCATGAGTCTGAGCGCCGTCGTCTTGCCGGCGCCCGCTGCTCCGAGCAGTGCGGTGACGTGGCCCGCGCGCGCGTCGAAGGAGACGTCGTCGACGGCGGGCGGAAGCTCCTTGCGGGGGTTGCTGGTCAGTCCGAAGGCCTGGATCACCCGTAGCAAGATAGCGTGCTATATCCGATTTTTCGGGCATGGCAAGGCCCGGCGGACACGGAGTGACGGACCCCGTCGATCCCTCGTTCGCCGTTCGCCCCGGGTTCCTGCCCGGGCTCGCCGTCACACCTCGGGGCGCAGCATCGGGGGGTTGAGGAGAGTCGCGCCGCCGGCCCGGAAGAGCTGAGCGGGACGGCCGCCCTGGCGGGTGGTCGTGCCCCCGGTGGGGACGAGGAAGCCCGGCGTGCCCGTCACCTTGCGGTGGAAGTTGCGCGGGTCGAGGGCCACGCTCCACACCGCCTCGTAGACGCGCCGCAGCTCCCCGACGGTGAACTCGGGCGGGCAGAACGCGGTGGCCAGCGACGAGTACTCGATCTTGGAGCGGGCTCGCTCCACCCCGTCCGCCAGGATCTGGGCGTGGTCGAAGGCGAGCGGCGCCACCGGCTCGCCGTCATGGCCGTAACCAGCCTGTTCCAGCAGCTCCTCGACCGGCGCCCAGCGCGCGTTGCTGGCGTCACCGCCCGCCCTTGGTGCGGGCAGGTCGGGAGCGAGCGCGAGGTGGGCGACGCTGACCACGCGCATCCGGGGGTCGCGCTCGGGGTCGCCGTACGTCGCGAGCTGCTCAAGGTGGGCGCCATTGTCCTGGGTGGGTTCGACCGGGTCGTGGACGCACAGCCCCGTCTCCTCGGCCAGCTCCCGCGCCGCCGCCTGCGCCAGGTCCTCGTCGGCCCGCACGAAACCTCCGGGCAGGGCCCAACGGCCCTGGAACGGCGGCTCGCCCCTGCGCACCGCCAGCGCGCACAGGGAGTGGCGGCGAACGGTCAGCACGACCAGGTCCACAGTGACGGCGAAGGGCGGAAACGCTGACGGGTCGTAGGGCATGCGGTGATCATAGTCGTCTGCCTGACGATAAACACTCCCTTCGCCACCGCTTCGTCGGCTGGTCCACGTCGCTGGGCCCACGTCCCGCCGCCCGGCTCCCGGACGCCGTGCGAAGCCACGTACTGCCAGGTCAGGCTCCTAGTTGCAGCCCGGCGGCGGCCTCTTCGACCATGGCCAGACCGAGTCGGCTGACCCGGATTGAGAACGGCGCTCCGGCGACGCGCAGCCCCGTGAGTCCGAGCTCCCCCAGAGGCGCGTCGCGCACGGGACGCAGGGTGACGGTCTTGGCCGGGGCGTCGGGGCGGATGCCCGCGAGCGTGGTCAGCAGCAGCACACCGGCGGCGGCCGCGGTGGCGGCGGGGCGGCAGGCCGCCGGGTGCGGGAGGGGCGCGCCCGCGTCGGTGCGTTGCTCGCCCGCGTACATCTCCGGCAGGCGGTGCCCGAAGGTGCCCGCCGCGGCCACTACGCCGCGCAGCAGCGAGCCCGCCTCCTTCTCGTGACCGGCAGCGGCCAGACCCGCCACCGCGATCGCCGTCTCCTGGACTCGTACCGCCCCGGCGCGGTGCCCGAAGGGGTTGTATCCCGCTTCCTTCTCGGCCAGTCCGCGCAGACCCCAGCCCGAGTCCATGGCCGGACTGCCCAGCAGCCGGGCGAGTCGATCGGTCTGCACCGGGTCCAGCAGGCCCGGAGCCGGAGCGCCACCACCGAGCAGCCCGGTGTCGAGGAGGTGAGCCGCTGCCGAGCTCAGGTGCGGCACGAGGCGACCGTCCGGGGCTCGTGCAGCGGCGGGCCGTCCGCCTGCCGGGTCGTCGATCCAGAAGTCCCGCTGGAACGACGTCCGCAGCCGCCCGGCGAACTGCCGCAGTCCGTCACCGCCCGGTCTGCCGAAGTCGTCGAGCAGTTCGGCACCGAGCAGGGCGGCGCGGTGGGCTCGAGCCTGAGTATCGCATCGGACGGGGCCGCCCGGGTGCGGATCGGGTACGTACGTGCCGTCCCCGGCAGTGGTGCGCAGCCAGGCCAGACACCGCTCGGCGGCCGGCATCAGCTCCTGCGTCTCGTGTTCGCAGAGCCCCCAGCGGCGGGCTTCCGCGAGGAGCACGGGGAAGAGCAGGGTCGCCTCGGTGCCGGTGCAGCCCGGCGGCAGGTGCGGGCCGGTGTCACGTCTGGGTCCGGGGATCATGCCGTAGCGCGGGCCGGGGCCACGGTGTTGGGTGCGGGCGAGGGCGCGCAGCGTACCGGCGGCGAGCCGGGTGCCGAGCGGAAGTGTCATCCGCGCGGCGGCGAGAGCCTCGGCGGGGGCCAGACCGCAGCGCCAGGGAACGCCGGCCGCGAGATGGACGTCGGCGGGGTGTGCGGGATCGCGCAGCAACAGGGCTCTGAGGTCCTCGATGCTGGTCCGCAGGAGGGCGGGGACCGCGGGGTCGTCGCCGGTGGCGTGCGCGGAGGCCAGCGGGTCGGCCGCCGTGCGGCCCACGGCCCGGAGCGGGCCCACGCCGTCCGGTCGTACGCGCAGTTCGAGGCTCGTGCTGCCGCCCGGAGGCAGTAGGAACTCCCACCGCAGGAGTCCGGCGGAGGCCAGTGCGTCGGCGGGCGGCGGAACGGCTGTGACCGAAGCGCCGCCTCCGGCCCCGGACCACCGCAGCCCGGAGGCGTGGACACTGGCCGACAGGGCGGGGCCCGCGCGGCCGGCGGCGATCGATCCCAGGTCGGCCAGGTCCGTGCCGAGGTCCACCTCGACCGGCAGCCGCAGTGGGTGGGGTGACCAACTGCGCAGCGTGATTCGCTCCGTACCGTCGGCGTCCCGGGTCCGCTCGACCATAACGTCCGGGTCCGGCCCCGGCGCGGACGACGTCCGAAGCGTCCCCACGAAGCGGGCACGGTGGGCGTCTGTCATCCGGGCCTGCGACGGGAGGGGCTCACGCCCGGCCACGCGAAGGCGGCACCGGGAGAGCAGGCGTCGGCCCGCGCGGTAGAACCCTTCCAGCCCCAGGCCGGTCAGCTGCCCATGTTCCGTGGAGATCACGAGGCCGGGCAGGGCCACGCCGATCATGGTCTTGTGAGCGGGCGGCAGTTCCCCGGATCTGCGGAACGTCGCGGACGGGGCACTCCGCGGAGTCACCCCCTTTGTGCCCGGCCACGCCGACGAGAGCGGCGCCCCCGGCCGGGTGCGGGCCGTCGGCGGGCCGAGGTTCTGTCCCTGCCCGGAGCCGCGGCTCCTGGCGTGCGCCAAGGAGACGGCGAGGGACGGCAGCGTGGTCCTCCCTCCGGCGGCAGAGGTGTCCGGGGCGGCGAAGGGCGGAGTCGGCTGGTGCATGGGAGGGCTCCCTCTTTGCTCGGTGCGCCTCTGGCGGAACGGCGCCGTGTGAAGTCCGGCCGGACGGCTGCGGTGCGGCGTCCCGACCGGTCCGGGCGTTCCGCCACTCAGGTGAACGGAGCTGGTGTCCTCCGGGTCACGCCTGCGGCGGGGATGCCCGGCATATGAGGGTGCGCGCCGCGGACCGCCTCCCCCGTCAAGCTCGCCCTTCGCCCCCTTCAGTCGCGTGCTCCCCCGCACTTGCCCCTTCCACGCAGGTCTCCTTCCGGCCCCTGGCCTCTGCCCCCGAGACGTGCGACCGCGTTCGGGCCGTCCGTGCGCCGCCCGGGCGTTCACCACCCGCCGGAGTACGAGGACGCCCGATCCTCCCGCCCGGCTCACGGCCCTGCGCCCTCGCACGGCGTCGGGCTCCATCGGCCGGGACGACGGAGCCCGTGCGGCGCCGGCGGCCGGGTGGCGCCTGCGAAGCGGACGAGGGCTCGGCCGGCCGGCGGTGCGCGGGCCCGTCGGCCTGCTCTCCCCCGCCCGAGGCGTCGCCTCCGCCTCCGCGGCCCCCGCGCTCCGCTCGCAGGCAGCGGCGGACCGACTCGGGATCGAGGCCCTCGTTGCACGCCTGGTGCAGGAGCCGGGCGAAGAGGTAGTCGGGATCTGCGCCGAGTGCCATGGCCAGAGCCTCCCGGGCCTCCAGCTCATCGCCGGCGGACCACGCGACCCAGCCCGCGAGCGTGAGGGGCGCGGCCGCGTGTTCGCCGTAGGAGCGGACGCAGCGACGGGCCAGGGCCCGCCAGAGGCGCAACGCGGGTCCCGCCTCGTCACCCTCCATCCACTCCGCCGCATGGTCACGGGTCGTACGGTCCTGGAGGCCGAGGATCAACGCCGCCGCCTCGTCGTGCCCGAGCAGTTGGTCGTCGCGCAGATCCTCGGCGGGCACGCCGGACACGGGCAGGGCGTCCGTGAGGCGTCGCATGACCCGCCGCGCCAGGTCCAGCGTCTCCTCGGCCACCTCCGAACGCCCGGCGTCATCGAGGATCCTGGAGACCACTGTGACGGCGGCCGCGTCCAGGGCTGCCTCCTGTTCGAGGGCCGCGGCGTTCTCCCGGGGCAGCAACCTGGCCCGCAGCTCGCTCAGCGAACCGCGCACCTGGATACCGGCGTAGGTGGCCGCCGCGGCCAGCACGGACGTGCCCGGCATCCCCATGGGGATGCCCTCCGCCGGGCAGCAGGCTTCCTCGTCGCAGCAGTACGACCAGAAGCGGCCCGCCGAGATGCACAGCGCCTCGACGACCGGTACGTCGAGGGCGCCGCACTCGACGCGCAGTTTCTGGGCCAGTGGCCGCAGTCGCTCCATCACCTCCCGGCCGGTCTCGCCCCGCGCCGGTTCCTGGCAGAGGTAGGCGACCATCTGCTCGGGCCTCACGCCTCGGCGCTCGCTGCCGGTCACCAGCCCGTGGACCAGCTGTCCGGCGGCGCCTGTCCAGTCGTCCGCGTTCGCGGGAATGCCGAGCCGGGCCCGGCCCCCGAAACGGCCCCGTCCGTCCCTGTCGCGCAGGGCGGCCAGGACGATGCTGTCCTCGGGTCGGTACCCGAGCAGGTATGGCAGGGCGTCGGCCAACTCGGCGGGGGTGCGCAGGGTGACCTGGTGCTCGTCGCCGGGGCCGTCGTACCCGGTGCGGGCCGTGCGGCCGGGCCGCACGGGGCCCGGGGTGTCGCCGTTCTCGGAGGATCCAGTCGCTTCGCTGTGGTTCGTCATGGCCCGACGATCTCGCGGATTCAGAAGTTCCGCTTTGCCCTGTGGATAACTCCCATCAGGGACACGCCACCCGGCGGCGCCCGGTGACCGCACCGCCCCGCCCCACCGCCCGGCTGTCAGTCCCGTCCTGTTGTATGTAACGCATGGAGCACACGAGCAACGCGGATCTCCGGACAGCCGCCGACACGGTCCTCGCCCGCCTCGTCGGGGACGCCTCCGGCACGGCCCGGCTGCGGGAGGACCAGTGGCGGGCGATCGAGGCACTGGTCGCCGACCGGCGCCGGGCCCTGGTCGTCCAGCGCACCGGATGGGGCAAGTCCGCGGTCTACTTCGTGGCGACCGCGCTGCTCCGCGACCGGGGAGCCGGGCCCACCGTGATCGTCTCCCCGCTGCTCGCGCTGATGCGCAACCAGGTCGGGGCCGCGGCACGGGCCGGCATCCGCGCCCGGACCATCAACTCCTCCAACACCGAGGAGTGGGACGCGGTCCAGGAGGAGATCGCCGCGGGCGAGGTCGACGTTCTGCTGGTGAGTCCCGAGCGGCTCAACAACCCGGACTTCCGCGATCAGGTGCTGCCCAAGCTCTCCGCCGCGACCGGGCTGCTCGTGGTGGACGAGGCCCACTGCATCTCCGACTGGGGCCACGACTTCCGCCCGGACTACCGGCGGCTGCGCACGATGCTCACCGACCTCCCGCCCGGTGTGCCCGTCCTGGCGACCACCGCCACCGCCAACGCGCGCGTGACCGCCGACGTGGCGGAGCAACTCGGCACCGGCGGTACGTCGGACGCGCTGGTGCTGCGCGGCCCGCTGGACCGGGAGAGCCTCAGCCTGGGCGTGCTGCGACTGTCCGACGCCGCGCACCGGATGGCCTGGCTCGCCGACCACCTCCACCGGCTCCCGGGTTCCGGGATCATCTACACCCTCACCGTGGCCGCCGCCGAGGAGGTCACCGCCTTCCTGCGGCAGCGCGGCCACACCGTCGCCTCCTACACCGGCAAGACCGAGAACGCGGACCGGCAGCAGGCCGAGGACGACCTGCTCGCCAACCGGGTCAAGGCGCTGGTCGCCACTTCCGCGCTCGGCATGGGATTCGACAAGCCCGACCTCGGCTTCGTCGTGCACCTGGGCTCGCCCTCCTCCCCCATCGCGTACTACCAGCAGGTCGGCCGTGCCGGGCGCGGTGTCGAGCATGCCGAGGTGCTCCTTCTGCCGGGGAAGGAGGACGAGGCGATCTGGGAGTACTTCGCCTCGCTGGCCTTCCCGTCGGAGGAGTTGGTGCGCCGCACGCTCGACATCCTCGCGGGTGCGGAGCGCCCCCTGTCCCTGCCCGCTCTGGAGCCCTTGGTGGAGCTGCGCCGCTCCCGCCTGGAGACCATGCTCAAGGTCCTCGACGTGGACGGCGCGGTCAAGCGGGTCAAGGGCGGCTGGATCGCGACCGGGCAGCCGTGGACGTACGACGCGGAGCGGTACGACTGGGTCGCGCGGCAGCGGAAGGCCGAGCAGCAGGCGATGCGCGACTACGCCTCGACGACGGACTGCCGGATGGAGTTCCTGCAACGCCAGCTGGACGACGAGGGTGCCAAGCCCTGTGGCCACTGCGACAACTGCGCGGGCCCGCGCTTCACCGCGGACACCTCCACCGACTCCCTCGACGCCGCGCGGGTCGATCTGGGCCGGGCCGGCGTCGAGGTGGAACCCCGCCGCATGTGGCCGACCGGGCTTCCGGCCATCGGCGTCGAGCTGAAGGGGCGCATTCCGGCCGGAGAACAGGCGGAGCCGGGCCGGGCATTGGGCCGGCTGTCCGACATCGGCTGGGGCAACCGCTTGCGACCGATGCTCTCGGCCCAGGCGCCGGACGGTCCTGTGCCGGACGACGTCGCGAAGGCCGTCGTGGCTGTGCTCGCCGACTGGGCGAAGAGTCCCGGCGGCTGGGCCTCGGACGCGGCCGACGGCCGGCCGCGCCCCGTCGGGGTGGTGACCGTCGCCTCGCGCACCCGGCCCCAGCTGATCCACTCTCTCGGTGCACGCATCGCCGAGGTCGGCCGGCTGCCGCTGCTCGGTTCGGTCGAGTACACGGGCGAGGTATCCAGGACGTCCCGCAGCAACAGCGCGCAGCGACTCAAGGCACTCGACGGCACGCTGACGGTCCCGTCCGCCCTCGCCACCACGCTCACCGGACTCGAGGGCCCTGTTCTGCTCGTGGACGACTGCACCGAGACCGGCTGGACCCTCGCGGTGGCGGCCCGGCTGCTCCGCCGTGCCGGTGCCCGAGGGGTGTTGCCACTGGTCCTGGCCGTGCAAGGCTGATCGCCGGCCGCGGCGCACGTCGTCGGGCCCAAGCGCGGCGGCGGGTGGGGCGTCCCGTGCGTCACCCGGGTGCGCTCTGGGTAGGGATATAGGGCGCGCATCATCCGATAACGGTCGTCGGTCCCAATTGCTCGTTGCCGCAACCAAGTTCGACAGGAAGAATTGCAGTCCGCTCCCCGCACGGCTCGTCCGTGATCCGGCAGGGCTTCACTGCGGTGCGCGCTCCCCCGAATCCGATCCCGCCCGCAGTGCGGGCGCGTAGCCGAAGGGAGGAATGTGACCTTCGGATTCGCTCCGTCCTCGGCGGCTTCATTGTCGCCGTCCGCCGCCTCCGCCACCCGCCTGCTCGAACCGGCGGAGTGGGCCGCCGCCGGGATCCCGCTGCTGCGCGATCCACGGGAGATCGTCGGCGGACTGCATTCGCGGCACCGCCCCAAACCGGCGACCGCGATCGTGGCCGTGCTCGATCCGGACGAACGACTGCGTGCGAGCGCCTCGTTCACCAGCCGCCGGGTCCCCGCCGACGGATGGATGTTCCGCAACACACTGCTCGCCCAGCTTCGCCGGGTCATCCCGCACGACCTGCGGCGTCGCACCCCGGTGCGCACCGCCGTACTGCTCTACTGCCGCGAGGGCGATGCGCGTTGGACGGAGGAGGACGGCGCGTGGATGTGGGGGCTGCGGGACGCGTGCACACTGCACGGGCTGCGCTGCGGCGCGTACATCACGCTGACCCGTGACGGCTGGCAGGTCCTCGGCGAGGGCCGTGGGGGGCGTCGGCCCAACGCCGCGTCCGTGCCGGAGCCGTTCGCCACGTCGGAGACGTCGCCACCGCCACCGCGCACCGGCGGCGTCGCCTCGGACGTGCTGCGCCGCGCGGCGGCTCGCTGAGCGCCACGGGCGCGGAGCACCTTCGGGTACGGCCGCGGCGTCCAGGTCTGTGAGAGCACCTGGCGACACCCGACTACGTCACCGAGTGGGCGTTGCCGTCCGGGCATGCCGGAGCCGCCACCGTGCGGGGGCCGACTCGGCGGCCCCCGTGTCGCATCGGCGTCCGCCGGGTACGGCGGAACTGGCTCAGACGCCCGCGCCCAGCACCGAGTTGATCCGCTGCGGGTCACCGCAGACGATCAGCAACGCGCCGGCCCGGGAGCGGGCCACGGACAGGGCGGTGACAGCGGCGGCCTCGGGGCCGCCACTGAGCGCGACCACGACCACGGCCCTCGGCGCGGCACGCTCCGCGACGGCGGCGTCCGCGTAGAAGACGTCGTCGCCCGCGTCGTGTTGTGCCCAGTAGGCGGCATCGCCGAAGGACAGTTCGTGGACGGCCCACGGGTGCGGTTCGCCGGTGGTGATCACCAGCACGTCACCGGGGGTGCGACCCGAGTCCAGCAGCAAGTCCACGGCCTCCTCGGCGGCGTCGAGCGCGCCTTCGGGAGAGGCCGGGATCAGTTGGATCTGCGGGGCGGCCGGGGCGGCTGCGGGAGCCGGACCCGACGGGGCGGGTTGGGGCGCGGCCGTGTCGCGCGACGCGCGCTGCGCCGGCGGCGCCGGCCGCGCGGGACCGGGACGGCCGGGGCGCGGCGGAGCCGCGGGTCGGGGGCCGGGTACGGGGCGAGGGGTCGGCGCGGTGCGGCCGCTGGCCGGAGTGGCGCGGGGACCCTGGGCCTGCTCGTGAATCTGAGGCTCCTCGGGAATGAGAGGCATGAGCTGATATTTATCAAACGTTGGTGCGGCTCGCGTCGGCGGGTGACACATGCCTGCGAGCGGAAGCGTCAGAAATCGAATCCGAGCTGGCCCTCGATTTCCGGAACACTTCCGTCCACCCAGCTGCGGACCTTCTTGAGGTGCCGCCACTGGGGCAGCGCATCAAGATACGCCCACGACAACCGGTGGTGCGGGGTGGGTCCCCGTTCCTCCAGTGCGGCCTTGTGCACGGGCGACGGATACCCGGCGTTGTCCGCGAAACCGAAGTCTGCATGGTCGATACCCAGTTCGGCCATCATTTTGTCGCGCTGGACCTTGGCGAGCACCGATGCGGCCGCGACGGCCACGCAGGACTGGTCGCCCTTGATCACCGTACGGACCCTCCAAGGCGTCCCGAGATAGTCGTGCTTGCCGTCGAGGATGACGGCGTCGGGGCGGATCGGCAGGGTCTCCAAGGCGCGCACCGCCGCGAGTCGCAGCGCCGCGGTCATGCCCAGCGCGTCGATCTCCTCCGGAGAGGCGTGCCCCAAGGTGTACGAAGTCACCCAGGTCCGCAGCTCCGCGGCGAGTTCCGTGCGTCGCTTGATGGTGAGCAGCTTGGAGTCGGTGAGGCCGGCCGGGGGCCGGCGAAGTCCGGTGATCGCGGCACAGACGGTGACCGGCCCGGCCCAGGCACCGCGCCCCACCTCGTCGACACCGGCAATGATCTTCGCTCCGGTCGTGGCGCGGAGAGAGCGCTCGACGGTGTGAGTAGGTGGTTCGTACGGCATGGCGTGCTTAGCCTACGCCGCCCCGAACCTCCGGCGACACCCCGGTTCCCCAAACGGGACCGGGGCTCGTGCAGCCGGGAGTCAGACGCTGTCGGGCCGCAGCAGCGGCACCATCAGCTGGTCGATCATTTCCTCGATCTCCTGGTCCGCCCATTCGCTTGCACAAATCTTGGAGCGGTACATCATCATCGCCGGGATGGCGTCGAAGACGTATCCGTTTGCCGCGTCGCGCCGGACCTCGCCCCGCTCTATTCCGCGGTTGATGACCTCGCGGAGCATCGTCAGAGTCGGCTCGACCACCCCCTTGAGGATCACCGCGTGGAAACGCTCCGCCTGCGTGCTGTCGCATTCGTGAATCACCGAGCGCAAGGCGAAACCGGGGCGGGAGAACATCGCGTCGCGTGCCCTCACACACAGCGCCAGGAGGTCCTCGCGCACGCTCCCGAGGTCGGGCACCGTGTCGAAACGCGGCAGCCCGGACCGGAGCGCGTCCGCGACGAGGTCCTCCTTGGACGGCCAGCGGCGATAGACCGCCGCCTTGCCGGTCTGGGCTCCGGCGGCCACACCCTCCATCGTCAGACCGTTCCAGCCGACGGTGCCGAGCTGGTCCAGCGCGGCGTCGAGGATCGCGCGTTCGAGGACCGCGCCACGCCTGCGGGAGGGTGTCTGGGCGGAGGCGGCCGCCCAGTGCGAAGCAACCATGTCGAGGGTCTCCAGGAAGCGGGATACGGGTTTTCGGGGTCAGAGGCCTTCCGCGCGGCCACAACGGGGGGACGGCGCGCACGGCGGCACCACAAGTGAACGCTTGCGTTCACTGTTGGGGAGTCACTAACGTTGAAGCAACAGTGAACGCCAGCGTTCACTAAGTCGGTCGTGGGGGACACATAGTGACAACCTCTTCTCTGATCAAAGACCAGAAGCCGGGAGCTGCCCGCCGGGAGGGGCGTCCCGGCATCGCGCTCACGGTCATCGCGGCCTGCCAACTCATGGTGGTACTCGACGCGACGATTGTGAACATCGCTCTCCCGCACATTCAAGAAGCGCTGAGCTTCAGCACCACCGACCTCACCTGGGTCGTCAGCGCCTACACGCTCACCTTCGGCGGTCTCCTCCTGCTCGGCGGGCGAGCCGGTGACATCCTCGGCCGTCGGCGGGTCTTCATGACCGGCATCCTGCTGTTCACCTTCGCCTCGCTGCTCGGTGGCTTCGCCCAGGAACCCTGGCAACTGCTGGCGGCGCGCGTCCTGCAAGGTGTGGGAGGGGCCATCGCGTCGCCCACGTCGCTGGCCCTCATAACCACCACCTTCCCCGAAGGGCCGGAACGCAACCGGGCCTTCGGCGTCTTCGCGGCCGTATCCGCGGGCGGTGGCGCCATCGGCCTGCTGGCGGGCGGCATGCTCACCGAGTGGCTCGACTGGCGCTGGGTGCTCTTCGTCAACGTGCCGATCGGTGTGTTGATCGCGGTGCTCACCCCGCTGTACATCAGCGAGTCCGAGCGGCACTCCGGACGCTTCGACATCGCCGGAGCGGTGACCTCGACGGCGGGCATGGCGTCTCTCGTCTACGGCTTCATCCGGGCCGCGGACGAGGGCTGGCGGGACAACCTGACCATCGGTTCCTTCGCGGCCGCGGTGGTCCTGCTGTTGTCCTTCGCGTTCATCGAATCGCGGGCCAAGGAGCCGATCACCCCGCTGAGGATGTTCGCCGACCGCAATCGCGCCGGCACGTACGTGATCATGCTGAGCCTGGCAGCGGCGATGTTCGGCATGTTCTTCTACATCGTGCTGTTCGTTCAGAACGTACTGGGCTACACCCCCATCCAGGCCGGTCTGGCCTTCCTCCCGGTCACGGTGGTGATCGCGCTCGGGGCGGGGCTGTCGCAGCGGTTCCTGCCCGTGTTCGGCCCTAAGCCGTTCATGGTCGTGGGCTCGACACTCGCCGCGGTCGGCCTCGGCTGGCAGGCCCTCATCAGCTCCGACAGCTCCTATGCCGGCGGAGTCCTCGGCCCGATGCTGATCTTCGGATTCGGCATGGGCCTGAACTTCGTGACGCTGACGCTGACCGCGGTCTCCGGAGTGGCCCAGCACGAGGCAGGCGCGGCGTCCGGCCTGCTCAACGCGATGCAGCAGGTGGGCGGATCGATCGGCCTCGCGATCCTGACGACGGTGTTCGGCACGGCGACCAAGGACGAGGCGGAGAAACAGGGGGCGGACTTCCTCACCAACGGCTCCGCGGAACAGAAGGCGGAGTTCACCCAGACGCACCAGCTGCCGGCGCCATGGGGGCACGAAGTGCTGGCGCAGGGCATCTCGGCGGCCTTCCTTCCGGCTGCTGCCATGGCCGTACTCGCCCTGGCCACGGCGTGGCTGGTGATCCGGGTGCGCAAGAGCGATCTGGAGGCCCTGTCCGGCTCGGCCGGGCCGGGCATCGGCTGACGGTACGCCACCGCGGGCTGGGCGAGGGCGGTGTCCACCGGCGGGCGCCGGGCACGCCTGCCGATGTCCGCCCCGACGGCTCGCGGTCGCCGGCGCGCTCAACCGGGCGCGCAGCACGAGGGGCAGCGGCGCGAGAGACAGCAGCGCGAGGACCGGCAACAGCAAGGCCCCCATGACCCACCCCCTCGTGACACTCCGGGCTGTGCGGGGCTCATGCCTCGCACAGCGGATGTCACGACAACGGACGACCGGTCACGGAGAGTTCCCGTCACACACGGAGAGTTGAAGCGAATTACTCGTCCCCTCCGTCGGCGCCCCTCGCGGGCCGGCTAGGCCGACGTCACCATCCACTCGGGCAGCGCCTCGACCCGCCCGGCCCATTCGCCCGGCGGCGCTCCCGCCTTGGCGGCGGCGACCACTCCGCCCACGATGGCGCAGGTCGTGTCCACGTCCCCGCCGACCTGGGCGGTCGTCCAGAAAGCACGCTCGTAGTCGCCCAGGGCGCGGGCCGCGGACCAGAGAGCGAAGGGGACCGTGTCATGAGCGGTCGTACGCCTGCCGCAACCCAGTACCGCCGCGACCGTGGCCGCGTCGCCGTAGTCGAGCATGTCCCGGGCGCGGCGGAGTCCGGCGCCGACCGCGCTCTTCGGTACCAGGGCGACGACCCCGTCGAGGAGCGCGTGCGGGGTGGGCGGGCCTGCGGGGTCCGCGGCCAGGGCTGCGGCAGCGGCGACCGCCATGGCGCCGACCACCGCCTCGCGGTGCTGGTGCGTGGGGTAGGCCGAGATCTCCGCCTGATGGGTCGCCTGCTCGGGGTCGTCCGCGTACCAGGCGCCCAGCGGGGCGATACGCATGGCGGCGCCGTTGCCCCAGGACCCCTGGCCGTTGAACAGCGCGGCGGAGAGTTCGCGCCAGTCGCCGCCCTCCCGGACCAGTCGCAGGAGGCGGTTGACCGCGGGGCCGTAGCCGCGGTCGAAGTCGTGGTGCCGGGCGAAGGAGAGCGCCAGCGCGTCCTGGTCGATGCGGTGGTGCGTGGCCAGGACGGAGATCACGGAGCAGGCCATTTCCGTGTCGTCCGTCCACTGCCAGGTGCCTGGGGGCAGCTCGCGGAGTCTCAGCAGCGGGTAGTTCGCGGGCACGAAGAACTGTGAGCCCAGCGCGTCCCCCACCGACAGTCCGCGCAGGCTGGACAGGGCCCGGTCCAGGCGCACGTCGGGAGATGAATGAGCGGTCATCGCACTGCCACTCTATCCGGTGATCCCGTACGGTTCCGGATCTCGCCAGCGTTCGAAGGGGCGGTCAAGGGTGTACTTGCCGTCCTCACCGAGAACGAGCATCCGCATCTCACCGTTCCCGGGGTTCGACAGCGACTCGAATTCCGCGACCGTCCAGTGGAACCACCGCATGCAGAACAGCCGCATGGCCAGACCGTGGGTCACCAGCAGCACGTTCGGCGGATGATCGGGGTCCTCGAAGCTGCGGAACAGACTCTCCAGGAAGCCGCCGACCCGGTCGTACACGTCGGCTCCGGACTCGCCCTGGGCGAAGCGGTAGAAGAAGTGGCCATAGGCGTCCCGGTAGGCCTTCTGCAGACGCACGTCGTCCCGGTCCTGCCAGTTGCCCCAGTCCTGCTCACGGAGCCGTGGCTCCTCCCGTATCCGTATGAGTCCCGGGTCGAGGTTGAAGGCGTGCAGCGTCTCGTGCGTCCGACGGTACGGGGAGACGTACACGCTGACCCGCTCGCCGCCGAACACCTCTCGCAGCCCCTTGCCCGTCTCCTCCGCCTGCGCCCGGCCCTGCGCGGTGAGGGCCAGCGCGTGGTCGGGTTCGCGCTCGTACACGGAGTCATCGACGTTGCCCGTCGACTCGCCGTGGCGGACAAGAACGATGCGCCGTGGTCGTGCCATGCCAGAACCCTAGATCGGGTCGGGCGGAAGCAAGCACTCGAACGGGCCCCAGACGGCGTACGTCACACAGTTCCCACATCCCGGCCGGCGCACGTCGACACCCGAAGAGTCGATCCGGAGCTCAAACGGTCCAGGTGGGTTCCAGTTGCACGATGTCCCCCGTCAGGGCCGCGATGTCGGCCTCCGTCTGGGCGCGCAGAGCGAGCCGCTCCACCCGCTCGGTGCGGTACTTGCCGTGCTCGGCGGCCGACCGCCACATGGACAGCACCAGGTACTCGTTCCCCGGCGCCTCGCCGAACAGCCCGCGGATCATGCCGGGTGAGCCGGCCATCGCGGGGTTCCAGACCTTCTCCTGCATGAGGACATAGTGCTCGGCCCGCTCCTCGTGGACGCGGCAGAGCGCCACCCGCACCAGGTCGGCGTCCGTGAAACGCGGTTCGAACCCGGTCTTCACATCGAACCGGTAGTCGAAGAGCCTGACCTGGGCGTTCTTGAAGGTGCCCGCCTGGGCATGGGCAAGGCGGTCGTGCGAGCGGGCCATGAAGGAGTCGTAGAAGGCACGGCTCTCCCAGAAGGCGAAGACGTGCGCCACGTCCGGCCGTCCCCGGCTCCAGCCACCCCCCTGCCCGCGAAAACCCGGCTCCCCCGGAAGCCCCGCCCACTTCCGCTGCCCCCGCTCGAAACCGCGGCGGTCCACCACGGTGCAGCGAATCCACTTGACCAGCACCGCGCCATGGTAAGGCCAGGGAAGGTGGCACCGGTCACTCTCCGGGGGGCCGCTTGCCCGCAACTGCCTCGCTGTGCGTGGCAGGATGGACAACCGGCCGTCACCGCTCGGCACTTGAGGTGGCCGGGCAGGGCGGGGGACCTGGGAAGGGGAAGTTCGTGAACGGCCTCAGCAAGGGAATCGGCAAGGTCGAGGTCGCACTGCGGTGGGACCCGAGTCCGGCGGGTGAGCCGCCCGCCGACCTGGATGTCGTCGCCGGGACCTATCCGGCGGACGATCCGTACGGTGATCCCGCCTACGTGGTGCACTTCGACAGCCGCTCCCCCGACGGCACCATCTATCTCAACCGGGACAGCCAGGACGGCAAGGGCTTCGGTTTCGACGAGGTCATGACCCTGGAGCTGGAGCGGCTCGACGCCCGGTACGCGCGCGTGGTGGTGGGCGTCGCGATCCAGCAGCGTACCGAGGACCGGACCTTCACCGACGTGACCAACCCGGGCCTGCGCATCAGGGAGGGTTACACCGACCTCGCCACGGACGACTTCAGCGGTGTGCCGGCGGCGACGGCGGCGACGGTCGCGGAGTTCGTCCGCGACGAGACGGGGGCCTGGGAGTTCCGTGCCGGGGTGCACGGCTTCGAGGGTGATCCCCCGACGTTCGCACGCGTGATGGGCCGGGCCCGCCGCCCCTGACGTCAGTAAGGGGCGCCCGCCAGTGGCGGGCGCCCCTTACTCATGTGGACCTACGCGTCAGCTGCAACCGCTGGTCGAACCGCAGCCCTCACAGATGTAGCAGGAACCGGCGCGCTGCATCTTCGTGCCGCAGGAGAAGCACAACGGTGCGTCGGCCTGGATGCCCAGCTGCATCTCCACCAGCTCGGCGCTGGTGTGCGCCTGCTGCGGAGCGGGCTTGGCCGCCTCGACCTCGGCCTTCGGCGTGGCGACGGCCTTCAGCTCCTGGGCGCGCGGCGCCGACTGGGCCAGGCCCTCGACGTCGAGCTCGTCGTCGGACGGCTCGTACGAACCCGTCTCCAGGTGACGCTGACGTTCTTCGGCGGAGTGGATGCCGAGCGCGGAGCGCGTCTCGAAGGGCAGGAAGTCCAGCGCCAGGCGGCGGAAGATGTAATCGACGATCGACTGCGCCATCCGCACGTCCGGGTCGTCCGTCATACCGGCCGGCTCGAAGCGCATGTTGGTGAACTTCGAGACGTACGTCTCCAGCGGTACGCCGTACTGGAGGCCGACGGAGACCGCGATGGAGAAGGCGTCCATCATGCCGGCGAGGGTCGAGCCCTGCTTGGACATCTTCAGGAAGACCTCGCCGAGACCGTCGTCCGGGTAGGAGTTGGCCGTCATGTAGCCCTCGGCGCCGCCGACCGTGAAGGAGGTGGTGATGCCGGGACGACCCTTCGGAAGGCGCTTGCGGACCGGGCGGTACTCGACGACCTTCTCGACCGTCTCGCGGATCGCCGCCTCGGTCTTCTCCGTGACCTCGGCCTTCTCCTTCTCCTTGGTCTTGGCGGAGAGGGGCTGGCCGACCTTGCAGTTGTCGCGGTAGATGGCGAGCGCCTTGACGCCCATCTTCCAGGCCTCGAAGTAGACCTCCTCGACGTCCTCGACGGTCGCCGACTCCGGCAGGTTGACCGTCTTGGAGAGGGCGCCGGAGATCCACGGCTGGATCGCGGCCATCATGCGGACGTGGCCCATCGCGGAGATGGAGCGCTCGCCCATGGCGCAGTCGAAGACCTCGTAGTGCTCGTGCTTGAGGCCGGGGGCGTCGATCACATTGCCGTGCTCGGCGATGTGGGCGACGATCGCCTCGATCTGCTCCTCCTGGTAGCCCAGGCGGCGCAGGGCCTGCGGGACGGTGCCGTTGACGATCTGCATCGAGCCGCCGCCGACCAGCTTCTTGAACTTGACCAGGGCGAGGTCGGGCTCGAGGCCGGTGGTGTCGCAGGACATCGCGAGACCGATGGTGCCGGTCGGAGCGATGACGGACGCCTGGGAGTTGCGGAAGCCGTTCTTCTCGCCGAGACGCAGCACGTCCTGCCAGGCCTCGGTGGCGGCGGCCCAGACCGGCGTGTCCAGGTCGTCCATGCGGACGGCCTTGGCGTTCTCGTCGGAGTGCTGCTTCATGACCCGAAGGTGCGGCTGCGCGTTGCGGGCGTAGCCGTCGTACTGGCCGACGATCGCGGCGAGTTCGGCGGAGCGCCGGTACGACGTGCCGGTCATCAGGGAGGTGATGGCGCCGGCCAGGGCGCGGCCGCCGTCGGAGTCGTAGGCGTGGCCGGTCGCCATCAGCAGGGCGCCGAGGTTGGCGTAGCCGATGCCGAGCTGGCGGAAGGCGCGGGTGTTCTCGCCGATCTTCTGGGTCGGGAAGTCCGCGAAGCAGATGGAGATGTCCATCGCGGTGATGACGAGCTCGACGACCTTGGCGAAGCGCTCGGCATCGAAGGACTGGTTGCCCCTGCCGTCGTCCTTCAGGAACTTCATCAGGTTCAGCGAGGCGAGGTTGCAGGACGTGTTGTCCAGGTGCATGTACTCGCTGCAGGGGTTCGAGCCGTTGATCCGGCCGGACTCCGGGCAGGTGTGCCAGTGGTTGATGGTGTCGTCGTACTGGATGCCCGGGTCGGCGCACGCCCACGCGGCCTCGGCCATCTTGCGGAAGAGCGCCTTGGCCTCTACCTCCTCGATGACCTCGCCGGTCATGCGGGACGTCAGACCGAATTTGCCGCCGTCCTGGACGGCCTTCATGAACGTGTCGTTCACGCGGACCGAGTTGTTGGCGTTCTGGTACTGGACGGACGTGATGTCGTCGCCGCCCAGGTCCATGTCGAAGCCCGCGTCGCGCAGGGCGCGGATCTTCTCCTCCTCCGAGACCTTGGTCTGGATGAAGTCCTCGATGTCGGGGTGGTCGACGTCGAGGATGACCATCTTCGCGGCCCGGCGGGTGGCGCCACCGGACTTGATCGTGCCGGCGGAGGCGTCGGCGCCGCGCATGAAGGAGACCGGCCCCGAGGCGTTGCCGCCGGAGGAGAGCAGCTCCTTGGAGGAGCGGATCCGGGAGAGGTTCAGGCCGGCGCCCGAGCCGCCCTTGAAGATCATGCCCTCTTCCTTGTACCAGTCGAGGATCGACTCCATGGAGTCGTCGACGGACAGGATGAAGCAGGCGGAGACCTGCTGCGGCTGGGGCGTGCCGACGTTGAACCAGACGGGGCTGTTGAAGCTGAAGATCTGGTGCAGGAGGGCGTAGGCCAGCTCGTGCTCGAAGATCTCGGCGTCGGCGGGCGAGGCGAAGTACTTGTGGTCCTCGCCGGCCTTCCGGTACGTCTTCACGATGCGGTCGATGAGCTGCTTCAGGCTCACCTCACGCTGCGGGGTGCCGACGGCACCCCGGAAATACTTGCTGGTGACGATGTTGACCGCGTTCACCGACCAGAACTCGGGGAACTCGACGCCACGCTGCTCGAAGTTGACCGAGCCGTCGCGCCAGTTGGTCATGACGACGTCACGACGCTCCCAGGCCACCTCGTCGTAGGGGTGGACGCCGGGAGTGGTGTGGACGCGCTCGACGCGGAGTCCCTTGCCCGCCTTCGTGCCCTTGGCGCGGGAACTCCGTGCCGGACCGCTCGCCGTCTCTGTCATGCCGCCTCCCTGTACGGGCGAAAACGCCCTGAAGTGCCCCGATTGTTCCCGTGGCACGGTGTTCTGTCTTGTGTTGCGGGCATCTCTCACACCGCCCGCAACAGGTCTTTGTCACTCGCCGCCGTCCGGCCGGGCCCGGGCGCCGAAGTCCGGGCCCGGCCCGCCGGTCAGTCGGCGGCGCCTGCGGGCTCGGGGACCTGTGCCGCCCCCGTGGATCCGCGGTCGTTCTCCTGGCTCCCCGCGCCGGCGTCGTCGCCGTCTCCGCCGGAATGCCCCGTCGCCTCCCTGAGCTCCACGATCGCGGCCTCGAAGTCCTCGAGCGAGTCGAACGCCCGGTAGACGGAGGCGAATCGCAGATACGCGACGAGGTCGAGTTCCTGCAGCGGGCCGAGTATGGCCAGCCCCACGTCGTGGGTGGTCAGCTCCGCGCTTCCGGTGGCCCGCACCGCCTCCTCGACCCGCTGGCCGAGCTGGGCGAGCGCGTCCTCGGTGACGGGCCGGCCCTGGCAGGCCTTGCGCACACCATTGATGATCTTGGTCCGGCTGAACGGTTCGGTGACCCCGGACCGCTTCACCACCATGAGCGAGCACGTCTCCACGGTCGTGAAACGACGGGAGCAGTCAGGGCACTGGCGGCGCCTGCGGATCGACGTGCCGTCGTCGGTCGTACGACTGTCGACGACGCGACTGTCGGGGTGCCTGCAGAAGGGGCAGTGCATGAACTCCGAACCCTCCTCACAGCAGACTCAATAGCCTCGAAAGACCCTTCAGGCCCCTCGAAGCAGCCCCCAGCATAGGCGATCGCGGCGGGCTCGAAGACCCGGGGGACCACAACTTGTGGGCTGCTGCTGCAATCCAACCACTAGATGTGGGGATTGGCTCATACATACACGCCCTGCACGCGTGTCGCTCCACTACGTACAGGTGCCGTACGGCCGAGGCGGCACGGCGTACGGCCGAGGCGGCACGGCGTACGGCCGAGGCGGCACGGCGGACACCCGCACGCACGCCCGTATCGCCCGCACGCACGCCCGTATCGCCCGGACGCATGCGGAGATACCGTGGGCACCGCGAGGAGGGGGCGTGGGGCTACGGCACAGATGAGGGGACCCACGCCATCGAACGGGATGCCGGATGGCAGACTGGAGCGACCTCCCCGAGGTTGTCACCACGGCGGTGAAGAGTACAGCAATGGGCCCTTATGTCCGCCAGGCACCGCGATAGCCATACACCCAGAAACACATTCCGGGCGAGCGATTCGCGATTTTTCACTCGAACGTGTGTTTGGCGCAACCTTTCGAAAGCTACTACCGTTGTGCAGCAGGGAGACCATCGAGAGGGGCCGACGTGACCACCACCGCCGACAGTGCCGCCATCACTGCCCAGGACCGCCCCCAGGGCCGACCTGAGCCGGTGCACGCGATGAGCGACGCCACGAATCCCGAGGGGCACAAGCGCTCCCTGCCAGGCCGACCTCCTGGCATCCGGGCCGACAGCTCGGGACTCACCGACCGCCAACGCCGGGTGATCGAGGTCATCCGCGACTCCGTGCAACGGCGCGGCTACCCGCCGTCGATGCGGGAGATCGGCCAGGCCGTCGGCCTTTCCAGCACCTCCTCCGTCGCGCACCAGCTGATGGCGCTGGAGCGCAAGGGCTTCCTGCGCCGGGACCCGCACCGCCCGCGCGCCTATGAGGTGCGCGGCTCCGACCAGGCCGCCTCCGTGCAGCCCACGGACACCGCGGGCAAGCCGGCCGCGTCGTACGTCCCACTCGTCGGGCGCATCGCCGCCGGTGGGCCGATCCTCGCCGAGGAGTCCGTCGAGGACGTCTTCCCCCTGCCGCGGCAGCTGGTCGGTGACGGCGAGCTGTTCGTCCTCAAGGTCGTCGGCGACTCGATGATCGAGGCCGCCATCTGCGACGGCGACTGGGTCACGGTACGCCGCCAGCCGGTCGCCGAGAACGGCGACATCGTGGCCGCGATGCTCGAGGGCGAGGCCACCGTCAAGCGCTTCAAGCGCGAAGACGGCCACGTCTGGCTCCTCCCGCACAACTCGGCATACGAGCCGATCCCCGGTGACGACGCGACCATCCTCGGCAAGGTGGTGGCCGTACTGCGCCGCGTCTGAGCGCCACGGCGGGCGGGTACGCCACGACAGCGACCCGCCGACCCGACCGGGCCCCGGAACCTCTGCGCCGGTTCCGGGGCCCCGCGCTGTGCGGAGTCGGGCCGTGGTGTCCAGCCGAGCACCCCGTCGGCGCCGGCGGGAAACCACGGGCTCAGTCGCCGTCCGTCTCTTCCGCCGCTTCCGCCGCTTCCGTCTCTTCCGTCTGCCGCGCCTTCGCGTCGATCGCGGCCAGCGACTTGCGGACCTGGTTGCGGTCAGTGGTGAACCAGAAGTCGGGCAGTGACGCCTTCAGATAGCTCCCGTACCGGGCCGTCGCCAGTCGCTGGTCCAGTACGGCGACCACGCCGCGGTCGCCCGACGCCCGTACGAGGCGGCCCGCGCCCTGGGCCATCAGCAGCGCGGCGTGCGTGGCGGCGACCGCCATGAAGCCGTTGCCGCCGGCCTCCTCCACCGCCTTCTGACGGGCGCTCATCAGAGGGTCGTCCGGGCGCGGGAACGGGATCTTGTCCATGACGACCAGCTGACAGCTCGGACCGGGCACGTCGACGCCCTGCCAGAGCGACAGCGTGCCGAAGAGGCAGGTCTTCGGGTCTGCGGCGAAGTTCTTGATCAGCTCGCCGAGTGTCTCCTCGCCCTGGAGCAGGATCGGGTACTCCGGGATGCGGGAGCGCAGTTCCTCGGCGGCCAGCTGGGCCGCCCGCATCGAGGAGAACAGTCCCAGCGTGCGGCCGCCGGCCGCCTGGATCAGCTCCGTGAGCTCGTCGAGCATGTCACCGCGGTCGCCATCCCGCGCGGGGCGCGCCAGGTGCTTGGCGACGTAGAGGATGCCCTGCTTGCGGTAGTCGAACGGCGATCCCACGTCGACGCCCTTCCACTGGGGCACGTCGTCGCCCTCGGTGCCCTCGGGGGCGAGGCCCAGGGAGGCCCCGACGCCGTTGAAGTCGCCGCCCAGCTTGAGGGTCGCGGAGGTCAGGACGACCGAGCGGTCCGCGAAGAGCTTCTCGCGCAGCAGACCCGCGACGGACATGGGAGCGACCCGCAGCGAGGCGCCACTGTGCCGATATGCGGCTCCGCCGCGGGGCTCGTGCCGCTCGTACCAGACGACGTCCCACTCGGAGCCGTTCGTGATCCGCTCCGACACGTCGTGCACGGACTCCACCGAGGCCAGCGCCTGCTTGCGGACGGCGTCCTCGTCCTGCACCGACTTGTCGCGGGTCGCGCCGATCGCGGAGATGACCGTACGGCAGGCGTCGCGCAGTGCCATGAGCGCGTAGCCGAGATCCTCCGGGACCTCCTCCAGACGCCCCGGCAGTGCCAGCTCCATCAGCCGCTCGAAACCCTCGGCCGCGGTCTGGAGCTGGTCGGCGGCCTTCTCGTTGACGAGCTTCGCGGCCCGCCGCACCGCCCGATTGACCTGGCCGGGGGTGAGCTCGCCGGTGGCGACGCCGGTGACCCGGGAGACCAACTCGTGCGCCTCGTCGACGATCAGCACCTCGTGCTGCGGCAGCACCGGAGCACCCTCGATGGCGTCGATGGCGAGAAGGGCGTGGTTGGTGACGACGACCTCGGAAAGCTTGGCGCGCTCGCGGGCCATCTCGGCGAAGCACTCGGCTCCGTACGCGCACTTCGAGGCGCCCAGGCACTCCCGGGACGACACCGACACTTGCGACCATGCCCGGTCGGACACACCGGGCGTGAGGTCGTCGCGGTCGCCGGTCTCGGTCCCGTCCGCCCAGTCGCGCATCCGCAGCAGGTCCTGGCCCAGCTTGCTGGTGGGGGCGGCGGCCTCGAACTGGTCGAAGAGGCCCTCCTCCTCGTCCTGGGGGACTCCCTCGTGGAGCCGGTGCAGGCACAGGTAGTTCGACCTGCCCTTGAGCATCGCGAACTCCGGCCGGCGGCGCAGCTGAGGGTGGAGTGCGTCGACCGTGCGGGGCAGGTCCCGCTCGACCAGCTGGCGCTGCAGGGCCAGGGTCGCGGTGGCCACGACGACCCGCTCCCCGTGCGCCAGCGCGGGCACCAGATAGCCCAGCGATTTGCCGGTGCCGGTGCCGGCCTGGACCAGCAGATGGGAGCCGCCGTCGATGGCTTCCTCGACGGCTTCGGCCATGGCCACCTGGCCGGGACGCTCCGTGCCGCCGACGGCGGTGACGGCGGCGTGCAGGAGTTCGGGGAGTGAGGGCTTCGTCATAGCGCGACCACCCTACGGCCCGGCACTGACAAACGGACGGGCGAGGCGGGAGCGAGGGACGGCAGGGGCGGGACGGATCGGGGGGAGGGCCGGGGCAAGGGTGGGCTCCTGGGCGGGCGGGGCGCCGGTCGGCGGGTGGAGGTGTCACTGATCGGGCCGTCGGAACTGGGCCGCACGACGCTACGGCAGCGTGCGCGGCGTCCGGTCCCGGATCATGAGGGCGGCTCGCTTGGCGGGCAGGTCGACCTCGGCGGCGAACCGGTATCCGGCGCCGAGGAACGCGGCGACGGAGGCCGTGTTGCGGACGTCGGGTTCGGCGAGCACGCGCGTGCAGGCGGGCCGCCTCGCGAGGACGAGGTCGGTGACGGTTCTGATCAGGGTGGTCCCGACGCCCTGCCCGCGGTCGGTGACATCGCCGATCAGGAGGTGGAGACCGGTGTCGTGCGGCCGGACAGGACAGTACCGGGCCAGCGGGTCGAGGTCGGCCCGGTAGATCTCCCAGTAGCTCATCGGCAGCCCTTCCAGCATGCCGACGCAGGGGACGCTGCGACCGTCGCCCGCGAGCTGCGCCCGTACGTGTTCCTCGGTCACGCTCCGCGGTCCGGTCAGCTCCCAGAACGCGGCGACGGCGGGGTCGTTCATCCAGCGGGTGATGATCGGGGCGTCCCGGTCGACACGGACGGGCACCAGGTGGAACAGGCCCGCGGGTGTGACGGCCGGGCCCCAGTCGGCGACACGGTCGAGCAGGTCGTCGACGGCCCGCGTCGTCTCCGTCCCGGCTTGGGCCTCCCCCTGCTTGCCCTGGCCGAAGAGGGCGACGAATTCCTCGGGCAGGTGCAGGTCCAGGGTGTCGTCGGCGCTCGCATCGGTGGAAGCCACGGTGTCGCTCTTTCGGGAGTCGGAAGGGGGGCTGGGTGGGGCCGGCAGGGCGTCGGAGAGTGGGCCGGTGAAGGGCCGGCGGTGTGCTCAGGCACGCAGCGGGTTGGTGATCGTGACGTAGGCGGACTGGGTGTCCACCGGGCCGACGAGTTCGTCCAGGCCGCGCAGCCGGGTCAGCAGGTTGGCCTTGCAGCGCAGTACGGGCGAGTCGAGGAGTTGCGCGGGCAGCGGGCTGTGCAGCGGGGCGGGGCCCGACGCGAGATCGCGCAGGAAACGGCGGAAGGCCGCGAGCAGCAGCCGCTCGTCGGCGAGGTGCTGGGAACCGAAGGCGCCGATGAGGCCGAACACGTTGTTGATGGCGAGGTAGTACGTGAATCGCTCGTCGGTGACCTCGTCGGGGACGAACGTGTCACTGTGCTCGCCGATGCCGGGCAGCCGGGCGTCGAGTTCCGCGCGGCGGGACTCGCGGAAGTAGTAGCCCTGGTTGTCGCGGTAGCGGCCGCCGGCGGGCCAGCCGTCGGCGTCCAGCAGAAGGAGGGTGTTCTGCTGGTGCGCCTCCAGGGCGATCCCGGCGTGGGCGTCCAGCCACAGGACGGGGCGTACGACGTGATGGAGATAGCGCAGGAACCACTCGGCGGCGACGGCTTGGCGGAGGCGGCCGGTCCGCCCGGCGAGTCGGGTGACGACCTCGGCCAACCGGGAGCGCGGGACGTCGGCGGCGGGCCGGCCGGAGCCGTTCGCCCGCCCCCGCGGCCGGGGCGCGACGAGGCCGGCGACACAGGAGACGTCGTCCGTGGGCCGGAAGGGGTTGTGCCGGATGACGACGTCGAGCCCTCGCACCGGCTCCCCGTCCGGTCCGTCGACGGCGAGCCAGGCCGGGTCGCGGACGATGTCGAAGTCCGGGTGGACGGCCTGCCACTGACGGGACACTCCAGCGCGCAGCAGGCGGTGGACCTCGACTCCGCGGTGGAGTTCCTTGCGGAGGTTCTCCCGGCGGGAGTTGGTGATGTGCAGGGCCAGCGAGAGCTTGAGCATGGCGGCGGCGCCGGTTCGGTAGACGGTTCGGAGCGAGGAGGTGGGATACCAGGGGGCGCCCCGGGTGCCGAGATCCCTGAGCAGCCCCGCGTCCAGCAGGGCCGCGGTCTCCGGTCGGTGCCGTACCGCGCGGTACTGCCAGGGATGCAGGGGAAGGACCGCGTAGCCCTCCGGTGGCGCCGGCCCGTCCCCCGCGAGGCGGGCGGTGAGCAGGGGCGCGGTGACCGGGCGACCGCGCTCGGTCCAGGCCGAGTCGGTGGCGAGTACGGAGGGGGCGACGGCCACCCAGTGCAGGGGAAAGGAGCCGCGCAGTTCGGGTGAGTACCGCTGTGCCTCCGCCTCCGTGAGCCCTTCTCTGCTGTTGGGTGTGGGGTGCAGTGGATGGCCGAGGAGCAGCGCCTGCTCGGCGGCGAGGAAGAGGTCGGGACCGCCATCGGAACCGCCGCCGGGGCTGCCGTCGGGGCCGTCGGGGCCGTCGGGGCCGTCGGAGGGGCGGTCTTCCCGGCGGTCGCGGAGGAAAACGGCGGTACGGCGGACGGAGTCGGCGACACGCGCGACGAGGTCGGTCCCGTCGGGGCCCGACTCGCCGGCCGTCTCCCGTACGAACAACGCGGCGACCGTGACGGCGTCGGCAGGTGGCGCCGAAGCGGGGGCGCCGGCCAGGCGCGGGAGGCCGAATCGGTGCCGTCCCGTCGGCGACCAGTAGTGGACGGGAACGGCCAGAGCAGTTCCGCTGGCCGGGAGCGGCACATGGAGGACACCGCTGCCGGAGGCGGTCGCGCCGGTTTCCCGCGCCCAGCAACGCAGCAGGTTCTCCACGGTCGCCGCCTGGGCCCCGGTGTACGGGTCCGCGTGGTCCAGGACATCGGCGGTGAGCGGAGGAGCGGGCGCCGAAAGGGCGGCGAGGGCCGGTACGGGCGCGGGCACTGGGGCAGCGGCGGCGGCCGGACCCGATCCCGGGCTGGCGGCAGCAGCAGCAGCCGGAACCGGCCCCGGATGCGCGGCGGCGGCCGACGGCGGCGCCGGAACGGCAGGGGTGGCCGACGGCGATCCGGCGATCGCGGCGGTTGTCGGTCGGGGTGTGGGGGTGGTGTGCAAGGCGGGTCCCTCGTGACGTGCTGTGGTCTGGGCAGCGGATCTCAGCGCGCGGCGCGCGCCCCGTGCGGTGGGGCGTGGTCGGCATGGCTTCGGTCCACCGCCGCCACCGCGTCGGCGAGTCGGTCCAGGACCGCCGACGCCTGCTCCTCGGTGACGATCAGCGGCGGCAGCAGTCGTACGACGTTCCCGGACGGGCCCGCGAGGTCCACGATCAGCCCGCGTCGCAGGCACTCCCGCTGGACGGCGGCCGCTGCCTCGGCGGCGGTGCCCGGCGCGGGGCCTGGGTCCGTGCCGTCGGCAGGGGTCTCGCGCGCACCGTGCGGTGCGACCAGTTCGACGCCGAGCATCAGGCCCCGCCCCCTGACGTCACCGACACACCCGAACTCCTCGGCCAGGCCGCGCAATCGGGTCAGCATCCGACTCCCCAGTACGGCGGCGTGCTCGGCGAGGCGGTGCTCGCGTACGTGGGCGAGGGTCGCCGCGCCCGCGGCCAGGGCGAGTTGGTTGCCGCGGAAGGTGTGCGCACCGGACTCCCCCGTGTGCACGTCGCCGCGGTGCACCACCGCGGCCAGCGGCAGGCTGCCGCCGATCGACTTGGACAGGACCAGTACGTCGGGCATGACGCCGCTGTGTTCGACCGCCCAGAAGGCCCCGGTCCGCCCGACGCCCGTCTCGGTCTCGTCGGCGATCAGCAGAACGGACCGTTCCGCCGTGCTCCGGCGCATGCGCCGCATCCAGGCGTCGGGCGCGGGAAGCACTCCGCCTTCGCTGTGGACCGGTTCGAGGACCATCCCGGCGGGCAGCCGCTCCCCCGGCCGGCGGTCGTCGAGGACGGACTCGGCCCAGAGGGCGGCGAGTTCGGCCCCGCGCTCTCCTCCGACGCCGAACGGGCAGTGGTCCTGCGGGTAGGGCAGGCGCGCGGGGCGGGTGTCGCAGGCGTCGCCGTGGCCCGCGCACGCCTCGGCGGTCGCCCGGTGGTGGGTACCGGTGAAGGTGATCACCCGATTCCGCCCGGTGGCGGCGCGGACCAGCTCGACGGCGGTGGCGACCGGGCCCGTACCGGACGGTCCGCAGAACCGCACGCGCGCGTGGTCGGCGAGTCCGGGCGGCAGGGTGTGCAGCAGCTCGGTGACGAAGGCGTCCTCGACGGGGGTGGTGAGGTCCATGACCTGCAAAGGAGCCCCGGAGTCGAGAACCTTGCGGATGGCCTCCAGCACGACCGGGTGATTGTGCCCCAGGGCCAGTGCGCCCCCGCCCGAGACGCAGTCCAGGTAACGGCGGCCGTCGGCGCCCTCGATGGTGAGCCCCCGGGCCCGGACCGGTACGACGGGAAGGGCGCGCGCGTAGGTGCGAGCCGCGGACTCACGCGCCGGCTGACGCTTCGGGGCGCTGTCCTGCGCGGTACGCGCCCGCGCCGACGACGGCGCCCCGCCCGCAGCATCCTTCCCCGCGGTCGGCACGGCGTTCCCGCCTCCGGACGTAAACCCCCTGCACGCGGATTCCGCCACGGCTTCCCGACCTCCCGCTGTCCAGCGGCGACCCGACGTGCGGGGCGCCCTCGGCACGGGGGACCGCACCCGGACAGCAGGCCCCCACCGCTACCAACACCCGGCCGTTCGCGGGGTTACGGGTTGCCCGAAGATCCGTGCAGGGGCGGGCGGCCGTCGTCACCGCGCGAGGCGCTCAGGGAGGCCTGCCGGTCATCAGGCGAACGCCTCCGACGAGGAGCCCGGGCCGGCGGGATCCCCCGCCGGACATGCGCCGTACTGCGGGGGCGGTGCCGGACCCGCGCATGGATGCTGATGCTGGCCAGGTCAGATGGCTCGTATCCGAACCGTTGCCGTTCCGTCGGAACTCCCCCACAGCGAACGAATAGTGTGTGGTGCCGTTCCAGGGCAGTTCACCATAGGGGGAATCACCAGCATGCGATCCATACGGCCGTCGTTGACCACGCGCGGGCACAGGCGCGGGCGGCGCAGAAACTCCCCCGTGCCGGTCGCCGTGGCGCTCGTCTCGGCACTCGCGCTCACCGCCACCGCCTGCGAGTCCGGCGACCCCGAGGCGAGCGGTGACGCCTCGGCCTCCGCGACCGCCGCGGACGGCGGCAACGGCGAGATCCGGATCCCGGACCACATCAAGGACAAGCTCAAAGAACACGGGATCGACGTCGACGAGTGGAAGAACGGCGCCTGGAAGAACTGGAGCAAGGACGACTGGCTGCGTGAGGCGCAGGACTACGTCAACCCGATCATCGAGGACCTGTGGGACCCGGACCGTATGCGGGACGCCCAGGAGCCGGACCAGGAGGTCGACGACAGCGACCTCTCCGGTGACCAGGGCGTCACCGACCCGGAGCCGCAGCCGGTGCAGGCGCAGGCCGTGCCGCCCAAGTACCACGACAGCGCCGCCACCGCGGGCAAGCTGCTCTTCGACTCCCCCCAGGGCTCGATGGTCTGCTCGGCCACGGTCGTGGAGGACCCGGCCAACCCGGGCAGGTCCAACCTGGTCTGGACGGCCGGCCACTGCGTGCACGCGGGCAAGAAGGGCGGCTGGTACCGCAACATCGCCTTCGTGCCCTCGTACAACGACGCCGGCAAGTCGACCGCGGAACTGCAGAACGCCACCAAGGAGGAGGTCGCTCCGTACGGCGTCTGGTGGGGCGACTGGGCGCAGACCTCGGACCAGTGGATCGAGCAGGGCGGCGCGACGGGCGGTGACGGCGCCTCGTACGACTACGCCGTCATCCATGTGACACCGGAGAAGGGCAGCGACGGCAAGTCCCTGGAGGAGACGGTCGGCGACGCGCTTCCGGTGAGCTTCGACGCGCCCGCGGTGCCCCAGGTGAAGAGCCTCGAGGCGATCGGCTACCCGGCCGCAGCGCCGTACGACGGCCAGAAGCTGTACCAGTGCGAGGACAAGCCCGGCCGGCTGTCGATCGGGGCCTCCGACCCGACGATGTACCGCATCGGCTGCACCATGACCGGCGGTTCGTCCGGCGGCGGCTGGGTCGCGGCCGGTTCCGACGGCCGGCCGGCGCTGGTGTCCAACACCTCGATCGGCCCGGTGACGGCCGGCTGGCTGGCCGGTCCGCGGCTGGGCGAGGAGGCCAAGGGTGTGTTCGACGCGGTGAGCGGCAAGTTCGCCGGCCAGTGACCGCACGCTGAGGCGCACCGTCCCGACGCGGAGGACGGTGGGGTGCGTCGGGCCCGCCCGACGCACCCCACCGCGCCTTCGGTGACATGAGCGTGTTCCACAGCCGTATGTTTCGCATTCGCTGGTTCCGAATTCGTACGTTCCACATCCATACGTTTCAGCAGCTGTACGTTTCAGCGTTCATACGTATCAACGGGGGTCGACCCACCATGCGTTCCACACCACCGTCCGCCGCTCCGCGGCACCGGCGGCGCACCGCGCTCGCCGCCACCGGTCTCGTCGCCGCCCTGGCGCTCACCGCGGCCGCCTGTGGCGGCTCGGAGAAGGACGAGGCCGACGCCAAGCCCGGCGGCGGCACTTCGCAGGCCGCCGACGCCGGCGGTGACGGCAAGGTCGAGGTCCCGGCCGGCCTCGCGGACCGGCTCAAGGAGCACGGCATCGACGTCGACCAGTGGAAGGACGGCGGCTGGAAGGACTGGGACAAGGACAAGTGGCTCACTGAGGCCAAGGACTTCGTCAACCCGGTGATCGAGGGCCTGTGGGAGCCGGACCGGATGCAGTCCGCGACCGAGGCCGACAAGACCGTCACCACCAAGGACACCGCCGCCGACCAGGGCACCACCGACCCGGAGCCGGCGCCCGTCGAGGCCGTGGCCGAGAAGACGCCGTACCACGACAACGCGGCCCCGGTCGGCAAGGTCTTCTTCGACTCCCCCGAGGGGTCGATGGTCTGCTCCGGCACCGTCATCAAGGACGCGAACAACCCGGGCAGGTCCAACCTGGTGTGGACGGCGGGCCACTGCGTGCACGCCGGCGGCAGCGGCGGCTGGTACCGCAACATCGCCTTCGTGCCCTCGTACAACGACCTCGGCAAGTCCGAGGCGGAACTGGCGGGCGCGACGACCACCGAGATGGCCCCGTACGGCACCTGGTGGGCCGACTGGGCCTCGACCTCCAACCAGTGGATCCAGGGCGGCGCGGAGGACGGCGGCGACGGCGCCGCGCACGACTACTCGGTGCTGCACGTGAAGCCGGAGCAGGGCGGCAAGTCCCTGGAGGAGACGGTGGGCGCCGCGCTGGAGGTGGACTTCTCCGCCCCCTCCGCGACGGAGGTCGCCAGCATGGGCGCCTGGGGCTACCCGGCCGCCGCGCCGTACAACGGCCTGCAGATGTTCAAGTGCGTGGACCGGCCCGGCCGGCTGTCGCTGGGCCCGTCGCTGCCGACGATGTACCGCATCGGCTGCACCATGACCGGCGGTTCGTCCGGCGGTGGCTGGTTCCGGGTGGTGGACGGCGAGACCAAGCTGGTCTCGAACACCTCGATCGGCCCTCTGGAGAACACCTGGCTGGCGGGTCCGCAGCTGGGCCGGGAGGCGGAGGCGATGTACCAGGACATGAGCAAGACGTACGGCGGTCGCTGACACGCACACGGACCCGCACGCGTTGAGGGCCCGCCCCCTGCCGGCAGGGGGCGGGCCCTCGTCGTCGCTGTGCGCCTGAGCGTCAGGCGAGCGGGGCCGGAACGTACGGCGTGAGCTCCGCCGCCAGTTCCTCATGCACCCGTACTTTGAGCAGGGTGCCCTCCGAGGTGTGCTCCTCGGAGATCACCTCGCCCTCGTCATGGGCACGGGCGACCAGCTTGCCGCGGGTGTACGGCACGAGCGCCTCGATCTCCGCCGAGGGACGCGGCAGCTCGTTGTCGATCAGCGCGAGCAGCTCGTCGATGTTCCGGCCGGTGCGCGCCGAGACCGCGATGGACCGCTTCTCGACCCGCAGCAACCGCTGGAGCACCAACGGGTCCGCCATGTCGGCCTTGTTGATCACGACGATCTCGGGTACGGCGGTGGCGCCGACGTCCCTGATCACCTCGCGCACGGCGGCCAGCTGCTCCTCCGGAGCCGGGTGCGAACCGTCCACCACGTGCAGGATCAGGTCGGATTCGCCGACCTCCTCCATCGTGGAGCGGAACGCCTCGACCAGGTGGTGCGGCAGGTGCCGGACGAATCCGACGGTGTCCGCCAGGGTGTACAGCCGTCCGCTCGGCGTCTCCGCGCGGCGCACGGTCGGGTCGAGGGTGGCGAACAGCGCGTTCTCCACCAGCACGCCCGCGCCCGTGAGGCGGTTGAGCAGCGAGGACTTGCCCGCGTTGGTGTAGCCCGCGATGGCGACGGACGGCACCTTGTGGCGCTTGCGCTCCTGGCGCTTGATCTCGCGGCCGGTTTTCATCTCCGCGATCTCACGGCGCATCTTCGCCATCTTCTCGCGGATCCGCCGCCGGTCCGTCTCGATCTTGGTCTCACCGGGGCCACGGGTGGCGAGGCCGCCGCCCTTGCCGCCGCCCATCTGCCGGGACAGCGACTGACCCCAGCCGCGCAGCCGCGGCAGCATGTACTGCATCTGCGCGAGCGCGACCTGCGCCTTGCCCTCTCGGGACTTGGCGTGCTGGGCGAAGATGTCCAGAATCAGGGCCGTACGGTCGATGACCTTGACCTTGACGACGTCCTCGAGGTGGATCAGCTGTCCCGGGCTCAGCTCGCCGTCGCAGATGACGGTGTCGGCGCCCGTGTCGAGGACGACGTCCCGCAGCTCCTGGGCCTTTCCGGAGCCGATGTAGGTGGCGGCGTCGGGCTTGTCGCGGCGCTGGATGACGCCGTCGAGCACGAGCGCGCCCGCCGTCTCCGCGAGGGCGGCCAGCTCGGCCAGCGAGTTCTCCGCGTCGTGCACGGTGCCCGACGTCCAGACGCCGACGAGGACGACCCGCTCCAGGCGGAGCTGGCGGTACTCGACCTCGGTGACGTCCTCGAGCTCGGTGGAGAGGCCCGCCACGCGGCGCAGTGCCGCGCGGTCGGAGCGGTCGAACTGCTCGCCGTCCCACTTCGGGTCGGTGTCCTTGCTCCAGGCGACGTCCTCTTCCATCAGGGCATCGGCCCGGAGGCCCTCGGGATAGGTCTGCTCGAGACGCTTGGTGTCCTGGGAGGGGGAAGAAGAGGAGGTCATTGGATCCTTACGCAGCTGGGAACGGAATCGCGCGCGGCACTGACACCGCGACACTCCGGACAACGCACGAGCCGCCGGGGAGATTCCCGCGACCCCTGCCGTGCCGTCCCGAAGATGGTCGCACGGCACGGGCCGTCTCGTCATCGGCTTATTCCCCGTGCGCCTTCCCGGTGGCGGCCGCCGGCGCCTGGTCGGTCGCCGTCGGCTTCCAGTCCGGGTGGCCGGGCATGGGCGGGGTCTTCTCGCCGTACAGCCAGGCCCGGAAGAAGTCGCCCAGGTCGCGGCCGGAGATCTCGGAGGCGAGCCGGACGAAGTCGGCGGTCGTCGCGGTGCCGTCCTGGTGGCGGGTGACCCAGGCCCGTTCGAGGCGCTCGAAGGCGGGGCGGCCGATCTCCTGGCGCAGGGCGTAGAGCACGAGGGCGGCACCGTCGTACACGTTGGAGCGGAAGATTCCGGTTTTGCTGCCGTTCTTCGGCGGCTTCGGCGCGGCCGGCGGTCCGCCCGCCGTGCGCCAGCGGTCGGAGGCGCCGTAGGCGGCCTTCATGCGCGCCGCCATGGGCTTGTCCGCGCTCTCCTCCGCGTACAGAGCCTCGTACCAGGTGGCGTGTCCCTCGTTGAGCCACAGGTCGGACCAGGTGCCCGGGCTGACGCTGTTGCCGAACCACTGGTGGGCCAGCTCGTGCACCATGATCGACTCGACGTACCACGCGGGGTAGACGGGCTCGGTGAACAGCTCTCGCTCGAAGAGGGAGAGCGTCTGGGTCTCCAGTTCGAAGCCGGTGGTGGCGTCTGCCATGAGCAGGCCGTACGTCTCGAAGGGGTAGCGCCCGACCTTGTTCTCCATCCAGGTGATCTGGTCGGGGGTCTTCTCCAGCCACGGTTCGAGCGCCGCGCGGTGCTTCGTCGGCACCACGTCCCGGACGGGGAGTCCGTGCGGACCGGTGCGGTGCAGGACCGTGGAGCGGCCGATGGACACCTGGGCCAGCTCCGTGGCCATGGGGTGCTGGGTGCGGTACGTCCAGGTGGTCACTCCGCCGACCCGGTCCACGTCCGTCGGCAGGCCGTTGGCGACGGCCGTGAGTCCGTCGGGGGCGGTCACGCTGATGGTGAAGCGCGCCTTGTCGGAGGGGTGGTCGTTGCAGGGGAACACCAGGTGTGCGACATCGGCCTGGTTGGCCATGGCCAGGCCGTCGGCGGTGCGCACCCAGCCGCCCTCGCGGTCCTCGGGGTACACGGGGTCGCTGGTGTGCCGCACGGTGATCCTCGTCCGGTCGCCCTTGTCGAGCGTGTCCTCCGGCGTGACGACGAGGTCCTCGCCGGCCGTGGCGAAGCCGGCGGGCTCACCGTCGACCTCGACGGAGTCGACCTTGCCGTGCGCGAAGTCGAGGTTGAGCCGGTCCAGGCCGGCCGTCGTCCGGGCGTCGATGGTGGTGACGGCCTTCAGCGGCTCGCTGTTGCTGCCGGAATAGGTGAAGGACAGGTCGTAGGCCGTCACGTCGTAGCCGGGGTTGCCCAGGTGCGGGAAGAGGCGGTCGCCGATGCCCAGGGGGGTCGGCGGGGCACTCGCGGCGACCAGGCAGACGGAGACGGCCGAGGCGAGCAGCGCAGCGGCCCGAAACCGGCGGCGGGACCACGCGCGGGACAGCGGAGTCGGGGTCTGAGGGGTGTGCAGCATCCCCCACGGCTATCAGCGCGTGCGGACGCTGCGGCGACGGCGCGCGCCCGGAGCACCCGAACGGGTACGTCCCGGCGGCCGACGCTCCGCCGACGTACGGCCGGCCCGGACACAACCAGTCCGCGTATGGCCGGCCCGAACTGACCGGCCCGCGTACGGCTCACACTCCCGTGGTCTGCGGCTGTGCTCTGCTCACGTCGTACACCCCGGCCACGTCGCGCATCGCGCGCATGAGGGCGGGCAGTCGGGCGGCGTCCGGGAGCAGGACGGTGTAGGTGTGGCGGACCCGCTGTCGGTCGGGGGGTTCGACCGTCGCGGAGACGATCTCGGCGCCTTCGACCGCCATGGCCTCCGTGAGGTCGGCCAGGAGGTGCGGGCGGCCGAACGATTCGGCGAGCAGGGTGACCCGGCACTGCGTGCTCGCCCCCCAGCGCACCCCGACCTCCGCGCGCCCCGCGCTTTTCATCCGCGCCACCACCGCGCACCCCGCGCGGTGCACGGTCACCACTCCCCCGCGCACCGCGAAGCCGGTGATCTCGTCGGGCGGTACGGGGGTGCAGCAGCCGGCCAGCCTTACGGTCGCGCCCGGCGGGTCGACGAGGACGTCGGCGGAGGCGGGGCGGGCGGCCGGTCCGTCGGACGCCGGGCGCGAGACGGGTGCGTCGCCGGCTGCGGGACCGCGGGACGTCTCCTCCGCTTCGGCGGGCGGCTGCGCGGGGTGGGTCGCGAGCCGGCGCTGGATGGCGATCCGCGCGGCAGCCGTGTGCGCGTGTTCCAGCCACTCCCTGGAGGGCTCGGAGGCGGGGTCCTGGCCCATCAGGAGCTGCACGCTGTCACCGTCCCGCAGCACCGTGCTCATGGTCGCCAGGCGGCCGTTCACCCGGGCGCCCATGCATGCGTGCGCGTCCTCGCCGTACTGGGCGTACGCGGCGTCCACGCAGGTCGCGCCCTCGGGCAGACCGAGGGTGCCGCCGTCGGGCCGGAAGACGGTGATCTCGCGGTCCTGGGCGAGGTCCGCGCGGAGGGTGGACCAGAAGGTGTCGGGGTCGGGAGCGCCCCGCTGCCAGTCGAGCAGCCGGGAGAGCCAGCCGGGCCGGGTCGGGTCCGCGCGCTCGCCGTCACCCGCGGCCTGCTCCTCCGCCGGCGGGGCGTAGGGATTGCCGAGCGCGACGACACCCGCCTCGGCGACCTTGTGCATCTGGTGGGTGCGGATGAGGACCTCGACGACCTGACCGTCCTGTGCGCGGGCCACCGCGGTGTGCAGCGACTGGTACAGGTTGAACTTGGGTACGGCGATGAAGTCCTTGAACTCCGATACGACGGGCGTCATGCAGGTGTGCAGTTCCCCGAGGACGGCGTAGCAGTCGGCGTCCTCCTGCACGAGCACCAGGAGGCGGCCGAAGTCCGCGCCGCCGAGCGGGCCGCGCTTGCGGGAGACCCGGTGCACGGAGACGAAGTGGCGCGGCCGGATGAGGACTTCGGCGCTGATGTCGGCCTCGCGCAGCACTTTGCGCACCTCGTCGGCTACCGCGGTGAGCGGGTTGTCCGCGCGGGCCGCGTTCTCGTCGACCAACTCCCGCGTGTACGCGTACTCCTCGGGATGCATGACCGCGAAGACGAGGTCCTCCAGCTCGGACTTGAGCGCCTGTACGCCGAGCCGTTCGGCGAGCGGGATGAGCACGTCCCGGGTCACCTTGGCGATGCGCTCCTGTTTCTCCCGGCGCATGACGCCGAGGGTGCGCATGTTGTGGAGCCGGTCGGCGAGTTTGATCGACATCACGCGGACGTCGTTGCCGGTGGCGAGGAGCATCTTGCGGAAGGTCTCGGGCTCGGCGGCGGCGCCGTAGTCGACCTTCTCCAGCTTGGTGACGCCGTCGACCAGGTAGCGGACCTCGGCGCCGAACTGCTCGCCGACCTGGTCGAGGGTCACCTCGGTGTCCTCGACGGTGTCGTGGAGGAGGGAGGCGGTGAGCGTGGTGGTCTCCGCGCCGAGCTCGGCGAGGATCAGGGTCACGGCGAGCGGGTGGGTGATGTACGGCTCGCCGCTCTTGCGCATCTGGCCGCGGTGCGAGGACTCGGCCAGCACGTAGGCGCGGCGCAGCGGGTCGAGGTCGGCGTCGGGGTGATGGGCGCGGTGTGCCTCGACGACGTGGCCGATGGCGTCGGGCAGCCGGCCTCGGGTGGCCGAGCCGAGCAGTGCGGCGCGGCCCAGGCGGCGCAGGTCGATCCGGGGGCGGGCCTTCCTGCGGGGCGCCGCCGGCGCGACGGCGCCGTTGACCGCGGGCGTCACAGGGCCTGGGCTCGCTGGATTCACGGCCTCCGCATTCATGGGCACCTCCGGCTGCACGGACCGGCGGACGGGGTATCCCAGGGCGGACACGGCTCAGGGGATGGTGTTGGTCCCCCGTCCGGGCCGGTGCTTGATGCTATCGAGCCCATCACGTGCGGCCGACCGCCTCTCGCCAAGCGTGAAACGGATCACCCATTCGAGCGATGGTCCGAGGGTTTACGTTTCGCACTGAGTGTCATGGACCGGGCTGTGGTTCATCGGGTCGTGGTTCAGGCGAGTACCCCTTCCAGCCATGCGGAGTCGAACTCTCCCGTGGCGACGATCACGGCGGGGCCCGTCATCTCGATCTCGCCGTCGGGACGCTCGGTGATCACCAGGGTGCCGCCGGGCACGTCGACCGTGTACGTCGCCGGGGCGCCGGTGACCGCCGGGTCGGCGCCGTCCCTGCGGGCGGTGGCGACCGCGACGGCGCAGGCGCCCGTGCCGCAGGAACGGGTCTCCCCGGAGCCGCGCTCGTGCACCCGCATCGCGACGTGACGGGGACCGCGGTCGACGACGAACTCGACGTTGACACCGTCCGGGTAGGCGGTGGCGGGCTCGTGGGCCGGCGGGGAGTACAGGTCGCCCGCGTGGGCGAGGTCGGCGACGAAGGCGACCGCGTGCGGATTGCCCATGTTCACGTTCCGCGCGGGCCAGCTGCGCCCGTCGACGCTCACCACGACGTCGCCCTCGGGGAGCAGCGCGCGGCCCATGCCTACGGTCACGTCGCCGTTCTTCGCGAGGTGGACGCGCTTCACGCCCCCGCGCGTGGCGATGGTGAGATCGCCCTCGGTGGCGTGCCCGGCGCGCTGGAGACAGCGCGCGAAGACCCGCACGCCGTTGCCGCACATCTCCGCGACCGATCCGTCGCCGTTGCGGTAGTCCATGAACCACTCCGCCTCGGCCGCCATGTCCTTGGCCTCGGGGTGCGCCGCGGACCGCACCACGTGCAGCAGTCCGTCGCCGCCGATGCCCGCGCGACGGTCGCACAGGGCGGCGACGGCCGCCGGGGGCAGGTCGATGGCGTTCTCCGGGTCGGGGACGATCACGAAGTCGTTCTCGGTGCCGTGACCCTTGAGGAAGGCGATCCGCGTGCTCATTCCTCGATCGTACGGGGTCGGTACGACAGGACGGCGAGGCAGTGAACGAGGGGCGGCCGTGCTCGGACCCGGGCACGCGCACGTGGGACACTCACGCGGGCCCCGCGCCAGTGGGCTCGTGTCAGCCCCGCAGGCGGGCCACCCGCCACACGGCGAGGACGACGACGGCCGCGACCGCCAGGGCGTACACGAGGATCATCCGCCAGTCGGCACGGCGCCCCGATCCGCACTGCGGCAGGCCCGGCCAGGTGTAGCCGACCCGGCGGGCGGCCATCATGCCCCAGCCGGCCGCGCAGGAGCAGATCAGCAGCCCCAGCATCGCGATCACGGCGCCGCTGTCGCCGAAGTCGAAGGCGAGCGGGAAGGCGAACATCAGCGAGCCGACCGCGGCCAGGCACACGATGGGCGCGAGCTGCCAGATGCGCAGCCGTCGCTGCGGACGCAGCTCGACCTCGACCTCGTCCCCGTACATCTCGTCGGGATCGGGGCCGTCGGCCGCCACACCCTCCGGCGTCTCGTCGGGGCCGTCGGGGCTCAGACCGGCTCCGTCCGGCTCCGGTCCGCCGTGGTCGGCGGTGCCGTGCTCGGTGCTCGGTGCGGTGTCGCGAGGGCCGGCCTCCATCGCCACGCGCCCTCCCAACTAGGACTCGGTCGATCGAAGCTCGATGATGGCACGCCGCCGAAGGCCCGGATGACGGCCGGGGCGTCCCGATGCCATCACGTGATCAGGCTGTAACCGGTCGTTCGACCAATGACAGGGCGAGCTGCGGAAGTTCCGTGCGATCCGCCACAGCCCCACTCAACCAGTGCACCCGCGGATCGCGCCTGAACCACGAATCCTGACGGCGCGCGAAGCGTTTGGTGGCACGGACGGTCTCGCCCCGCGCCTCGTCCAGCGTGCACTCCCCGGCGAGCGCCGCGAGCACCTGCTGGTAGCCGAGCGCGCGCGACGCCGTACGCCCCTCGCGCAACCCCTGCGCCTCCAGTGCGCGTACTTCCTCGACCAGACCCGCCTCCCACATCCGGTCGACGCGGTGGGCGATGCGCTCGTCCAGTTCGGGGCGCGCCACGTCGACGCCGATCTGCACGGTGTCGTAGACGGGGTCGTGGCCGGGGAGGTTGGCGGTGAAGGGCTTGCCGGTGATCTCGATCACCTCCAGGGCGCGCACGATCCGGCGCCCGTTGCTGGGCAGGATGGCCCGCCCGGCCTCCGGGTCGGCAGCGGCGAGACGGGCGTGCAGCGCCCCGGGGCCCCGCACTGCGAGCTCCTCCTCCAGCCGAGCCCTTACCTCGGGGTCGGTGCCGGGGAACTCCAGGTTGTCGACGGCCCCGCGGACGTAGAGGCCGGAGCCGCCGACGAGGACCGGCCAGCGCCCCTCGGCGAGCAGCGCGTCGATCCGCTCCCGCGCGAGCCGCTGGTACTCGGCGACGGACGCGGTGACCGTCACGTCCCAGATGTCGAGCAGGTGGTGCGGGACACCACCGCGTTCCTCGGGCGTCAGTTTGGCGGTGCCGATGTCCATCCCACGGTAGAGCTGCATGGAGTCGGCGTTGACGACCTCACCGCCGAGCCTCTCGGCCAGGAAGACGCCCAGATCGGACTTTCCGGCCGCGGTGGGTCCGACTACGGCGATGACGCGGGGGGCGGGGGGTGCGCTGCTCACCGCACCAGTCTCGCAAACCTCTCGCCCGGCCCTCGAACGAGTTACGTGACGGTGCGGGGCCGGGATCGTTGCCCGTTGCGAGGTTCCCGCGCCCCGGACCACCGGGGCCACGGCCCCGGCCACGCAAACGGACGCACCGGATGCCGCGGGATTTCGCCCGCACGAGTAACGTATGGAGTTGATATGGGCGTTTTTGCACGGCTTTTTCGGAGGTCGAAGACCACGGAGGAGGCGTCGGCCGCCGCGGCGTCGGCCGATACCCCGGAGCCCGGGCGCGCGGCGGAGGCGAACGCGGCAGAGGCCGCGGAATCGACCGAAGCCGGGCCCCGGAACACGGCACAGCCGGCGGAGGCCGACGAGTCCGCCGGGGCCGACGAGTCCGCCGACTCGGAGAGCGTCGGCATCCCCAAGCAGCAGTCCGCCGGGGAGGCCGTCGACAACGAGGCCGACAAGGGCGCCCGCACCTGACTGCCCCGTGAGGGAAGGCGAACCATGGGTCTGCTGGACAATTTGAAGGCCAAACTGGGACCGGCGAAGGGCAAGGTCTCCGACCTCGCGCAGCAGCACGGCGACAAGATCGACCGCGGTCTCGACAAGGTGGCGAAGACCGTCGACGAGAGGACCAAGGGCAAGTACAGCGACCGGATCCAGACGGGCACGGGCAAGGCGAAGGGCGCCATGGACCGCCTCGCCCACAAGGACGCCGACGGCACGAACGGCGGCGGCCACACGCCCGGCACCCCGGGTGGCAGCGCCTCGGGCGGCACCCCGCCGGCCGGGCCGCCTCCGGCTTCCTGACGCGGGCGGTCACCGGCACATCGGCGGACGGTCACGAGCGGATCAGCTCCGGGCCGTCCGCCGGCTCGCGCGTGGCGGGTGTCCCGCCCGCCGCCGTCCGCCGGCCCATGCGTGGCAGGTGTCCCGCCCGCCGCCGTCCGCCGGCCCATGCGTGGCAGGTGTCCCGCCCGCCGCCGTCCGCCGGCCCATGCGTGGCAGGTGTACCGCGGCCGACCTCCTACGACCAGGTGGCCACGACGTACCCCACCCCGTACGGCGCGTCCTCATACAGCAGCGTGCCGGCGAGAGCCGTGTCCTCGGCCGCGCCCGCGAGGACCTGCCAGGGCGCCCGGCCGGACACCTTCAGTTCGCGGGCCAGCGCGGCGTCCAGGGCCGCGAGGGCCGTCACGTCCGCCGTGCCCAGCGCGCGTCCCACCTCCGCGTCGAAGGGCGCCGCCCGCTCGTCGAGGTACCCGGGGGCCTTGAGCGTGCGGCACGCGCTGGCGTCGCCCAGCACCAGCAGCGCGATCCGCCCGGCCCGCGCGGCGACGTCCCGGCCCAGCGCCGCGCAGCGATCGGCGGGAAGGGCCTCCCCCACACCGGCGCCCTCGACGGGGGCGTCGGCCCACCCGGTCCGTCCGAGCAGCCAGGCGCCCACGGCGAACCCGTACGGCAGCTCGCGACCGGTCCGCTCCGGCGCCGCACAGCGGTCCGGGCCCAGGCGCACGTCCAGCTCCACACCGAACCCGCGGAACGAGCCCCGCGTGCCCTGCGGATAGACCTCGGGTCCGGTGCCGTCGGCGGGCCCGACCACGACGAGCCGGTCGGGCCGGGCCGCGGCGAGCACGCCCAGCGCGTCCGTGCAGGCGGCACGCGCGACGTCCAGCTCGGGTGCGGCGCCCGCGGCCACCTCCGGCACGAGGAGCGGCGGGCAGGGACAGACAGCGGCGGCGACAAGCATGATCGGCAGCGTAGCCCCGTACCACCGTCCGCCGTCGTACGCCCTGCGGTCAGTCGCAGCCGCAGCCGCTCGCCACGGCGGGCTGGGGCTCGGGAACGCCGATCTTCGGCAGGCCCAGCATCACGCCCACGGGCTTGGTGTGCTCGGCCGAGTTGCGCTTCTCCCAGGCGTCGCCCGCGCGCGTGCGACGCACACCGAGCGCCTCGCCCTCGGCGAGGAGGTGGTGCGGAGCGGCGTAGGTGATCTCGACCGTCACCACGTCGCCCGGGCGCACCTCCTGGTCGGGCTTGGTGAAGTGCACCAGGCGGTTGTCGGGGGCGCGGCCGGAGAGGCGGTGGGTGGCGCCGTCCTTACGGCCCTCGCCCTCGGCGACCATCAGCTCCAGGGTGCGGCCGACCTGCTTCTTGTTCTCCTCCCAGGAGATCTCCTCCTGGAGGGCGACGAGACGCTCGTAGCGCTCCTGGACGACCGCCTTGGGGATCTGGTCGTCCATCTCGGCGGCCGGGGTGCCGGGCCGCTTGGAGTACTGGAAGGTGAAGGCCTGGGCGAACCGGGCCTCGCGCACCACGTGCAGGGTCTGCTCGAAGTCTTCCTCGGTCTCGCCCGGGAAGCCCACGATGATGTCGGTCGTGATCGCCGCATGCGGGATGGCGGCCCGCACCTTCTCGATGATGCCCAGGTAGCGGTCCTGGCGGTAGGAGCGGCGCATGGCCTTCAGGACCGGGTCGGAACCGGACTGGAGCGGCATGTGCAGCTGCGGCATCGCGTTCGGCGTCTCGGCCATGGCGGCGATCACGTCGTCGGTGAAGTCGCGCGGGTGCGGAGAGGTGAAGCGGACGCGCTCCAGGCCTTCGATGTTGCCGCAGGCGCGCAGCAGCTTGCTGAAGGCCTCGCGGTCGCCGATGTCGGAGCCGTAGGCGTTGACGTTCTGCCCGAGGAGGGTGATCTCGGAGACGCCCTCGGCCACCAGGGCCTCGACCTCGGCGAGGATGTCGCCGGGACGCCGGTCCTTCTCCTTGCCGCGCAGCGCCGGGACGATGCAGAAGGTGCAGGTGTTGTTGCAGCCGACGGAGATGGAGACCCAGGCCGCGTAGGCGCTCTCGCGCCGGGTCGGCAGCGTGGACGGGAACGCCTCCAGGGACTCGGCGATCTCGACCTGCGCCTCCTCCTGCACTCGGGCGCGCTCCAGCAGCACCGGCAGCTTGCCGATGTTGTGCGTGCCGAAGACGACGTCCACCCAGGGGGCCCGCTTCACGATGGTGTCGCGGTCCTTCTGTGCCAGGCAGCCGCCGACCGCGATCTGCATCCCGGGGCGGCTCGCCTTCTTCGGCGCGAGGTGGCCGAGGTTGCCGTACAGCTTGTTGTCGGCGTTCTCCCGTACGGCGCAGGTGTTGAAGACGACGACGTCCGCGTCGCCGTCGGCGCTCTCGGGGGCGCGGACGTAGCCCGCGTCCTCCAGCAGGCCGGACAATCGCTCGGAGTCGTGGACGTTCATCTGGCACCCGTAGGTGCGGACTTCATAGGTGCGCGTGCCGCCCACTGACTGGCTCCGGTCGATGCTGCTCATGGCAATAAGGGTAGGCGGTCGGCGGCGATGGCCCGGGCCGCCTGTGGACAACCGCAGTCGGTGCTGGTCAGAGCTGGTCGGAGCCGGTGACCGGAGCCGGCGGTCAGGGCTCGATGAGGCCCGCGCGGATCGCGTACCGGGTGAGCTCCAGGCGGTCGCGGGCGCCCAGCTTCTGGAGGAGGTTGGCGCGGTGGCGTTCGACGGTCTTGGCGCTGATGAACAGCAGCTCGCCGATCTCCTTGGAGGTGTGGCCCTCGGCGACGAGCTTGAGGATCTCCTCCTCGCGCTCGGTGATGGGTCGCTCGGGCAGGCCGCCGCCGCCGTGCAGGCGGTCCAGGTAGGAGCGGACCAGGGCCCGTTCCGCACCGGGATAGATGAACGGCTCGTCGCGAACGGCCGCCCGGCACGCCTCGACCAGGTGGCGGTCGGCGACGGACTTGAGGACGTATCCGCAGGCACCGGCCTTGAGGGCCTCGAAGAAGTACTGCTCGTTGTCGTACATCGTCAGGATGAGGATGCGCAGCTCGGGCAGGCGGCGGGAGAGCTCGCGGGCCGCCTGGAGGCCGGTCATGCGGGGCATCGCGACGTCCAGGACGGCCAGGTCCACCTCGGTGGCCCGCGCCGCGGCGACCGCCTCGGCCCCGTCACCGGCCTCGGCGACGACGGTCAGGTCCGGCTCGCCGTCCAGGATGAGGCGCACTCCGCGGCGTACGAGGGTGTGGTCGTCGGCGAGCAGGACGCGGATCGGGGGGCGGGCGGGCATCAGGGGCGGTCTCCGGTTCGGTCGTGGGATCGGTCCCCGGTCGCGTCCACGGCCTGGTTCGCGGACCGGCCCCCGGTCGCGTCAACGGCCCGATCTCCGGACCGGACCCCGACCGCGTCCGCAACCCGGTCTCCGAGCCGGCCCCCCGGCGGGGCGGGGACGCGGAGGCGTACGTCCGTGCCCCGTACGGGGGCGGGTGCGAAGTGGATCTCGGCTCCTATCAGCAGGGCCCGTTCGCGCATGCCGCGCATGCCGGCGCCCTCGGCGGCCGCGCCGAGACCGGTGCCGTTGTCGCGTACGAGAAGTTCGACACCGTCGGACAGCAGGCGAAGGCTCAGCTCCGCGCGGTCCGCGGCGGCATGGCGGGCGGTGTTGGTCAGGCCCTCCTGGGCGACCCGGTAGAGCACGAGTTCCGTCTCCGGGGCGAGCGGGGGCAGGTCGCCGGGGACGTGCTGGTGGACGGTCAGCCCGTGGTGCGTGAACTCGGCGGCGAGCGAGCGCAGGGCGCTGGCGAGACCGAGCTCCTCCAGGACACCGGGACGCAGGCGACGGGCGATGCGGCGGATCTCGTCGAGGCCGGCCCGGGTGGCCTCCTGAGCGAGGGACACTTCCTCACGCAGTTCGCCGGGCACCCGGTCGGCGACGCGCTTGAGCTGGAGGAGCACGGCAGTGAGGGTCTGGCCGACCTCGTCGTGGAGCTCGCGGGCGATGCGGTGGCGTTCGCGTTCCTGGGCGTGCAGGGCGCGGCCGGCTCCGGCGGCGCGTTCGGCCTGGAGCCGGTCCAGCATCGTGTTGTACGTCGCGATCAGCTGTGCCGCCTCGGCCGGTCCGGCGACCGTCGGGCGGGCCCCTGGCACCAGCAGGTCGGCGGTGGACATCGCCCGGCCGAGCCGGTGCAGCGGGGTGAGTCCTATGCGCAGGACGACCGCGTTGCCGACCAGCAGCGCCGCGAGGCCCGCCAGCAGGACCAGCGCCTCCCCGGGCAGGACGGGCGTCGACACGGTGACCGGTCCCAGCAGCAGTCCTGTGGCGATGGCCAAACCCGCGGCGTTGAGCGAGAAGATCCGCCAGAAAAGCGACACGGTCCTCTTCCCGCTCCTCCCGGCCTTCGCGCACGACACCGCCGCAACCACCCTCGCCGCCCGCGACCGGCCGCGTATATCCGTCACGACACCCATATCGCCACCGTACGTGCGGATGACAGCATGGCGAGGCCGCGAGCACGTCACGCACGTGCGGAAAGTGCGGCAAGGGACGCAAGACGAATGAGGGGAAAGCTCGTGTCAGCTCCACGCCTGAGGGCGACGCCGCTGCCGGGTATCGGGGTCCAGTACGACCTGGTGACCCGCGAACACCGGCACCTGTCGGTGGTGGCACACCGCGACGGCACCCGGACGGTGAACATGTACCGGGCCGACGACCCCGATTCCTGCGCCCACTCGCTTCGGCTGGCCGGCGCGGAGGCGGGCGCGCTGATCGACGCGCTGATGCCCTCCCACCACAGCCCGAGCCTGCTCTACACCACTGACCTCGGGCTGGTCGCGGAGCGGATCGAGGTGGCCGCGACGTCCCGGTGGAACGGCCGCCTGCTCGGTGAGACGTGCATGCGGACCGAGACCGGCGCGTCCATCGTCGCGGTGCTGCGGCGGGCCGAGGCCATTCCGTCGCCGGCGCCGGACTTCCGGCTGGTGGGTGGCGACACCTTGATCGTCATCGGCACCCGCGAGGGCGTCGACACGGCCGCGGCGATACTCGGGCAGGAGTGAGCCGGTGCACTCCGCGGTTCTGCTGATCGAGTTCGGTTCCATCATTCTGGGGCTCGGGCTGCTCGGCCGGTTCGCCGGCCGATACCGCCTCTCCCCGATCCCGCTGTACCTGCTGGCCGGGCTGGCCTTCGGCGAGGGCGGCCTGCTGCCGCTCGGGGCGAGCGAGGAGTTCATCGCCGCCGGCGCCGAGATCGGCGTCATCCTCCTGCTGCTGATGCTGGGCCTGGAGTACACGGCCAGCGACCTGGTCACCAATCTGAAATCCCACTATCCGGCCGGTCTCGTCGACTGCGCGCTCAACGCCGTGCCGGGCGCGGTGGCCGCACTGCTGCTGGGCTGGAGTCCGGTGGCGGCCGTAGTGCTGGCCGGGGTGACGTGGATCTCGTCGTCCGGTGTCATCGCCAAGGTGCTCGGAGACCTCGGCCGCGTCGGCAACCGCGAGACCCCGGTGATCCTCAGCGTTCTGGTCCTGGAGGACCTGGCGATGGCGGTGTACCTGCCGATCGTCACGGCTCTGGTGGCCGGTGCCGGGCTGATGACCGGGAGCATCACGCTGGCGGTCGCGCTGGCGGCGGCGGGCGCGGTGCTGTTCGTGGCGCTGCGTTACGGCCGGGTGATCTCGCGGTTCGTCTCCAGCGACGACCCGGAGAAGCTGCTGCTGGTGGTGCTGGGCCTGACCATCCTGGTCGCGGGCGTCGCACAGCAGCTCCAGGTGTCGGCCGCCGTGGGCGCGTTCCTCGTGGGCATCGCGCTGTCCGGAGAGGTCGCGGAGGGCGCGCACACGCTGCTGAGCCCGCTGCGGGACCTGTTCGCCGCGGTCTTCTTCGTCTTCTTCGGGCTGCACACCGATCCCGCCAGCATCCCGCCGGTCCTGGTGCCCGCTCTCGCACTGGCTCTGCTCACCGCCGTGACGAAGATCGCCACCGGGTACTGGGCGGCGCGGCGGTCCGGGATCTCCGTCAAGGGCCGCTGGCGGGCGGGCGGTGCGCTGGTGGCACGCGGCGAGTTCTCGATCGTCATCGCGGGTCTCGCGGTGTCGGCCGGTGTCGAACCGTCCCTGGGGCCGCTGGCCACGGCCTACGTCCTCATCCTGGTCGTCCTCGGTCCCCTCACCGCCCGCTTCACCGAGCCGCTGGCGTCCCGCCTCTTCCGTCGCCGGGACAATCCCGACCGCCCCGGCGGCGTGCCCGACGGGACGCCGCGGACGGCGGGGGCGGAGGCGTCGGTGGGCGACTGACGCCGCGACGGCCTCGGTACGACCCGACACGACCCCGGTACGCAGGTGCCGGGGTCGTCGTTTTCTACGTCGGCGGCAGCGGTCGTACGTCGGCGGCAGCGGCAGCGGCAGCGGCAGGGAACGCGGAAAGCCGCCGCGCGCCCAGCGGCCCCGTCAGGCGCCCGGCGTCTCCTGTGCCTCCGCCGTCCGCGGCGCCCATCCCTGCCGGCGCAGCACGCCCGGCACGTCCGGTACCTCGTAGTGGTCGCCCTTGAGGACCTTGCCGTCGGCCCTGCGGCTGACCCGGCCGTCGGGGCCCAGCTTGGTCATGTTGGAGCGGTGGATCTCGGCGATCACTTCATCGAGGTCGATGCCGTGGACGAGCGCCGTGCCGTAGGCGACGTAGACCACGTCCGCCAGTTCGTGCGCGAGCCGGTCGAGCGGGCCCGTCACCGACACCTCGGCGACCTCGGCGGCCTCCTCGGCGAGCAACTCACCTCTGTGGGCGGCCAGGTGCGGGGAGACCTCGGTCGGAGTGCTGCGGGCGTCCAGCCCGAAGGCGAGGTGGAAGGCGCGGACCAGGTCGGCGGGCGAGGAGCTCATGCCGACGACTGTAGCGAGCGCCACTGACAGCAGGCGCCGCGCTCCCGCGCGGTCGCCGTGTGAGCTCCGCCCTGGTCAGCCGGGTTGCGGGCTGGCAGGATCGCGCACATGTCCTCGCTGCTCTCCCGTGTCGGCAGACGCCGCGCCGTCCAGGGCGCGGTCGCCGGTGCCGTCGTCCTCGGGCTGCTGCTGTGGTGGCTGCTGCCGCTGGGCGAGAAACCGCCGAGCGGGGCGATCACGTTCAGCACGGGCACGCGTGCGGGCGTCTACCAGAAGTACGGCGAACTGCTGCGCAGCGAACTGCGCAAGGACATGCCGGACCTGAAGGTGCGGCTGACGACCAGCGCGGGCTCGCAGGAGAACGTCGAGCGGGTGGCGTCCGGGGAGGCCGACTTCACGATCGCCGCGGCCGACGCCGTGGAAACCTACAAGATCGCCGGCCGTCCCGGCGCCGAGGGGCTGCGCGGTGTCACCCGCCTCTACGACGACTATGTGCAGCTCGTGGTGCCGAGTGACTCGGACATCCAGTCCGTCGCCGACCTGCGCGGCAAGCGGGTGGCCATCGGGCTGCCGAACTCGGGCGTACGGCTGATCGCCACCCGGCTGCTGAAGGCCGTGGGCATCGACCCGGAGAAGGACATCACGCCCCGTGCGGACGGGATCGACACCGGCCCGGGGCGGCTCGGCGAAGAGCTCGACGCGTTCTTCTGGTCGGGCGGCGTGCCGACGGACGGGCTCAAGCAGATCGCGGAGACCTCCGCCTTCCGGTTCGTGCCGATCGGCGAGGACCTCGTCACCGAGCTGCACGAGTCGGGCGGCGCGACCCGCTACTACCGCACCACCAACATGCCGGAGTCGGCGTACCCCACCGTGCAGAACGGTTCCGTGGTGCCCACGATGGCGGTGTCCAACCTGCTGGTGACGCGCGCGGACATGGATCCGAGGCTCACCGAGTGGCTGACCAGGACGGTGCTCGACAGCCGCGACGGCATCGGGGCGACCGTCCACTCCGCGCAGCTGGTGGACTTGCGTACCGCGATCTACACCGACCCGCTGGAGCTGCACCAGGGTGCCCGGCGCTACTACCGGTCGGTGAAGCCGTAGGGCCGCTCCGGCTCCTCGGGAGCGGTCGTCCCCGGTCCGGACCTCGGCACCGTGACCGTCACCTCGAGGCCGTGCGGCTCGTGGTGGCCGAAACGGATCGAGCCGTCGCCCGCCGCGAGCAGCGCCCGGCAGATGGACAGGCCGAGGCCGGAGCCCTTGATGTTCTGGTGCCGGCCGCTGCGCCAGAAACGGTCGCCCACGCGCGCGAGCTCCTCGTCGGTCAGCCCGGGACCGTTGTCGGTGACGACGACGGTGGTGGCGTCCCCGATGGAGGCGACCGTGACCCGGACGGTCTCGTCGGCCGGCGTGAACTTCACCGCGTTGTCGATGACCGCGTCCAGGGCGCTGGACAGCGTCACCGGGTCGGCCCAGCCCGTGGTCGGCGGGCAGTCACCCACCAGCCGCACGCCCTTGGCCCCGGCCGTCGGTGACCAGGCCGCCACCCGCTCGGCGGCCAGCGCGCCGATGTCGGTGAGACTCAGGTCCGCCTGGCTGTGCTCGGCCAGCGCAAGGTCGAGCAGGTCGTCCAGGACCCGGGCCAGCCGCTTGCCCTCGGTCTGGACGGAGGCGATCTCCTCGTTGCCCTCGGGCAGTTCCAGGGCGAGCAGCTCGATACGCAGCAGCAGCGCCGCGAGAGGGTTGCGCAGCTGGTGCGAGGCGTCGGCGACGAAGGCGCGCTGCTGTTCCAGCACGTCCTCCACGTGGTCCGCCATCTCGTTGAACGACCCGGCCAGGCGCCTGAGCTCCGGTGGTCCCCCGGCCGGCGCGACCCGGGACTTGAGCCGCCCGGTGGCGATGTCGTGGGTCGTGGCATCCAGGACGCGTACCGGCCTGAGCACCCATCCGGTCAGCCGGAGCGCGGCGCCGACGGCGAGCAGCATCGCGGCGACTTCACCGGCGCCGATGATCAGCCAGCCGCGCAGGGTGCGCGACCGCATCGAGTCGGTGGGCGAGTCGGTGACCACGACCGCGACCACGTCCCCGTCCCGGATGACCGGCGAGGCGACCACGAGCCGGCCGTCCTCCCATGGCCATACCTGCTGCGGGTCGTGACTGCGGCGGCTGAGCAGCGCCTCGTCGAAGGAGTCGCGCACCTCGCCGGTCTGGGGGAGGAACCAGGTCGTCGGCGCGTTGGCCATGGGGATGTGGTTGCGGTAGAAGACGCCGGCCTCGATGCCGTAGACCTCGTAGTAGCTGATGAGCTCGGTCTGCAGCGTCTCCAGGCGTTCGTCCGTGGTCGTCCGTCGCGAGCCGCCCGGCACGTCCTCGGTGACGAACTGGGCGAGCGCGGCGAAGCGTGCCGTGTCGTCTATGCGGTCGATGACGACCTTCTGCTGCTCCGCGCGGGCGACGCTGACGCCGAGCGGAACGCCGAGCGCGAGGAGAACGGCCGCCATCAGGACGATGAGCAGCGGGAGCAGGCGTGTGCTCACCCGGCCCCGCTATCCGATGGGGGCGACGAGGCGGTAGCCGACGCCGCGGACGGTCTCGATGAGCGCCGGCATGCGCAGCTTGGCGCGCAGCGAGGCGACGTGCACCTCCAGCGTGCGCCCGGTCCCCTCCCAGCTGGTGCGCCAGACCTCGCTGATGATCTGCTCCCGGCGGAAGACCACTCCGGGGCGCTGTGCGAGCAGGGCGAGGAGGTCGAATTCCTTGCGGGTGAGTTGGACAACCGAACCGTCCACGGTGACCTGGCGTGTCGGCAGCTCGATACGCACCGCTCCGAGGCGCACCACGGTCTCGGTGCTCCCGGTGGTGTCCTCGTGGGCGGTGCGCCGGCTGACGGCGTGGATCCGGGCGAGCAGCTCCCCGGTGTCGTACGGCTTGACCACGTAGTCGTCGGCGCCGAGGTTGAGGCCGTGGATGCGGGAGCGGACGTCGGAGCGGGCGGTGACCATGATGACGGGGGTGCTGGTGCGCTTGCGGATCTTGCCGCAGACCTCGTAGCCGTCCTGGTCGGGCAGTCCCAGGTCGAGCAGGACGACGCCGAAGCAGTCGACCTCGGGGACGAGCGCCTGGAGGGCCTCCTCGCCGCTGCGCGCGTGGGTGACGTCGAAGCCGTGCCGTGCCAGGATCGCGGACAGAGCGGCGGCCACGTGGTTGTCGTCCTCGACGAGCAGCAGTCTCATCCGGGCTCCCTTCGGTTCATCGGCCGTACGCTCGGCAGGGGTACAAAGACACGTGCACGCGCGCGGGCACCTTGTGCAGTGACGCCGATGGAGGGGGACGGCGTCAAGAGGCTTCCGGTTGCGGCCGCTCGAAGTTATCCGGCCGATATGCGCCCTGCTCACAAGTGCTACGACTCGTATCCGATTGCTACCGGATCGTGATGCTCAGATTCCCCTCAGATGTAGAGACGCAGGTCGTTCGGCGTTACTACTGTCCTCCGAAACCGAGGAGGACGGAGCCCGAGAGCGATGACCGAAGTATCGGTGGCCAAGGAAGATGTGGCCGCGACCGGCGAACTGGTCGTCCTGAAGAGTGTCAACAAGCACTTCGGCGCGTTGCACGTGCTCCAGGACATCGACCTGACGATCACCCGCGGCGAGGTTGTCGTGGTCATCGGGCCCTCCGGGTCCGGTAAGTCCACCCTGTGCCGCACCATCAACCGCCTGGAGACCATCGACTCAGGATCGATCGCGATCGACGGCAAGCCCCTCCCCGCCGAGGGCAAGGAGCTCGCCAGGCTGCGGGCCGACGTCGGCATGGTTTTCCAGTCCTTCAATCTCTTCGCGCACAAGACCGTGCTCGAGAACGTCACCCTGGGCCAGGTCAAGGTCCGCAAGGTCGACGCCAAGAAGGCCGAGGAGAAGGCCCGCGCCCTGCTCGACCGCGTCGGCGTGAGTGCCCAGGCGGACAAGTACCCCGCGCAGCTCTCCGGCGGTCAGCAGCAGCGCGTCGCCATCGCGCGGGCGCTGGCCATGGACCCGAAGGTCATGCTCTTCGACGAGCCGACGTCGGCTCTCGACCCCGAGATGATCAACGAGGTGCTGGAGGTCATGAAGCAGCTCGCCCGTGAGGGCATGACCATGGTCGTCGTCACGCACGAGATGGGCTTCGCCCGGTCGGCGGCCAACCGCGTGGTGTTCATGGCGGACGGCCGCATCGTCGAAGAGGCCACGCCGGACCAGTTCTTCAGCAATCCGCGCAGCGACCGCGCCAAGGACTTCCTGTCGAAGATCCTGCACCACTGACACGGTGCGGGTCCGACGTCCGTGTCGCCCGCGCTACAGCCGGCTCGCCTCTCGCATCTGATCGTCTGATCACAGTCAAAGGATGTTCACCATGAAGCTCCGCAAGGTCACCGCCGCCTCGGCCACCGTCTTCGCCCTCGCCCTGACCGCCACCGCGTGCGGCTCCGACGACGGAGACAGCGGCTCCTCGGGTGGCGACGACAAGAAGATCACCATCGGTATCAAGTTCGACCAGCCGGGCCTCGGCCAGAAGACCCCCGACGGCTACGAGGGCTTCGACGTCGATGTCGCCACGTACGTCGCCAAGAAGCTCGGTTACACCGAGGACCAGATCGAGTGGAAGGAGTCGAAGAGCGCCGACCGCGAGACCATGCTGCAGCGCGGTGACGTCGACTTCATCGCCGCCACGTACTCGATCACCCCGCAGCGCCAGGAGAAGGTCGACTTCGCCGGCCCGTACCTGCTCGCCCACCAGGACGTGCTGCTGCGCGCCGACGACGACAAGATCAAGTCGCCGGAGGACCTGAACGACGCCAAGCTCTGCTCGGTCACCGGCTCGACCTCGGCGCAGAACGTCAAGGAGAAGCTGGCGCCCAAGGCGCAGCTGCAGCCGTACCCGGCGTACTCCGCCTGCCTGCCCGGCCTGCAGAACGGCGCCGTCGACGCACTGACCACCGACGACTCGATCCTCGCCGGTTACGCCGCCCAGGAGCAGTTCAAGGGCAAGTTCAAGCTCGGCGGCTTCAAGCTGACGAACGAGAACTACGGCATCGGCGTCAAGAAGGGCAGCGACCTCAAGGACAAGATCAACGAGGCTCTGGAGGAGATGGTCGCCGACAAGTCCTGGGACGAGGCCGTCAAGGACAACCTCGGCCCGGCCAACTACAAGAACGAGCCGGCGCCCAAGATCGGCGACATCAAGAGCTGAGGCAGCGCCTGACAGGGTGCGCCGCCCACCGGAAGGGGCGGCGCACCGGGGTGGGCATCCCTACACGCGGAAGCGCGGGAGATCGTGTTCGACTTTCTTGAGGATTACGACCTGCTGGGAGCCTTCTGGACGACAGTGCAGCTCGCTGTGCTGTCGGCCGTCGGCTCCCTGATCTGGGGCACCATGCTGGCGGCCATGCGGGTGGGCCCGGTGCCGTTGATGCGCGGTTTCGGGACCGCGTACGTGAACACCGTGCGCAACATCCCGCTGACCGTCATCATCCTGTTCACGTCGCTGGGCCTGAACCAGACACTGGGAGTGTCCCTCGGCGCGAACGACGTCGAGACGATCAACTTCCGGCTCGCCGTCCTCGGCCTGATCCTCTACACCTCGTCCTTCGTCTGCGAGGCGCTGCGCTCCGGCATCAACACGGTGCCGGTCGGACAGGCGGAGGCGGCTCGGGCGATCGGCCTCAGCTTCGGCCAGGTGCTGCGACACGTGGTTCTGCCCCAGGCATTCCGTTCCTCCGTCGTTCCCCTGGCGAACGTTCTTATCGCGCTCATCAAGAACACCACGGTGGCCGCGGCCATCGGCGTTGCCGAGGCGGCGCTCCTGATGAAGGAGATGATCGAGAACGAGGCACAGCTGCTGCTGATCTCCGCGGTCATCGCCTTCGGTTTCGTGGTTCTGACGCTGCCGACCGGCCTCATTCTCGGCTGGGTGGGCAAGAAGGTGGCGGTGAAGCGATGAGCTCCGTTCTCTACGACGCCCAGGGCCCCCGGGCCAAGCGGCGCAACGTCGTCTTCACAGCCGTCTTCGTGGTGGCCGTCGCGGCTCTCCTGTGGTGGGTGTACGGCACTCTCAAGGACAAGGGCCAGCTGGAATGGGCCCTCTGGAAGCCGTTCTTCTCCGGTTCCGAGGCCTGGTCCACCTACATCTGGCCCGGCCTGGAGAACACTCTCAAGGCCGCCGCTCTCGCGGTGATCATCGCGCTGCCGCTGGGCGCGGTCCTCGGTATCGCCCGTCTGTCGGACCACGTGTGGGTCCGGGTTCCGGCCGCGATCGTGGTCGAGTTCTTCCGGTCCATCCCCGTGCTGGTCCTGATGATCTTCGGCCTCGCCCTGTTCGCCGAGTACACCAACGTCGGCTCGGACGTTCGTCCGCTGTACGCGGTGGTCACGGGTCTGGTGCTGTACAACGCCTCCGTCCTCGCCGAGATCGTCCGGGCGGGCATTCTGGCCCTGCCCAAGGGCCAGTCCGAGGCGGCAATGGCGATCGGCCTGCGCAAGGGCCAGGTGATGCGGACCATCCTGCTGCCCCAGGCGGTCACGACGATGCTGCCGGCCATCGTCAGCCAGCTCGTCGTCATCCTGAAGGACACGGCGCTCGGCGGTGCCGTCCTCACCTTCCCCGAACTGCTCGCGTCGGCCAACACCATGAGCGGCTACTACGGTGCCAACGTCATCGCGAGCTTCACCGTTGTCGCGGTGATCTACATCGCGCTCAACTTCCTCCTCACGAGCTTCGCGAGCTGGCTGGAGCGGCGGCTGCGGCGGGCCAAGAAGTCGACCGGCGCGGTACTCAAGGCGGACGACACCGAGGCCGCCGGGACCGGAACCGGCGCCGCCTGACACAGCTGACACTCGGTCACCTCATATGACCATCAACGGAGGCAGTGGCATGATCGCCACTGCCTCCGTCACTTGACGCAAGCAGCGGCAATAGGTTGCATACGTTCTGTGACCGTGCACCCTGCTCCAATGTCCTGTTCACCCGCGTCCCCCGGGACACCGTCACGGGCAGGGGGCGTCGCGCCGTGGACCCGGTGATCATCACCGGAGCGGGGCCCGTGGGGCTCACGCTCGCCCTGGCGCTGGCGCGGCAGGAGGTGCCCTGTGTCGTTCTCGACGAAGGGCCGGGCAAGGACGAACCGCGTCCCGCGCGGACCGTCGTCCTGGGCGAGGACGCCGTGACCCTCGTCGAGCGACTGACCGGCACACCGCTGACGGGGCTGGGTTTCCGTTGGGCCGGATGGCGGTCGATGCGGCGCAAGCAGGTGACGCGCGAGGTCGTCTTCGGCGACACCGACCCGGCGCCGCTGCACATCGCCCAGCACGAACTGACCGACGTCCTGCGCACGGCACTCGCCCACGAGTCGCTCGTCAAGGTCGCGGTGGACAGCCGCCTGGACGGTATCGAGCAGGAGGCATCGGGCGTCACGGCTCACACCCGCGGCCCCGCCGGCACCTGGTGGCGCGGCAGTTACCTGGTGGGCTGCGACGGCCCCCGCTCGACCGTCCGCAAGCTCCAGGACATCCGCTTCCCCGGCCGTACGGCGGTGGAACGATACGCCGTCGCCGCACTGCGCACGGAACTCCCGTGGACCGACGAGGCGTTGCTCCACCGGATGCCACCATGGCGTACGTCCGGTCCGTCGGCCGGAGAGATCGTCGGCCGCCCCCTGCCGGACGGCGTGTGGCGCCTGGACTGGCTGCTGCCTCCCGGCAAGGACCTGGTCACGCCCGAACTGCTGGTCAACCGGGTCCGCGAGACCCTCACCGGCTGGGCCGGCGGGTCACCCCCGTCGTACGAACTCCTCGACACCGGAGTCCACACGGTCCACCACCGGCTGGCCCGCCGCTGGCGGGTGGGCCGCGTACTCCTCGCCGGGGACGCCGCCCACCTGTTGGGCGCGCTGGGCACACAGGGGCTCGACGAGGGGCTGCTGGACGCCGACAACCTCGCCTGGAAACTGGCTCTGGCCTGGCATCACGGACCGCGTGAGGCACTGCTCGACAGCTACCAGGAGGAGCGGCGCACGGCGATCGCCGCACGGCTGCGCGCCGCCGACCAGGTGCTGCCGCTGCTGCGCGGCGGCGGGGGCCTGCGCTCCTACGTCCCCGGCTCGACCCGCGGCAACGACGCGCTGCTCGCGGACGGCCACCTGCGGCGCGGGACTCTCGGCGCGCCGGGCACGTACGCCGACTCGCCGCTCGCTCCCGAGGGCCTCGCCGGGGAGGTGGCCGTCGGCACACCGCCCGGGGCACCCGTCACCGATGTGCGGGTCACGGCGGAGGACGGCACGTTCGTACGGCTGCGCGACCGGCTCGGGCGCGGGGCGCTGCTGGTGGTGCTGATCGCACCGGGTACGGGCGTGTGGGACCGCAAGCACTGGGTGACCGCCGGCATCATGCCCCGGCTGGCCGCGGCGGTGACGGCGCTGCCGCATCACGCCGAGCTGCTGGTCGCCGAGAGCTACCCGGGCGCCGCCGCCCACACGGTGCTGCTGGTGCGGCCCGACGGTCACCTCGTCACTGCGCTGAACGGGGTGCGCCCGGCCGACCTGTACGCGGCGGCGGATACGGCGGTGGGCGGGGCGACGACCACGGCCACGGAGCCCACGGCGGAAGAGGCAGGGGCGGAGGCGGCGGCCGGTTCCCGCTGACGGGCCGTCCGGGGGCGCGCCGGCGGCTCGTCGCCGTCGGCCGTCGCCGGGCACTGTCCAGATGGTGACTGTGAGTTGACCGTCCCACACCGCCGTGGTCTACTCCGGATCGTGACCGACACCTGTGTACGCCTGTGGCGGAGGGTCCACATGGACCTCGTCCGCTATGCGGGCTGCGTGTGTCGCCCGTCCTGCTGAATTCGCCTCACTCCTCTGCACACGCCACATCTGCGTGCCGCCGCGTGCTCCTTCGCGAAACTCCCAGGACGGTACCCGTGTCTGTCTCCTCCCCTGTCTACGCCTCCACGGCCACTCCCACTCAGGCCGAGCTCCTCGACTTCGTACGCCGTACCGCCGCCGACGCCGAACTGATCGCCTCCCTCCCGCTCGACCCGGAGGGCCGCACCTGGGTCCGGTTGGCCGGACCGGGCGGCAGCGAGGCATGGCTGATCGGCTGGCCGCCCGGCACGGGCACCGGCTGGCACGACCACGCCGAATCCGTGGGCGCCTTCGTGACCGCCGCGGGTGAGCTCACGGAGAACGCGCTCGCCGCCCGCCTGCCCACCGACGGCTGGAAGACCCTGGAGCTCACCGACGGGGTGGACCGGAAACGCCGACTGCCGACGGGCAAGGGGCGCGCATTCGGCAGGCACCATGTGCACGAGGTGCTCAACGAGTCACCCGGCCGACACGCGGTCTCCGTGCACGCCTACCACCCGCCCCTGCCGCGGATCCGCCGCTACAGCCGCAACGGGCAGACTCTGCGCCTGGAGCAGGTCGAGCGGCCGGAGGACTGGCAGTGAGCGGGCCGACGGGAATCGACGCTCTGCTGGAGCGCGTGCGCGGCGGTTACCGTCGTGTCGCGCCGCTCGCGGCGTGCGACGCCGCCGGGGCCGGTACGGCGCTGCTGGTGGACATCCGCTACGCCGCCCTGCGCGAGCGGGACGGCGTGATCCCCGGCGCGCTGGTGATCGAGCGCAACGAACTGGAGTGGCGCCTGGATCCGCAGGGCAGCCACCGCCTCCCCGAGGCCACGGGCCATGACCTGCGCGTCGTCGTGGTGTGCAACGAGGGCTACGCCTCCAGCCTGGCGGCGGAGTCCCTGCACCGCCTGGGCCTGCACCGGGCCACCGATCTGATCGGCGGATTCCAGGCGTGGCGGGAGGCAGGGCTGCCGGTGACCGTCTCGTAGCCCGCCCACCCCACCCGGTCGGCTCCGCCGACTCCACCGGCTCCAGCCGTGTCGAGGGCCGCGGGTGGCGGGGAGGACCATCTGCTCCTTGGCGATGAAGGGGTAGTCCAGGGTCAGACCCCCTCGTCGCCGAGGAACTCCGAGTCCTCGCCCTCCTCCTCCAGCGCTCGGCGGACCACCCGCAGCGCCATGCCCTCGGGGTAGCCCTTGCGGGCCAGCATGCCCGCGAGGCGGCGCAGTCTCTTGTCGCGGTCGAGGCCGCGAGTGGCGCGCAGCTTGCGGGCGACCAGCTCGCGCGCGGTCTCCTCCTCCTGCTCGGAGTCCAGCTGCGAGACCGCCTCGTCGATGAGTGTGGCGTCGACGCCCTTGGTCCGCAGCTCCCTGGCGAGGGCTCGCCGGGCCAGCCCGCGGCCGTGGTGCCGGGACTCCACCCAGGCTTCCGCGAAGGCGCTGTCGTTGATCAGGCCGACCTCCTCGAACCTGGACAGCACCTCCTCGGCGGCCTCGTCGGGGATCTCCCGCTTACGCAGGGCGTCGGCGAGCTGCTTGCGCGTGCGCGGGGTCCCGGTGAGCAGGCGCAGGCAGATCGCCCGTGCCTGCTCGACCGGGTCCCGCGGAGGCTCCCCCTTCTCGGCCCTCGACGAGGAAGGTGCGCCTCCGTCCTCGGCGGGCGGCTCCGCACGCTCGCGACGCCGCCCGCGCCCGCTGCCCGTCCCACGGCCCCTTCGAGCTCTGCCACGCGCGCCACCGTCACCGTGGCGTGCCCCGCCGTCACCGGGAGAGCCGACGTCGTACGAGCCCTCGGCGCCGTACGGCGCGAAGGGGTCGGCCGTGCCGTCCGCGACGTCGGACAGGCCCGTCTCGTACGGGGCCGGGGCCGCCCCGTACGCGCCGTCGCCCATGCCGACGGAGCCGTCATCACCCGGTCTCCCCCGCTCGCGCTCCCGCGAGGCGTTGTCCGGATATGCGTACTCGGCCCAGTCGGTTCGTCGTGTCACGGTCAGCTCTTGGCTGCCGCGGCCTTGGGCTTGGTGGCCTTGGCGGTCGCGGGGGCGGGCACCGCAGGTGCGGCGTCGGCCGGTGCGGCGGAGGCGGCGGCGTCCGCGCTCGGCTCGGTGGCCGGCTCCTCGGGACGTACGCCGACGCCCAGCTTCTCCTTGATCTTCTTCTCGATCTCGTTGGCCAGGTCGGGGTTGTCCTTCAGGAAGTTGCGCGCGTTCTCCTTGCCCTGGCCGAGCTGGTCGCCCTCGTACGTGTACCAGGCACCGGCCTTGCGGACGAAGCCGTGCTCCACGCCCATGTCGATCAGGCCGCCCTCGCGGCTGATGCCCTGGCCGTAGAGGATGTCGAACTCGGCCTGCTTGAAGGGCGGCGCGACCTTGTTCTTGACGACCTTGACGCGGGTGCGGTTGCCGACCGCGTCGGTGCCGTCCTTCAGCGTCTCGATGCGTCGGATGTCGAGCCGCACCGAGGCGTAGAACTTCAGCGCCCGGCCACCGGTCGTGGTCTCCGGAGAGCCGAACATCACGCCGATCTTCTCGCGGAGCTGGTTGATGAAGATCGCGGTGGTCTTGGACTGGTTGAGCGCACTGGTGATCTTCCGCAGGGCCTGGCTCATCAGGCGGGCCTGCAGACCGACATGGCTGTCGCCCATCTCGCCCTCGATCTCGGCACGCGGCACGAGCGCTGCGACGGAGTCGATGACGATGAGGTCGAGGGCACCGGAGCGGACCAGCATGTCCACGATCTCCAGGGCCTGCTCACCGTTGTCCGGCTGGGACAGGATCAGGTTGTCGATGTCGACGCCGAGCTTCTGCGCGTACTCGGGGTCGAGGGCGTGCTCCGCGTCCACGAACGCGACCTGGCCTCCGGCCTTCTGCGCGTTCGCCACCGCGTGCAGGGTCAGGGTCGTCTTGCCCGAGGACTCGGGGCCGTAGACCTCGATGACTCGGCCGCGCGGCAGGCCGCCGACGCCGAGCGCCACGTCGAGCGCGGTCGACCCGGTCGGGATGACCTCGATGGGCTCCTTCGACCGGTCACCCATGCGCATGACCGCGCCCTTGCCGAACTGTCGTTCAATCTGTGCGAGCGCGGCATCCAGGGCCTTCTCGCGGTCGGTTCCTGCCATGGGTTCCACCCGGTTTGCTTGATTCGATCGCTTCACGTCAAAGACGCTAATGCCTGCCACTGACAATCCACCCCGATGCGGGTCCGGCCTGTGGATAACTCGGGCGCTTCTCCACCCAAACCCAGTCGAATCACCCGTCACGAGCCTCGCCAGAGCCTCCATAAGAATGGATGTTCGATTTTGGTGTCAAGCGCACCACGCGGCACCTCCGAGCGTACGTCTGCCGGGCCGGCGGTCGGGCGGCTGGAGTGCGGACGCGACGTGGAGGAGGGGGACGGCATGGCCAAGGCCGGCATCACTCTCGACGCCGAACTGGTGGTGGAGGCGACTGTTCTGGCCGGCATCGGCTCGCCACAGGTCGCCATCCAGGCGGTGGTGCGGGACCACATCGCCCGCGGCCGCCGCACGGAGACCCGCACCGAGTTCCAGGACCGGAGCCTGCGCGAGGTCGACGCCAAGCCGCAGGAGCCGCACGGCTGATCCCCGCACCCGCCGCCGTCCTGCGGCCGTCCCGCGGGCGGGCAGGCCACGGACAGGCTCGCCCCGTGCGGAACGTCAGGGCCGCCGGCATCGTCCGCCTGGCCACACCTGCCCAGGTCCCGGGCACCGTACCGGCCGACCGCTCGCCTCGTTCCGCTGTCGGCCCACCGGGACCGCCGGCATGACGCCGGCGGTGCGCTCCGGGCTGGCGGTGCTGCTCACCGCACCCGTCGCACTGACCCCGGGCGCCGCCGTGATCGCCTGGACGGCAGCCGGCCGTGGTCGGGGCGGCAGGCTGCTACGCGGCTGCGGTGAGCGGCGCGGGTGGGCCGGGTGGGGCGGATGACCCAGGTGGCGCGGGCGCGTGGGCCGCTTTCACATACTGGGCGGCCTCATCAGGACGAGCCGCCGCCCCCGGCGCCCTCCGCCCCGGGGTGTCCCGTCTCCGGTCGCCGGGCCCACAGCTTCCGCAGCCGCGTGGGCGCCCCGGGGCCCGACCGGCGGTTCCGGCGTCCGTGGACGCGCGGATCGTCCGTGACGTCGTAGCGCTTGACGTACGCCCCGAGGAACGCCTGCAGCGTGGCGATCGCCGGGATGGCGATCAGCGCGCCGACGGCGCCGAGCAGGGCGGCGCCCGCGACGACCGAGCCGAAGGCGACCGCCGGGTGGATGTCCACGGTCTTGGACGTCAGCTTGGGCTGCAGCACGTAGTTCTCGAACTGCTGGTAGACCACCACGAAGATCAGTACCCACAGCGCGTACCAGGGGTTGACCGTGAAGGCGATCAGCATGGGCAGGGCGCCCGCGAGATAGGTGCCGATGGTGGGGATGAACTGCGACACCAGACCCACCCACACGGCGAGCGCGGGAGCGTAGGGCACCTCCAGTATCTCCAGCAGGATGTAGTGCGCTAGGCCGGAGACCAGCGCCATCAGACCGCGCGAATACAGGTAACCGCCGGTCTTGTCCACGGCGATCTCCCACGCGCGCAGGACCTCGGCCTGCCGGGCGGGCGGCAGGACGGAGCAGAGCGCGCGCCGCAGCCGGGGGCCGTCGGCGGCGAAGTAGAACGAGAACAGCAGGACCGTCAGCATCTGGAAGAGGCCACCGAGGACCTGGGCCGACACGTCCAGGACGCCGGTGGCGCTGTTCTGCACGTAGTTGCGCAGCCAGTCGGAGCGGAGCAGGCCCTCCTGGATGTCCACCCGTCTCAGCTCGGTGTGGAAGTGGCCGTTGACCCAGTTGATGACGGAGTCGAGGTAGTCCGGGAAGTCCTCGACCATCTTGACGATCTGGCCCGCGAGCATCGAGCCGAGCAGCGTGACGAACCCCGCGGCGGCGATCAGCACGGCGATGAAGACGAGGAAGGTGGCCAGCCCGCGGCGCAATCCGCGTCCGGCCATCCAGCTCACCGCGGGTTCGATGGCGAGGGCCAGGAAGAAGGCGATGAGGACGTTGATCAGCAGGCCGGTGAGCTGGTGGAAGGCCCAGCTGCCGAGCTGGAAGACGGCGATGAGCGCGAGGGCCAGCACCATGGCGCGCGGGAGCCAGCGCGGCATGCGGGCGCCCGGCCCGGCGGGGCCGCCTGGCGGGGGACCGGTGGGCGGCGTCGTACCGGTCGGGGATGCGTGCCGGGCCGCCTGCCCGGACTCGTCAGTGGGTGCCACGGACCAAGTCTCGCCCACGCCACCGGCAGCGGAGCGCCATCCGGTGATCTTCGTGACCGGTCAACGCTGTTCCTGCGGCACGTTCATGACAGTGCAGACCACCCGCCACACGTCCTTGGCGTCCCATCCGGCGTCCAGCGCCTCGTGCACCGTGCGCCCGCCCAGCTCCGCCATCACGTGATCGCGCGCGAAGGTGTCGGCGTAGCCCGGACCGAAGTGATCCGTCATCCGCTCCCAGAAGACCGTCAACCGCATGACTCCAGTATCCCGCCCTGAGGGTGGGCCCTGCGCCGGGACCCCGTGCCGGGAACGCTTCACGTCATACGGTCTGACCATGGCCGAAATTGGAGCTTCCCCACTCCCCCCGACTCCCCCGACGCGTACGGCGTGCTCCCCGCTCGCGCGCGCGGAGCACTTCGTCTGGCTCACCGCGCGCGTACTGGAGCAGCGCCTGTTCGCGTACCACTTCCGCGGCGGCGACGCCGGCCCGGTGGAGACCGCGCTGGACGCCTACCGCAACGAGGACGGCGGGTACGGCCACGCGCTGGAACCCGATCTGCGCGGCCCGGTGAGCCAGCCGCCGCACACCGCGCACGCCCTGCGCGTCCTGGACGCCGTCGGGCGCTGCGGCGGACAGCGCGTGGAACGGATGTGCCGCTATCTGACCTCCGTGTCCACTGCGGACGGTGCCCTGCCGGCGATCCATCCCAGCCAACGCGGGTATCCGACCGCGCCCTTCATTCCGGTGCTGGACGACCCGCCCGGCGAGCTCCTCGCCACCGGTCCGGTGGTCGGTCTGCTGCACCGCAACGAGGTGTGGCACGCCTGGCTGTTCCGGGCCACGGACTTCTGCTGGCAGGCGGTCGAGTCGCTGGGGATCTCGCACCCGTACGAGGTCGAGGCCGCCGTGGCCTTCCTGGACGCCGCCCCCGACCGTCCGCGCGCGGAGGCGGCGGCCGACCGGTTGGGCCGCCTGGTGCGCGAGCGGCACCTGGCGGTGCTGGACCTCGACGACCTCGACGCGTACCCGGTCCCCCCCGGCTACGCCCCGGGCGAGCACCACTTCCCCCACGACTACGCGAGGCACCCGCACTCCCTCGCACGCGCGTGGTTCACGCAGGACGAGATGGCCCGGTCCCTCCGCGCCCTCTCGGCCGAGCAGGAGGAGGACGGCGGCTGGCCCGTGCGCCGACGCCGGTGGGCACCCGGCCCCGCCTTGGAGGCGCGCCCCGGGGTGACGATCGAGGCCCTGCGTACACTCCGCGCGTACGGCCGCCCGGTCGGCTGACCCCGCTGACCCGGCTCACCTGCCCATGGCCCGTACGCCCGCGGTCACCACCACGGCCGCCGCGACGACGAGCAGGAAGGGCGCGCGCAGCACCAGCGCCACGGCGGCCGCGGCGACTCCCGCTGCCCGCGCGTCCAGCACGAGCGCCTGCCCGTCGGCGAAGGTCTGCTGGGCGGTGAGCGCGGCGAGGAGGGCGACGGGCAGCAGGGCGGCGAACCGCCGGACGAGGGGCCGCTCCAGGGCGCCCGCGGGCACCAGCAGCCCGAGGAGCTTGACGGCGTAGCAGCCGACGGCGGTCACGCCGATCGCGATCCAGACGCTCAACGCTCTCCCTCCCGCGCACAGTCCTCAACAGCGCTGCTTCCGCGTCGTCCCCGCGCCCACAGGACGGCCGGTGCCGCCAGCGCGGCCACCAGGACGGGCACACCGGCGGGCAGCACGGGCAGCAGGCCGAGTCCCAGGAGGACGGCCAGGGCGGCGACCGCGCGCTCGGTGGTGGTCCTCAGCATCGGCGCGAGCAGCGCCAGGAAGACCGCGGGGCCGGCGGCGTCGAGCCCCCAGGCGTCGGTGTCCCCGATTGCCTCCGCGCCCAGCGCGCCGAGCAGCGTGGTGAGGTTCCACAGCAGGTACAGGGTGAGTCCGGTGACGGTGAACCCGATCCGGACGCTGCGCCGCGTGGGTTGTGCGAGGGCCACGGCCGCCGTCTCGTCGATGACCCACTGCGCGGCGAACGGGCGCACCGCGCGCGGGAGGGCCAGCAACTGCGACAGCCGCAGCCCGTAGAAGGCGTTGCGCACGCCCAGGAAGAAGGCCCCCGCCGCGGCGGTGAGCGGGTTGCCGCCGGCCGCGAGCGCCCCCACGAGCGCGAACTGGGACGCCCCGGTGAACACCAGGAGGCTGAGCGCGCATGTCTGCATGAGTGTCAGCCCGCTGCCGGCCGAGGTCACCCCGAAGGCGAACCCGGACAGTCCGACGGCGACTCCCACCCCGAGGGCGTCCCGTACGACGGCGGCGTCCGGCTTGTCTTCGACGACGCCCGCGTCGGGAACGGCTGTTTGTTCTGTCACGCCTCGGACGGTAGGAGAAGCCGCCGCCGCGCGTCTTGTACGTTCTTGCGCTCCCGCTGGTAGGCGCCGGGCGGCACGCCCACGATCCGCGCGAAGTGGCGGTTCAGGTGCGGCTGGTCGGTGAACCCCACGGCGACGGCGGCCTCGGACGGTCTCGTGCCGGCGTCCAGCAGCCGCCGTGCCCGCCGTACCCGGGCGTCCGTCAGCCAGGTGTGGGGCGGCATTCCGTAGGCGTCCCGGAAGGCGCGCAGCAGCGCGAACGGACTGCTCCCGAGCTCCCCGGCGAGCCTTTCCAGACTCGGCGGGTCGGCCATCCGCTCCTCCAGCACGGCACGCGCGCGTGCCGCGATGCCGGCCCCTGCCGTGCGCACCTCCCGGCGCGGCAGCGGCCCGCCGTTCAGCCGCAGCAACCGGGTCACGGCCACCCGCAGCAGGGTGTCGGCGGCGAGCGCGTTTCCCTCGTCGGCGGCCCGCAGCACGCGGTGCACCAGCTCGACGGCGTACGGATCGTCGAGCACCGGCCGGACGAACCCGGGCGTCCCGCGCAGCGTGGTCGTCTCCGCCGCGATCCCGGCCACGAGTTCGGGCGCCGGATAGACGGCCCCGTAGCGCCATCCTTCCGGCACCCCGGCCCGCCCGGTGTGCGGGGTGTCCGGGTTGACCAGGGCGAGTGCTCCCGCTCCGGCGTACTGATCGCTTCCGCCGTGGTGGAAGACCTCCACCCCGTCGGCGATGGCGGCGATGACGAAGTGCTCGTGGGTGTGACGTACGAAGGTCTTCCGTATGTACTGGGCCCGCAGCAGATCGACGCCGGGCAATTCCGCGTACCGCCAGTGCCGTGCCCGCTCGCCCGATGCCGCCATGCCCCCATTCTCCGTCACGGCCTCGCGGTGCCGGAGTTCCGCCCGGCATCCGTCCAGCTCAGGCCGATTGTCAGTGCTCGGGTGCACGATGGATCCATGGTCAGCTCCGCACACCGAGCCCTGGACGGCTTCTCCCCCGCGACCCGCGGTTGGTTCACGGGGGCCTTCTCCGCGCCCACCGCCGCCCAGGCGGGCGCGTGGCAGGCCATCTCGGAGGGCTCGGACGTGCTGGTGGTCGCCCCGACCGGCTCCGGCAAGACGCTGGCCGCCTTCCTCGCCGCCCTGGACCAGCTGGCCTCGACACCCCCGCCCGCCGACCCCAAGAAGCGCTGCCGAGTCCTGTACGTCTCCCCGCTCAAGGCCCTGGCCGTCGACGTCGAGCGCAACCTCCGCAGCCCCCTGACCGGCATCCGCCAGGAATCCGTGCGCCTCGGCCTGCCGGAACCCGAGGTCAAGGTCGGCATCCGCTCCGGCGACACCCCGGCCGCCGAGCGCCGTGCCCTGTCCACCCGCCCGCCGGACATCCTGATCACCACCCCGGAGTCCCTGTTCCTGATGCTGACGTCGGCCACGCGCGACGCTCTGACCGGTATCGAGACGGTGATCCTGGACGAGGTGCACGCGGTCGCCGGCACCAAGCGCGGCGCCCATCTCGCCCTCACCCTGGAGCGGCTGGACGAGCTGCTGCCGAAGCCGGCCCGTCGCATCGGCCTGTCGGCGACGGTCCGTCCGGTGGACGAGGTCGCCCGGTTCCTCGCACCGCGCGGCAAGGTGGAGATCGTCCAGCCGGACTCGGGCAAGGAGTTCGACCTGTCCGTCGTCGTCCCGGTCGAGGACCTGGGCGAGCTGGGCGGTTCCCCGGTCGCGGACGGCAACGACGGCGCGGAGCGTCCGTCGATCTGGCCGCACGTGGAGGAGCGGATCACCGACCTCGTCCAGTCGCACCGCTCCACGATCGTCTTCGCCAACTCCCGGCGCCTGGCCGAGCGACTGTGCAACAGACTCAACGAGATCGCGTACGAACGGGCGACCGGTGAGCCCCTGGACGAACACCACTCCCCCGCCGAACTCATGGGCGGCTCGGGAGCCGCCCAAGGCGCCCCCGCGGTGATCGCCCGCGCCCACCACGGCTCGGTCTCCAAGGAGCAGCGCGCCCTCGTCGAAGAGGACCTCAAGGCGGGCCGCCTGCCCGCCGTGGTGGCCACCTCGAGTCTCGAGCTGGGCATCGACATGGGCGCCGTCGACCTGGTCGTCCAGGTGGAGTCACCGCCCTCGGTCGCCTCCGGTCTCCAGCGCGTCGGCCGCGCGGGACACCAGGTCGGCGCGGTCTCCACGGGCGTGGTCTTCCCCAAGTACCGCGGCGATCTGGTTCAGGCGGCCGTGGTCACCGAGCGGATGCGCAGCGGCTCCATCGAGGCGCTCAGGGTCCCCGCCAATCCGCTGGACGTCCTGGCCCAGCAGCTCGTCGCGATGACCGCGCTGGACACCTGGCAGGTCGACGACCTGCTCGCCACCGTCCGCCGCGCCGCCCCGTTCGCCTCGCTCCCGGAGTCGGCCTTCACGGCCGTCCTGGACATGCTCGCGGGCCGCTATCCTTCCGACGCCTTCGCCGAACTGCGTCCCCGCGTGGTGTGGGACCGGGTCGCCGGGACGGTCACCGGCCGACCCGGCGCGCAGCGCCTCGCCGTCACGTCGGGCGGCACGATCCCCGATCGCGGCCTCTTCGGTGTCTTCCTCGCCGGGGCCGACCCGAAGAAGGGCGGTGGCCGGGTCGGCGAGCTGGACGAGGAGATGGTCTACGAATCCCGTGTCGGGGACGTCTTCACGCTCGGCACCAGCTCCTGGCGCATCGAGGACATCACCCGCGACAGGGTCCTGGTCTCCCCTGCTCCGGGCGTGCCGGGCCGGCTTCCCTTCTGGAAGGGCGACCAGCTGGGCCGCCCCCTCGAACTGGGCCGCGCGCTGGGCGCGTTCCTCCGCGAGGTCGGCTCCCTCACCAAGGAGGACGCCCGGCTCCGCCTGGTCACCGCGGGACTGGACGCCTGGGCCGCGGACAACGTCCTGGCCTATCTCGACGAGCAGCGCGAGGCCTGCGGCCACATCCCCGACGACCGCACCATCGTCGTCGAGCGCTTCCGCGACGAGCTGGGCGACTGGCGGGTCGTCGTCCACTCCCCCTTCGGCGCCCAGGTCCACGCCCCCTGGGCGCTCGCGCTCGGCGCCCGCCTGTCCGAGCGGTACGGCATGGACGCCCAGGTCATGCACGCCGACGACGGCATCGTGCTGCGCCTGCCGGACGCCGACCTGATGAGCCTGGACCTGCTCGACCAGGAAGCGTCGAAGCCAGGGCTGGAGTACGACGCCGAGCAGGCGCCCGTCGGCGCGGCCGACGTCGTCTTCGACAAGGGCGAGGTCGACCGGGTCGTCACCGACCAGGTGGGCGGTTCGGCCCTGTTCGCGTCCCGCTTCCGCGAGTGCGCCGCCCGTGCGCTGCTGCTCCCGCGGCGCAGCCCCGGCAAGCGCACCCCGCTGTGGCAGCAGCGCCAGCGCGCCGCGCAGCTGCTGGAGGTGGCGAGCGAGTACGGCTCGTTCCCGATCGTGCTGGAGGCGGTCCGCGAGTGCCTCCAGGACGTCTTCGACGTGCCCGGCCTGACCGAGCTGATGGGCGACCTGGAGTCCCGCAGGGTGCGCCTGGTGGAGGTCACCACCCCGGAGCCGTCCCCGTTCGCCCGCTCCCTGCTCTTCGGATACGTCGCCCAGTTCCTGTACGAGGGCGACTCGCCGCTCGCCGAGCGCCGTGCCGCCGCCCTCTCCCTGGACTCCCGGCTGCTGGCCGAGCTGCTCGGCCAGGCGGAGCTGCGCGAGCTGCTCGACGCGGAGGTACTCACCGAGCTGGAGCGCGAGCTGCAGTGGCTCACCGAGGACCGCCGCGTCAAGGACCCGGAGGGCGTCGCGGACCGGCTGCGGCTGCTCGGTCCGCTCACGGACGCCGAGCTGGCCGAGCGGGGCGCCGAGCCGCAGTGGGCACAGGAGCTGGCCGCCGCCCGCCGCGCGATCAGGGTGCGCATCGCCGGCGCCGACCACTGGGCGGCGATCGAGGACGCGGGCCGGCTGCGCGACGCGCTGGGCACGGCGTTGCCCGTGGGCGTGCCCGAGGCTTTCACCGAGCCGGTGAAGGACCCGCTCGGCGACCTCCTCGCCCGCCACGCCCGCACCCACGGCCCCTTCACGTCGGTCACCGCGGCGGCCCGCTTCGGCCTGGGTGTGGCGGTCACCGAGGGCGCGCTGCAGCGGCTCGCCGCGGCGGGCCGGGTCGTGCAGGGCGAGTTCCATCCGGCCGGCATCGGCCAGGAGTGGTGCGACGCGACCGTCCTGCGCAGGCTGCGCCGCCGTTCCCTGGCCGCGCTGCGGCACGAGCTGGAGCCGGTGGCGCCGGCCGCGCTCGGTCAGTTTCTTCCCCAGTGGCAGCACATCGGCAGGGGGCACGCGCTGCGCGGCCTCGACGGACTGGTTCGCGCCGTCGAGCAGTTGCAGGGCGCCTCGGTGCCCGCCTCCGCCCTGGAGAAGCTCGTCCTGCCCTCCCGAGTGGCGAACTACAACCCGGCCATGCTGGACGAGCTCACGGCCGCCGGTGAGGTGGTGTGGGCGGGAGCGGGTTCACTCCCGGGGAAGGACGGCTGGGTCTCCCTCTACCTGGCGGACGCGGCCCCCCTGCTCCTGCCGCCCCCGCATCCCCTGGAGACGACCGCCCTCCACGAGTCCGTCCTGAGCACCCTCTCGGGCGGGTACGGCCTGTTCTTCCGGCAGATCGCCGATCAGGTCCGCGCCACCACCCACCCGGACGCCACCGATCCGCAGCTGGCCGACGCCCTGTGGGACCTGGCCTGGTCCGGACGCCTGACGAACGACACACTCGCGCCCCTGCGCTCGCTGCTGGGCTCCGGCCGCACCGCGGGCTCCACGGCCCACCGCGCCAAGCGCGCGGTGCCACGCGGGCGCTACGGCTCGCTGACGGCCGCCGCCCGCCCCGCCTCCCGCACCGGCCCGCCGACCGTCGCGGGCCGCTGGTCCCTGCTTCCGGTCCGTGAGGCCGATGCCACGGTGCGCGCCCACGCCCTGGCCCGCACGCTCCTGGACCGGCACGGCGTGGTGACCCGCGGCGCCGTCGCCGCCGAGGGCGTCGAAGGCGGCTTCTCCGCCGTGTACCGCATTCTTGCCGCGTTCGAGGAGAGCGGGCAGGCCCGGCGCGGCTATGTCGTGGAGGGGCTGGGCGCGGCACAGTTCGCCATGGAGGGCGCCGTGGACCGGTTGCGCGCGGTCTCGAACGCCCGGGAGCGCGGCGAGGGTCCGCCCGGGCGGCCGGACTTCACCGGCGGCTTCGACGCCCACGTTTCACCCGCCGGCTCCGACAGTCCGGGTGACCCGGCCTTCGGCGGCTCCCCCTTCGACGACTTCCCGCCCGGCGACCGCGGGCACGCCGATGCCCCGGACCACTCCGGCGACGTCTTCGCGGCCTCTCCGCAGCTGCCGCCCTCCCGGGGTGACCACGTCTCCCCCCGCGACTACGCCGAACCGGGCGCGGGCGGCCCGCGCGGAGGCGGCGCGCACGGCGGTTTCGGTGGCCCGCGCGGTTCGTACGACACCGGGTTCGCGGGCCGTCACGGCCGCCCCTCCGCCGGCGCACGGGCCGTCGTCCTGGCCGCCGCCGACCCGGCCAACGCCTACGGCGCGGCCCTCGGCTGGCCCGAGCCCCCGGCCGGTGCCACGCACAAGCCGGGCCGCAAGGCGGGCTCCCTGGTGGTACTCGTCGAAGGTGAACCGGCGCTCTACATGGAGCGCGGCGGCAAGACGCTCCTGCTCTGGCCCTCCGCCCCGGACGGTCTGCCCACGGACGACCCCCGTCTGCGGGCGGCCGCGGAGGCGCTCGCCTCGGCCGCCCTCGCCGGTTCCCTCGGCACGGTCACGGTGGAGCGGGTCAACGGCGCGGCGGCCCTCACGTCCCCCTTCGGCCCGCTCCTGGAGGAAGCGGGGTTCATCGCCACTCCGCGCGGCCTGCGCATCAGAGCCTGAGCCTGTCACCCTTGACCCATGCCCGAAGGAGACACGGTCTGGCAGGCGGCACGGCGGCTGCACGACGCCCTCGCGGGCAAGGTGCTGACCCGCAGCGACTTCCGCGTACCGCGATACGCCACGGCCGATCTCACCGGCCGTACGGTCCTGGACGTCACGCCGCGCGGCAAGCACCTGCTCACGCGCGTCGAGGGCGGCCTGACGGTGCACTCCCACCTGCGGATGGACGGCTCCTGGAAGGTGTTCGCGTCCGGTCAGCGCTGGAGCGGCGGCCCGGCGCACCAGATCCGCGTCATCCTCGGCACGGCCGACCGCACGGCCGTCGGCTATCGCCTCCCGGTGCTGGAAATCCTCCGCACCGCCGACGAGGAGCGCGCCGTCGGTCATCTGGGCCCGGACCTGCTGGGCCCGGACTGGGACCCCGAGCAGGCCCTGGCCAACCTGCGTGCGGATCCTGCCCGTCCGCTCGGTGAGGCCCTGCTCGACCAGCGCAATCTCGCTGGTGTCGGCAACGTCTACAAGTGCGAGCTCTGCTTCCTGCTCGGCGTCACTCCCTGGCTCCCCGTCGGGGACCTGCCCGCCGCACACGCCGTGAAGCTGCCCGCGCTCGCGAAGAAACTCCTGGAGGCCAACCGGGACCGCCCGGTCCGCCGTACGACGGGTCTGCGCGGCCAGGACCTGTTCGTGTACGGCCGTGCACCCCGCCCCTGCCTGCGCTGCGGCACGCCGGTCCGGGTGGCGAACCAGGGCGACGGCTCCCGGGAGCGTCCCACGTACTGGTGCCCGACCTGCCAGCCCGGTCCCGCGCCGCGCCCGGCCGCCCGTACCGGTACCGGGCCGCGGCGCGGGCCGGGGTGACTCAAGCAGGCGAGCTGAGCCCACATGCTGAGCCGACCCGCGGAGCAACGCGCTCAACCGGAGAGCTCAGCCGGCGAGCAGGCCGTCCATCTGGCCGACCGCCTCACGCAGTCCGTCCTCCATGCCCATCTCCGCGAGCTGGTCCATCTGTTCCCGGGTGTCGAAGGCCGAGCGCATCTCCATGCGGGTGCCGCCGTCGCGCTCGGTGAGCGTGACCCGGGTCGTGGTCGTCGGCATGTCGGCGCTCGGCGTCCCGTCCGCGTCGGCGAATCCGTCGGTGAACTCCAGTGTGGCCGGCGCGTCGACCGAGGCGATCCGCCACCACCCGCGGTGCTTGTCTCCCTCGGGCCCGGTCATGAAGTACGCGACGTCCCCACCGGGGGTCAGGTCGTGCTCCTCGACCGTCGCCGGGTAGGTCGGCGGGCCCCACCAGCGCTCCAGCTGCCGCGGGTCGGCCCACAACTGCCACACCCGCTCGACGGGAGCGGCGAAGTCGGCGATGAGGGTGAAGGTCAGGTTGTCGAGATCCTTGTCCAAGCTGGTGACACTCATCAGATCCGTCCTTCCGTCCGGTCGTGTGCATCGGGTTCCGCGTCCTGGCCGAGCAGATGGGACATCCGCTCCACCCGGCCGCGCCAGGCCGTCTCCAGTTCGTCCAGTGCCTGCCGGGCCCGGCTCACGGCGTCGGGGTCTGTGCGCACGATCTGCTCCCGTCCGCGGCGCTGCTTGACCACCAGACCGGCCCGCTCCAGTACCGCGACGTGCTTCTGCACCGCGGCGAAACTCATCGGATAGGCCTCGGCCAGTCGCGACACCGACAGGTCGTCCCGTACGCAGCGACGCAGGATGTCGCGGCGCGTCGTATCGGACAGTGCGTGGAACAAGCGGTCCACGCGCTCTTCGGCTGCTTCGAGAACCCCATCTACAACCATTTGGTTGTATGTTAGTCGGTCACGTCCCGTCGTAAAGCGCTACAACCGGGACCGCGAGGAGGCCGAAGCACCTCCGGCCCCGCGCCGCAGAACCCGCCCCCACCGCCCCGCGCCCAGGGCCCCCGCGGCTTGGCGCGCGGGCACACAGTGCACCGGCAGCACGCTCAGCCCCCAGCCGCCGACCGCGACCGCCCCTTCGATCACCCCCGCGCCGGGCTCCAGCGCCAGACGCAGCACGGCCCACCACCACAGCGCACCGAGCCCCAGCGCGGCCGCCCGGCGAGCAGCCCGCGCGGACGTCATAACCGCGTCATCCGTTTTCGGCCTGGAACATCCAGTGCTGTTTCTCCAGGTCGGCCGTGATCTGGATGAAGATGTCCTGGCTCACCGGATCCGGATCGCCGGTCGCCCCGATCCGCTCCCGCATCCGCCCGATCACCGCGCCCAGGGCGTCCACGATCGTCTGTACCGCGGTGGTGTCGTCGACCCACCCTTCCGGGGTCGCATCGATGCCGCTACCGACGGCCACCGTCGCGGCACGCCCGTCCGGGGAGACCCCGAGCGCCGAGGCACGCTCCGCCACGGTGTCGGAGTGCGTACGCGCGGTACCGACGAGTTCGTCGAGCTGAAGGTGCACGGAACGGAAGCGTGGACCGACCACGTTCCAGTGGATCTGCTTGGCCACCAGCGCCAGGTCCACCAGGTCGACGAGGGCACCCTGCAGCGCCTCGGACACGGTCTTCAGGTTCGCGTCGGACAACGGGCTCTTCACGACGTACATCCACGCCTCCGTCGGTCGGCCCCCCGGCCATGTCCCTCCACCATGACCGCACCACCAGAGACCGGCAAACCGGGCGAAACCACCACGGGCACCCGACACCTGCCCGGGCGGCGAACTCAGGCGCGCACGCAAAAACCCCGACCGCACCTCTCCGGGACCTCCCGGAGAGACCCCGGCCGGGGCCTCACACGCACACGTTCTCGACGATCAGGCGGCGACGACGTCCACTTCGGCGGGCGCCTTGATGGTCACCCGTTCCGGTGGCACACCGGTCACCGAGACAGAACCCAGCATCGGGCGCACCGGTGCCGGCACGGTCTCGCTGGGCGTGGCCGCAGCGGACTGGGCCAGCTCGGCGAGGGCGAGTTCGTCGCTTACTTCCCGCATGAGCTCGGACATCCGTACGTCCAGCGCGTCGCAGATGGCGGAGAGCAGTTCGGAAGAAGCCTCCTTCTGCCCCCGCTCCACCTCGGAGAGATAGCCGAGTGAGACTCGGGCGGACGAGGAGACTTCGCGCAGAGTACGGCCCTGGCGCTGGCGCTGCCGACGCAGCACGTCACCCAGCAGGCGACGGAGCAGAATCATCGGTGGCTCCCTCCTCGGACCGTGTAACCGCATCCTTCACGCCCCACCGTACCGCCTCGCGCCGCGGCCGTGCGGGGAGCGATGTCGTGTTCACTCAGGGCTGCAAACATCAAGACCCCCCGTTCCGTTCCGTATCCTGTGCCCGCTCATTCCCGGTCTGTTCGCCCGCAAGCTCTCTCAATAGGAGTGCGAGTACGCTCCGTACACTCTCCATACGAATTTCCGCGCGGTCGCCGTTCAACCGCAGCGCCTCCACTTTTCCGCCAGAGGCGGAACCGTCGTCTGCTCCGAAGGGCCCGTCGACGGCCACGAAGACCGTCCCGACAGGCTGTCCGTCCTGCGGGTCCGGGCCGGCGACGCCCGTCGTCGCGATGCCCCAATCGGCACCCAACGCCTTGCGCACGCCCGCCGCCATCTGGGCGGCGACCTGCGGATCCACCGCTCCACACGCCGCGAGCACCGCGGCGTCGACGCCGAGCAGGTCCCGCTTCAGCTCCGTCGCGTAGGGGGTCACGGACCCGCGGAAGCTCTTGGAGGCCCCGGGCACCGCCGTGATCGCGGCAGCCACCAGTCCGCCGGTCAGTGACTCGGCGACCGCGAGGGTCTCGCCCCTGACGGTGAGTAGTCGCACCACGTCGGCGGCCGTGGAACTCAAGCTTCCGCCTTCTTCAACGCCGCTCTGCGCTCGGCGATTCCCCGACGTCGCAGCACAATGGCCTGCTTCACATAGTCCAGTCCGGTCGCCACGGTCAGGACGACCGCCGCGGCCATCACCCAGAACCTCAGCGTGGCCAGGGGCCCCGTCAGTGCCAGGACGTACATACCGACGGCGATGCCCTGGGTGAGGGTCTTGAGCTTGCCGCCGCGGCTCGCAGGGATGACGCCGTACCGGATGACCACGAACCGCAGCACGGTGATCCCGAGTTCCCGGCCGAGGATGACGGCCGTCACCCACCACGGCAGGTCGCCCAGCGCGGACAGACAGATGAGCGCCGCCCCCATGATCGCCTTGTCGGCGATGGGGTCGGCGATCTTCCCGAAGTCGGTGACGAGGTTGTAGGTGCGGGCCAGATGGCCGTCGAAGAGGTCGGTGATCATGGCTACGGCGAAGGCCGCCCAGGCGAACGAGCGCCAAGCCGGGTCGTACCCGCCGTTGCCGAGCATCAGCGCGACGAAGGCCGGCACGAGGAGCAGCCGGAGCATCGTCAGCAGGTTGGCGACGTTCCAGACGCTCGCCTGGTTGACGGCGGCGGCCGCGATCTTGCCGCCGCGCCCGGCGACACCGCCCTCGGTCGCACCCCGCTCCGGGACGCCCTGTCCCGTCGCGCCCCGTTCGGCCGCACCCCCAGAGGGCGTACGCTCCGCCGGTCCGTGCGCGGCCCCCGAGGGTCCACGCGGGCCGGTCCTGCGCGCACCGGAGGAGCCGCCCGCCGCGGACGCCGGGACTCCGGTCATCTGCCGGCCTCCTCACTCCACTCGGGCGACCCCAGCAGCGGTTCGGCCACCAGGTCGACACCCTCCGTACCGACCACCTTCGCGTCGACCATACGACCGACACTCAGGCCCTCGCCGTTCGTGAGCAGCACCTGGCCGTCCGTCTCCGGCGCCTGGTGCTCCGCGCGGCCGCGCACACCGTCCTCCCCTTCGCCGGACTCCACGGACTCGACGAGCACGCGCGCGGTCGCACCGATGCGCTCCTCCGCCCGCTGTGAGACTAGTTCCTCGGCGAGGCGGGACACGCGTGCCAGCCGCTCGGCGACGACGTCCTCGTCCAGCTTGTCGCCGTAGGTCGCGGCTTCGGTGCCCTCCTCGTCGGAGTACCCGAAGACGCCGATGGCGTCGAGCCGCGCGTGGTTCAGGAAGCGCTCCAGCTCGGCGAGGTCGGAGGCGGTCTCGCCGGGGAAGCCCACGATGAAGTTGGAGCGGACGCCGGCCTCGGGGGCCTTGCTCCGGATGGTGTCCAGCAGCTCCAGGAAGCGGTCGGTGTCGCCGAAGCGGCGCATCGCGCGGAGCACGTTCGGCGCGGAGTGCTGGAAGGACAGGTCGAAGTAGGGGGTGACCTTCGGGGTGGAGGTCAGTACGTCGATGAGGCCGGGCCGCATCTCGGCCGGCTGGAGGTAGCTGACGCGGACGCGCTCGATGCCGTCGACGTCGGCGAGGTTCGGCAGCAGCGACTCCAGCAGGCGGATGTCGCCGAGGTCCTTGCCGTAGGACGTGTTGTTCTCGGAGACCAGCATGATCTCCTTGACGCCCTGCTCGGCCAGCCACCGCGTCTCGTTCAGCACGTCGCTCGGGCGGCGGGAGATGAAGGAGCCGCGGAAGGACGGGATGGCGCAGAAGGAGCAGCGCCGGTCGCAGCCGGAGGCCAGCTTCACGGAGGCGACCGGGGAGCCGTCGAGGCGACGGCGCAGGGGCGCGCGGGGGCCGGAGGCGGGGGCGACGCCCTCGGGCAGGTCGGTCGGGCCGTGCCCCGGCAGGGCGACGGAGGCACCGGCCTCCTGCCGCTCGGCGGGGCTGATCGGCAGCAGCTTGCGCCGGTCGCGCGGGGTGTGGGCGGCGTGGATGCCGCCGTTCAGGATGGTCTGCAGGCGGTCGGAGATGTCGGTGTAGTCGTCGAAACCGAGGACTCCGTCGGCCTCGGGGAGGGCTTCGGCGAGCTCCTTGCCGTACCTTTCGGCCATGCAGCCCACCGCCACCACGGCCTGCGTTCTGCCGTGACCCTTGAGGTCGTTGGCCTCCAGGAGGGCGTCGACCGAGTCCTTCTTGGCGGCCTCGACGAAGCCACATGTGTTCACGACGGCGACGTCCGCTTCCCCGGCGTCCTCGACGAGCTTCCAGCCGTCCGCCTCCAGACGGCCTGCGAGCTCCTCCGAGTCCACCTCGTTACGGGCGCAGCCAAGGGTGACGAGTGCGACGGTACGGCTTTCAGGCATGGGCTCAAGACTACTTCGTCCTGCCGACAGCCCACGTCGACGGGGTTGCCCGATCTTGGACGACCCCGTCCGCGTCGGCGCCTTCCGCGCCCTACCCGACCTGCGGGTCGCCCTTCGTGTACGTCAGGCGTTCCACGGAGCCCGACTGGAAGTCGTCCTCGATCTTCTTGCCGTTGACGTACAGCTCGATCGCGCCCGCGTTGCCGAGGACGAGGTCGACCTTCTCGTTGTCCTGGAAGGTCTTGGAATCACCCTGCTTGAGCAGGCCGTCGAAGAGCAGCCGGCCGTTGTGGTCCTTCACCGAGATCCAGCTGGGGTCGTCAGTGGCGCTGATCTTGACCGTCACCTTGTCCCGCGGCGCGGCGGCGATGGCGCTTTCGGTCGGGTCCGGCTTCGGGTCGGTGGGCTTCTTCGGCTTGGCGCTCGGCGAGGCGGACTCGCCGGCCGACGGCTGGGAGCCCTCGGCGACGCTCGCCTCGGAGCCGCCGCCGTCGCCACCCTTGACGAACGTGAAGCCGACGAAGGCGATCACCGCGACGATCGCGGCGACCATGGCGGCGGTCCAGTTGGGTCCGCGTCGCTCGGGACGGATGCGTTCCGCCTCGAACAGGGGCGCTGCGGGTGTCGGCGCGGGGCGGCCGCCGTGTTCGGCGTCGAACTGCGCGAGCAGTTCGGCCGGGTCGAGCCGGACGGCCTTGGCAAGGGTCCTGATGTGACCGCGCGCGTAGACGTCACCGCCGCAGGGCGTGAAGTCGTCCGCCTCGATGGCGTGCACGATGGCGATCCGGACGCGGGTGGCGGTGGTGATGTCGTCGACGGTCAACCCGGCGGCGATCCGTGCCTGCTGCAGGGCACGGCCGATGGAGGGGCGGGCTTCCTCAGAAACGCCTTCGGAGACGTCTTCGACCGGACGCTCGTCTTCAGGGGAGTTGCCGTTGGACACGGGGGCGCCTTTCGAGCGTTTAGCCGCCTGTGCTGGACGTTCAGTTTAGGGGGGCTGCAAACGGGTGGGGCAACCGGGCGACGGGACTTTGTACGCCATTGGAATGGCCCCGCATCCCGATGGTGGACTACCTGTTTGTCATTTCCTTCAACTTGACGTACGTCATGGGGAAACGGTTGCTCAATGATCCCTAACGGGTGAGTCACGATCGGTCACCCGGCCGCCGTGCCCCTCCGTCGAAGGAACCCCTCGCGTACCGTTCCCTACCCCTCAGACTCCCCCCGGATCAGCGCGAGCACGCCGTCCAGCTCATCAGGCTTCACAAGAACGTCACGAGCCTTTGAGCCTTCGCTCGGCCCGACGATGCTCCGCGACTCCATCAGGTCCATCAGGCGCCCGGCCTTGGCGAAGCCGACGCGCAGCTTTCGCTGCAGCATGGAGGTCGACCCGAACTGGGTGGAGACGACCAGCTCGGCCGCCTGGCACAGCAGATCGAGGTCGTCGCCGATGTCCTCGTCGATCTCCTTCTTCTGCTTGGTGCCGACGGTGACGTCCTCGCGGAAGACAGGCGCCATCTGGTCCTTGCAGTGCTGTACGACGACCGCGACCTCTTCCTCGGTCACGAACGCGCCCTGCATACGGGTCGGTTTGTTCGCGCCCATCGGCAGGAAGAGGCCGTCGCCCTTGCCGATCAGCTTCTCGGCACCGGGCTGGTCGAGGATGACCCGCGAGTCCGCCAGCGAGGACGTGGCGAAGGCCAGCCGGGAGGGCACGTTGGCCTTGATCAGACCGGTGACGACGTCCACGGACGGCCGCTGGGTGGCGAGCACCAGGTGGATGCCGGCCGCGCGCGCGAGCTGCGTGATCCGGACGATCGCGTCCTCGACGTCCCGCGGCGCCACCATCATCAGGTCGGCCAGCTCGTCCACGATCACCAACAGGTACGGGTACGGCTGGAGCTCGCGCTCACTGCCCTCGGGCGGCTTGACCTTGCCCTCGCGCACCGCGCGGTTGAAGTCGTCGATGTGCCGGTAGCCGTAGGCCGCGAGGTCGTCGTAGCGCAGGTCCATCTCGCGCACGACCCACTGGAGCGCCTCGGCGGCCCGCTTCGGGTTGGTGATGATCGGCGTGATCAGGTGCGGGATGCCCTCGTAAGCGGTCAGCTCGACGCGCTTGGGGTCGACCAGGATCATCCGGACGTCCTCGGGGGTCGCCCGCATCATGATCGAGGTGATCAGGCAGTTGATGCAGGACGACTTGCCGGATCCGGTGGCGCCGGCGACCAGTATGTGCGGCATCTTCGCCAGCGAGTGCATGACGTAGCCGCCCTCGACGTCCTTGCCGAAGGCGACCAGCATCGGGTCGTCGTCCTCCGCGGACTCCGCGAGCCGCAGCACGTCGCCGAGGTTGACCATTTCCCGGTCGGTGTTGGGGATCTCGATGCCGACCGCGGACTTCCCGGGGATCGGGCTGATGATCCGTACGTCGGGGCTGGCGACGGCGTACGCGATGTTCTTGGCCAGCGCGGTGATCCGCTCGACCTTCACGGCGGGCCCGAGCTCGACCTCGTACCGCGTGACCGTCGGCCCGCGAGTGAACCCCGTGACGGCGGCGTCGACCTTGAACTCGGTGAAGACGGTGGTCAGCGAGGCGACTATGGCGTCGTTGGCGGCGCTGCGCGCCTTGCCGGGGCCGCCGCGGGTGAGCATGTCGAGGGCCGGCAGGGAGTAGGTGATGTCTCCGGAGAGCTGAAGCTGCTCGGCGCGCGGCGGCAGGTCCCGCTCCTTGGGCAGCGGCGTCTTGGTGAGGTCGGCGACCACCGCCGTGCCCTGCTCGGGATCGTCCTTGCGCGCCGTGTCCTGCTTGAGCTTCCCCGGTTGCGGGCGCGCGGCCGGCACGGGCGTCGGAGTCGGCGTCGTCTCGCGGTCCCCCGTGCTCACACCCTGCGTGAGGTCGGCGACCAGCGGCGAGGGCGGCATTCCGTGCAGCACGGCGCCGTCGAGCGCGGCGGCGGCCGCGGCGGCGACGTCCACGGCGTCCATCGGCCGGTTCATGTCGGGCTGCGGCACGGCGGACCGGCGGGGCCTGCCGCGGCGCCGGGTGAGCGCCTCATCCTCGGCCGCGTCGGGGTCGTACGGCTCCGGCGCCGGACCCCTGCCGCGCCTGGCGGGCTTCGCGGGCAGCGCCTCACGCCACTGCTCCTCGTAGCGCTCGTCGTCCTCGACGAACGCGTCGGCCTCCACCTCAGGGTCGCGGACCAGACCGAGCCGTACACCGAGCAGCCGCAGCCGCTGCGGGATGGCGTTGACCGGCGTGGCCGTGACGACCAGCAGCCCGAAGACGGTGAGCAGCACGAGCAGCGGCACGGCCAAGACGTCGGTCATCGTGTACGACAGCGGGGTCGCCGCGCCCCAGCCGATGAGACCGCCGGCGTCCCTTATCGCCTGCATGCCGTCACCGCGGGCCGGTGAGCCGCAGGCGACGTGCACCTGGCCGAGGACGCCGACGACGAGCGCGGACAGACCGATCACGATCCGGCCGTTGGCCTCGGGTTTCTCGGGGTGCCGGATCAGGCGCACGGCGATGGCGCCGAGCAGGATCGGCACCAACAGGTCCAGCCGGCCGAAGGCACCGGTCACGAGGATCTCGACGAGGTCGCCGACGGGGCCCTTGAGGTCGGCCCAGGTGCCCGCGGCGACGATCAGCGCGACGCCGAGGAGCAGCAGCGCGACACCGTCCTTGCGGTGCGCCGGGTCGAGGTTCTTCGCGCCCTGCCCTATGCCGCGGAAGACGGCGCCGACGGCGTGCGCGATGCCCAGCCAGAGGGCGCGCACTAGGCGGTAGACGCCTCCGGTCGGGCTGGGTGCCGGTTTGGGCGCGGGCTTCTTCACCGCGGCCTTCTTGGCGGGCGCCTTCTTGGCGGGCGCCCTTTTCGCAGCGGCCTTCTTCACCGGACCCTTCGCGGGAGCGGCCGCCTTCTTCGCGGGCTGCTTCTTGGCTGCGGAGGGACGTGAGGCCATAGGTGTGAGGTTACCGGGGGAGACGGCGGTCGACACGTGTGCCCGCCGCTTCACCCGTTCGTGTCGCCCGTGCAGGGGACCGGAACTGACGCCTCCGGTACAGCCGCTGACATGCCCTCACGGGCCGGCCCACCGAGCCCGGCCCCCCGACGGGCCTCAGTTGACCGCGGCCTGGCCTCCGGACGTCCCCGGCTCCAGGGCGTCCAGCGCCCGACGCAGTCCGGTGAGCTTGCGTTCCAGATGGGCGGCCGTCGCCACCGCAGCCGCGTCCGTCGACTCGTCGCCGAGCTGTTTGGAGAGCGCCTCGGCCTGCTCCTCCACGGCCGCCAGCCGCGCCGACAGCTCGGCGAGCAGCCCCGCCGGCTCCTTGGCCTCGCCGACCGCGGCCTTGCCGCCGCCCTCCAACTGGAGCCGCAGCAGTGCCGCCTGCTCGCGCAGCTGGCAGTTCTTCATGTACAGCTCGACGAAGACGGAGACCTTCGCGCGCAGCACCCACGGGTCGAACGGCTTGGAGATGTAGTCCACCGCGCCCGCCGCGTACCCCCGGAAGGTGTGGTGCGGGCCGTGGTTGATCGCGGTGAGGAAGATGATCGGGATGTCCCGGGTCCGCTCCCGTCGCTTGATGTGCGCGGCGGTCTCGAAACCGTCCATGCCCGGCATCTGGACATCCAGCAGAATGACCGCGAAGTCGTCCGTGAGCAGTGCTTTGAGCGCTTCCTCCCCGGACGATGCCCGCACCAGCGTCTGATCGAGCGCCGAGAGGATCGCCTCCAGCGCCAGCAGATTCTCCGGCCGGTCATCGACCAGGAGGATCTTGGCCTTCTGCACCATGGCCCGCCCTCCTCGCCCCGGCGTGGGGCCTCCCCTGTCCGCAGGACTTGGGGCAGCACCGGCGGGCGCCGCCCCAGGGGACGACTCCCTTGCGTCGCCCGTCCTTGTGCCGGTCATCGTAGCCGCACCCCGCCTGTCGCCACACCCTGTCACCGCGATGTCACTGTGCACGTAGCAGAAACGCAGCGGGAGACCAGAAGGTTCCCCGAATCCCGTACTTCTACACGACTTCGGGCACACTGAGTCAGCAACTCCGCGTGCACGACGAAGGTTCCCGCCACTTGCGTGCACCCCACGTTCGCACACTGCCCGAACGTGCCGCGCGGACGGTGCCCGTACGTACCGCGGGTGCGCTGCCCGCACGCACCCCGTGCACCCTGCCCGCGGGTACCGCGCGGTGCCCGCCCGAACGTGCTCCTCACTCCTCCCGCATCCACTGCTGCATCACCGTCAGCAGGTGATCGGGGTCGACCGGCTTGGTCACGTAGTCGGACGCGCCCGACTCGATCGCCTTCTCCCGGTCGCCCTTCATCGCCTTCGCGGTCAGCGCGATGATCGGCAGGCCGGCGAACTGGGGCATCCGGCGAATCGCCGTGGTCGTGGCATACCCGTCCATCTCGGGCATCATGATGTCCATCAGGACGACCGCCACGTCCTCGTGCTGCTCCAGGACCTCGATGCCCTCGCGTCCGTTCTCGGCGTACAGCACGGACAGGCCGTGCTGCTCCAGGACGCTGGTGAGCGCGAAGACGTTGCGGATGTCGTCGTCGACGATCAGCACCTTCTGTCCGCCGAACCGGATGCCCCGGCCCGACTGCGGCGCCGTCTCCTGCTCGGCGGCCGGCCGCTGCTCCCGCGCCGCGGGCACGTCCTCGGGCTCCGGGACCGCCCTGCGGCGGCGCCGGAACAGCGTCGCGGCACCGTTCTGCGCGTCCTGGTACGACCTCACCTCGGCCGGCGGTTGCGCCTGCGACCGGGGCAGCTCGGGCATGGCGCCCGGAGTGGCGAGCGCCCCGCCGGGCTCCAGGGCCGGAAGAGGCTGCTGGTAGCCGTGGGCGGGCAGCTCGCTCGGGTGCAGCGGCAGATAGAGCGTGAACGTCGACCCGCGGCCCGGCTCGCTCTGCGCGTGGATCTCACCGCCCAGCAGCTGCGCGATCTCCCGCGAGATGGACAGCCCCAGGCCGGTGCCGCCGTACTTGCGGCTGGTGGTGCCGTCGGCCTGCTTGAACGCCTCGAAGATCACCCGCATCTTGCTCGCCGCGATCCCGATACCGGTGTCGCTCACGGAGAACGCGATCAGCTCCGCGTCCGGGTCGGTCATCGAACCGGCTTCCAGCAACTGCTCCCGGATGGCCTTCGGCACGTCGTCCCGGGCCGGCCGGATGACCAGCTCGACGGCGCCCGAGTCGGTGAACTTCACCGCGTTGGACAGGAGGTTGCGCAGCACTTGGAGGAGCCGCTGCTCGTCGGTGTGCAGCGTGGCGGGCAGCTCCGGCGACACCCGCACCGACAGGTCCAGGCCCTTCTCCGCGGTCAGCGGCCGGAAGGTGGCCTCCACGTAGTCGACGAGCTGGACGAGCGCGATGCGCGTCGGGGAGACGTCCATCTTGCCCGCCTCCACCTTCGACAGGTCGAGGATGTCGTTGATCAGCTGGAGCAGGTCGGAGCCGGCGCCGTGGATCGTCTCGGCGAACTCGACCTGCTTCGGGGAGAGGTTCGCGTCGGCGTTGTCGGCGAGCAACTTGGCCAGGATCAGCAGCGAGTTGAGCGGCGTGCGCAGCTCGTGCGACATGTTGGCCAGGAACTCGCTCTTGTAGCGCATGGAGACCGCGAGCTGTTCGGCGCGCTCCTCCAGGACCTGCCGCGCCTCCTCGATCTCGGTGTTCTTCACCTCGATGTCGCGGTTCTGCTGAGCCAGCAGCTCGGCCTTCTCCTCCAGTTCGGCGTTGGACGACTGGAGCGCCTTCTGTCGCTGCTCCAGCTCCTCCGACCGCTCGCGCAGTTGCTCGGTCAGCTCCTGCGACTGGCTCAGCAGCACCTCCGTCTTGGTGTTGACGGAGATGGTGTTGACGCTCGTCGCGATCATCTCGGCGATCTGGTTGAGGAAGTCCTTCTGGATCTGCGTGAACGGGGTGAAGGACGCCAGCTCGATGACGCCGAGCACCTGCCCCTCGAACAGCACCGGCAGGACGATCACCTGCGCGGGCGGCGCCTCCCCGAGCCCGGAGGAGATCTTCAGGTAACCGCTCGGCGCGTTCTCCACCAGGATCGTGCGCTTCTCCTGGGCTGCCGTGCCGACCAGCGCCTCTCCCGGCCGGAAGGAGGTGGGCATGGAGCCCATCGAGTAGCCGTACGACCCGAGCATGCGCAGCTCGTACTGGTCCTCGTGGGCGCCCGCCTGCTCCTGGCCCTCGACGTGGGGCATGGCGAGGAAGAACGCGCCGTGCTGCGCGGAGACCACCGGGGTGAGCTCGCTCATGATCAGCGAGGCCACGTCCTGGAGGTCCCGGCGGCCCTGCATCAGCGCGGAGATCCGGGCCAGGTTGCCCTTGAGCCAGTCCTGCTCCTTGTTGGCGATCGTGGTGTCGCGCAGGTTGGCGATCATCTTGTTGATGTAGTCCTGGAGCTCGGAGATCTCCCCGGAGGCATCCACGTCGATCTTCAGGTTCAGGTCGCCGCGCGTCACCGCGGTCGCCACGCGCGCGATGGCACGCACCTGCCGGGTCAGGTTCCCGGCCATCTCGTTCACGGACTCCGTCAGGTCCCGCCACGTGCCGTCGACGTCACGCACGCGTGCCTGACCGCCGAGCTGGCCCTCGGTGCCCACCTCGCGCGCCACGCGGGTGACCTCCTCGGCGAAGGACGACAGCTGGTCGACCATCGTGTTGATGGTCGTCTTCAGCTCCAGGATCTCGCCGCGCGCGTCGATGTCGATCTTCTTGGTCAGGTCGCCCTTGGCGATGGCCGTGGTGACCATGGCGATGTTGCGCACCTGGCCGGTCAGGTTGGACGCCATCTGGTTCACCGACTCGGTGAGGTCCTTCCAGGTGCCCGCCACCCCCGGCACCTGCGCCTGGCCGCCGAGGATGCCGTCGGTGCCCACCTCGCGGGCCACCTTGGTCACCTGGTCGGCGAAGGACCGCAGCGTCCGCACCATGGTGTTGAAGGTGTCGGCGAGCTGCGCGACCTCGCCGCGGGCCTCGATCGTCACCGTCCGCGTCAGGTCGCCGTTGGCGACGGCCGCGGCCACCTGGGAGATGTTCCGCACCTGGACGGTGAGGTTCTTCGCCATCAGGTTGACGTTGTCGTTGAGGTCCTTCCAGATGCCCACGACGCCGGGCACGTTCGCCTGGCCGCCGAGGATGCCCTCGGTGCCCACCTCGCGGGCCACCCGCGTGACCTGCTCGGCGAAGGACGACAGCTGGTCCACCATCGTGTTGACGGTGGTGACCAGCTCGAGGATCTCGCCCTTGGCGTCGACGGTGATCTTCTTCGACAGATCACCCTTGGCGACGGCCGTCGTCACCTCGGCGATGTTGCGGACCTGCATGGTCAGGTTGTTGGCCATGCCGTTCACGGACTGCGTGAGGTCCTTCCAGGTACCCGAGACGCCCTGTACCTCCGCCTGGCCGCCGAGGATGCCCTCGGTGCCCACCTCGCGGGCCACCCGCGTGACCTCCTGGGCGAAGGACGACAGCTGGTCCACCATCGTGTTCAGGGTGTTCTTCAGCTCCAGGATCTCGCCGCGCGCGTCCACGGTGATCTTCTGCGACAGGTCACCGCGGGCCACCGCCGTCGCGACCTGCGCGATGTTGCGCACCTGCCCGGTCAGGTTCCCGGCCATGCCGTTCACCGAGTCGGTCAGTTCCCGCCACACACCGGCGACGCCGGGCACCTGGGCCTGACCGCCGAGGCGGCCCTCCGTGCCCACCTCGCGGGCGACGCGGGTGACCTGCTCGGCGAAGGCGGAGAGCTGGTCGACCATCGTGTTGATGGTGTTCTTCAGCTCCAGGATCTCGCCGCGCGCGTCGACGTCGATCTTCTGCGACAGGTCGCCCCGCGCCACCGCCGTCGTCACCTGGGCGATCTGCCGCACCTGAGAAGTCAGATTGCCCGCCATGAAGTTGACGGAGTCCGTCAGCTCCTTCCAGGTGCCCGACACCCCGTCGACGCGGGCCTGACCGCCGAGGCGGCCCTCCGTGCCCACGTCCCGGGCCATCCGGGTGACCTGGTCGGCGAAGCTCGACAGCTGGTCCACCATCGTGTTGACGGTGTTCTTCAGCTGGAGCATCTCACCGGAGACGTCCACGGTGACCTTCTGCGACAGGTCGCCGTTGGCCACCGCCGTCGTCACCTGGGCGATGTTGCGCACCTGCCCGGTGAGGTTCCGGAACGCGGTGTTCACGGAGTCCGTCAGGTCCTTCCACGTCCCCGCCGCCCCGGGCACCTGCGCCTGACCGCCCAGCTCGCCCTCGACACCGACCTCACGGGCCACTCGCGTGACCTCGGCACCGAAGCTCGACAGCTGGTCCACCATCGTGTTGACGGTGTTCTTCAGTTCCAGCATCTCGCCGGCCACGTCCACGGTGACCTTCTGCGACAGGTCACCGCTGGCCACCGCCGTCGTCACCGCGGCGATGTCGCGCACCTGGGTGGTCAGGTTCCGGAACACGGTGTTGACGGAGTCCGTCAGGTCCTTCCAGATCCCCGCCGCCCCCGGCACGTTCGCCTGACCGCCGAGCTGCCCCTCGCCACCGGTCTCGTTGGCGACGCGCGTGACCTCGTCGGCGAAGATCCGCAGCGTCTCGGTCATCTGGTTGATCGTCTCGGCGAGCTGCGCGACCTCGCCGCGGGCCGGCACCGTCACCTTCTTCGACAGGTCACCGTTGGCGACCGCCGTCGTCACGTGGGAGATCCCGCGCACCTGGGCCGTCAGATTCCCGGCCATGGTGTTGACGGAGTCGGTGAGCTCCTTCCACACCCCGGCCACGCCCGGTACCTGGGCCTGCCCGCCGAGGGCGCCCTCGGTGCCCACCTCCCGGGCGACGCGCGTGACCTCGGAGGAGAACGCGGAGAGCTGGTCCACCATCGTGTTGACGGTGTTCTTCAGCTCCAGCATCTCGCCGGCCACGTGAACCGTGACCTTCCGGGACAGATCACCCTTTGCCACCGCCGTCGTCACCAGGGCGATGTCCCGCACCTGCGCGGTGAGCCGGTACGCCATCGTGTTGACGGAGTCCGTGAGGTCCTTCCACGAACCGGACATACCGCGCACCTGGGCCTGTCCGCCCAGCTTGCCCTCGGTTCCGACCTCGCTGGCCACCCGCGTGACCTCGTCCGTGAACGTCGACAACTGGTCGACCAGGTTGTTCACGGTGCGCCCGACCTTCAGGAACTCACCGCGCAGCGGATGCCCGGTGCCCTCCGCGGTCTGCGTCCGCAGCTCCATACGCGGCGACAGATCACCGTCCGCCACCGCCGACAGCACCCGGCTGACCTCGGAGACCGGCCGTACGAGGTCGTCCACGAGCGCGTTCGAGTTGTCGATCGCGGTCGCCCAGGACCCCTCGCAGGCTCCCGTCTCCAGCCGCTCCGTGAGCTTTCCCTCACGTCCGACCATCCGCCGCACCCGGGCCAGCTCGCCCGTGAGGTGCAGATTGCGGTCGGCCACCTCGTTGAAGACCGCCGCGATCTCCGACATCACGCCGTCGCCGGACACCGTGAGCCGCTTGCGGAAGTTGCCCTCCCGCATGGCGACCAGAGCCGTCAGCAGCCGATTCAGCGCGGCCGTGTCCACGGTCGTACTTCCGCCCCGCGTTTTGCCCTGGTTACTCAGGGACTGTCCGCCTTTCGCGCGCGCCTTAGTGCCCCGCGTCGCTGCGCCAGACTCCACTGTGTCCCTCCCGCAGGGGTCGACCGTTACTGCTGTGCCCGGCTGCCACCGTTCGGCGAACCGGTTACTGCCGCGTACTCTCTGTGCTGCCACGCGATCCGGACCGGCTGGTCCGACCGCTTCCGGGGCTGCTGCCCGCCGCACTCGGTGCGTAGTCAGCCTGCCCAAACCTTCATAAGAAGCTTGCCCAGTGTTTCACCCCGGCCGAACCAGGCCATAACAGTTCGGCAGCTTCGCACATCGTCCGCACACCCTCTGGGCGGAAACACTGCAGACCGGCATCCGCAGGGACGGCGAAGGTAAGTAACCTTGCATGCGGCTGTCCAGCCGTGCCGGTCCGTCCGGCCTGGGCGGTGGCACGGAGACGAGCGGGCATCGGAGGGGCGGCCGGACATGACCACCGGACTGATCCCGGGGGAGCAGCCCCCGGATCCCGGGCCGACGGGTGGACTGCCGCAGCAGCGGCGCGAGCCGGTCGGCCATGAGGCCGTGCACGGGGAAAGAGGGTCGAGGAGTTCTGTGATCACCGCGCGCGCGGCCGCCAGCTTCGAGCCCGTCGGACGATCGGTGGCGAGCGCCCGGTCCTTCGTCCGGGACACGCTCCAGGGCTGGGGCCAGGCCGACATCGTCGACGACGCGGTGGTGCTCACCAGCGAACTGGTGACCAACGCCGTGGTGCACGCCGGCACCACCGCCGACGTCCTGTGCCTGCGCGGCGACGACGGCGTACGGATCGAGGTGGCCGACCACTACCCCGAGCGCGAGGTCCCCCTCCAGGGCTCCCCCGCCGACATGGGCAGCCTCGACCGTGAGGGCGGCCGCGGCCTCCAGTTGTGCGCGGCCCTGGCCGACCGCTGGGGCGTCGAGTACACGCCGACACTCAAGAACGTCTGGTTCCACCTCCACCTCCCGGAGCGCGCGGTCGGCACCCGCACCGCCGGCCCCGCCCTCCCGGCCCACCTGCTCCCGCTCGCCGACGCCCGCGTCCGCGTCGGCGTCGTCCAGATCGACCGCACCGGCGCCGTCACGTCCTGGAACGAGGACGCCGAGGAGCTTTTCGGCTACGCCGCCGAGCAGGTCATCGGCAAGCCGCTCACCGACCTCGCCGCCTGGCCGCAGACGCCGGGCACCGGCAGCGGCATCGCCGAGGCGCTCCAGCTCTCCCGTTGGGAGGGCAGCTACGGCATGCGGGGGGCCAACGGCCGTGTCACTCCGGTCTACGCCTCCCACCTCCGCGTCCGCGACGCCGGCGGCGAACCCTCCACGGTCTGCCTCCTCGTCCGGGACAACGAACGCGCCGTCCTGCAGACCCCGATGCGCGCGCCGGCCTCCGACTCGTCCTCCTCCGAGAGCCAGAGCGCCGATCCCTTCGAGGTCTTCATCGGCTCCCCCGCCCCGGACGACCTCGACGGGCTCCTCCAGCGCACCGTCGAGCGCGCCCGCGACATGCTCGACGCCGACGCCGCCTTCCTCCTCCTGGCGACCGACGACGAGACGGAGTTGGAGGTCCGCGCCTCCACCGGCCTGCCCTCCGCCCGCCAGCGCTTCGCCCGCGTCCCCGTCGAGGCCGGACCCGGCCGCTACGGCTCCGCCCGCATGCCCGCCGTCCACGACGACCTCGCGGCGGTCCCCGGGGCAGTCCCGCTGCTCAACGGCACCGGTATGCGCTCGATCGTCACCGTTCCCCTCAAGGTCGAGGGACGTCTCACCGGCTCTCTCGGCGTCGCGGCCGAGTCCGCCGGCCGGTACTCCAACGAGGAGGCGCTCCGCCTCCAGTTCGCGGCCGACCGCATCGCCCTGGCCGTCGAGTCGGCCCGTCTGGGCGAGCTGGAACGCCTGCGCCGCGGCTCCCTCAGCTTCCTCGTCGAGGCCTCCGACCTCCTCGCCGGCACCCTGGACCGCGACCAGACGCTGGCCCTGATGGCCCAGATGACGGTCCCGACCCTGGCCACCTGGTGCGCCGTCTACACCATCGCCGACCAGGCCTCGGACCCGTACCTCTCCTACGTCCTGCACGAGGACGAGGATCTCATCGACGGCATCAAGTCCCTGCTCTCGAAGATCGCCCCGCCCGACCCGGTCCCCTCCCCGGGCGCCCGCGTCTGGACGGCTCCCGGCGAGCTGGCTCACCAGGCGGCCCTGCGCACCTCCATGCGCGACCTGGGTCTCAGCGGCGGACCGACACCCAGGCTGCGTTCCGGGATCGGCCCGACCCTGGCCACGGCCTCCGCGGTCGGCGGCGAGACCGTGGTCCTCCCGCTGGTCGCCCGCAACCGTGTCATCGGCATGCTCACCCTCGGCAAGCCGACCGACGAGCACTTCCGGCAGGAGATCCTGGAACTGGCCGAGGACCTGTCCCGCCGAGCCGCCCTGGCCCTGGACAACGCCCGCCTCTACTCGGAGCGGACGGCCATCAGCCAGTCCCTCCAGCGCAGCCTCCTGCCGCCCGAACTGCCGCTGATCGACGGCGTCGAGGTCGAGGTCATCTACCGCGCGGCCGGCGAGGGCAACGAGGTCGGTGGCGACTTCTACGACCTGTTCCCCATCAGCGACGGCGCCTACGGCTTCGCCATCGGCGACGTCTGCGGTACGGGCCCGAACGCGGCGGCCGTCACGGGCTTGGCCCGGCACGCCCTGCGCCTGTTGGCCCGCGAGGGGCTCAGCGGCCCCGCGGTCCTGGAACGCCTCAACTCGGCCATCCTCGACGAGGGCGCCCGCAGCCGCTTCCTCACCCTCCTCTACGGCGAGATGCGCCCGCAGGAGGACGGTAGCGCCGAGCTGAAGGTGGTCTGCGCCGGCCACCCGCTCCCCCTCCGCCTGCGCCAGGACGGCACGGTCGAACCGGCAGCGGAGCCGCAGCCCCTCCTAGGCGTCATCGAGGACCTCGAGCTCTACGAGGAGACGGTCACCCTCGACCCGGGCGACGTCCTGCTCTGTGTGACGGACGGCGTGACCGAACGCCGCGAGGGCACGCGCATGCTGGGCGACGACGGCCTCGCCGACGTCCTCACCTCGTGCACGGGCCTGACGGCCGGAGCGGTGGCGGCGCGCATCATGCGCGCGGTCGAGCGTTTCGCGTCGGACGCTCCGTCCGACGACATGGCGATTCTCGCGATGCGCGTCCCGGAGCCGCACGCGGACTGACCCCCGCCGGAGCAGGACATGCGAAAGGCCCCGCCCAATTGGGCGGGGCCTTTGCGATGGAGCCCCCAAACGGAATCGAACCGTTGACCTTCTCCTTACCATGGAGACGCTCTACCGACTGAGCTATAGGGGCCTGTCGCTTTGCGGGGCTTCCCTCGCGGCAACGGAATAGATCATACCCCGAACAGACCGGTGCTCCCAACCACGGCTTTCAGAAAGCCGGCTGCAGCAGCCCACCCAGGGCATTGCAGGCGGACACGATCCGCTGCATGTCCCGCTTGGTCAACGAGGCGTCGACCGGCAGCGCGAGTGTCTCGTCGGCGGCCCGCTCCGTCTCCGGCAACGACAGGCACCGCCGGAATCCGGGCATCCTGTGCACGGGCGTCTTCACCGGCACCCGGCACTCGACTCCCCTCCCCCGTACGGCCCGGGCGAAGGCGTCACGGTCCGGCCGCCCGTTGCCCGGCACCCGCACCACGTACTGCTGATACGTGTGCCCCTCACCCCAGTTCGGGGTGCGCACGCCCCTCAGCTTCCCGTCGAGATAGGCCGCCCGCTGCCTGCGCTGCGCCATCTCGTCGTACGGCATCTCGGACTCGCCCTGTTCCAGCACGAGCAGTCCGTGCCGCTGCCCGACTCCGTGCAGCGGCCTCATGTCCGCCGGTCGCCCGAACCGGTGTACGGCGACCACGGCCGCGGTCCGGGCCGTCAGCGCCGCCTCCACCGAGGAGGCGTCCAGACAGTACGTCTCCGGATCTATGTCCGCGAACACCGGCAACGCGCCGACCAGCGCCACGGCCTCGGCGACTTCCACGTTCCCGAAGGCAGGTACGACGACCTCGTCGCCGACTCCTACGCCGGCGGCCCTGAGCATTGCTGCGGTACTCATACGAGTGATGGTCGTAGCGCAACGTGAACTTCAGGTGACGGAGAACAAAAAAGGGTTGGACCCGGAACCGAAGTTCGGGGTCCAACCCTTTTGAATGATTGTTCGGCGGCGTCCTACTCTCCCACAGGGTCCCCCCTGCAGTACCATCGGCGCTGTAAGGCTTAGCTTCCGGGTTCGAAATGTAACCGGGCGTTTCCCCTACGCTATGACCACCGAAACACTATGAAACAGACAACCAGCACACCCCGTGGTCCCGGGGCGGGATTGTTCGTGGTTTCAGAACCAACACAGTGGACGCGAGCAACTGAGGACAAGCCCTCGGCCTATTAGTACCGGTCACCTCCACACCTTGCGGTGCTTCCAGATCCGGCCTATCAAC
>NZ_JBIWEF010000004.1:517837-586934 GCF_044762405.1 Streptomyces sp. NPDC097107 | reverse complement strand
TTGATGCCGTCGATCAGGGAGTGGCGGCAGCCGTACTTGTTGTCGAACTTCGACTTGGTGACCGCGTCGTTGACGTTGATCGCCGGGAACAGGAGGGTGCCGTCGCGGTGCATCTCGTACAGGCGGTGGACACCGGTCGTCGTCTCCTCGGTCACGCCGCGGATCTCGGACGCCAGCTGGGTCCACTTCTGCGGGCTCTCGCTCACCGTGCGGGTGAGGAGTTCGAGGATGACGCGGTGCTCGTCGGACTCGGCGGTGTCGACCGAGGGGACCTTGCCGTCCTTCTCGTACTCGACGCCCTTGTGGACGAGGAGGGTGGCGTCACCACCGTCGTCCAGGATCATGTTCGGGCCGCCGGTGGGGGTGTTCGGCCAGGTCAGCGCCTGCTCAGTGCACCACCAGTACTCCTCCAGGGTCTCGCCCTTCCAGGCGAAGACGGGGACGCCCTGCGGGTTGTCGGGCGTGCCGTTCGGACCGACGGCGATGGCGGCGGCCGCGTGGTCCTGGGTGGAGAAGATGTTGCAGGAGGCCCAGCGGACCTCGGCGCCCAGGGCTACCAGGGTCTCGATGAGTACGGCGGTCTGCACGGTCATGTGCAGGGAGCCGGTGACGCGGGCGCCGGCGAGGGGCTGGGCCTCGGCGTACTCCTTGCGGATCGCCATGAGGCCGGGCATCTCGTGCTCGGCGAGGGTGATCTCCTTGCGGCCGAAGGCGGCCAGGGAGAGGTCGGCGACCTTGAAGTCCTGTCGGTTGTCGACAGTCGTCATTGCGAGCTGCTCCTCGGGTTGGGTCGAGGGTGGGTACGGCTGACTCCTGCACGGCGGCGGACACAGAGGTGCCCCGAAGAGGACACAGGCATGCCCGCGTGCGCGCAGCGCAGTCCGTCGGAGGCCCTCTCTCCCTCGGCCGGTCCGTGCTGGACCGCCCGACCGCCATCAGCAGCGACGTCTGGCTCCGTCCCAAGCTACACCGGTGGCGCCCGGCGTCCCCAGTCCGCCTCCGAACACTTCCGGACGTTCACTAAGCGTCACGGGATCTGGCCGGGGGAGGAAGCCGACGGGGCCCGCCGAGCGGATCGGCGGGCCCCGTGGGTGTGGCGGGCGCGGGTGTCAGTGGGCGGCGGGCGGCGCGCTCGGGCCGCCGGGGGTCGCCTCGCGGTCGGGGCCCTTGGTCGCCTCGGACTCGCTGTAGATGTCCGGTTCCAGGTAGATGACGCGGGCGATCGGGACGGCCTCGCGGATACGGGCCTCGGCGGCATCGATGGCGGAGGCGACCTCGGTGGCCGTGCCGTCGTGGCGGACGGCGATCTTGGCGGCGACGAGGAGTTCCTCCGGGCCGAGGTGGAGCGTGCGCATGTGGATGACGCCGGTGACCGTGTCGCCGGCGACGATCGCGGTCTCGATCCGCTGGACCGCCTCGGTGCCCGCGGCCTCGCCGAGCAGCAGGGACTTGGTCTCGACGGCCAGGACCAGCGCGATCACGATGAGCAGTACGCCGATGCACAAGGTGCCGATGCCGTCCCAGACGCCGTCACCGGTGAGCAGGGCCATGCCGACGCCGCCGAGGGCGAGGACCAGGCCGACCAGGGCTCCGAGGTCCTCCAGGAGGACGACCGGCAGCTCGGGGGCCTTGGAGTGGCGGACGAACTCCTTCCAGGACTTCTTCCCGCGCAGGGCGTTGGACTCGTTGATGGCGGTCCGGAAGGAGAAGGTCTCGGCGATGATCGCGAAGACCAGGACGCCCACCGGCCAGTACCAGTGCTCGATCTCGTGCGGGTGCTTGATCTTCTCGTAGCCCTCGTAGAGGGCGAACATGCCGCCGACCGAGAAGAGCACGATGGAGACGAGGAAGGCGTAGATGTAGCGCTCGCGGCCGTAGCCGAACGGGTGTTGCGGGGTGGCCGCACGCCGGGCGCGCTTGCCGCCGAGGAGCAGGAGTCCCTGGTTGCCGGAGTCGGCGAGGGAGTGCACGGACTCCGCGAGCATCGACGACGATCCGCTGAAGATGAACGCCACGAATTTCGCTACCGCGATCGAGAGGTTGGCGAGCAGTGCCGCCACGATCGCCTTGGTTCCGCCTGACGCGCTCATGTGTCGCGTTGTCCCTTCGCCTGCATCTGCTTCGTCTGCGTCCGTACGCCGGTGGGGGCTCGGCCGGTACCCCGGCTTCGCCCCTTCTTGGCGGTGCGCCATTGTTGCAGCCCGCGCGGGCCCCGAAGTGCCGGATGCCCCGTCGTACGTCCCTCAGACCCGCGTCACACGCGGACGGTGGCCCGGAAGACCGTGCCGCTCCCGGAGACTTCGGCCGTTTCGTCCGCCGGGACGAAGACGGACCGGCCGGGGGCCAGTTCGTGCTCGCCCGCCCGTACGGTGCCGGCCGTGCAGAGCAGGATCTGCGGGGTGGGCAGGGTGAGGTCGCGGACGCCGGAGCCCTCGGGGAGTACGTACCGGGACAGGCGGAACTCGTCGATCGGGGTGTCGTAGACCTCTTCGCCGTCGGGGGAGGCCTCCGGGCGGAGGATGCCGGGGTCGCCGGCCTCGAAGCGGACGATGCGCAGGAGTTCGGGGACGTCGACGTGCTTGGGGGTCAGGCCGCAGCGCAGGACGTTGTCGGAGTTGGCCATGATCTCGACGCCGAGACCGTCGAGGTAGGCGTGCGGGATGCCGGCGCCGAGGAACAGGGCCTCGCCGGGCTGGAGCCGGACGTGGTTGAGGAGCATGGCGGCGAGGACGCCGGGGTCGCCCGGATAGTGGTGGGCGATGCCGGCGTAGGGCGCGTAGGCGCCGCCGAGGCGGTCGCAGGCGGCCGCGGTCTCGGTGACCGTGCGGGACATCTCCTCGGGGTCGGCGGTGAGGATCGCGGTGAGGACCTCGCGCAGGGCGGCGTCCTCGGGGTGCGCGCGCAGCAGGTCGGCGTAGGGCTTGAGGGAGGCGACGCCGAGGCCGTCGAGGAGGTCGGCCGTCTCGGCGGGGGCGCGGAAGCCGCACAGGCCGTCGAACTCGGTGAGGGCGCAGATCAGTTCGGGCTTGTGGTTGGCGTCCTTGTAGTTGCGGTGCGGGGCGCTCAGGGGGACGCCCCGCCGCTCCTCGTCCTCGTAACCGGCCCTGGCCTGCGCCAGGTCGGGGTGGACCTGGAGGGAGAGCGGGGCGCCGGCGGCGAGGAGTTTGAGGAGGAACGGCAGCCGGGGGCCGAACTTGGCCGCGGAGGCCGCGCCCAGTTCCTTCTCGGGGTCGGCGTCGACGACTTCGGCGAGGGTGCCCCGGCCGGTGCGGGAGGGGGCGCCGGGGTGGGCGCCCATCCACATCTCCGCCTGCGGTTCGCCGGTCGGCTCGGTCCCGAGCAGGGCCGGGATCGCGGTGGTGGAGCCCCACGCGTAGGGGCGGACGGTGTTGTCGAGGCGGTCCATGGGCTCTCTCTGCCGGTGCGTGTCCTGTGCGTACGGTGACGTACGCGATGGTGCGTACGGGTCAGGCGCCCGAGGCGAGCGCCAGGTAAACGGCGGCGAAATCCGTGATGGCGATCAGTTCCGCGAGGGTCTCCAGTTCGCCACCCGCTTCGGGCTCCAGCTCGCTGATCGGCGTGTCATGGCCGAGGGCCAGGTCACGGGCGCCCGGGGCAGCGGTGAGGCCGCCGCTGGGGCGGTCGCGGAGGAGCACCACGCGCGCGTGCAGAACGGGGGCCTCCTCGACGCGGTCGCGGAAGAAGTCGTCGGGGTCGGCCGCGGCGGCGAGTCGACCGGCGAGCAGGGCGCTGTGCGCGGCGAGCGCCTCGGGCAGTTCGGCGACGACGGCCGGGGTGCCGGACAGTTCGGCGAGCGCGGCGGCGAAGCGGCGGCCCGCCGGTCCGGCCGAGGTGCCCTCGGTCCAGACGACCGGCAGGGAGTCGGCCAGCTCGGAAGCCAGGGTCTTGGCCGGGTTGCTGTAGGTCACGATGGCCGGACCGCAGCGTTCGGCCATGCGGTCGAGGCGGTCGGCGACCTTCTCGATGGCCTCGGGCGGCGCGTCGAGCAGGGCGGTGCGATCCAGCAGCGCGAGGAGCGGGGTGAGCAGCGCCCACAGGACGCCGGGGGCGGCACCGGCGAGGGGCTCGTCGTGGTCGTAGAGGGCGGTCGCCATCGGGATGAACAGGCCGTGGGAGGCGTTCACCGACTCGCTGAGCGGCGAACGGGCGGGGGCTACGGCGACGACTGTGCAGCCCCGGCGGTAGGCCTGTTCGGCGAGCAGGGCGAGGCCCGGTTCGGTGCCGTCGGGGGTGGCGATCAGCAGGAGGTCCACGGAACCGGCCCAGCCGGGCAGTTCCCAGCGCAGGGCGCCCGCGGCGGGGGCGACGCCCGTGGGGGCGAGGCGGGTGACGGGGCTGCCTGCGCCGGCGAGGGTGCCGAGGAGGTCGGCGGCTTGGGTCGCGGCGGCGCCGGGGCCGGCGATCAGGACGGCGCGGGGGCGCCCGTCCGGCTTGAGGTTGCCGACTCCGGCCTCGGCCGCGTGCCGGGCGGCGGTGCGCACACGGGCGCCGGCCTCGGCGGCGCCGCGGAGCAGGCCGCGGCGGTCGGCCTCGGTGAGACGCTCCGGGGCGTCCAGCAGCGATTCGTCGAGCATGGCGGCAGTCTCCGATCGCCGGATGCGTTCGTTCGGGTGCGTACGCGGGGCCGCCGGCCGCGGGGCGGCCGTCGGCTGCGCGGGCTGCGTGGGGCGGCTGCCCCTCGGGGCCGACGGGCCTCGGTTACTCGGGGCGGCGGGCCTCGTCGACGAGGAGGACGGGGATGTCGTCGCGGACCGGGTACGCCAGGCCGCAGTCCTGGCCGGTGCAGATCAGCTCGGTGTCCTGCTCCTTGAGGGGGGAGTGGCAGGCCGGGCAGGCCAGGATCTCCAGGAGGCCGGCTTCGAGCGGCATGGGGGTTCCCTTCGGGGGCGGGGCGGCTTGTGCGGACGTGCTGGTCAGGGTACCGCCGGACAAGGACGGGTGTCGGGCCGTACGGCGGGCGGGCGCCCGGCGCCGGTGCTGGGGGGTTGAGTCGCGCAGCCAGGCGCCCTGCGGGGAGCCGCCGCGCCCACCCGTGCCGCCCCTGGGGGTACCTCCCAGGCCGTTCAGGCACTGGGGGAGGCACGACTGCCCGCGGCTAGGGGGTGTCGTCTGGATCAGGCCGGCTCCGGACGACGGTGCGACTGACCCGAGCGGGGTCTGGTGCGTGCGGCTGCAAGGCGGGGAGGGCGGCAGGGCGGAGCCCTGGCAACCGACGACAACGCCGCGGATGCGCGTGCCAGACCCCGCGATCCCGGCAAGGTCCAAACGACACCCCCCCTAGGCCCGGATGATCGCCAGTGCCTCGTCGCGGACCTTTGTCATCGTTGCCTCGTCACGGGCCTCCGCGTTCAGGCGCAGCAGCGGTTCCGTGTTGGAGGGGCGGACGTTGAACCACCAGTCGGCGGCCGTGACGGTGAGGCCGTCCAGGTCGTCCAGGGTGATGTCGTCGCGGCCCTCGTACGCGGCCCTGATCGCGGCGAGGCGGGCCGCCTGGTCGGTGACGGTGGAGTTGATCTCGCCGGAGCCGGCGTAGCGGTCGTACTGGGCGACCAGGCCGGACAGCGGGCCCTGCTGGCCGCCGAGGGCGGCGAGGACGTGGAGGGCGGCCAGCATGCCGGTGTCGGCGTTCCAGAAGTCGCGGAAGTAGTAGTGCGCGGAGTGCTCGCCGCCGAAGATCGCGCCGGTCCTGGCCATCTCGGCCTTGATGAAGGAGTGGCCCACGCGCGTGCGTTCCGGTGTGCCGCCGTTCTCCTTCACGACCTCCGGCACGGACCAGGAGGTGATCAGGTTGTGGATGACCGTGCCCTTGCCGCCGTTGCGGGCGAGCTCGCGGGCGGCCACGAGCGCGGTGACGGCGGACGGGGAGACCGGGTCGCCGTTCTGGTCGACGACGAAGCAGCGGTCGGCGTCGCCGTCGAAGGCGAGGCCGAGGTCGGCGCCCTCCTCGCGGACCCGCTTCTGGAGGTCGACGAGGTTGGCCGGGTCGAGCGGGTTGGCCTCGTGGTTGGGGAAGGTGCCGTCGAGTTCGAAGTACATCGGCACCACGTCGAGCGGGAGGCCGGTGAAGACCGAGGGGACGGTGTGGCCGCCCATGCCGTTGCCCGCGTCGACGACGACCTTGAGGGGGCGGATGGTGCTGAGGTCGACGAGGGAGCGCAGGTGGGCCGCGTAGCCGGCGAGCGTGTCGCGCCGGGTGACGGTGCCGGGGCGGGGCGTCGGCTCCGGGGCGCCGGAGGCGCTCCACCGCTCCACGGACGCGCGGATCTCGGCGAGGCCCGTGTCCTGGCCGACGGGGGCGGCGCCCGCGCGGCACAGCTTGATGCCGTTGTACTGGGCCGGGTTGTGCGAGGCCGTGAACATGGCGCCCGGCAGGTTCAGCGCGCCGGAGGCGTAGTACAGCTGGTCGGTGGAGCACAGGCCGATCCCGGTGACGTCGGCGCCGCGGGCCGCCGCCCCGCGCGCGAAGGCGCCGGACAGCCCGGGGGACGAGGGCCGCATGTCGTGGCCGACCACGATGGCGCTCGCGCCGGTCAGCTCGACGAACGCCGCGCCGAACAGCTCGGCCAGCGACTCGTCCCACTGGTCCGGCACCACACCGCGTACGTCGTACGCCTTCACGATCTGCGACAGATCAGCAGCCACGGCCAACCTTCCTGAAAGTCCTGTCGGAGCCCACAAACTACCCGTAACCGCCGACGGGGCGCCGTGGGGTTCCGGAAGGTCAGGGCAGCATCCAGCCCAGGACCGGTGTGGACTGCCCGACCACGATCAGGCACATCACCAGCAGCAGGCCCAGGCTCCAGGGCAGCACCTTGCGCAGCAGGTCGCCCTCGCGGCCCGCGAGGCCGACGGCCGCGCAGGCGATGGTGAGGTTCTGCGGGGAGATCATCTTGCCGAGGACACCGCCCGAGCTGTTGGCGGCGGCCAGCAGCTCGGGCGACAGGCCGGACTCCCGCGCGGCGGTCACCTGGAGGGCGCCGAAGAGCGCGTTGGCCGAGGTGTCGGAGCCGGAGACGGCGACGCCGAACCAGCCGAGTACGGGTGACAGGAAAGCGAGGCCGGCGCCGGCCGCCGCGACGAAGTGGCCGATGGTGGCGGCCTGGCCGGAGAGGTTCATGACGTAGGCGAGGGCGAGGACGGAGGTCACGGTGAGGATCGCGAACCGCAGTTCGCGCACGGTCGCGAGCCACTCCTCGACCGCCACGCGCGCGTGCACGCCGAGGACGACGGCCGTGGCCAGGCCGGCGAGGAGTACGAGCGTGCCGCCGGTGGAGACGATCGGCAGGGAGAAGACATTGCCGCCGACCGGATCGCCCTCGGGGTCGGCGACGTCCAGGAACGGCCAGTCGTACGTCCGGGTCGCCTTCGCCAGCCAGTCCTTGACCGCCGGGATCTGCGCGACGGAGAAGATCGCGACGATCAGCGCGTACGGCGCGTAGGCCCGCACGACCTCCCGGCGCGGGTCCCGCTCGTCCAGTTCCTCGCTGCGTACGCCGGTCAGGACGGACGCGCGTACGGGCTCGGCGGCGGGCCTGCGGGCCTGGGGCACGGCGACCAGGGCGGCCGCGCCCAGCAGGGCGGCGCCGATGTCGGCGAGCTGGGCCGAGATGTAGTTGGAGGCGACGAACTGGGCGACGGCGAAGGCGACACCGCAGGCCATCGCGGGCACCCAGGTCTCGCGCAGCCCGCGCCGCCCGTCGACCAGCCAGACCAGCAGCAGCGGGACGACGAGGGCCAGCAGGGGCGTCTGGCGGCCCACCACGGAGGCGACGTCGTCCAGCGGCAGCCCCGTGACCTGGGCCAGCGTCACCACGGGGGTGCCCATCGCGCCGAAGGCGACCGGCGCGGTGTTGGCGACCAGCGCCACGACCGCCGCGCGCACGGGGTCGAAGCCGAGGGCCACGAGCATGACCGAGCAGATCGCGACGGGCGCTCCGAACCCGGCGAGCGCCTCCAGCAGGGCACCGAAGCAGAAGGCGACGACCAGGGCCTGGATGCGCGGGTCGTCGGAGAGCCGGCCGAAGGAGCGGCGCAGGATGTCGAAGTGCCGCGTGCGGACGGTCATCCGGTAGACCCACAGGGCGTTCACGACGATCCACAGGATGGGGAAGATCCCGAACAGGGCGCCCTGGACGGCGCTGGAGGCCGTCTGGTCCAGCGGCATGCCGTAGGCGAGCCAGGCGACGAGTACGGCCGCCAGGAGGCCCGTGAGACCCGCCAGGTGCGCCTTCATCCGGACGCCGCCCAGCAGAACGAGGACGATCACCAGGGGCAGGCCCGCCACCAGGGCGGACAGGCCGAGCGAACCGGCGACTGGTTCCAGTTCCTGGACGTACACGCGCGCCTCCCCGGATTCCGCCATGCGAAAGCGGTTTCTCGCTACTTCCGGAATGGTCGTGTCCGCGACAAGGGGACGTCAATGGGTGTGCGGCAACGGATGACGGCCGAAGTGGCTGGGGTGGCCCAGGGGGTTGGGTGGCTCAGTTGTCAGGCGAGCGCAGGACGCGCAGGTGGCCGCGGCGCGCGACCTCCATCGGGTCCGCCGACCGCCGACCGCCACCCGCCCCCGCCGCCCGATCCTGGGGGCGGGCCGCCTCGCGCACCGCGTTGGCGAGCGCTTCCAGGTCGTCGCCGCTGGGACGGGCCGGGGCCGAGCCGTCGAGCAGGCGGACGACCTCCCAGCCGCGCGGGGCGGTGAGGCGCTCGGAGTGCTCGGCACACAGGTCGTAGCAGTGGGGTTCGGCGTAGGTGGCGAGCGGGCCGAGGACCGCGGTCGAGTCGGCGTAGACGTACGTCAGCGTCGCGACGGCGGGACGGCCGCAGGCGGTGCGCGAACAGCGACGTACAGGGCTCACGATGTTGGACGGTACCGCACTCTTGAGCGGGCCGCGAAGACTCCCCACCGGGTCACACCACCGTGTCGTGGTGTGAAACGCCCCACAGGACTCTCTGTTCGCACCTCGTTGACCTGCACGGACGCCGGTTTCCTGGATGCTGGACGGCTCCGGAAGCGGTCGCGAACCGATACGAACAGCGACATTTGCCTTGAGTTCGACGGTCGCGGAGAGATACGGAATCGAGCCCAACCTTGGCTGGAATGGTCATCCGGCGACATGCCGTACGAGGTGCCCCGGGCGCTGTCCGGTGTGCGTGTGCGGTCCGGCGCGCGGCACCGGCGGGGACTACCCTTCACCAGTGATGGACAACCCCCTGACACCCCGTGAGGCAGGCCGCCCGGGGCCCCGCCGCCGTGATCGACACGGTCGGGGCATGCGCGGCCCGATCGCGCCCCCGCAGGTACCGCTCGCCGCGAGCCGCGGCGAGGTGTTCGCGGATCTGGTGCAGGACTCCGTGGAGCGCCTGGAGCGGCGGTGGCCGCAGCTCGCCGACGTCGATTTCCTCGTCCTCGACGTGCCGCGGCCGGCCGCGGACGCCGGGGAGGCCTGGCACGACGAGGCGGTTCCGCTCGGGGGGACGGTGCCCTCGCGGGACGGGCGGCGGGGGCGCGTGGTCGTGTACCGGCGGCCGGTCGAGATCCGGACCAAGGGCCGGGACGAGCGGGCGGCGCTCGTGCACGAGGTCGTCGTCGAGCAGGTCGCGGAGTTGCTGGGGCTGACGCCGGAGACGGTGGATCCCCGGTACGGGGAGGATTGAGCGGGCCTGCGGATGCGTGGCGCGGTGGTCCGGTGCTTGCCCTGTGCCCGGCGCGGGGGCGGGGTGGGGTGGGGTGGGGTGCACGGCCCGGCGTCGCGGGGTGCATCCCGCGCTCTCGGCTTCTCCCTCCGCTCTCGGCTTCGCTCGCGCGGGAGACCCCATGAGCGGGAGGTGCCCCTGCCACCCCCACCCTTGCCGCCCCTGGCGGCACGTATGCCCGCGGCCGCGGGCGGGAGCGTGCCGCGGGCGGGAGCGGCGGCCGCGTGCCCGTAGGGCCTACTCCTGCAGTACCGACAGGTCCTCGTCCGCGTTCGGTACCGAGACCGTTCCCCGGTCGTCGGGGAGGGTCTGGACGGTGAAGGACGCCACGTCGTCGTCCTCTCCGGTCAGGGTGCGGGACGCGTACACCGGGCCGCCCGAGACGGTCTCGACCGTCAGTGCGTAGGCGCCCTTGAGGCCGGCGGGGACGGGTGCCTCGACGTTCTGGGTCGTGCCGCCCCTGATCGTGTACGTCTTGGTCGCCGTCGTGCCGCCCTCGGTGCCCGCCGAGGCCGTGACCTTGACCTTCGCGGTCTCTCCGATGGCGGCCAGAGAGAGAGTCGTGCGCTTGGCGCGGTTGTCCGCGGACGTCGCGCGCGCACCGACCGGGTCGGCGGCCGGAATGAACGCCGACTCCTGTTCACCGCCCTTGCCCCGCACGACCCGGACCGCCGCCACGACCGGCACGGACCCGCCGGTCGGCGTCAGCACCAGCGATCCCGCCTCGCCGCGTGTGACCTCGCCGAGGTCGACGCCCGTCGTCATGCCCGCCTTGACGTGCACCGTCTCGTGCCCGGCGGGCGTGATCGACCCGGACGGCGAGGCGAGGCGCACCTTCAGGTCGGCGTCGGTGCCACCGGGTGTGAACAGCACCAGGCGTACGGCTGTGGCGTCCTCGGGGAGGCCCGGCAGTACGAGTTCGCCCGCCGGGTCCGCGGCCGCGGTCAGCCAGTCGCCGCCGGTCTTGTCGTCCAGGGCCTGCACCGCGGCGCCGACCCGTCCGCTGCGCACGCCGACGTGCACGGTGACGTCGGTCTGCTCCACGTCGCTGAGCGTGGAGAGCAGGAGGGACTCACTGGTGTGCGGCGGCACGGTGATCCCCTCCCCCACCGTGGACTTCAGGGCTCCGTCCCTGCCGTAGAGCTCGATGTCGACGACGGCCGCCGAGTCGTCGGGGTTCGTCAGGTGCACGTAGTCCGTGCGGTCGGTCGCCGTGCTGGCGCCCGGGAACCAGAACTCCGTGTCCGGAGCGGTGCAGTTGACGCCCTGCAGTCCCCGGCCCGTCCCGGCGGCGACCTCGGTGGTCTGCTGGACCGTCCAGCCGGGCGCGTAACCGCCGTCGGCGGTGCCGACCAGCGCGGGGGCGTCGGCACCGGAGGTGCTGCCGGTGACCGGCGTACCGGGCGCCTTGGGCTGCACGACGGGCTGCTCGGTCTTCTTCCCGTCCTCGGGAGTACCGGCCGCGAGTGCGGCCCTGCCCTTCTCGTCGGCGCCCTCGGTGACGGGCGTGAAGGACGTGTACGACGTCTCGGCGAGGTCGGAGGTGCTGGGCGCCGGGCACAGCAGGCTGGTGCGCTCCACGGGCAGCCGGGCGGCCGGCCGGCCGGTGTCCGCGCCGGTGGCGTCCGGTGTGGACACCGCCGCGAAGCCGGTGATCGCGGCGAGCGCGGTCGCGCCGGCGAACAGGGACAGGGTGGTGCGCTTCACTGCTGGCTCCCGTCGGGACGCTCGCTGCCCGTGCCGTGGGGGTGGTGGGGCTGGGAGGGGTCGTACGGCGTGTCGTAGCCGGCCCGGCCGTACGCCTGGTCGTAGGCGGGGTCGTACGTGCCCCCCTGGGACGGGTCGCCGTAGGCGTAGGGGTCGTACTGGGCGTGCTGGCCGGCTTCGTGCTGACCGGCCTCGTACTGACCCGTCTCGTACTGACCGGCCTGGCCGCCCTGGTAGGCGTCCGCCGGGTACTGCTGCTGTCCGTACCCGCCCGGGTCGTACTGCTGGGCGTCCTGGTACTGCTCGCCGCCGTACGTGCCGTAGGAGTTGTACTCGGCACCGGCGTACCCCGCCGAGTCCCACTCGCCGTACGTCGGCTGCTGCGGAACCGTCACGGGCGTCTCCGCGGGCGGGCCGGCCTGCGCGGAGGCGTCCGCGGCCTCGGTCACCGGCTCGCCTCCCGCCCCGGCCTCGGCCTCCGCCTCGGCCTGGGCGCGCAGTCGCCTGGCCCGACGGCCTTCGCCCTCGACGGCCTCGCCGGCGACGAGCGGCTCTTCGGGCAGGTCGTCGTCGACGTCGCGGCGCCTGCCGGGCAGGGCGAGGACGACCAGGACGACGGCGAGGAGGCCCTGGGCCCACAGCCAGGCGGTGCGGGTGAACGGGGTGTCGTAGGTGACGTCCAGCTTTCCGCCGGAGGCGGGGAGTTCGAAGCCCTGGGCCCAGCCGTCGACCGTGGTGCGGGTGAGCGGCTTGCCGTCCAGGGTGGCCGTCCAGCCCTCGGCGGCGGTGTCGGCGAGGCGCAGCACGCGGCCGTCGGAGCCGGACGGGATCTCCGTGTGGATCTCCACGGGCCCGGCCGCGACGGGCTGCGGCTCACCGGCACCGGAGCCGGAGTCCGCGCCCGGGTCTTCGCCGGACACGATGGTCGCGCGCGCGACCTCCTGGTCCACCCGCCACAGTCCGCTGCCGTCCTGCTGGCTCAGCCGGCTCAGACCGGGCGTGGCGTCCAGGACGCGGGTGACCTCGCGGGGCGCGCCCTTGTGCACGAGGACGTAGCGCACGGCGAAGCCGCCGAGCTGGTCGGCCTGGTCGGCGCCGGAACCGGCCACGAGGTTGGCGACGATCTTGTCGAGCCCGCTGTTCCCGCCGTCTCCGGCGGCCAGTTCGCCGTCGCCGAGACGGGCTCCGGAGCCGCGGACCAGCATGTAGCTCACGTGGGCCGGGGAGTCGCTGTCGAGGACGAGGGTGCGGGCCTGGTCGCGGGTGTGGCTCTCCTCGGCGACGAACGCGGGCACCTGGACGGGATCGCGTCGCTCCAGGGGGCCGTCGGCGCCCCCGATCATCCAGCCGGCGGCGGCGATCAGCGGGCCGGCGGCCGAGGCGAGGGCGATCAGGGCGGCGACGGGCTGGCGCCAGCCGAAGCTCTGCTCGGCCACCCGCGAGCGTGCCCCGTCGGCGCCGAGGGTGGCGGCGGACAGCAGGGCGATGCCGTAGACGAGGGTGGCGGGCCCGGCCCAGGCGGAGCGGTTGGAGAGGACCGCGAAGACCAGGGCGACCAGGGCGACGGCCCAGGCCGTGCGGATGCCCAACTGCCGTTCCGAGCGCAGCAGAGCGGCGAGTGCGGCCAGCACGATGCCGATGAGGATCAGCCCGCCCACCGTACCGGGGCCGCCGGGGCTCGCCCCGAGCAGGTCGAGGGCGGAGGCGGCCGAGGAGCCGTGGTCCAGTCCGGCCTCGTCGAAGAAGCCGAACGGGAGCAGCGTCAGCGACCAGGGGGCGAGGAGCAGCAGGGGGGTGCCCAGTTGGGCGAGGAAGCGCAGTCCGTACGCCGCGATGTCGCCTCGGCGCAGGGCCAGGACGCCGACGCCGAGGAGCAGCGCGAGGGGCCACACGACGGGCGTGAAGGCAGTGGTGATCGTCAGCAGCAGCGCGTACGCCCAGGTGGCGCGCCAGCTGCCGCGGGTGCCGGACGAACTCGTCAGGCCGGCCGCGGCGGCGCCCGCGCGCGCGATGAGCGGCAGCAGTACGGCGAGGACGGCGGTGCCGATGCGGCCGCCGGCGAGCGCGCCGGTCGCGGCGGGCAGGAAGGCGTAGGCGACGGCCGCCCACGCGCGCAGCAGCCGGGAGGTGACGAGCGGACGGGACGCGAAGTAGGCGGTGACGCCGGCCAGGGGCACCGAGCAGACCAGCAGCAGGGTGACGGCCAGGCCGGTGGAGCCGAGCAGCACGGAGGCCAGCGTGGCGACGATCGCGAGGTAGGGCGGTGCGGAGGCGGTGCCGCCGGTGCCGACGGTGTGCCAGGCGTCCGTGTAGCGCGCCCACAGCTCTCCGGCGCCGGCCGGGGCGGGCAGCAGCGCGCCGCCCGCCAGGGCGCCGCCGCCGAGAAGCGCGCGGCAGGCGGCCAGGGAGACGAACAGCAGCACCAGGAAGAGCACCGGGCCGGGCTTGCGGGCGATGCGCTTGAGGCGGGCGAACTGCTCGATCTCCAGGAAGTCGGCGTCGTCGCCGCCGGGTCCGGACTCGATACCGCCGCCGTGCCGCCCGGCGCCGGTGGCCGTCTCGGCGTCGGAGCTGCCGGCCAGGCTGCCCGCGGCCTGTTCGACGGTGACGCGGACGGTCGCGCCGGGGGGCGGGAACAGGGGGCGCAGTTCGTCCTTCTCGACCTGCGGGCGGCCGCGTTCGCGCCGCCCGGCGAGGATGCGCTCGGGGCGCAGCAGGACGCCGAGCAGGCCGCGGATCTCGTCGACGGCCTGTCCGGGGACCTTGCCGACGAGGTAGGCGAGGGTGCGCAGCAGGGTGCCCACGACGATGCGCAGCAGCACCCAGGGCAGGGCGGCCGTACGGACGTTGACGAGGAGGGTGTGGACGGCGCCGGCTTTGTCCACCTTGTGCGGGGAGGCGGTGGTGCGGCCCGCGCAGTCGACGGCGCGGCGTTCGCGGGAAGCGGCCTCCGCGTGGCGTACGACCGCCTCGGGGGCGACGAGGACGCGGAGGCCGGCGGCGTGCGCGCGCCAGCACAGGTCGACGTCGTCGCGCATCAGGGGCAGCCGGCGGTCGAAGCCGCCGAGCCGCTCGAAGACGTCACGCCGGATCAGCATGCCCGCGGTGGACACCGACAGGACGGGCCGGACGTGGTCGTGCTGGCCCTGGTCCTGTTCGCGGCGGTCCAGGCCGGTCCAGCGGCGGCCGGAGTTGGCGATGGAGACGCCGACCTCCAGCAGCTGCCGGCGGTCGTACCAGCCGCGGAGCTTGGGGCCCACCACGGCGACGTCGTCACGGCCGAGTTCGTACTCGTTGTCCACGACGCGCAGCAGCTGGGCCAGGGCGTCGGGTTCGGGGGCGCAGTCGTCGTGCAGCAGCCACAGCCACTGCACCGGCTCTCCGTGGGGAAGCTCCGGCAGGTCGTAGGTGTCGTCGCGCCAGGTGCGCGTGACGGGGTCCCAGCCGCTGGGCCGCCTCAGGTACGGCAGGTCGTCCGGGGTGAGGACGGGGGCGGTGCGGGCGGCCTCCTCGACGGCCTGGCCGAAGCCGGTGCGCCGGGCGAGGTGGAGCACGCGGTCGTCACCGAGGGCGTCGGTCACCAGCCGGGCGGAGTCGTCGGCGCTGCCGGTGTCGGCGGCCACGGCGTACTGGACGGGGCGCTCCTGGCCGAGCAGCCCGGCGAGCGCGTCGGGCAGCCAGCGGGCTCCGTCGTGGGCGACGAGGACCGCCGTCACCACGTGACGCGGGAACTCAGGTGTGGCAGCGAGGTCTTGCTGGGCTGCCGTGTGGCTGTGCACGGACATCGAGGTACGGGCCCCGGTTCGGTGGACTGCGGTGGACGCCCGTGCCTGTTGGGGGTGGCGGGGCGTCTCGGACGAGCGCCCACACTATCGGCTGGGCAGGGCGACGGCCCGCCGCCTGTGGACAACCCACCCGCGAGGTGCCGTTCCTGCCGTTGCGTACGCGGGGTGGTGCGGTACGTGCGGAGACCGCGCCGCCCGTCGGACCGCGGGTCGACGGCGGGTCAGACGGCCGCCTTCTTCAGGCGGCGGCGCTCCCGCTCGGACAGACCGCCCCAGATACCGAACCGCTCGTCGTTGGCAAGGGCGTACTCGAGGCACTCGGAGCGGACCTCACAGGCGAGGCAGACCTTCTTGGCCTCCCTGGTGGAGCCGCCCTTCTCGGGAAAGAAGGACTCGGGGTCGGTCTGGGCGCACAGTGCGCGCTCCTGCCAGCCGAGTTCCTCGTCCGCGTCGTCGACCAGCAGTTGCTGCACCAGCTCGGTCATGTGCGCCCCTCGTCTGTCTTCGCGTCCCCGTGATCTAGCCGTTACCGATTCCGGCTGAACGACACGAGTGAAATTACAAGTGTGCTGATCCGGGCGAGTCAAGCCGAGATCTGCTATTGGGCCCCTTATTCACTCTGCGGAACCAAGGCCAAGCGGAAAGTGTTCAAATCGGCATAAACCTCGACATACCAATGTGGGTCCCGAGGGCAGCCGACCCGCTTGGAGTCCGCACAGGGAAGGACGCCCGGGTGTTCGATCCCGTTCCGATACACACGCCGAAGCGAACCTGATCACATTCGGATCACGGGATCGCAACGGGGGTTGTGCGCCCGGCTTGTGCGCCATGTGTCCCGGAAGCCCCCCGAGCAAACCTTTCACCTTTGAGATGAACCGGATGAGGTGAAACATGTCCTACATAACGGTCACCGAGTTGACAGTGCTGGTGTGAAGCGCTGTCCTTGTGGGCATGCTCGCGAACTTGGCGCTCACCTCGACCCGCACCGCCGGGTCCCACGGTGCTGCCCGCGCTCGCTGTAGCTGTTGCTGCTGTTCCAGCTGTTGAGCCAACCGCGCTCCGGCTGTCCCGAGTCCACGCGACTCGTGTCTTCACTGCCCGCCCCACCAGGGCGTTCTCCGTCTTCCTGCTTCGCCTCCCGCACTCTTCCGCCGAGGACCCACCGCACCCATGAACAGCGACAGCGACCTCCAGATCGCCGGCGACATCCTCGAAGTCCCCCACCTCCTGCAAGCACCGCGCGAGCACCCGGCCACCGTCGCCGAGTTCGCCGGCCTTGCCCGGTCCATCGCCGCCGACCGGTCCGAGTGGGAGCACCTCGTCCGTTACGACGCGACGACGCGCTGGTACCACCGGCTGCGCACGGGCCCCGGCTACGAGGTCTGGCTGCTGTCCTGGCTGCCCGGTCAGGGCAGCGGACGCCATGACCACGGGCCCTCCTCGGGAGTGCTGACCGTCCTGCACGGCACCGTGACCGAGCACACCGGGCGCGGCACGCGTGCGCTGCGGGCAGGGGCACAGCGCGTTTTCGCGCCGGGATACGTGCACGAGGTGGTCAACGACGCGCTGGAGCCGGCGGTCAGCCTGCACGTCTACTACCCGGGGCTGACGGACATGCCGATGCACTCCGCGCGGTGCTCGGGTGCCGAGGCGGGAGCCGGTGCCGGTGCGGTGACGACTGCCTGACGCGGTGTCGTACCCGCCTGCAAGACTGGGGCCATGCGCATTGTGGTTCTGGCAGGCGGCATCGGCGGTGCCCGGTTCCTGCGTGGTCTGAAGCAGGCCGCGCCGGACGCGGACATCACGGTCATCGGCAACACCGGGGACGACATCCACCTCTTCGGGCTGAAGGTCTGCCCGGACCTCGACACGGTGATGTACACGCTCGGCGACGGCATCAACGAGGAGCAGGGCTGGGGACGGGCCGACGAGACCTTCCACCTCAAGGAGGAACTCGCGGCGTACGGCGTCGGGCCCGAGTGGTTCGGCCTCGGCGACCGCGACTTCGCCACGCACATCGTGCGGACGCAGATGATCGCCGCCGGCTTTCCGCTCAGCGCGGTGACGCAGGCCCTGTGCGACCGCTGGAAGCCCGGCGTGCACCTCGTTCCGATGACCGACGACCGCGTGGAGACCCACGTCGCCGTCGAGCTGGACGGAGAGCGCAAGGCGGTCCACTTCCAGGAGTACTGGGTACGGCTGCGGGCCTCGGTTCCCGCCGAGGCGGTCGTACCGGTCGGCGCCGAGCAGGCCAAGCCGGCACCCGGTGTCCTGGAGGCCATCGCGGAGGCGGACGTGATCCTCTTCCCGCCGTCCAACCCGGTCGTCTCCGTCGGCACGATCCTCGCCGTGCCCGGCATCAGGGAGGCGATCGCCGACGCCGGGGTGCCGGTGGTGGGCCTGTCCCCGATCGTCGGGGACAGGCCCGTACGCGGGATGGCCGACAAGGTGCTCGCGGCGGTCGGCGTGGAGTCCACGGCGGCCGCGGTCGCCGAGCACTACGGCTCGGGACTGCTCGACGGCTGGCTGGTCGACACGGTCGACGCGGACTCCGTCACGCGCGTGAAGGCGGCCGGCATCCTCTGCCGTACCGTACCGCTGATGATGACCGACCTCGACGCGACGGCGCAGATGGCCCGTGAGGCGCTGACGCTGGCCGAGGAGGTGCGGGAAGCGTGAGCGACGGCGTGCGTGACGGCGCGTCCGGCCCCGGGGACGGCTACCGGGTGTGGGCCGTCCCGGGTCTGCCGGAGGTGCAGCCGGGCGACGACCTGGCCAAGCTGATCACGGCGGCCGGGCCCGCCCTCGCCGACGGGGACGTGCTGCTCGTCACGTCCAAGATCGTGTCCAAGGCCGAGGGCCGTGTCGTGGAGGCCGCCGACCGGGAGGCCGCGATCGACGCGGAGACCGTGCGGGTGGTGGCCCGGCGCGGCGCGCTCCGCATCGTCGAGAACCGCCAGGGCCTGGTCATGGCGGCGGCCGGGGTCGACGCCTCCAACACACCCTCCGGGACGGTGCTGCTGCTCCCCGAGGACCCGGACGCCTCCGCGCGCGGCATCCGCGACGGACTGCGCGACGCGCTGGGCGTGGACGTCGGCGTGGTCGTCACCGACACGTTCGGGCGGCCCTGGCGGGCCGGACTCACGGACGTGGCCATCGGCGCCGCCGGCGTCCGGGTCCTCGACGACCTGCGCGGGGGCACGGACGCGCACGGCAATCCGCTGGGCGCCACCGTCGTCGCCACCGCCGACGAGCTGGCCGCCGCGGGCGACCTGGTCAAGGGGAAGGCGGCCGGGCTGCCCGTCGCCGTCGTGCGCGGGCTCCCGCAGGTGGTGGCGGAGGACGACGGCGAGGGCGCGCGGGCGATGCTGCGCGGTGCGCGCGACGACATGTTCCGGCTGGGCACGTCGGAGGCGGTACGGCAGGCGGTCACCCAGCGCCGTACGGTTCGGGCCTTCACGGACGAGCCGGTCGACCCCGGCGCCGTACGACGGGCGGTGGCCGCGGCGGTGACCGCACCGGCGCCGCACCACACGACGCCATGGCGGTTCGTGCTGCTGGAGTCGGCCGAATCCCGCACCCGGCTGCTGGACGCGATGCGGGACGCCTGGATCGCGGACCTGCGGCGGGACGGCAAGAGCGAGGAGTCGGTCGCCAAGCGGGTCCGGCGCGGGGACGTGCTGCGGAACGCGCCGTATCTGGTCGTCCCCTGCCTGGTCATGGACGGCTCGCACACGTACGGGGACGCGCGGCGCGACCGGGCCGAGCGGGAGATGTTCGTGGTCGCCACCGGCGCCGGCGTGCAGAACCTGCTCGTCGCGCTGGCCGGGGAGCGACTGGGTTCGGCGTGGGTGTCCTCGACGATGTTCTGCCGGGACGTCGTGCGGGAGGTGCTGGGGCTGCCGGGTGACTGGGACCCGATGGGTGCCGTCGCCGTCGGTCATCCCGCCGAGGAGCCGCGGGCGCGGCCGGAGCGGGACGCGGAGGCGTTCATCGAGGTGCGGTGAGCTTGTCCGGGCGAGCCTTTACCCTCGTAGGGGCTTCCGCTTCCCCGCATGCCCTCACGTCCCTTTCCCCCGCATTCCCTCACGTCTCTTTCCCCGCACTCCCTCGCGCCAAGGACCTCTCTCGTGGCAGGACGTTTCGCTCCCCGGCCCACGCGCGCTTCGGTGCGCGGTGGGGAGGGCGTCGTGCCCGCGGGCGGTGTGCCCCGGCAGACCGTGGCGCCGGGGAAGGTACGGGTGTGGGTGCCGGACGGGCCGCTGGAGCTGGGGCTGGTGCTCGGTCCGCTGCGGCGCGGGCCGGGCGATCCGACGTTCCGCACGATGCCGGACGGGTCGGTGTGGCGGGCCAGCCGGACGCCCGCCGGGCCGGGCACGCTGCGGGTCACCGCGCGCGGCGGTGAGATGCGGGGCGAGGCCTGGGGGCCGGGAGCGGACTGGCTGCTGGAGCAGTTGCCGCGGATGCTGGGCGCCGACGACGATCCGTCCGCGTTCGTGCCGCGGCACCGGCTGCTGGCGTTCACGGCGCACCGGCGGCCGGGGCTGCGGCTGGCCCGGACCGGGCTGGTGATGGAGTCGCTGATCCCGTCGATCCTGGAGCAGAAGGTCACGACGCTGGAGGCGTACCAGGCGTGGCGGCTGCTCGTACGGAAGTACGGGGAACCGGCGCCGGGTCCCGCGCCCGGACGGATGTGTGTCATGCCGTCGGCGCGGACGTGGGCGATGATCCCGTCCTGGGAGTGGCACCTGGCCGGGGTGGACGACAAGCGGGCGTCGACGATCCTGCGGGCCGTGCGGGTCGCCGCGCGACTGGAGGAGGCGGCCGGGATGGAACCGGCGGCGGCGCAGGAACGGCTGGAGGTCGTGTCCGGCATCGGGCCGTGGACGTCCGCGGAGACCGTGCAGCGCAGTCATGGGGCACCGGACGCGGTGACGGTGGGGGATCTGCATCTGCCGGGGATCGTGGGGTTCGCGCTGGGCGGGGACCGGGACGCGGACGACTCCGTAATGCTGCGGCTGCTGGAGCCGTATGCCGGGCAGCGGCATCGGGCGGCTCGGTTGGTGTTGCTGAGTGGGCGGGTGCCGGGGCGGCGGGCGCCGCGGATGGCTCCGCGGGGGATTGAGCGGCTCTGACGCTGCTCCGCCGGCCTGCTGGTCCGGTCCTTCCCGGTTGCCCGGCGTGGGTGTGGGGCGGGGCGGGGCGGGGCGGGTGGCGCGGCCCGGCGTTGCGGGGTGCCTCCCCCACGCTCGGCTTCTCCCCCGCGCTCGGTCTCTCCCTCACGCTCGGCTTCTCCACCGCGCTCGGTCTCTCCCCCGCGCTCGGCTTCTCCACCGCGCTCGGTCTCTCCCCCACACTCGGCTTCGCTTGCGCGCTCGGCTTCTCCCCCACACTCGGCTTCGCTCGCGCGCTCGGCTTCTCCCCCACACTCGGCTTCGCTCGCGCGGGCCCCATGAGCGGGAGGTGTCCCCACCGCCCACCCGTGCCGCCCCTGGGGGTACCTCCCAGGCAGTTCAGGCACTGGGGGAGGCACGACCGCCCGCAGCCACGCGACACGACTGCCCCAGCGGCGCGGCGCGGCGCGGCGCGGCTGTCCGCAGCTGCGGGCGGTTCACGGCAGTTGCCGCCGCAGGCACCCCGCGCAACCGCCGGAGGCCTACGCGTCGGACGAGAAGCGGAGTGCTGCCGGGGGGATGTGGGCGTCGCACCAGATTCGGGCGCCGGAGCGGAGTTCGTTGTCGGCGCCGATGACGGCGCCGTCGCCGATCACCGTGTCGGTGAGGACCGAGCGGGTGCCGACGCGGGCGCGGGTGCCGATGAGGGAGTCGGTGACGACGGCACCCGGTTCGATGACCGCGCCGGGCAGGATCGTGCTGCCGAAGACGCGCGCACCCTCCGCCACGAAGGCGCCCTCGCCGACCACCGTGCCGCCGGCCAGCTTGGCGTCGGGCGCGACCCGCGCCGTGGGGAGGACGAGACGGTCGCCGCAGCGGCCCGGTATCGCGGGGGACGGGACGCGGCCGAGGACCAGGTCGGCGGAGCCGCGTACGAAGGCCGCCGGGGTACCCAGGTCCAGCCAGTACGTGGAGTCGACCATGCCCTGGAGGTGGGCTCCGGTGGCGAGGAGCTCCGGGAAGGTCTCGCGTTCGACCGAGACGGGGCGGCCGTGCGGGATCGTGTCGATGACCGAGCGGCGGAAGACGTACGCCCCCGCGTTGATCTGGTCGGTGACGATCTCCTCGGAGGTCTGGGGCTTCTCCAGGAAGGCCAGCACCCGGCCCGTCTCGTCCGTCGGCACCAGGCCGTACGCCCTCGGGTCGGTCACCTTCGTCAGGTGCAGGGAGACGTCCGCGCCCGTCGTCCCGTGGGTGCGGACCAGCGCGCCGATGTCCAGGCCGGTCAGGATGTCCCCGTTGAAGACGAGGACCGGGTCGTCGGGGCCCGAGTGCAGCCGGGACGCCACGTTGCGGATCGCGCCGCCGGTGCCGAGCGGCTCCTCCTCGGTGACGTACTCGAGGTGGAGGCCGAGGGCCGAGCCGTCGCCGAAGTGCGGTTCGAAGACCTCCGCCAGGTAGCTCGTCGCGAGCACGATGTGATCGACGCCCGCCGCCTTCGCCCGCGCCAGCTGATGCGTGAGGAACGGCACCCCCGCCGCCCTGACCATGGGCTTGGGCGTGTGCACCGTGAGCGGACGCAGCCGCGTGCCCTTGCCGCCGACCAGGAGGATCGCTTCTGTCACCGTCGTCTCTGCTTCCTGCCGGGACCGGCCGAACTGTCTTTCGGCCGGCCAGTGTATGCAGACCGTTCCATGGCGCCCTCGGTGGTCGTGCGGTGCGCCGCCCTCAGCGGCCCTGGTACTTGGCCGCCGTCGAGCGGGTGGTGCCGAGCTTGCCGTAGAGCTTCTTGCCGGGGCAGCTCGTGGCGAAGCCGTCGCGGTGACCGGAGATGACGTTCAGTCGTACGTTCTTACCTTTTCGGTAGAGATTGCCACCACCGGACCTCAGGTATGTCTTTCCGCGCGGATTCATGCCGTACAGGCCGACCTTCCACGCGGTGAGCCGGGCAACCGCCTTGACGGCGGCGGACGACGGCTTCTTGGAGCCGTATGTGCCGAGTACCGCGATGCCCATGCTGTTGGAGTTGAACCCCAGGGTGTGGGCGCCCAGTACCGCCTTGGACACGCCCCCGGCGCGTCCCTCGTAGATCTTTCCGCACTTGTCGACGAGGAAGTTGTAGCCGAGGTCACGCCAGCCCATGCTGTTGACGTGGTAGCGGTAGATGCTGCGAATGACTGACGGCGCCTGCTTGCAGGTGTAGTTGTTGCCGGTGGCCGAGTGGTGCACGAAGGCCGCCTTGACCTTGCTGGTGTACACGAACTTCTTCTCGCGCAGCTTCTCGTTGGCGCCCCAGCCGCGGCGCGTGGTGATCTTCGGGCGAGGGCCGACGTACGGCTTGGCCTGCTGCTGGGTGGCGAGTTCGGCCTGGGTCTGCGCCCGGCTCAGGGCCGGGATCTCGGTGGCGCCGAGCGGGGCGAGGCCTGCGTTGGCTGCGGAGGCGGCGACGGCTTCCGCGGACTCGGCGGTCATGCCGGTGGTACGGGGGGCCTCGTCCGGTCCGGGGGCCGCCTCGGGCGGGGCGCCCTCGCCCGGGTTGACGAGTTCGAGGCGCATGCCGGTGGGGAGGGGGGAGGCGGCGGCCGGAGCGGCTGTGGTCGCCCTGGCGGCCTCCGGGATGCGTTCCGCTCGTACCCGTACCTGCACGCCGTCGGACTCGCCCACCCACAGCGGGGCGGTGGCGCCGCGGACGCGGCCCGAGGTGCTCTCGGGGGTGCCGGGGTCGGCCGCGTGGTCGGCGTTGTGGGCCTCCAACTCCTGCCAGCCGGACCAGTTTCCGGTGGCGGTGGCGCGGGTGCGGACCTGGACGTGGCCGTGGAGTTCGGTGTCCGGGTCGTCCCAGACGAGACCGACCAGCGAGAAGTGCCGTACGTCCCGGCGGGGTACGCCCTGTTCGGCGGCGCCGGGGGCTCGGTCGCGGGTGAGGGGGGCGAGGGGCAGCGACTGAGTGCCGCCGGGGACGTACGCCTCGGACTGCGCCGTTCCTCCGCTTGTGGGCGGAACGGCGGAGGGGGCTGCCGCCGCCGCGGGCGGGGCGAGCGGAAGGGCCAGGGCGGCCGCGCACGTGACACCGATCGAGGAAGCAAGGAATCCACGCATGCTCCCGATCGTGGACATCACCGTACAAATCTGTCCAACCGTGATCTGACGGGCTGTAGGGCGTTTTCGTCCGAACCGGTGGCGGTGCGGTACGCCGTACGCTCGGTGCCCGCCCGTGGGCCCGCGTACGCTTGGGCGGGTGAACGCGACCGACCGCACCCCTGCCGACCTGCTGAGTTCCGCGCTCGCCGCGGACCCGGGACGCCCCCTGGTGACCTTCTACGACGACGCCACCGGCGAACGCGTCGAACTGTCCGTGGCCACCTTCGCCAATTGGGTGGCCAAGACCGCGAATCTGCTCCAGGACGAACTGTCCGTCGAACCCGGCGATCGGGTCGCGCTGCTGCTGCCCGCGCACTGGCAGACGGCCGTGTGGCTGCTGGCGTGCGCGTCGGTGGGTGTCGTCGCCGACGTGGGGGGTGATCCGGCGACGGCCGACGTGGTCGTGAGCGGGCCGGAACCGGAGTCGCTGGAGGCGGCGCGGGCGTGCTCGGGGGCGCGGGTGGCACTGGCGCTGCGCCCGCTCGGAGGGCGCTTCGTGCCGCGAGCGCCGGAGGGCTTCGCCGATTACGCGGTGGAGGTGCCGGGGCAGGGCGACCGGTTCGTGCCGTACGCGCCGGTGGATCCGGAGGAGCCCGCGCTGATCGTGGCCGGGCGGGAGTTCAGCGGGGCGGAGGTCGTGGAACGGGCCCGGGCGGAGGCGTCGGGCCTCGGGCTCACGGGGCCGGGGGCGCGGATTCTGTCGGGGTTGCCGTACGACACGTGGGCGGGGCTGAGCGCGGGGCTGTACGGGCCGTTGGCCAGCGGGGGGTCGGTGGTGCTGTGCCGGCATCTGGAGCTGGCGGAGGCGGGGGTCGTGGACCAGCGGATCGAGTCGGAGAAGGTCTCGGCGACGGCGCGGTGAGGTGTCTGCCGGGGCGGTGACTCGGCGTTGGGTGAGGAGGCGGGGCGGGCGTTCACCCGGGGGTGACGGGTCGTCCGGCATGGGTGTCGGGCGACGGCGGGCGCATGCCCGGCGTCGGTTGTCCGGCGTGGGTGTCGGGCGTGGGTGTCGGGCGTGGGTGTCGGGCGTGGGTGTCGGGCGAGGGCGGGCGCATGCCCGGCGTCGGTCGTCCGGCGTGGGTGTCGCGAAAAACGGGCGCACACCCGGCGTTGACGTGGCGCCCGGCGTCGTTTAGGCGCGGGGTGGGTGCGCGTGGCGCATGGGCGCGCGTGGCGCATGGGCGGTCGGCGCCCCGCGTCGCGTATCGACGCGACCCGGCGGACTGCGTGCCGGGAGTACCCGTGGACATCGGGGCGACAGCGCCCGGGGACGCCGGGGCGGACCCCTGCCCGTGGACGTGAGAGCGGGCGCATGCCCGTGCCGGCGTCGGAGCGGGCGCGCGCCCATCGGCGTGGAGCCACACCGTCCGTAGGCGTCGAAGCCGCAACGCCGGTGGGCACCGGGGCGGCCGCGCCCGTGGGGAGGCAGAGCGGGGCGGCCGCGCGCCCGCGAGGACGCCGGAACGGGCCCGCGAGGGCGTCGGAGCGACCACGTTGGAACGGGCCCGTGGCCGTGAGGGCATCGGAGCACGCCCCCGCCCGTGAGGACATCGCAACAGACCCCGCCCGTGAGGGCATCGGAGCACGCCCCCGCCCGTGAGGGCATCGGAGCACGCCCCCGCCCGTAGGCGTCGGCGCGGCCCCGTACCCCGTTCGGCTCAGCCCCGTTCCCCCTCCAGCGCTTGCTCGGGTCATGGTCGTAGGAGCGCACGTGTGCGGGACGGAGGGAGACGTGAGCGATGACGACGCAGGCGCGCCCTTCGGCGGGGGCGCCGGCAAGGGGGGCCCGGCGTCCGGGGCGGGGGCGTCCGCGACCGGGGACGGGCTGAGGCGGCGGCGTCGCAGGCGGCGGCTGAGGCGTTCCGGGATCGTGGTCGCCGTGCTGGCCGTCGGTGCCGTGGGGGCCGGGTGGGCGGTGTACGCCAAGCTGGACGGCAACATCACGTCGGACGAGGCGGCGGCGGCCGAACTGGCCCGGTACGAGAAGGAGCGGCCCACCTCGCTGGTCCGCGGCGCCCGGAACGTACTGCTGATCGGGTCGGACTCGCGCTCCGGCGACGGCAACGCGCGCTACGGCCGGGACACCGGTACCGAACGGTCGGACACCACGATCCTGCTGCACCTGGCCGCGGGCCGGGACAGCGCCACCGCCGTCTCCCTCCCCCGCGACCTGATGGTGGACGTGCCCGACTGCCGCCGCCCCGACGGGGCACGCACCGAGCCCGTCCTCGCGCAGTTCAACTACGCCTACGAGGTGGGCGGTTCGGCGTGCTCGATCCGTACGGTCGAGAAGCTGACCGGTGTCCGGATCGACCACCACGTGGTCGTCGACTTCCAGGGCTTCAAGGAGCTGGTCGACGCGCTCGACGGCGTCGAGGTGTGCCTGCGGAAACCGGTCGACGACAAGGACGCCAAGCTGAGGCTGCCCGCGGGCCGGGTCACGCTCGACGGGGAGCAGGCGCTCGGCTACGTCCGCGCCCGCAAGTCGCTCGGTGACGGCAGCGACACCGACCGGATGGACCGGCAGCAGCGTTTCCTGGGGGCGCTCGTCAACAAGGCGCAGAGCAATGGCGTACTGCTGAATCCGATGAAGTTGTATCCCGTTCTGGACGCGGCCACGTCGTCCCTCATGACGGATCCGGACCTGGCGAGTCTGCGTGGTCTGTACGACCTCGTACGGGGGCTGCGCGGCATTCCCACCGAACGCGTGCAATTCCTGACCGTTCCCCGGGAGTCGTACGCGGGCGACGCCAATCGCGACCAACTCGTGGAGCCCGACGCCGAGAAGCTGTTCACCCGCCTGCGGACGGACGAACCCGTGGCGATCGCGACGACGGCCGAGCCGGACGCGCCGACCGGTTCCGGGGGCCCCCGGGAACCCGGTGACGGTGATTCCCCGGCACCGACGTTCAGCGGGAACACCGCCGCGGACGACGTCTGCGAGTAAAGCGCATTCCAAAACGCCGCATGGCGGGCGCGGTAGAGCGGACAATTGTCCAAGGAATGCGCCGTATTGCCCAGTTGTAAGGTTCGTGGAATGTGTCACCGCCGTCGCCCCGCACCGAACAGGGCGGTTAATGTGAGCGCTCCGGTGTGCCCGGCCACGAGGTTCTGCCCGAGGCCGAGCACCGAGTGAGCAAGACCGGGCGCCTTGAGGGGAAGGCACCGCGTGGCCCCGACGGAGGATTCGGACAACCGTGGACGCGCAAAGCCGTGGGCGGGCGGAGAACGTCGACCCCGCAGACCAGTGGGTACTCAATCCGGACACCGGCGAGTACGAACTGCGACTGAGCCCTTCCGCACCGCAGTCGACCGTCCCGGGCCCCCGCGGTGCACGCCGCCGCGGCGCACAGGCGTCGGCCCCCTCGACCGCCCCGGAACGTGAGGCTCCCCCTCCCCGCAGACGCCGTACCGCGCCCGAGGAGCCGCCGCCCGGACGGCGCGGTCGCCGACGGCCGGCGAAGGAGAAGCCGAAGGGCAAGAAGGTCCTGCTGTGGACCGGCGGCACCATGGCGTTCGTCGTCCTCGCCGTCGGCACGGCCGGATACCTCTATCTGGAGCACCTCAACGACAACATCAAGTCCGTCGCCGACGACGGCGCGAGCACCGGTGGCTTCCAGAAGGACAGGGCGATCAACATCCTGCTGATCGGCACCGACAAGCGCACCGGAGCCGGCAACGAGGGCTACGGTGACGCGGGCAGCGCGGGCCACGCCGACACCACGATCCTGCTGCACGTCGCCAGGGACCGCTCCAACGCGACCGCGCTCAGCATCCCCCGCGACCTGATCGTCGACATCCCCGACTGCCCGACCACGCAGGAGGACGGGTCCACGAAGGTCATCCCCGGCTCCACCGGCGTCCGTTTCAACACGAGCCTCGGCCAGAGCGGCCGTACGCCCAGCTGCACCATGCGGACCGTCACCGAGCTGACCGGGGTCACGCCCGACAACTTCATGGTGGCCGACTTCAACGCGGTCAAGACGCTCACCACGGCGGTCGAGGGAGTCGAGGTGTGCCTGGCGAAGGCCATCGACGACCCGGACTCGCACCTGAACCTTCCGGCCGGCAAGCACACGATCGAGGGCGAGGACGCCCTCGCCTTCGTGCGCACCCGGCACTCCGTGGGCTTCGGCGGCGACCTGAGCCGCATCGAGATCCAGCAGCAGTTCCTCAGCGCGCTGATGCGCAAGCTCAAGTCCAACGACACGCTCACCAGCCCGTCGAAGATGGTGAAACTGGCCGAGGCGGCGACCGAGGCGCTGACCGTCGACTCCCAGCTGGACAGCATCGGCAAGCTGAAGGACCTCGGACTGGAGCTGGGCAAGCTCGACACCAAGAACCTGACCTTCGCCACGGTGCCGGTGAAGGACAACCCGGCCGAGCAGGTCAAGGCGACCGTCGTCCTCCAGGAGGAGCCGGCCCAGCAGGTCTTCGACATGATCAGGAACGACGTCTCCTTCACCGAGGTCAAGAAGAAGGAGTCGGAGAAGGAGAAGAAGGAGAAGGCCGCCGTCGCCGCCCGGCTGGAGGGCGAGAAGTCCGAGCCCTCCGAGATCCGCGTCCGCGTCATGAACGGCGGCGCCTCCGGCGGCAGCGCCCAGCGGGAGCTGGCCTACCTCCAGACGGAGGCCGGTGTGACCAAGTCGGAGAACGCGGGCAACGCCGACGCGGAGATCGCCAGGACCACCCTGGAGTACGCCCCCGACCAGGCCGACCAGGCCCGCGCCCTCGCCGAGATCCTCGGCCTGTCCGGCGCCGCCATGAAGCCCGGCGAGAGCGTCACCAACGCCCAGGGCCTGCCCACCATGACCCTCACCCTCGGCAAGGACTTCAAGGGCGCCGGCGTCAAACTCGACGCCGCCTCCGCCAAGGCTCCCGAAGAGGTCCAGAAGTCCACCGCGGACAAGGTCGAGTGCGCGAAGTGACCTGACGGGTTCCACGTGCGTCTGACAGTACGGCAGTCCATCGGTGCGCCCGGGAGACGGCTGGGACGGGAGCAGCCCTGCGGGACGCGAGCAATTCGTCGGGGCCGCCGTACAGCCAACGAGGGCGCCCGTACGTCCAACTGTGCGAACGGGCAGTGCGCGCAGGGGCGTTCGCGGGTCCGCGGGTGGGGAGAGGCATGACGCAGAGCAGTGTGCACGGGGAGGGGACACGACCGGGCACCGTCCGGCGCGCCCGGGGTGCCCGGGGCGAGGGTGACGCGGGTGGCGCGGGCACGGGCGGGCCGGGGGGCCCGGGCGGCCCGGAGGGCCCCGGCGGCGGGAACGGCAGGCGGTCCGGGCCGCGGCGGACCGGACGCCGGCATCGCGCGCTCCGATGGTCCGCGACGACCCTCGCGGTGCTGATACTCGGGACGGCCGGCGCCGGATACCTCTATTACGGGCACCTGAACGGCAACATCGAGAAGGGCGAGCGCAGCAGCGGCGACTCCAAGGCGCACAGGGCCGAGCCGAACGCGGCCGGGCAGACGCCGCTGAACATCCTGCTGGTCGGCTCCGACAGCCGCGCCTCCGATGCCAACGTGTCGCTGGGCGGAGGCAGGAACCACCGGGACAACCCGCCGCTGGGCGACGTGCAGATGCTCATCCACCTGGCCGCCGACCGCAAGAGCGCCGCGGTCGTGAGCATCCCCCGCGACACCCGGGTCGACATCCCCGGGTGCACCGACCCGGCCAGCGGCGAGAAGTACCCGGCGACCAACACGATCATCAACGAGTCGCTGGGCCGCGGCGGCGCCGGCTGCACCCTGGCCACCTGGGAGAACCTCACCGGCGTCTACATCGACCACTGGATGACGATCGACTTCGCGGGGGTGGTGTCGATGGCGGACGCCGTCGGCGGGGTCGAGGTCTGTGTGAACCACGACGTGTGGGACCGCCCGCTGCCCGGTGTACCCGGCGGCTCGGGTCTCAAGATGGAGGCCGGCCGGGAGAAGGTGCGGGGCGAGCAGGCGCTGCAGTGGCTGCGTACCCGGCACGCCTGGGGCAGCGATCTGCTGCGGGCCAGGGCCCAGCACATGTACATGAACTCGATGATCCGCACCCTGAAGGGGCAGAACGTCTTCACCGACACGGGCAGGCTGATGGACCTGGCCGAGGCGGCCACGAAGTCCCTGACGGTCTCCGAGGAGATCGGCACGGTCAGGAAGCTCTACGACCTGGGCATGCAGCTCAAGACGGTGCCGACGGACCGCATCACCATGACGACGATGCCCACCGTTCAGGACTCGCAGAACGCGAACCACCTGCTCCCGGCCGGCGACGACGCGGAGCGGGTGTGGGCGATGCTCCGCGACGACGTGCCCTTCGACGACAAGGGCGCCAAGGGCGGCGGCGAGGGCGCCGGCACCGGGGCGGACGCCGGAAAGGACAGCGGAAAGGACAGCGGGAAGGGCTCCGGGGAGGAGCCCGCCGAGGACTCCGCCGCCCCCGACTCCGAGATCGGCGTCAGCGTCCGGAACGCCACCCGCTCAGCCACCCTCGGCCCGGTCGGCGGCCGTGCGGGCGCGGTCGCCCAGGCACTGGTGCGGAAGGGCTTCGCCAGGGCGGTCAAGGACACCTCGGCCGCACTGTCCGAGGAAAGGACCGTGGTCCGCTATCCGAGCGCCGGGGCGGCGGGCGACGCCCTGCGCGTCGCCGAGTCACTGGGAATTCCGGCGAGCGCGGTGCGGAAGTCGGCCGCCGTGTCCGGGATCACGCTGGTCGTGGGAGCGGACTGGCGCTCCGGCACGTCATACCCGGAACAGAAGACGCCCGAGGCCGGAGAGCTGCCGGACAACAGCGACGCCATCAACGGCTCGGACACCAGTAAGTGCATGGACGTGTACAAACCGTACCGATGGTAGGAGTTCCGGAAAATAGGAGGGATTGCCCTGTTGTAGGGGAGCCGAATGTGGCGCCGGTGTCGTTCGACGCTGAACCGGACGGATAGTGTGAGCGCTCCGGTGCCCCCGCCGCGAGGTCCGCCCTGGCGTCGTGCACATGTTGACCCTTTATCGTGCGCCTTCCGGCAGAAGGTGCCGCGTGGCCCCGACGGAGGATTGGGAGACCGTGGACGCGCAAGGACGTGGGCGGGCAGAGGACGTCGATCCCGCAGATCAGTGGGTACTGAATCCGCGCACCGGTGAATACGAACTGCGACTGCCTTCTTCCGCACCGCAGTCACCCGTGCCGGGCCCCCGCAGGCCCGCCCCCCGTGACACCGGTGCCCCCTCCCCCGCCGACGGCGGCACCACCGGTTCGGCACGGCGTACGACCGCGCCCGGCCGGGAGGTCCCGCCCCAGCGGCGGCGCCGTCCGGCGCCCGAGGAGCCGGCGCCGGGGCGGCGCGGGCGCCGGCCGGCGAAGAAGAAGTCGAAGGGCAAGAAGGCCGTGCTGTGGGTCGGCGGCTCCACCGCGTTCGTCGTGCTCGTGGCCGGCCTCGGCGGCTACGTCTACCTCAAGCACCTCGAGGGCAACGTCGCGACGACGGACGTCGGCAGCGCCGGAAGCAGCAGCTTCAGCAAGGACGAGGCCTTCAACATCCTCATCCTCGGCACCGACAAACGCACCGGAGCCGGCAACGAGGGCTACGGCGACGCCGGCAGCGTCGGCCACGCGGACACCACGATCCTGCTGCACGTGGCCAAGGACCGCTCCAACGCGACCGCGCTCAGCATCCCCCGCGACCTGATCGTCGACATCCCCGACTGCGAGACCAAGCAGGAGGACGGCTCGACGGAGATCGTCCCCGGGGAGCAGGGCGTCCGCTTCAACCGGAGCCTCGGCGAGGGCGGCCGGAACGCGGGCTGCACCATGCGCACCGTGAAGGAGGCGACCGGCATCCAGCCGGACCACTTCATGATGGCCGACTTCAACGCGGTCAAGACGCTGACCACCGCCGTCGACGGCGTCGACGTCTGTGTGGAGAACGCCGTCGACGACCCGAAGTCCCACCTCAAGCTGCCCGCGGGCGAGTCCACGGTCGAGGGCGAGCAGGCCCTCGCCTTCGTCCGTACCCGGCACGCCTTCGGCAACCAGGGCGACCTGGACCGCATCGAGGTGCAGCAGCAGTTCCTGGGCTCGCTCATGCGGAAGATGTCCTCCAGTGACACCCTCACCAGCCCCACCAAGCTGGTGAAGCTGGCCGAGGCCGCCACCAAGGCCCTGACCGTGGACGAGCCCATCGGCAACGTGGGCACGCTGAAGGACGTCGCCCTGGAGCTGAAGAAGGTGCCGCCGAAGAACATCACGTTCCTCACGGTGCCGGTGATCGACAACCCGGCGGAGAAGGTCAAGGCGACGGTCGTCCCCAAGCCGTCAGAGGCGCCCCAGGTCTTCGACATGATCAAGAACGACATCTCCTTCACCGAGGTCAAGAAGAAGGAGAAGAAGGAGGCCGCCGCCGTCGCCGCCCGCCTCGAGGGCGAGAAGTCCGACCCGTCCGAGGTACGCGTCCGCGTCATGAACGGCGGCGCCCCCGCCGGCAGCGCCCAGCAGGAACTCTCCTACCTCCAGACGGACGCAGGTGTCACCAAGTCGGAGAACGCGGGCAACGCCGACGCGGAGATCGCCAGGACCACCCTCGAGTACGCCCCCGACCAGGCCGACCAGGCCCGCGCCCTCGCCGAGATCCTCGGCCTGTCCGGCGCCGCCATGAAGCCCGGCGAGAGCGTCACCAACGCCCAGGGCCTGCCCACCATGACCCTCACCCTCGGCAAGGACTTCAAGGGCGCCGGCGTCAAACTCGACGCCGCCTCCGTGGAGACGCCCGAGGTGGAGAAGTCCACGGCCGACCAGAAGCTGTGCGCCAGTTGACCTGACGGGCCCGTCGTACGTCTCACGGGACGGCGACGGGCCCGCGCCGCGGCGCGGAGGTGGGAGGGACCGAGATGACGCGAAGCAGTGTGCAGGCGGAGGACGCGCGCCAGGGCGCGACCGACGCCCCCGAGCGCGCCGAGGCGGACGGGAAGACGGAGAGCGAGGAGGGTGACGGCGGCGCCGAGGCGGGCAGACGCCGGCCGCGCAGAGGGCGCCGGGTGCTCCGCTGGACGGCGGTGACGCTCGCCGTGCTCATAACCGGTACGGCCGGCGCCGGTTACCTCTACTACGAGCACCTCAACGACAACATCAAGAAGGACGCCCTGAACCTGGGCGACAACAAGGTCGCCGCCCCGACGCCGAACGCGGCCGGGCAGACCCCGCTGAACATCCTCGTCATCGGCTCGGACGCGCGGGACAGCGAGGCCAACCAGCAACTCGGCGGCGCCCGCGAGACGTTCGGCTCCACGCCGCTGGCGGACGTGCAGATGCTGGTGCACCTGTCCGCCGACCGCAGCAACATGTCGGTCGTCAGCATGCCGCGCGACACCCTCGTGAAGATCCCCAAGTGCACCGACCCGGACGACGGGAAGGTCTACCCGGCGAGCGAGGGCCGGGTGATGACCAACCGGAGCCTCGGCCACGGTGGCCCCGGCTGCACGGTGGCCACCTGGCAGGAACTGACCGGCATCCGCATCGACCACTTCGTGATGGTCGACTTCGCGGGCGTGGTGTCGATGGCGGACGCCGTCGGCGGCGTCCCGGTCTGCGTGGACGCCAACATCCACTCACGCGACGGCGAGGGCCACGGCTCCGGCCTGAAGCTGGAGAAGGGAACGCACCCGGTCAAGGGCGAGCAGGCCCTGCAGTGGCTGCGCACCCGCTACGGCTTCGAGGACGGCAGCGACCTCGCGCGGGCCAAGGCCCAGCACATGTACCTGAACTCGATGGTCCGGACGCTGCGCGAGAACGCGACCCTGAGCAGCCCGAACAGGCTGCGCAGGCTGGCCGAGGAGGCCACCCGGGCGCTCACGGTCGACCCGGGCCTGGACACCGTCAGGAAGCTGTACGACCTCAGCGACGAGCTGCGCAAGGTGAAGCCGGAGCGCATCACCATGACCACGATGCCCAACCGGTACGTGGGCGCCCGCGTGGAGCCGACCGAGGACGCGGAGCAGCTGTTCCGGCTGGTGCGCGAGGACGTCGCGCTGGACGGCAAGGACACCGGGAAGAAGGCGGCCGACGAGAAGACGGAGGTCTCGGACGACCCGGCCGCCGCCGACGACGAGATCGCCGTCCAGGTGCGCAACGGCACCCGGACGGACCGCCTCGGCGCGGCCCGCGGACGCGCGAACACGGTCACGGGGCTGCTGGTGGAACAGGGCTTCGCCAAGGCCGTCGCCGACCCGTCGGTGCTGCCGAGCGAGGACCGTACGGTCGTCCGCTACCCGAGCGCCGACCTGGAGGGCGACGCGCAGCGGGTCGCCAAGGCCCTGGGGATTCCCGCGAGTTCGGTGCAGCGGTCGACCGACGTCTCGGGTGTCACGCTCACCGTGGGCGCCGACTGGCGCGAGGGGACGACGTACGAGGCGCCCGCGTCCGACGACCGGACCCCGGAGTCGGCCGAGGCCCTCAACGGCGCGGACGAGAGCGCCTGCATGCACGTGAACCCGGCGTTCACCTGGTCCTGAGCCTCGTCCTGAGCCCGATCCGGCCCGGCGTCACCTGGTCCCGGTGTCACCTGGTCCCGGCGGCGTCGGTGTCGGCGGCCGGCCGCACCGCCGGGCGCCGCGAGGCGATGACCTTCCTGGCCAGCGACTTCGGGCTGGTCAGAAAGCCCCAGCCCCACGACATGTGCATGGTCGCCAGCGCCACAGGGATCTGCGCCCGTGCCTTCAGCCCCAGCCCCTTGCCCGCCGGGACCGAGCCGGCGGCGATCGCGGCCAGGTAACCGCCGGGCACGACGAAGCCCCACGGGGTCAGCGCGACACCCACCACGACACCGGCCGCGATGGCGCACACGGCCGCCGGCGGGGCGAGGTAGCGCAGGTTGATGGAGCCGGAGTGGTAGCGGGCGACGACGTGCCGCCAGCGGCCGTAGTCCTTGTACTGCTTGGCCAGCGCCCGCACGGACGGCCGCGGGCGGTACGACACCTTCAGCTCCGGCGAGAACCAGATCAGGCCGCCGGCCTCGCGGATGCGGAAGTTCAGCTCCCAGTCCTGGGCGCGGATGAACTCCTCGTTGTAGCCGCCCTGCCGCTCCAGCGCCTCGCGGCGGAACACCCCCAGGAACACGGTCTCGGCGGGCCCTGCCTCCCCGCCCGTGTGGAAGGCGGCGTTGCCCACGCCGATCTTCGACGTCATCGCGGCGGCGACGGCGTCCTCCCAGGCGTTCTCGCCCTCGGCGTGCATGATGCCGCCGACGTTCTGCGCGCCGGTCTCCTCGAGGAGCCGTACGGCCGTGGCGATGTAGTTCGGCGAGAGCATGCCGTGGCCGTCGACGCGGACGACGACCGGGTGGCGGGAGGCCTTGATGGCGGCGTTCAGCGCGGCGGGCGTACGGCCGGTGGGATTCGGCACGGTGTGCACGCGCGGGTCCTCGGCGACGAGTTCTGCGGCGATCTCGTCCGTACGGTCCGCGGAGGGACCGAGGGCGATCACGACCTCCATCTCGCCGGCGTACTCCTGGGCGAGGATGGCGCGGACGGAGCCGCGCAGATGCCGCTCCTCGTTGAGGACGGGCATGATCACGGAAACGGCGGGCGGCCGCACGTCGGACTTGGCGTTCATCGGTGCTCACGTTACCGCGAACGGGGGACACGGGTGCGCGCCGCGGGGGTCACAGCCCCGGGCAGCAGATCGTATCGGCCTACGGTGCTCACGGATCCCACGCCCGGCCGCACGGCCCGTCCCCGCGGAGGTGTCACCTTGCCCACGCCGCCCCGCTCCCCCCGGGTCCCGGCCGCGTCCCCCCGTGGCGGCCCGCCACCGCAGCGCGGCGGCCCGCGTCCGTCCCGCCGCCCGCCGAGGCCCCCCGTACGGCGGAAGAAGCCGCGCTGGGCCGTGCGGGCGGTGACCGCTCTGTCCGTGGTGGTGCTCGCCTCCGCCGGGATCGGGCACGCGGTGCTCTCCGGCCTGGACTCGGACATCTCGCGGGTCGACGCCTTCAAGGACATGAAGAACCGGCCGCGGGCCGGCGACGGAATGAACGTCCTGCTGGTCGGCACCGACGGCCGTGACCGGATCAGCGAGGAGGAACGGCGGAAGTACCGCCTCGGCGGCGCGCCCTGCCACTGCACCGACACGATCATGATCGTGCACATCTCGGAGGACCGGGAGCACGCGAGCGTGGTCAGCCTGCCGCGCGACTCCTACGCCGAGACGCCCGACCACACCGACCGCACCACCGGTGAGCACCACAAGGGGCACCCCCTCAAGCTGAACGCGGCCTACGCGGAGGGCGGCCCGCAGCTGACCATCCGCACCGTGGAGAACATGACCCGCGTGAAGATCGACCACTACCTGGAGGTCGACTTCACCAGCTTCATGAAGACGGTGGACGTCCTCGGCGGTGTGCAGATCTGCACCGTTCAGCCGCTCAAGGACAGCTACACCGGGCTCGACCTGCCGGCCGGCACCCACGAGCTGACGGGCGGGCAGGCGCTGCAGTACGTCCGCGCCCGCCACCTCGACGGGGCCTCGGACCTGAGCCGGATGAAGCGCCAGCAGCGCTTCCTGGCCGCCCTGATCGACCGGGCGACCTCCTCGGGGCTCCTGCTGAACCCGCTGAAGTTCCGTGACGTCACCCAGGCGGTGCTGGGCTCGGTGCGGGCCGACGAGGGCTTCGGCACCGACGAGTTGCTGGCCCTCGGGCGGGCGATGCGGAACTTCTCGCCGTCCTCGTCCGAGTTCACCACCGTGCCGATCGGGCAGATGGGCTACGCCGTCAAGGGCGTCGGCTCGACCCTGAAGTGGGACCCTGCCAAGTCCGAGCGGATCTTCGACGCCCTGCGCGAGGACGAGCCGCTGGCCGCCCCCAGGCCGAAGCCGAAGGGCCCGGCGCCGGTCCGGGTCCCGGTGGACCCGAAGCAGATCCGGGTCCAGGTGGAGAACGGCACGCACACGCGAGGGCTCGGCAAGCGGGTCGACGACGCGCTGGCGGCGACCGGGTTCCGCACCACCCGCGCCCCCAGGAACGCCACCGACCGCGCGGTCCGGCGGACCGTCGTCGCCTTCGACCCCCGCTGGGACCGCTCGGCGAAGTCGCTGGCCGCCGCCCTGCCCGGCAGCGAGCTGCGGCCGGTCAAGGGCCAGGGCCCGACGCTGAAGGTGGTCGCGGGCGCCGACTTCAAGCAGGTCGTGAAGGTGAAGCCGGCGGACCCGCCGCAGGAGTCGGGCACGGTGGTGCGCGGCGACGAGGTGGTGTGCGGGAAGAAGTGACCCGCCGGGGCCCCCGCGGCCTCAGTTGCCGGAGACGGTGACTTTCTCGTCGTTCTTCAGCTGCTCGACCAGCTTCTTCACCTTGGCCTCGTCCCACTTGAGGTTTCCGCCGACGCTGCCCGAGACCGGCATGTTCATCGACGTGCCGTCACCGCCGCTGACGCTCTTCATCGCCCAGAACATGCTCGCCAGATCGAACAGGCCCATGTCCTTGTCGACGACGAGGGAGTCCAGGCCGGCGCCCATGGTCGGGTACAGCTTGAACGGGTTGAGGACGGTCGACGGGGTGGCCACCTGGCTCGCCAGCGCCGACAGGAACTTCTGCTGGTTCTTGGTGCGGTCCAGGTCGGAGCCGGCCAGCGCGTACCGGGTGCGGACGAAGGCGAGGGCGTCCTGGCCGTCCAGGGTCTGCCTGCCCTTCTTGAAGTCGGCGCCGGACTTCGGGTCCTTGATGTCCTGCGGGATGTCCATCTCGACGCCGCCGACCGAGTCCACGATGTTCGCGAAGCCGGCGAAGCCGATCTCCACGTAGTGGTCCAGGCGCAGCCCGGTGTTGTGCTCGACGGTGCGCACCAGCAGCTCGGGGCCGTCCTCCGCGTACGCGGCGTTCAGCTTCACGTGCCGGCCCGTGCCCTGGTACGTCTTGCCGGACTCGGAGCCGACGAAGCTCGGGATCTCCACGTCCGAGTCACGGGGCAGCGAGATCAGTGTCGACCCGTTGTCCCCGGTGTGCAGGATCATCATCGAGTCGGTGCGCTTGCCCTCGGCGGAGCCGGTGTGCAGGTCCTTCTTCTGCTCGGCGGTCATGCCCTCGCGGCTGTCGGAGCCGACGATCAGGTAGTTCGTGCCCTCGCCGGCGCCGGGCCGCTCGATGACCTTGGACAGGTCGACCTCGCGGTTGAGCTTGGAGTCGGCCCAGAAGTACGTGCCGACGGTGGTGACGACCAGCGCCGTCACCAGCGTGATCGCGGTCCACTTGATCCGGCGGCGCCAGTCCGGCGCGGGCCGGCCCGGGCCGGGACCACCGGGGCCGCCAGGGCCGTGGCCCCGGCCGCCCGGGCTGCCGTAGACCTGGCCGGTGTTGTAGCCGCTGTCGTACTGGTCCTGGCCGCCGTGGCCCTGGCCGTCGACGTACGACGGCTGCTGCGGCACCCCGGCACCGTACGGCGGTGCGGACGGGCCCGGGCCGGGCGGCGGCGCCTGGCCGCGGCGGACCTGCCGCATCACGCGCGCGCTCTCGGGCCGTGCGCTCGCGCTGCCGCGTCCGTACCGGCCGGCGCGGTTGTCACCGGACCATCCCTCGGGCCAATCATTCATGCGCACCAGTGTGCAGGTCCGCGCCACGGGCCATACAAGGGTCGTCGGAAAATCAGGTCAGTGCTGTTGCGAAGCTGACACAAATTACTCGGATGTCGTCCCGGCATAAGGTGGAGGCCATGACAGACCAGGCAGAACAGGCCTCAGCCGCGCAGTCGGCGACTCCGGAGATCCCGGGCAAGCCGACCTCGGCGTCCCGCACCACCCTCAGCCACATCATGACCCACGGCGACACCAACCTCCTGGGCACGGTGCACGGCGGAGTGATCATGAAGCTCGTCGACGACGCGGCGGGCGCCGTGGCCGGCCGGCACTCGGGCGGCCCCGCCGTCACCGCGTCGATGGACGAGATGGCGTTTCTCGAACCGGTCCGCGTCGGCGACCTCGTCCATGTGAAGGCCCAGGTCAACTGGACCGGCCGCTCCTCCATGGAGGTCGGCGTCCGGGTCCTGGCCGAACGCTGGAACGAGTCCACGCCCGCCACCCAGGTCGGCTCGGCGTACCTGGTCTTCGCCGCGGTCGACGCGGACGGCAAGCCGCGCACGGTCCCGCCGGTCCTCCCGGAGACCGAGAAGGACAAGCGCCGCTACCAGGAGGCCCAGATCCGCCGCACCCACCGCCTGGCCCGCCGCCGCGCGATCATGGAGCTGCGCGAGCGGCGGGTGGCGGAGGGCTTCGACGACTGAGACCGGGGCCGGCCGCGTGAGCCGTACGACGCCGGTTACGGCAGGTTGCGCGCCATCACGATCCGCTGGACCTGATTCGTGCCCTCGTAGATCTGCGTGATCTTGGCGTCGCGCATCATGCGCTCGACCGGGTAGTCACGGGTGTAGCCGTAGCCGCCGAGGAGCTGGACGGCGTCGGTGGTGACCTCCATCGCGACGTCGGAGGCGAAGCACTTGGCGGCGGCGCCCTGGAAGGTGAGGTCGCTGTCACCCCGCTGGGACTTGGCGGCGGCCGCATACGTGAGCTGCCGGGCGGCCTCGATCTTCATGGCCATGTCGGCGAGCATGAACTGGATGCCCTGGAAGTCGGCGATCGGCTTGCCGAACTGCTTGCGCTCCTTGACGTAGCCCTTGGCGTAGTCGAGGGCGCCCTGGGCGATGCCGAGGGCCTGGGCGGCGATGGTGATGCGGGTGTGGTCCAGCGTCTTCATCGCGGTGGCGAAGCCGGTGCCCTCCTCGCCGATCATGCGGTCGGCGGGGATGCGGACGTTGTCCAGGTAGACCTCGCGGGTCGGCGAGCCCTTGATGCCGAGCTTCTTCTCCGGGGCGCCGAAGGAGACGCCCTCGTCGGACTTCTCGACGACGAAGGCGGAGATGCCCCTGGAGCGCTTGGCGGGGTCGGTGACGGCCATCACCGTGTAGTACTCGGACTCGCCCGCGTTGGTGATCCAGCGCTTGACTCCGTCGAGGACCCAGAAGTCGCCGTCGCGGACGGCCTTGGTCTTCATGCCGGCCGCATCCGAGCCCGCGTCGGGCTCGGAGAGGCAGTAGGAGAACATGCCGTCGCCCTTGGCGAGCGGGGTCATGTACTTCTTCTTCAGCTCCTCGGAGCCGGAGAGGATCACCGGCAGGGAGCCGAGCTTGTTCACGGCCGGGATCAGGGAGGAGCTGGCGCAGACGCGGGCGACCTCCTCGATGACGATCACCGTGGCGAGGGCGTCGGCGCCCGCGCCGCCGTACTCCTCGGGGATGTGCACCGCGTGCAGGTCGTTCGCGGTCAGGGCGTCGAGGGCCTCCCGCGGGAAGCGGGCCTCCTCGTCCACCGCCGCGGCGTGCGGCGCGATCTTCGCCTCGGCCAGCGCGCGGACGGCGTCCCGGAGCATGTCGTGCTCCTCCAACGGGCGGTACAGGTCGAAGTCAGCCGATCCGGCCAAGGTCTCTCACGCTCCAAAACGCTGTGATGCTGGGCACGCTAACTACCGTTAAGTAACCCAAATTTTAGAGCCCCCTCCGCGTCCGTGGATAGGTGAGCTTGACGACAGCCGACCGGGAGACCTGACCGGTGTCCCGGTTATGCTCGGGCGCGCACCTCCGCCGTACACCTCTGGAGCACCCATGGCCCTCAAGATCACCGTGATCGGCACCGGCTATCTCGGCGCGACCCATGCGGCGGCCATGGCCGAGCTCGGTTTCGAGGTGCTGGGCCTGGACGTGGTGCCCGAGAAGATCGAGATGCTCCAGCGGGGCCAGGTCCCGATGTACGAGCCGGGGCTGGAGGAACTGCTCCGCAAGCACGTCGCCGGTATCGAGGGCTCCAGCGGGCGGCTGCGCTTCACCACCGACTTCGCCGAGGTCGCCGCCTTCGGCGACGTGCACTTCCTGTGCGTGAACACCCCGCAGAAGCATGGCGAGTACGCCTGTGACATGTCGTACGTCGAGTCGGCGCTGGCCTCGCTCGCGCCGCACCTGACCGGCCCCGCGCTCGTCGTCGGCAAGTCGACCGTGCCCGTGGGCTCCGCCGACCGGCTGGCCGCCCACCTCGCCGAGCACGCGCCGGCCGGTGACGACGCCGAGCTGGCCTGGAACCCGGAGTTCCTGCGCGAGGGCTTCGCTGTGAAGGACACGCTGCACCCCGACCGGATCGTGGTCGGCGTGCGCAGCGAGCGGGCGGAGAAGCTGCTGCGCGAGGTGTACGCGACGCCGGTGTCGGAGGGCTCGCCCTTCGTCGTCACCGACTTCCCGACGGCCGAACTGGTGAAGACCTCCGCGAACTCCTTCCTCGCCACCAAGATCTCCTTCATCAACGCGATGGCGGAGGTGTGCGAGGCCGCGGACGGCGACGTGGCCAAGCTGGCCGAGGCGATCGGGTACGACGACCGGATCGGGAAGAAGTTCCTGCGGGCCGGGATCGGGTTCGGCGGCGGCTGTCTGCCGAAGGACATCCGGGCGTTCATGGCGCGCGCCGGTGAGCTGGGCGCCGACCAGGCGCTCACCTTCCTGCGCGAGATCGACTCGATCAACATGCGCCAGCGCGGCCAGATGGTGGAGCTGACCCGGCAGGCACTGGGCGGCGGCCCCTTCCTCGGCAAGCGGGTCGCGGTGCTGGGCGCCACCTTCAAGCCCGACTCGGACGACGTACGGGACTCGCCCGCGCTGAACGTCGCAGGCCAGGTGCACCTCCAGGGCGCGCAGGTGACGGTGTACGACCCCAAGGGCATGGAGAACGCCCGGCGGCTGTTCCCGACGCTCGGGTACGCCGACTCCGCGCTGGAGGCGGTGCGGGGCGCCGACGTCGTACTGCACCTGACGGAGTGGCGGGAGTTCCGCGAGCTGGACCCGGGCTCGCTGGGCGAGGCGGTGACGGCCCGGGTGATCCTGGACGGGCGCAACGCCCTGGACCCGCAGGCCTGGCGCAAGGCCGGCTGGACGTACCGGGCGATGGGCCGTCCGACCGCGTAGCCCGTGACCGGGGAACGGGTGACGCCGGTTCGGCCGAGGCTCAGTCGGCCGAACCGGCGTCTTCCGCATTCTGCCCCACGGAGCGGCCCGGCGGCCGGTGAACCGTCCTTGGATCACGCCTCCTTGGACCGGTACCGGCGCATCTTGGCGCGTGCCCCGCACACCTGCATGGAGCACCAGCGGCCGCGTCCGGCCGGGCTGCGGTCGTAGTACGCCCAGTGGCAGTCGGCGGCCTCGCACGCCTTGAGCCGGATCCAGGTGCCCGCGACCAGTGCCTCGGCGACGGCGGCGGCGACACGGGCGGTCAGCGCACCGTCCCGGGCCGGAGCCAGGGCGGCGGAGCCGTCGGCCGGGTCGACCGTCACCACCAGCGGGGCTCCGGCGAGCAGCTCGCCGAGCGGGGTCACCGTGCGGTGCGGCGGGTGGCCGGCGTGGGCGAGCAGGGCCGCGCGCAGGGACTCGCGCAGTTCGCGGGCCCCGGGCACGTCGCCCTCCGGCAGGCCGAACCGCGCCCGGCCCTCCGGCGTGTCCAGGGAGTCGGCGCCCGTCTCGATGTCCAGCGTGTTCACCAGGGTCTCGACCAGGTCCAGGCCTCCCGGTGCGGGCGATCTCTCACTCATGCTTGCGACGTTACCGCCAATGAGGCAGCATGCAGTAACCGTTACTGGTTACCCGCGCTTTGCCGGTAACCGAAGTACGCGGACTCCAAGGAGGAAGTCATGGCTGTCGCCGGACTGGGCGCCGTCGTTCTGGACTGTCCCGACCCCCACGCTTTGGCCCGCTTCTACGCCGACGTCCTCGGCGGCACCGTCGAGGACAAGAGCGACGACCAGTACGAGTGGGTCGACGTGAACCTGCCCGGCGGGCAGACGCTGGCCTTCCAGGGCTCGCCCGGCCACGTACCGCCGAAGTGGCCCGGGCCCGACGGCGCGCAGCAGTTCCACCTCGACCTCGACGTCAAGGACCTGGACGCGGCGGAGGAGGCCGTGCTGGAGCTGGGCGCGAGGCCGCTGGACGCGGAGGACCGGGCCCGGACCTTCCGGGTTTACGCGGACCCGGCCGGGCACCCGTTCTGCCTCTGCGCCTGCTGAGTCCGCCTGCTGAGTCCCCCCGACCGGCCGCACCGGAAGGTACCCCCATGGCACCCGTGGCACGCTTCCGTTCCGTCGTCGTCGACTGTCCCGAGCCGCGCGAACTGGCCCGCTTCTACGCACGGGTGGGCGGCGGCAGCCCCGAGGAGCAGGACCCCGACTGGGTGGTCCTCCAGGTGCCCGGCGGACCGCGGCTGTCCTTCCAGCGGGCGCCGGGGCTGACCCCGCCGGAGTGGCCGCGCGCCGACCGCAACGCCCAGCAGTTCCACCTCGACTTCGACGGCGGGGCGACCTGGGAGGAGATGGACGCGGCGCACGAGAAGGTGCTCGCGCTGGGCGCCCGGCCGCTGGACCTGGAGGACCGGGAGAAGAAGGACTTCATGGTGTACGCCGATCCGGCGGGGCATCCGTTCTGCCTGTGCCGGATCGAGCACGCGTGACGGTTGCCCGCCGAGTCCGGCGAGCCGCTCGGCGTCGTCTTCGGCGAGCCGCTCAGCCGTCGAGTTCGGCGATCGTCGCCGTCGACGGCTCCCGGCGCAGCTGTGCCGCGCGGGCGGTGAAGGCCGCTCCCCGCAGTACGCGCTGGACGTTGCCCCAGGTCAGCAGGGCCACGTCCGCCTCGGCCCAGCCGCGTCGCAACAGCTCGGCGATGAGCCGGGGGTAACAGGAGGCGTCACCGAGCTCCAGCGGATGGGCCGTGCCGGCGTCGTAGGTGCCGGACAGGCCGACGCTCTCCGGGCCGGCCACCGTACGGACGTGGTCGAGGTGGTCGGCGACGTCCCGGACGGTCGGGCCGGTCTGCTCGGCGGTGAGCGGCACCATGCACAGGCCCCCGGCCGCACCCAGCTCGACGAGCAGGTCGTCGGGGAGGTTGGCGGGGTGCGGGCGCAGGGCACGGGCGGCGGAGCGGGTGCACAGCGCCGGCGCCTTGGAGACCGCGAAGTTGCGGCGGATGGTCTCGGCGGAGGCACCCGAGAGGTCGGCGACGACGCCGAGGCGGTTCATCTCGCGGACGACCTCCTCGCCGAACCGGGTCAGCCCCGTCTCGCTCGCCCAGGTCGCCCCGGTCAGCGTGATCACGCGCAGGCCGAGGGCGTACAGGGAACGCAGGATGCCGAGGCAGTCCCCGAGGGCGGCGGCGCCGGCGGGGCCGGGCAGCACGGCGACCCGGCCGCAGTTGCGGGCATCGATGGCCTGCCCGGCGTCGTACGCCAGGCGCAGCCCCTCCGGATGGGCCCGGACGACCATCTTGACCAGGTCCAGCTGCTCCATGGTGGCGCCGACGGCCCGGTCCCCGTCGATGGCGTCGGGCAGGTGCAGCGACCAGAACAACGCCCCCACATGGCCCTCGCGGAGCCGGGGCACGTCGGTGTCGACGGCGCTCTCGCCCAGCTCCAGGTCGTACCAGGGCAGGTGCTTGAGCGCCCAGGGCAGGCCGCTGTAGCCGTCGGCGACGGGGTGGGCGGCCAGTACGGCGTGCGCCCGGGCGAGCGGCTCGTCGTCGGGGTCGGACACCGGCGCGTAGGGCTCCGGCGGGAAGGCCTCCGCGGCAGGCGGCACGGGCAGACCGACGAGCCCGCCGGCCGCGGCGCTGGTGTGCAGGTCGTCCTGGAGGTCTGCCATGGCGGGCTCCGTACGGTCGTCGTGCGTTACCGTCACCGTCGCACGGAGCGGAAAGGGCTTCCTGGTGGGTGGGGCGTTCGGGGGTACGCCGCTCAGCCCCGGGCCGCCGCCTCGATCACCTCGTCCAGGGTGTCCCGGGAGCGGAGCAGGTCGGCGATCATCCGGTCGATGCGGGCGCGCTCGGCGGTGAGGTCGGCGACCAGCTTCGGCGACGCGGCGGTCGAGGGGCCGCCGTCCCCGTCCCGCATGCAGGGCAGGAGTTGCGCGATCTTGGCGCTGCACAGGCCGGCCGCGTACAGCTCCTGGATCCGGATGACCCGGTCGACGGCCGTCTCGGCGTATTCGCGGTGGCCGCCGGGCGTACGCTCGGCCGCGAGCAGCGCCTGCTTCTCGTAGTAGCGCAGCGAGCGTTCGCTGACGCCCGTGCGCCGGGCGAGTTCACCGATCCGCATCCGTACGTCTCCTCCTCGGCCGGTCCCCGGGGCTTGATTCTGACATGGGTGTCAGGTTCTAGCGTACGGGCATGTCGAAAACAACAGCGCTCTTCGCGTCCGCCCCGCTCGGCCCGCTCACCCTTCCCAACCGTCTGGTGATGGCCCCCCTGACCCGCAACCGGGCCGAGGCCGACGGCACCCCGACCCCGCTCATGGCCACCTACTACGCCCAGCGCGCCGCCGCCGGGCTGATCGTCGCCGAGGCCGCGACACCGAACGCGGTCGGACAGACGTACCCGAACATCACCGCCGTCCACAGCGCGCGGCACGTGGCGGGCTGGCGGCAGGTCACCGACGCGGTACGGGAGGCGGGCGGGCGGATGTTCCTCCAGCTCCAGCACGGCGGCCGGGTCGGCCATCCCGCGACCAGCGGGCTGACGCCGGTCGCGCCCTCGCCGGTGCCGCTGCCCGAGACGGTCTTCACGCCCCAGGGGCACCGTCCGGCCGTCGTCCCGAGGGAGATGAACGAGGAGGACGTCCGCACCACCGTCGCCGACTTCGCGCGTGCCGCCCGCAACGCGCTCGACGCCGGGTTCGAGGGTGTGGAGGTGCACTCCGCCAACGGCCACCTCCTGCACCAGTTCCTGGCCGCCAACACCAACCGCCGCACCGACGGCTACGGCGGACCGGTCGCCGCGCGGATCCGGTTCACGGCCGAGGTGGCCGAGGCCGTGGCCGCCGAGATCGGCGCCGAGCGGGTGGGCCTGCGGGTCTCCCCCGGCAACACCGTCAACGGCATCGCGGAGGGCGAGACCGAGGAGATCTACCCGGCGCTCACCGAGCGGCTCGGCGGGCTCGGGCTCGCGTATCTGCACCTGGTGTACGCCGACCCGGACGCGCCGGTGTTCCGGAGGATCCGCGCCGGCTGGCCCGGGGTGCTGATCGCCAACCCGGTGCTGGGCGAGGACCTCTCCACGGGCGCCGTGCGCCGCGCCTCCGGGCGGCTGCTGGCCGCCGGGGCCGATCTGATCGCCCTGGGCCGGCCCTTCCTCGCCAATCCCGACCTGGTGGAGCGGCTGCGGCTGGGCGCGCCGCTGAATCCGGTGCGGGACCGGTACTTCATGTACGTGGGCGGGGCGACCGGCTACACCGACTACCCCGCCCTCGGCGACGCGACCGCTCAGCCGTCCAGTGCTTCGAGCGTGGCGTTGGACGGCCCCCGCGTCGCCTGAAGCCCCCGGGCCACGTCCTCCGCGGCGCCCAGCACCCGGACGGCGTTCTTCCAGGTCAGCTTGGCCAGGTCGGCCTGGGACCAGCCGCGGTCGAGCAGCTCGGCGATCAGGTTCGGGTAGCCGGACACGTCGCTGAGGCCGTCGGGGGTGAAGGCGGTGCCGTCGTAGTCGCCGCCGATGCCGAGGTGGTCGACGCCGGCGACCTCGCGCATGTGGTCGAGGTGGTCGGCGACCGTGGACACCGTGGCGACGGGGCGCGGGGTGCCCTCCTCGAAAGCGCGGTGGATCTTCATCGCCTCGGGGCCGGAGTCGAGGTGGTGGAAGCCGTGCGCGCGCATGTTCTCGTCGGCGGCGGCCGTCCAGTCCACGGCCGCCTGGAGCACGAACTTCGGCACGAACGTCACCATCGCCATGCCGCCGTTGGCCGGCAGCCGCTCCAGCACGTCGTCCGGGACGTTGCGCGGGTGGTCGCAGACGGCACGCGCGGAGGAGTGGGAGAAGATCACCGGCGCGGTGGAGGTGTCCAGCGCGTCGCGCATCGTGGTCGCCGCCACGTGCGAGAGGTCGACCAGCATGCCCTCGCGGTTCATCTCCCGCACGACCTCGCGGCCGAAGGCCGTCAGACCGCCGGCGGCGGGCTCGTCGGTCGCCGAGTCCGCCCACGCCACGTTGTCGTTGTGGGTGAGGGTCAGGTAGCGCACGCCGAGCGCGTACAGCGCGCGGAGCGTGGCGAGCGAGTTGTCGATGGAGTGGCCGCCCTCGGCGCCCATCAGCGAGGCGATGCGGCCCTCGGCGCGTGCGGCCTCCATGTCTGCGGCGGTCAGCGCGGCGCGCAGCTCCTCGGGGTGGCGGTCGATCAGCCGCCGTACGCAGTCGATCTGCTCCAGCGTCGCGGTCACCGCGCCCGGCAGGTCCGAGCGGACGTACACCGACCAGTACTGCGCGCCGACGCCGCCGGCGCGCAGCCGGGCGAGATCGGTGTGCAGGTGGGCGGACTGGTCGGCGGCGATGTCGCGGGCGTCGAGGTCGTAGCGGACCTGCTCGCGCAGCGCCCAGGGCAGGTCGTTGTGGCCGTCGACGACGGGGAACTCGCGCAGCAGCTCCCGGGCCTGGTCGAGGGAGGTCACGGGCCTCACTTCCCGAAGCCGAAGGCCGCGGAGCCCTCGACCTTGGTCCGCAGCCGCTTGCCCTTCTCGGTGGCCTGGTCGTTGAGGTCCTGCTGGAACTCGCGCATGCGGCCCAGCAGCTCCTCGTCGTGGGCGGCGAGCATCCGCGCGGCCAGGAGACCCGCGTTGCGGGCGCCGCCGACCGAGACGGTGGCGACGGGGACACCCGCCGGCATCTGCACGATGGACAGGAGGCTGTCCATGCCGTCCAGGTACTTCAGCGGCACCGGCACGCCGATGACGGGCAGCGGGGTGACCGAGGCGAGCATGCCGGGCAGGTGGGCGGCGCCACCGGCCCCGGCGATGATCGCCTTCAGCCCGCGTCCGGCGGCCTGCTCGCCGTAGGCGATCATCTCGTGCGGCATGCGGTGCGCGGAGACGACGTCGACCTCGTAGGGGACCTCGAACTCGTCGAGTGCCTTGGCGGCGGCCTCCATCACGGGCCAGTCGGAGTCCGACCCCATGACGATGCCCACGACCGGACCGACCGGGCTGGCCTGGTTCATTCGGTGATCGTCCCTCTCAGGTAGCCGGCAGCGTGACGGGCGCGCTCCAGCACGTCGTCCAGGTCGTCGCCGTAGGTGTTGACGTGACCCACCTTGCGGCCGGGCTTCACGTCCTTGCCGTACATGTGGATCTTCAGCTGGGGGTCGCGGGCCATGCAGTGCAGGTACGCGGAGTACATGTCCGGGTAGTCGCCGCCGAGGACGTTGACCATGACCGTCCACCTGGCGCGCGGGCGCGGGTCGCCGAGGGGGAGGTCGAGGACCGCGCGGACGTGGTTGGCGAACTGCGACGTGATCGCGCCGTCCATCGTCCAGTGGCCGGAGTTGTGCGGGCGCATCGCCAGTTCGTTGACGAGGACGCGGCCGTCGCGGGTCTGGAACAGCTCGACGGCGAGGTGACCGACGACGTCCAGTTCATTGGCGATGCTGAGCGCCATCTCCTCGGCCCTGAGCGCCAGCGTCCCGTCGAGGCCGGGGGCGGGCGCGATCACCGTGTCGCAGACACCCTTCACCTGCTGGGACTCGACGACGGGATACGCCACCGCCTGGCCGTGCGGGGAGCGGACCACGTTGGCGGCCAGCTCGCGGACGAAGTCGACCTTCTCCTCCGCCAGCACGGGCACACCGGCGCGGAAGGGCTCGGCGGCCTCCTCGACGGAGTCCACCACCCACACGCCCTTGCCGTCGTAACCGCCGCGCACGGTCTTGAGGACGACGGGGAAACCGTCCCCCTCGTCCGCGAAGGCGGCCACGTCGGCCGGATCGCGCACGATCCGGTGCCGCGGGCAGGGCACGCCGATCGCGTCGAGCTTCGCGCGCATCACGCCCTTGTCCTGGGCGTGCACGAGCGCGTCAGGGCCCGGGCGCACGGGGATGCCGTCCGCCTCCAGGGCCCTGAGATGCTCGGTCGGCACGTGCTCGTGATCGAAGGTGATCACGTCACAGCCGCGCGCGAACTCGCGCAGCGTGTCCAGATCGCGATAGTCGCCGATGACGACTTCGTTCACGACCTGCGCCGCAGAGTCCTGGGGGGTGTCACTGAGGAGCTTGAACCTGATGCCCAACGGGATGCCAGACTCGTGTGTCATACGAGCGAGCTGGCCACCGCCGACCATACCGACTACGGGGAACGTCACACCCCTAGCGTATCGGCCGCGCGAGGCCCACCTGTTTACCGGCCGTTTCCCCGACGGTACGGCCCCCCTTTCCCGTCGCCCGGCGTCCGTCCGCAGGAAGATCGCACGTCCGGGTGGTTAGCATGAACGGATTGACGCCAACCGATGGACGGGGGCCTGCACGACCATGGGACATGGTTCCTCGGGTGCTCATACGGCTCCCCCCACACCCCCACTGCCCCCGGCACCGCGTGGCGCGGTGCGGGAGCGGATCGGCCGGCTGGCCCGTGAGGTCCTGAAGTTCGGCGCGGTGGGCGGCGCGGGGGTCCTGGTCAACCTTCTCGTCTTCAACCTGGTGCGGCACGTGACCGACCTCGCGGTGGTGCGGGCGAGCATCATCGCGACCGTCGTCGCGATCGTCTTCAACTACCTGGGCTTCCGGTACTTCACCTACCGGGACCGCGACAAGGGCCGCCGGACCCGCGAGATGTCGCTGTTCCTGCTGTTCAGCGTGGTCGGGCTGGTGATCGAGAACGGTGTGCTCTACACCGCGACGTACGGCTTCGGCTGGGACAGCCCGCTGCAGAGCAACATCTTCAAGTTCCTCGGCATCGGCATCGGCACACTGTTCCGCTTCTGGTCGTACCGCACCTGGGTCTTCCGGACGCTGCCGGCCCGCGAGCCGGTGACGCGGGCGGAGACCTTCCTGGAGCACGAGCAGCCTACGGCGATGCGCACCACGGACGGCACCCCCGCGGCCCACCACTGACGGCGGCCGGGACCTGCCCGCACGGACCCGCTCGATGAGCAGCCGCCTGCCGCGCACAGTCAGCCGGGCACAACGGTCGGACACGAAGACCTCCGTGCGGTGCAGTCGGGCACAGCTCCACCACACGGAGGTCTTCGCCATGATCAAGCCCCTCCAGCGTCGGCAACGCTCGTGCTCAGTACACCTAGCGCACCGTCGAGGCCCCGGACGACTTCTTGGACGGCGGTGTGCGCGACAGGAACAGGCCGAAGACCGGAGGACGGCCCTGGAGGAGCTCCAGCCGGCCGCCGTCCGCCTCGGCCAGGTCGCGGGCGACGGCCAGGCCGATACCCGTCGAGTTCCGTCCGCTGATGGCGCGCTCGAAGATCCGCGCCCCCAGGTCGCCCGGGACGCCGGCTCCCTCGTCGGTGACCTCGACCACCGCCTGGTTGCCGGTCACCCGGGTCCGCAGGGCCACCGTGCCGCCGCCGTGCATCAGTGAGTTCTCGATCAGCGCGGCCAGCACCTGCGCCACCGCACCCGGGGTGCCCACGGCCGTCAGATGCCGTTTGCCGGAACTGACGATCGCCCGCCCCTCGCTGCGGTAGGCGGGGCGCCACTCCGCGATCTGCTGCTGGATGATGTCGTCCAGCTCGAAGGTGACGGCGGAGCCGCTGCGCGGGTCGCGGGAGTTCGTCAGCAGCCGGTCCACGACGTCCGTCAGCCGCTCCACCTGCGACAGCGCGATCGCCGCCTCGTCCTTCACCGTCTCCAGTTCGTCGGTGAGGGTGATCTCCTCCAGCCGCATGGACAGCGCGGTCAGCGGTGTGCGCAGCTGGTGGGAGGCGTCGGCGGCCAGGCGGCGCTCGGCGGTGAGCATCCGGGCGATGCGCTCGGCGGAGGAGTCCAGCACGTCCGCGACCCGGTCCAGCTCGGGAACGCCGTAGCGCTTGTGCCTCGGGCGCGGGTCGCCGGAACCGAGGCGTTCGGCGGTCTCGGCGAGGTCGGTGAGCGGGGAGGCGAGGCGGTTGGCCTGCCGGATCGCCAGCAGCACCGCGGCGATCACCGCGAGCAGCGCCACCAGACCGATGATCAGCAGGGTCCGGCCGACCTCGCGGGTCACCGAGGAACTCGGCTCCTCGACGAGGACCGTCTCGCCCTCCTCGCCGGTGGCCCTGCCCCGGATGACCTCGCCGGACGGCCGGCTGCCGACCTCGATGACCGGCTTGCCGGGGATGCGGATCTCGGCGTACCGGGCGTCCCGCACCTGCTCCCGGAGGAACTTGGCGTCGACGGACCCGGCGCCGAGCAGCCGGCTGTCCACGATGCTGGCCAGCCGCACCGCCTCCAGGTCGACCCGCTCCTGGGCGGAGCTGCTGATCGTCCGGGTCTCGACGATCACGAGGGAGACGCCGAACACGGCGATCACGACGAGCACCACGGCGAGTGTGGACTGGATCAGTCGACGGCGCATGTCCTCTTACCCGGGCAGGCCCTACGGGCGCTCAGCACTTGCTCACTTCTCGCTCGGCTCTTGCCTCAGTCCTTGCCTCAGTTCTTGCTCAGTTCTTCTCGAAACGGAAGCCGACGCCGCGCACGGTGGCGATGTAGCGGGGGTTCGCCGCGTCGTCCCCCAGCTTCTTGCGGAGCCAGGAGATGTGCATGTCGAGGGTCTTGGTCGACGACCACCAGGTGGTGTCCCAGACCTCGCGCATCAGCTGGTCGCGGGTGACGACCCGGCCGGCGTCGCGCACGAGCACCCGCAGCAGGTCGAACTCCTTGGCGGTGAGCTGGAGCTCCTCCTCGCCCATCCAGGCCCGGTGCGACTCGACGTCGATGCGCACACCGTGCGTGGCGGCCGGCTGCGGGGGCTCGACGGCACCGCGCCGCAGCAGGGCGCGAACCCGGGCGAGCAGCTCGGCGAGGCGGAAGGGCTTGGTGACGTAGTCGTCGGCGCCCGCGTCCAGGCCGACGACGGTGTCCACCTCGTCGGCGCGCGCGGTCAGGATCAGGATCGGCACGGCGTGGCCCTCGGACCGCAGCCGGCGGGCGACCTCCAGCCCGTCCATGCCCGGCAGGCCCAGGTCCAGCACGACCAGATCGATGGCGCCCTGCAGCCCGGCGTCGAGTGCGGTGGGTCCGTCCTCACGCACCTCGACCTCGTACCCTTCCCGGCGCAGTGCGCGGGCCAGCGGCTCCGAGATGGACGCGTCGTCCTCGGCGAGCAGTACACGGGTCATGAGCTGATGGTAGTCCGCTCGGAGCAGCGCCCGGGGCGTGAGCGCCCCGAGGCTCTCTTACCTACGGACAAGCCGGGCACCTGCCGCGCGACCTGCCCGTCCGACCCCCCGCCGACCCGCCACCGGCCCACTGTGCGAACCTGCGCCTGTGGGGTGTCATCCTGGGATGGACCTTCGAAAGACCGTTCGCGGTTCCTTCATTACCTGTGATCCGCGTCTCAAGTCCTTCCATACCGGGCGGTGTCCTGCCGTATGGTGAATCAGCGCCTGTAGCACCCAGGGGACCTTTGGCGAGGTTTTGACGCTGAGGGTCTCTTTTGTGTGCGGGTCGGCCCCACGGCCGGCCTCGAAAGGAATGACCTGTGGCCGGGCCTCACCGCGCGCACTGACGTGCGCAGAGGCGTGGATCCCGGTGGCCGCCGTCCGCCGCTTCGCAATCCGGAGCGGAATCCCCCTCAAGGCGTGGGGCGGGCGGGTGACGGCGCCGGTGCCGGCCGCCCCCCACCGGGCGCGCATCGCCTCATGAGCGCGTCCCGACCAGCAAGGATCGACCATGGCGTCCAGCCTGACGAAGGACTCGGTCTCCCCGGGCACCCCCGGAGCCGAGAAGACCTTCTTCGGCCACCCCCGCGGACTGGCCACTCTCTTCATGACCGAGATGTGGGAGCGTTTCTCCTACTACGGCATGAGGGCCCTGCTCCCGCTGTACCTGGTGGCCCCCGGCGGTCTCGGCATGAACGCCGGCACCGCGACCGCGATCTACTCGGTGTACCTCTCACTGGTGTACCTGCTCACGATGCCGGGCGGCTGGTTCGGCGACCGTGTCTGGGGTCCCCGCAAAACCGTCGCCGTCGCCGGTGGCGTGATCATGCTCGGCCACCTCACGCTGGCCCTGCCGTCCTCCGGCACGTTCTTCGCGGGCCTCGGTCTGGTCGCCATCGGTTCGGGTCTGCTGAAGGCCAACATCTCCACGATGGTCGGCCAGCTCTACAGCGGTCCGGACGACCCGCGCCGCGACGGTGGCTTCACCGTCTTCTACATGGGCATCAACCTGGGTGCCTTCGCGGCGCCGCTGATCATCGGCACCATCGGTGAGAACGTCAACTGGCACCTCGGCTTCGCGCTCGCCGCGGTCGGCATGGGCCTGGGCGTGATCCAGTTCCTGCTCGGCAGCCGCCACCTGGCCCCGCACTCCAGCTCGGTCCCGAAGCCGCTGTCGGTGGAGGAGAAGACCTCCACGCTGCGCAAGGCCGCGTTCTGGGCCGCGCTGGCCGTCGTCTTCTACGCGATCGTCGGCTTCTCCGGCAACTACACGCTGAACTGGATCCTGGTCCCGCTGACCCTGCTCGGCGTGATCATCCCGGTGCTGGTGCTGACCCGCATCAAGCGCGACCGGGAGCTGGACCGCGCCGAGCAGTCCAAGATGTCGGCGTACATCTGGTTCTTCGTCGCCGCGGCCGTCTTCTGGATGATCTACGACCAGGGCGGTTCGACCCTGGCGATCTTCGCCGACTCCTCGACCGACACCAGCGTCCTCGGCTGGGAGTTCCCGGTCTCCTGGTTCCAGTCGGTCAACCCGGTCATCATCATGGCCCTGGCCCCGGTCTTCGCCACGGTGTGGCTGGCGCTCGCCCGGCGCGGCAAGGAACCGAGCACGATCGTCAAGTTCTCCTTCGGTCTGGTCCTGGTCGGCGCGTCCTTCTTCCTCTTCCTGGCCCCGCTGGCCATCGCGGACGGCGGTCACGAGGCGGCCGCGCTGTGGCTGGTGGCGATCTACTTCGTCCAGACCTGCGGTGAGCTGATGCTCTCCCCGGTCGGCCTCTCGGTCACGACGAAGATGGCGCCCGTGAAGTACGCCTCGCAGATGATGGGCGTCTGGTTCCTGGCCGTCACCGCCGGTGACGCCACGACCGGCCTGCTCTCCATCGCCGGCGTCGACCTCAACAAGACGGGCATCGTCGCCGCGGAGGCCGCCCTGGCCGTCCTCGCCGGTGTCGCGATCTGGATGTACCGCAAGCGCGTGAAGGAACTCATGGGCGACGTCCGCTGAGGCCTGCCGGCCTGGCGGTTCTTGCCTGCGGAGGGTCATCGCATCCCGGTGGATGCGGTGGCCCTCCGGGCGTTTTGGGGGAGTGCGGGGCGTGGTGGGGGCGAGTGTGTGCAGGCGTGAGTGGGAAGGCGGGCGTGGGAAGGCGTGGGTGCGGCTGAGGCACAGGGCGCGGCTGGGGGCGCAGGTGGAGGCGCGTGGGCGCGGATGAGGCGCGGGGCCTCTGAGGAGCGCACGCGTAGGTGTGCCGGCACGGGCCTGGGCACGGGGGCGAGGGCGGGAGCCGGTTCCGCCCGCCGGGTGCCGGGTGCGGACCGGCGAGGGGCGCGGAGCTCGGGGCTGCGCGGGACACGGGGCACGGGGCACGGGGCACGGGCGACGGAGGCTGCACGGTGCGCGGGGCACGGGGCGATGAGCGACGGGGGCCTGAGGCTCCACGGGGTGCGGGCCGCCGGGCGATGAGCGACGGGCGCTTGAGGCTCCACAGGGCACGGGCCACCGGGCGACGAGCGACGAGCGCTACAAGCTCCACAGGGTGCGGGCCGCCGGGCGACGAGCGACGGGCGCTACAAGCTCCACAGGGTGCGGGCCGCCGGGCGACGAGCGACGGGCGCTACAGGCTCCACGAACCCCGCCACAGGACGACGAGCGCTACAAGCTCCCCGGACCCCCGACCCCGGGCCACAGGGCGACGGGCGCCAGAGAGACGGCGAGGGCGCAGGGCGGCGGCGAGCGCCCGACAGCAGACGGCAGACGGCAGACGGCGGACAGCGGACAGCGGACAGCGGACGCTTGAGGCTGCACAGGGCGGCGGGCCGGCCACAGGGCCGTGGGCGCTTGAGGCGGCGCGGGCACAAGGTGGCGAGCGGCGGACACAGAAGCTCGAGGCTGCGCGAGGCGCGAGGCGCGAGCTACAGAGCGGTGGCCGCTTGAGGCAGCGCGTGCGCAGGGCGACGCAGAAACTCATGGCTGCGGGGGCACAGGGCCACGGGGCGGCGCGGGACCTGGCACGCGCAGGGGCCCAGGGGACCCAGTCCCCGCCGGGGTCCGGGGCGGAGCCCCAGGGGCGTCGGCCTCCTGGCCAACCAAGTCGGGCGGGCGGGAAAGGGCCGGGAAGAGCGCCGCAGGCCACCGCGTCGCAAGAGGCCTACGCCGGCGCCGCCAGCTCGGCCCACACCCGCTTGCCCGCGACCCCCGGCGTACGCACCACGCCCCAGTCCAGGCACAGCCGCTGCACGATGAACATGCCGTGGCCACCAGGACGCCCCGCCTGGTGCGGGGTCCGCGGCGCCGGCTGACCCGTTCCCCGGTCGGAGACCTCCAGCCGGATCACCTTCTTCTCACAGGTGATCAACAGCTCGTCCGGCCCCTCGGCGTGCAGACACGCGTTGGTGACCAGCTCGGACACCACGAGGAGCACGTCCTCGGCGGCGGCCCGCTGGTCCGCGGTGGCGGAGGGCAACCAGCCCCAGGCGTACAGCGCCTGGCGGGTGAAGTCACGAGCGAGCGGGACCACCCCGCTCTGGTCGTCGAAACTCAGCCTGCGTCCCTGCCGCCCACCGCCCCCCGCAGGCGCGGTCCCTTCGCCGACCGGAGACGGGGACGAGGACGCGGACGGGGACGACGGCTCGGACGTCCCGATAATGGCGGCCTGCCCCGCGGACACGCCCCCCTCGGACTCCCCGGAAGCGCCGCCGGGCTCCGGACCGCGGTCGCCCGGCGAGCAGGGCCGGGTGGTGCTCATCAGCGCTTCACCTCACCGATTCACCAGTTCACATTTCAAAGTCGTACGTCGTACACAGTCAGCTCAGGGTGTCTCCTGCCCGACCGGCTCGTCTGAACACCCCTGTATTCGGCACGAAACACAGAACGGGGCGAAAACGCCGGCCCCAGGCAGCGCACGAGACCCGCCGCCGGCCGGACAAGGGCCGGTTCAGTCGGACTCGTCGGCCAGGGCGGCCTCAAGGGTGTCATGGAGGGTGAAGACCGCTTCGGCCCCCGTGATCTCGAACACGCGAGCCACCACGGGCTGCATGGCCACCAGATGTACACCGCCCCCCGCGGCCTCCGCCTTCAACCGCGCGCCGAGCAGGACGTTGAGTCCCGTGGAGTCGCAGAACTCCAGGCGCGAGCAGTCGACGACGAGCCGATTGAATCCCTTGGCGAGACAGTCCTCCAATGGCTCGCGCAACAGCTCGGCGGTGTGGTGATCCAACTCACCCGCCGGTGTCACGACGGCACTGGGGCCCTCATCCCGTACTTCGACCAGAAGCCGGCCCGACTGGGCACTGCCGACCGTCCCGCGGTCCATGCCGTTTCTCTCTCCCGAGGTCGTGACTGCCTACTGACGCCCTCGAACACTACGCCTTCCCACCGCACTCCGACACCCGAACAACCGCACACAAACGGACATACCCGCACAGAACACACTTGCGGTGGGCTCGGTAAACCCGGTAGGGCTAGATAGGACACGTAAACCGACACGGCCGGCTTTGGAGGCGCCGCACACCGCAGTGCACGTAATTGGCTTCGGCAGCCGTATGCCGAGAACGATGGAGGACATCATGTCACCCCGGCTCGACGGATCGCGTACCCAAGAAGCGACGTCGACACTCCCTCCGGAACATCTGGATCCCATCGAGCACCTTGACGCGGTCGTCGACCACGACGGCGCACTCGCCGGGCTTCCCGTCATCCCCGCCTACGACGAGGTTGCTCCGGCGGACGCCCGGGCCTTGTCCAAGACCCTCTTCGAGCGGCTCGAGTCGCTGGACGAAGGAACCCACGAGCACGCGTACGTACGCAACACGCTCGTCGAGCTCAACCTCGCGCTGGTCAAGTTCGCGGCCTCCCGCTTCCGCTCCCGCAGCGAGCCGATGGAGGACATCGTCCAGGTCGGCACGATCGGCCTGATCAAGGCGATCGACCGATTCGAGATGTCCCGCGGTGTGGAGTTCCCCACGTTCGCGATGCCGACCATCATCGGCGAGATCAAGCGCTTCTTCCGCGACACCTCGTGGTCCGTGCGCGTCCCGCGCCGCCTCCAGGAGCTGCGGCTCGACCTGGCCAAGGCCGGCGACGAGCTGGCCCAGCGCCTCGACCGCGCTCCCACGGTGAGCGAGCTGGCCGAGCACCTCGGCCTGTCCAAGGACGAGGTCGTCGAGGGCATGGCGGCCTCCAACGCCTACACCGCCTCCTCGCTGGACGCCCAGCCGGAGGAGGACGACGCGGAGGGCGCGCTGGCCGACCGCATCGGCTACGAGGACCACGGACTCGAGGGCATCGAGTACGTCGAGTCGCTGAAGCCGCTGATCGCCGAACTCCCGCCCCGGGACCGCAAGATCCTCTCGCTCCGCTTCGTCGCGGGCATGACCCAGTCGGAGATCGGCGAGGAGCTCGGCATCTCCCAGATGCACGTCTCGCGCCTGCTCTCGCGCACACTCGTACGGCTGCGCAAGGGGCTCACGGTCGAGGAGTAGTCCTCGCCGGGTGACGCTTGCCCTCCAGGGGGGTGGTCCGAAATCGGGCCGCCCCCCTTCGGGTTGCGCGCGCCGCTCGCGGTACGGACGCGCTCGCGGTACGGACCATCGCGCGTCCGGAACCGCCGCCGGAACAGCCGACGGTTACCCACGGAAACCTCTTTCCTCGCGGGCCCCGTTCCACCACTGTGAGGCACCCCACAAACTGGCCGGTCCGTCAGGACCGGCACCGTGGCGTCGCCCTGCACCTCGTCCCCCACCCAGCTGTGGCGGGTCGACGCCGGGCGCGGGCTGGTCCAGTCGTACGCCGACGAGGACTACTGCCTGGACAGCCGCGGCTCCGTGGACGAGGGCGTCGGCATCTGGGAGTGCGACTCGGTCGACGGACGCAACGGTCAGAACCTCCGCTTCTCGGTGGACGCGCGCGGTGTGATCCGCCCCGGCATCGCCCCGGACCGCGCGGTGACCCCGGGCGGGGGCGACGCGGTGGTCCTCGTCGGGACGGGGTCGGGGCGGACGGACCAGCGGTGGCGCGCCGGGGCGGCCTCCTGAGCGGTCCGGGCGGTAAGCCGGGAGCGAACCCGAACGCGAACCCGGGCGGAAAACCGGGCGCGAATCCGGGCGCGAACCCGGGCGGGAAACTGGGCGGGAAACCGGGCGCGAATCCGGGCGGCGATCAGACCACGCGTGCGCCGCGCCGCCAGACCCCGCTGACCAGCGGGACGCCGGGCCGGTAGGCCAGGTGCACGTGGCTCGGGGCGTCGAGGAGCATCAGGTCGGCGTACGCACCCGGGGTGAGGCGGCCGACGTCGTCGCGGCGCAGGGCGGCCGCGCCGCCCGCGGTGGCCGACCAGACCGCCTCGTCGGGGGTCATCCCCATGTCCCGTACGGCGAGGGCGACGCAGAACGGCACGGAGGACGTGAAGGACGAGCCGGGGTTGCAGTCGGTGGACAGCGCGACCGTGGCACCGGCGTCGACGAGGCGCCGCGCGTCCGGCCACTCGGCGCGGGTGGAGAACTCGGCCCCGGGGAGCAGGGTGGCGACCGTGCGGCTGTTCGCGAGGGCGTCCACGTCGGCGTCGGTGAGGTGGGTGCAGTGGTCGGCGCTGGCGGCGTCGAGTTCGACCGCGAGCTGGACGCCGGGGCCGTAGGAGAGCTGGTTGGCGTGGATGCGCGGGTGCAGGCCCTTGGCCTTGCCGGCGGTGAGGACGGCGCGGGCCTGGTCGCCGTCGAAGGCGCCCTTCTCGCAGAACACGTCGATCCACCGGGCGTGCGGGGCGCAGGCGTCGAGCATCTCGCCGGTGACGAGGGCGACGTAGGCGGCCGGGTCGTCGGCGAGTTCGGGGGCGACGATGTGGGCGCCGAGGAAGGTGACCTCGTCGGTGTGGCGGGCGGCGACCCGCAGGGCGCGGGACTCGTCGGCGGTGGTCAGGCCGTACCCGGACTTGGTCTCGAAGGTGGTGGTGCCCTGGCGCAGGGCCTCTTCGAGGTAACGGGTGAGGCCCGCCTCCAGTTCCGCGTCGCTCGCGGCGCGGGTAGCGGCGACGGTGGTGCGGATGCCGCCGGCGCTGTAGGGGCGGCCGGACATGCGGGCGTTGAACTCCTCGGTGCGGTCGCCGCCGAAGAGGAGGTGGGAGTGGGAGTCGACGAAGCCGGGGAGGACCGCCCGGCCGCCGGCGTCGACCCGACTGTCAGTGGCGGGTGCTTTGCTTGATTCACCGGTCCACGCGACGCGGTCGCCGTCGATGACGACGGCCGCGTCCCGGACCAGTCCGAGGGGGGAGTTGTCACCGAGGGAGGGGTCGTTGGTGACGAGTGCTGCGATGTTGGTGATGACGGTGCTGCTGCTCATGATGTCCGTGACGTCCTCGTGGGGGCGGGAGCGGGCGTTCGTTACCGGGCGCGCAGGGTTTCCACGGCCCGCGCGAGGGCCTCTGGCACATCGGGTACGAGGGTGTGCGCCCCGTCGCGTACGAGGTGCCGTCCGCCCACGATCGTGTGCCGCACGTCCGCTGCCGTCGCGGCGAATACGGCCGTCTCGGCGCCGAGCCTGGGCAGCGGCCCCGCCGTTCTGACCGAGTCGAGGGCGACCGTGGTGAAGTCGGCGCGGGCGCCTGCCTCGATGGTCCCGGCGTCGTCCCAGCCGAGGGCGGCGTGGCCGTCGGCGGTGGCGGCGCGCAGCAGGGCGGCGGCGGTCCAGTGGCCGCGGGTGCGGGTGCGCAGGCGCTCGTTCAGCTCCATGGCGCGCGCCTCTTCGAGCAGGTCGACGACGGCGTGGCTGTCGGAGCCGAGGGAGAGCGGGGAGCCCGCCCGCTGGAGGGCGGCGGCGGGGCCGATGCCGTCGGCGAGGTCGCGTTCCGTGGTGGGGCACATGCAGGTGCCGGTGCGGCTGCCGCCGAGCACGGCGATGTCCTCGTCGGTGAGGTGGGTGTTGTGGACGCCGGTGGTGCGGGGTCCGAGCACGCCGTGGTCGGCGAGGAGCCGGGTGGGGGTGCGGCCGTGGGCTTCGCGGCAGGCGTCGTTCTCGGCGGTCTGCTCGGACAGGTGCACGTGCAGCGGGGCCCGTCGCTCCTCGGCCCAGCGCGCCACGGTCGCCAACTGGCCGACGGGCACGGCCCGTACGGAGTGGATCGCCGCCCCGATCCGTGCGTGATCCCGTTCCTTGAGAACTGAACAGCGTTCCGCCCAGGCGTCCGCCGTCCCGTCGGAGAAGCGGCGCTGGTGGTTGTTCGGGGGCTCCCCGAAGCCGGCGGACAGGTAGCAGGTGTCGAGGAGGGTGATGCGGATGCCGGCTTCGGCGGCGGCCTCGATCAGGGCCTCGCCCATCGCGTTGGGGTCGGCGTAGGGGGTGCCGCCGGGGGCGTGGTGGACGTAGTGGAATTCGCCGACGGTGGTGACGCCGGCGAGCGCCATCTCGGCGTACACCGCGCGGGCGAGGTCGTGGTAGGTCTCCGGGGTCAGCCGGTCGGCGACGGAGTACATGACCTCGCGCCAGGTCCAGAAGGTGCCGGAGCCGACCTGGACGGTGCCGCGCAGGGCGCGGTGGAAGGCGTGCGAGTGGGCGTTCGCCAGGCCCGGGAGGGTCAGTCCGCGCAGGGGCTCCGCGCCCGGGGGCGGGGCGGGGACGTCCGCGCGGACGGCCGTGACGCGGCCGTCGCTCACGTCAACGGCGACGCCCGGCTCGACGTGGGTGCCGAGCCAGGCGTGCTCCAGCCAGTACGTCCGCTTGGTGGGGGTCACGTGCGGGCCAGCCCTTCCAGTACGTCGGCGAGTGCGCTCACCCCGGCCACGCAGTCGTCCTCGGCGGCGTACTCGGCCGGGGAGTGCGAGACGCCGGTGGGGTTGCGCACGAACAGCATGGCGGTCGGGACGCGTCCGGAGAGGATTCCGGCGTCGTGTCCGGCGCCGGTGCCGAGGACGGGCACCGTGAGATCCGTTTCCGTGTCGCCGCCGAGGATGCGGGCGAGTTCGTCGCGCAGGACGTGGTCGAACTCGACGACGGGGGTGAAGGACTCGCGTACGACGTCGAGGTCGGCGCCGTGGGCGGCGGCGTACTCACGAGCGGCCTCCTCCACCCCGCCGACCACGGCGTCCAGGCTTTCCTGGTCGGCGGCGCGGGAGTCGAGCCAGCCGCGTACGAGGGACGGGATGGCGTTGACGCCGTTGGGCTCGACGGCGATCTTGCCGAAGGTGGCGACGGCACCGGCGAGTTCCGCCTCGCGGCGGGCGGCGAGCACGGTCTGGGCGTAGGACAGCATGGGGTCGCGCCGGTCGGCGAGGCGGGTGGTGCCGGCGTGGTTGGCCTCGCCCCGGAAGTCGAACCGCCAGCGTCCGTGCGGCCAGATGGCGGACGCGATGCCGATCCGGTCGCCGGACAGGTCGAGGGCGCGGCCCTGTTCGACGTGGAGTTCGACGAAGGCGCCGATGCGGGCCAGCCGCTCGGGGTCGGGGCCGATGGTGTCCGGGTCGTGTCCGGCGGCCTCCATGGCCTGTGAGAGCGTGATGCCGTCGCCGTCGGTGAGGCGGTGGGCCTGCTCGACGGTGAGCGCGCCGGCGGTGAGGCGGGAGCCGACGCAGGCGAGGCCGAAGCGGGCGCCCTCCTCGTCGCCGAAGTTGACGATGCCCAGCGGCCTGGTGAGCCGCGCCCCCCTGCCGCGCAGTTCGTCCAGGGCGGCGAAGGCGGAGACGACACCGAGAGGGCCGTCGAAGGCGCCGCCGTCGGGCACGGAGTCGAGGTGGGAGCCGGTGACGACGGCGTTCCCGGCGGCGGGGTCACCGAGCCAGGCCCACTGGTTGCCGTTGCGGTCGGTCTCGTAGGCCAGCCCGCGGGTTTCGGCCTGCTCCCGGAACCAGGCCCGGCAGTCGGTGTCGGCGCCGGTCCAGGCGTAGCGGCGGTAGCCGCCGGAGGCGGAGCTGCGGCCGACCGGCAGCAACTCCGCCCACATGCTGTGGAAGCTCACGCGTCGCCACCCTCGCGCATCGGCACCCGCACGTCCCGCTCCCCGGCGACCGACTCGGCGATGTCGTACCCGGCGTCGACGTGCCGGATGACGCCCATGCCGGGGTCGTTGGTGAGGACCCGGCGGATCTTCTCGCCGGCCAGCGCGGTGCCGTCGGCGACCGTGACCTGCCCGGCGTGGATGGAGCGGCCCATGCCGACGCCGCCGCCGTGGTGGAGGGAGACCCAGGAGGCGCCGGAGGCGACGTTGACCATGGCGTTGAGCAGCGGCCAGTCGGCGATGGCGTCGGAGCCGTCGAGCATGGCCTCGGTCTCGCGGTACGGGGAGGCGACGGAGCCGCAGTCGAGGTGGTCGCGGCCGATGACGATCGGGGCGGACAGTTCACCGCTCGCGACCATGTCGTTGAACCGCTCACCGGCCTTGTCGCGCTCGCCGTAGCCGAGCCAGCAGATCCGGGCGGGCAGGCCCTGGAAGTGGACGCGCTCCCCGGCCATCTTGATCCAGCGGGCGAGGGACTCGTTCTCGGGGAAGAGGTCGAGGATCGCCTTGTCGGTCCTGGCGATGTCGGCGGGGTCGCCGGACAGGGCGGCCCAGCGGAAGGGGCCCTTGCCCTCGCAGAAGAGGGGGCGGATGTAGGCGGGGACGAACCCGGGGAAGGCGAAGGCCCGGTCGTATCCGGCGAGCTGGGCCTCGCCGCGGATGGAGTTGCCGTAGTCGAAGACCTCGGCGCCGGCGTCCTGGAAGCCGACCATGGCCTCGACGTGCCGGGCCATGGACTCGCGGGCGCGGGTGGTGAAGCCGGCCGGGTCCTTGGCGGCGGCGTCGGCCATGTCCTCGAAGGCGATCCCGGTGGGCAGGTAGGCCAGGGGGTCGTGGGCCGAGGTCTGGTCGGTGACGATGTCGATCGGGGCGCCCATGGCGAGCAGCCGCGGGACCAGCTCGGCGGCGTTGCCGAGGACGCCGATGGACAGCGGCTTGCGCCGGTCCCGGGCCTCGGTGGCGAGCTGGAGGGCGTGGTCGAGGGAGTCGGCCTTCACGTCGAGGTAGCGGTGCTCGATGCGGCGGTGGATGGCACGCGGGTCGCAGTCGACGCAGATCACCACGCCGTCGTTCATGGTGACGGCGAGCGGCTGGGCGCCGCCCATGCCGCCGAGGCCGGCGGTGAGGGTGATGGTCCCGGCCAGGGTGCCGCCGGCCCCTTTGCCCATGGAATGCAGCTTGGCGGCGACGGCGGCGAAGGTCTCGTAGGTGCCCTGGAGGATGCCCTGGGTGCCGATGTAGATCCAGGAGCCGGCTGTCATCTGCCCGTACATGGTGAGGCCGAGGGCCTCCAGGCGGCGGAACTCCTCCCAGTTCGCCCAGTCGCCGACCAGGTTGGAGTTGGCGATGAGGACGCGCGGGGCCCACTCGTGGGTCTGCATGACACCGACCGGACGGCCCGACTGGACGAGCATCGTCTCGTCCTGCTTGAGGGTCCGCAGCGTACGGACCATGGCGTCGAATGACCGCCAGTCGCGTGCCGCCCTGCCCGTCCCGCCGTAGACGACGAGCTTGTCGGGATGCTCGGCGACCTCGGGGTCGAGGTTGTTCTGCAGCATCCGCAGGGCGGCCTCCTGCTGCCAGCCCAGGGCGCTCGGCGTCGTACCGCGTGGCGCTCGGACAGGGCGGGGTCCGGACATGGTCTGCCTCCTGGTGGCTTGCTCCCGGCGGATTGTTGCTGTGGATATTCATATCCTCGCTTCGTGAATAGAACTAGTCAATACGTCCGTGTCCCGGCACGAACGCGTCGCGGGTGTTTGGCTGGATACGAGGGGCGGGCAGCGGGACGGGGCGGCGGGCAACGAGCGGACGGAGGATCGCGTGAGTGACGGCACGGGCATGAACGGTGGTCTCGGCGGCATCGACGCGGAGCGGGCGGCGCGGCGGGACGACGCGGTGCGGGCGGCCGTGGAGCAGGGGCTGCTCGGAGCGGACGCCCCGATCATCGGGCTGCTGGACGTCGCCGGGATACGGGAGTCGGCGGCGGCGCTGCGGGCCGCGTTCGAGGCGGTGACGGCGCCCGGGACGCCCGTGCTGCACGCCTTCGCGGTGAAGGCGACCCCGCTGGTCCCGGTGGTGCGGCTGCTGCACGAGGAGGGCATCGGCGCGGAGGTCGCGAGCCCGGGTGAACTGGCGCTGGCACGGGCGGCGGGTGTGCCGCCGGAGCGGACGGTGCTGGACTCGCCCGCCAAGACGCCGGGCGAGCTGCGCCAGGCGCTCGTGCTGGGCATCGCGGTCAACGCGGACAATCCGCAGGAGCTGGAGCGCATCGACGGCCTGATGGCCGAGGGGGCGAGCCGCACCACGAGCCGCTCCCCGCTCGGCATCCGGGTCAATCCCCAGGTGGGCGGGGGTTTTATCGAGGCACTGTCGACGGCGACGGCGACCTCGAAGTTCGGGGTGGCGCTGCGCGACGAGGGGGCGCGCGAGTGGGTGGTGCGGGCGTATCTGGACCGGCCGTGGCTGACCCGGCTGCACGCGCACACCGGGTCCCAGGGCATCCCGTTGGCGCTGATGACCGAGGGCGTGGCCGAGACGTACGCGCTCGCCGAGGAGATCAACGAGCGGGCCGGGCGCCGCCAGGTCGACACGCTCGACATCGGCGGCGGGCTGCCGGTGAACTTCGCGTCGGACGAGACGACACCGACGTACGCCGAGTACGCGCGCGTGCTGCGCGAGGCCGTACCGGGGCTGTTCGACGGGCGGTACGGGCTGGTCACCGAGTTCGGGCGGTCGCTGCTGGCCAAGCACGGCACGGTGGTGGCGCGCGTGGAGTACGCCAAGAGCGCCGGGGGACGGCCGGTCGCGGTGACCCACGCGGGCGTGCAGGTCGCGACCCGGACGGTGTACGCGCCGGGGGCGTGGCCGCTGCGGATCGCCGCGTACGACGGCAAGGGGCTGCCGAAGGAGGGGCCCGCCGTGGTGCAGGACGTGGCCGGGCCCGCGTGCTTCGCGGGGGACCTGCTGGCGACGGGGCGTGCGCTGCCGCTGCTGGAGCAGGGGGACTACGCGGCGGCGCTGGACACGGGGGCGTACTACTTCGCGCATCACTACGCGTACAACTCGCTCGCGCGTCCCGGGGTCTACGGGTTCGCGGCGGGGGGCACCGGGGGCGTCGCCTTCGCGACCGTGCGGGAGGCTCAGGCGGTCGAGGAGATCGTGGCCGAGGCGGGAGGGGAGCACGTCGACTCGCTGACGGAAGCCGCTCACCGTTCGCGGTGAAGGCTCCGGCAGTTCGTGGGCCACCGGCCGATGTGGCCGGTCACCCCCACGCGGCGCGCCGCGGAACGTCACGACCCCGCACCGCTGTCCTTCCGATCAGACCAGCTCCCCCGCCCCTCCAGCCCGGACCAGCTCCCCCGCCCCTCCAGCCCGGACCAGCTCCCCCGCCCCTCCAGCCCGGCCCAGATCTCCTACCCCTCCGGCCCGGACCAGCTCCCCCGCCCCCCCGGCTCAGACCAGCTCCGCCGTCTTGCGGCGTGCTCCGCCCGGGGCCGCGTCGCCCGCCGCGATGCCGGTGCTGCGGTACGCACGGACGCCCTTGCCCGCCGGGCGGCCGCTGCCGCGGGCGAGCCAGTCCACGCGGACCCACAGCAGGGCCTCGCCGACCTGCTCGCGACGGCCGATCCAGGCGGACTTCAGCCACAGGCCGACGCCGCAGCCGGCCATCAGCAGTCCGGCGGCGGCGGGAACGGCGAAGGCGCTGCCCAGGGCGGCGAGGAAGCCGAGGAGCAGCCACCAGCGGTGGCCCCGGCGCCAGTTGCGCAGGGTCACCGCACGGTCCTGGAGCACGTCGTGCTTGCCCGCGCGGCCGGCCGAGCGGGCCAGGGCGGTGTACCGCCTTCGGCGCACGGACGCGACGACCACCGCCGCGACGATGAACAGGGCGGCGCCCGCCAGGACGCCGATCCGGCGTCCGGTCAGCCCCGGCACCAGCACCCCGATGCCCGCCGCGAGTACGCCCAGCCACCACAGCGGTGCCGCACCCGCCCGTACGACGACGGCGACCCGAGCCAGCCCCTGTCCTCCGCGCGCCACGTCCGGCCTCCTCTTCCGTTCTGCTTCCTGCGATGCGTGTGAAGGGTGTGAGGCGAGGCAGGTTAACGGGAGAAGGTGAGACGAGTCTGAGAAGCGGGCGTCGGTGCCGGCGCCCCGCGTCAGTCCACGAAGAGGCCCCGCACCGCCGCCTTCGTGTCGAACTCCTCCAACCGGGCCTGGGCGTCCGGCAGGTCGTCGCACATGGCCTCCAGCAGCACCCGGCCGAGCAGCATCGGCGCGCAGGCGGTGTCGAAGGCGAGGCCGGTACCGACGGCGGCGGGCAGCAGCAGGTCGGAGACCTTGGCGACCGGCGCGAAGGCGGAGTCGGCGACGGTCACCACCGTGAGCCCCGCCTCCTTGGCGTGGGCGAGCGTGTCGACGACCTCGCGTGGATGGCGGGGCAGGGCGAAGCAGAGCAGCGCCGTCGCGCCGGCCCGGACGGCGGCGTCGATGCGGTCGTGCAGCATCGTGCCCCCCTCGTTCAGGAGCCGGACGTCCGGGTGGACCTTGGCGGCGAAGTAGGCGAAGCCGTGCGCCTGGGCCGACGCCGCCCGTAGTCCGAGGACGGGCAGGGGCCGGCTCCCGGCGAGGAGACGGCCCGCCTCCCGCACCGGCCCCGGGTCGGCGAGCGCCTCCGCCAGATGGCGCAGGTTCTCGATCTCGGCCTCCACGGCCTGCTGGTACTCGTTGCAGGAGCCGGTGTCCGCCGCCGGTTCCGCGGGAGCGACCTCGCGCAGATGGCGGCGCAGCGCCGGGTAGCCGTCGAAGCCGAGGGCGACGGCGAAGCGGGTCACGGACGGCTGGCTGACCCCGGCCAGTTCGGCGAGTTCCACACTGGACAGGAAGGGCACCTCGGAGGCGCGCCGCACCATGCTGTGCGCGATGCGCCGCTGGGTCGGCGTCAGCCGGTGCCCCTCGAAGAGCGCCTGCAGCCGCACGGCCGGGCTGTCGGTGCCGTTGGTCCCGCTCATGACGTGCTCCCCCTCGCCGCTATTCACTGTCCCCGATTCCTGCATACCGTTATACAGCGAGGCGGCGGCCCGCACGATGCCGAGCGTCTCCTCCCGGCCGCCCCAGTCACAAGACGGGGGCTAACCCCAGTGCCGCCGGCGCTCCGGCTGCCTACCGTGAGTGCCATGACGGGCATGGACGGGCGGGACACCGACCTCAAGAAGGAACTCGACGCCACCCTGCGGACCCGCAGGGAACTCGGCGAGGAGTACGAGTCCGCGCTGGTCGACTCGTTCCTGGAGAAGGTCGACCAGCGCATCGACGGAACGGTCGAGCGCCGGGTGCGCCGGCAGCTCGCCGAGCAGCAGATGGCGACGGCCCGGGACAGCAGGTCGCCGAGGCCCACGGACTCCTTCGGCGAGCGCTTCGGCTTCGGCATCGTCTCGCTGGTCCTCGCGGTCCCGCTGTCCGCGATCGGCGGCGGCGTCGCCGACCTCCCCGGGCTGCTGGTCGCCTGGGCCGGCATCGTCGGGGTGAACGTCGTCCAGGCCGCCCGGACCACTCCCGGTCTCTTCGGAAGGCGCCGGCGGGCCGACAAGGACGACGCCTGGCAGGACTGAGAAAGGACTGCGCGGGGACCGCCGCACCCCCATCACTGGGGGGCGGGACGACGGCGGTCCCCGCGGGGACGCGCGGTGCCTGGCCTCACGGCCGGGGCGGCGCGTCCGTGGCGTCCATGGAGGTCCGGGAGCCGCTCCGGAAGGTCCTTGACGCCGTTCGGTGCCGGCCGGACGGGGAGCCGCTCCCGTCCTGCCGACAACCACCACTGTGCCGGGCGCGTGTTAAGCGTGTGCTGCGCGAACGTGACGGGCGCGTACCACTCCCGCGAAGTCCGCGGAGATCATCGGGCGCTCCGAGTCCGGCCGCACGGCCGCTGGTTCACCCGGCGTTCACCGCGACTCGCCACACCGCTCCGCTACTTCCCGCTCTTGGCGAGGAAGGACAGCAGGTCCTGACGGCTCACCACACCGGTCGGCTTGCCCTCGACGAGGACGATCGCCGCGTCCGCGACACCGAGCACCGACATCAGGTCCGCGACCGGCTCGCCGGAGCCGACCTGCGGCAGCGGGGCCGACACGTGCTTCTCCAGCGGGTCCTCCAGCGAGGCGCGCTTGGTGAACAGGGCATCCAGCAGCTCGCGTTCCACGACCGAGCCGACGACCTCGGCGGCCATCACGTCCGGGTGACCGGCGCCGGGCTTGACGATCGGCATCTGCGAGACGCCGTACTCGCGCAGTACGTCGATGGCCTGACCGACCGTCTCGTCCGGGTGCATGTGGACGAGGGAGGGGATGTGGCCGCCCTCCTTGTGGTTCAGGACGTCGGCGACGCGCGCGCTGGGACCGGCGTCCTCCAGGAAGCCGTAGTCGGCCATCCACTCGTCGTTGAAGATCTTGCTGAGGTACCCGCGCCCGCTGTCCGGGAGGAGTACGACGACCACGTCGTCCTCACCGAGCCGCTCGGCCACCTCCAGCGCCGCGACGACCGCCATGCCGCAGGAGCCGCCGACCAGCAGGCCCTCCTCCTTGGCGAGGCGGCGGGTCATCTGGAAGGAGTCCTTGTCGGAGACGGCGACGATCTCGTCGGCGACGTTCCGGTCGTACGCCGTCGGCCAGAAGTCCTCACCGACGCCCTCGACGAGGTAGGGGCGTCCCGAGCCGCCCGAGTACACGGAGCCCTCGGGGTCGGCGCCGACCACCTTGACCGCGCCGTCGCTGATCTCCTTCAGGTACCGGCCGGTGCCCGAGATGGTGCCTCCGGTGCCGACGCCGGTGACGAAGTGGGTGATCTTCCCCTCCGTCTGCGCCCACAGCTCGGGGCCGGTCGAGTGGTAGTGGGAGAGCGGGTTGTGCGGGTTGGAGTACTGGTCCGGCTTCCAGGCGCCCGGCGTCTCGCGGACCAGCCGGTCGGAGACGTTGTAGTACGAGTCCGGGTGCTCGGGGTCGACCGCCGTGGGGCAGACGACCACCTCGGCGCCGTACGCGCGCAGCACGTTGATCTTGTCGGTGGACACCTTGTCAGGGCAGACGAAGATGCACTTGTAGCCCTTCTGCTGGGCCACGATCGCGAGGCCCACGCCGGTGTTGCCGCTGGTCGGCTCGACGATCGTGCCGCCCGGCTGCAGGGCTCCGCTCTGCTCTGCGGCCTCGATCATGCGCAGGGCGATGCGGTCCTTCACCGAGCCGCCCGGGTTGAAGTACTCCACCTTGGCCAGGACGGTCGCCCTGATGCCCTTGGTCACGCTGTTGAGCCGCACCAGCGGGGTGTTGCCGACGAGGCTGATCATCGAGTCGTGGAAATGCACCGTGGTCTCCGGATGCTGCAAAGGTGTGGTCGTTATCGGTCCGGCCAGCCTATGGCCTGCCCGGCGGATTTCCGCCGGGCAGGCCGGAGGGCGGGCCGCGCGGCGGCTGGTGCGTGCGATCGCAAGGCGCCGGAGCG
>NZ_JBIWEF010000004.1:331849-517742 GCF_044762405.1 Streptomyces sp. NPDC097107 | reverse complement strand
GAGCGCCTTCGTGGCGGAGCCAGGCAGGCGCTCCGGCAACGCGGCGAGCGTGTGTGCCAGGCGTCGCACGGCAGGCGGAGATCCGCCGGGCAGGCCGGAGGGCGGGCCGCGCGGCGGCTGGTGCGTGCGATCGCAAGGCGCCGGAGCGCCTTCGTGGCGGAGCCAGGCAGGCGCTCCGGCAACGCGGCGAGCGTGTGTGCCAGGCGTCGCACGGCAGGCGGAGATCCGCCGGGCAGGCCGACGGCCTGCCGGCCCGGCCCATACCCCGTGACGGTCGTTCACTCCCCGTTGAGATTGGGCGACCGTCCGTACGGGGCAAGCACTGGGTGTACGGGTTGGAGGAGGTGGCGGCGACGTATGACGAGCATGTCGAGGGCGAGGGTGGCCCGGCGGATCGCGGCCGGCGCGGCGTACGGCGGCGGCGGCATCGGGCTGGCCGGTGCGGCCGCGGTCGGTCTGCTGCTGGCGGAGATGCAACTGGCCAGGCGCCGGGTGGGCATCGGCACACCGGACCGGGTGCCGAACGCACAGGGGCTGTACGGCGGCATTTCGCCGACGACGGGGGAGCCGCCGCTGCGGCTGATGATGCTGGGCGACTCCACGGCCGCCGGGCAGGGCGTGCACCGGGCCGGGCAGACGCCGGGCGCGCTGCTGGCGTCGGGGCTGGCGGCGGTGGCGGAGCGGCCGGTGGAACTGGGGTCGGTCGCGGCACCCGGGGCCTGTTCGGACGACCTGGACCGGCAGGTGGCGCTGGTGCTCGCGGATCCGGGCAGGGTGCCCGACATCTGCGTGATCATGATCGGCGCGAACGACGTCACGCACCGGATGCCCGCGACCCGCTCGGTCCGGCACCTGTCGGGGGCGGTACGGCGGCTGCGTACGGCCGGCGCGGAGGTGGTGGTCGGCACCTGCCCGGATCTGGGCACGATCGAGCGGGTGCGGCAGCCGCTGCGCTGGCTGGCCCGGCGGACCTCGCGGCAGCTGGCGGCGGCGCAGACGATCGGTGTCGTGGAGCAGGGCGGGCGCACGGTTTCACTGGGCGATCTGCTGGGCCCGGAGTTCGCGCAGAACCCGCGGGAGCTGTTCGGCCCCGACAACTACCACCCCTCCGCCGAGGGGTACGCCACGGCCGCGATGGCGATCCTGCCGTCGGTGTGCGCCGCGCTCGGCCTGTGGCCGGCCGAGGAGGAGCGCCCCGACGCACTGCGCCGCGAGGGCTTCCTGCCGGTGGCGCGTGCCGCGGTGGAAGCCGCGTCGGAGGCGGGCACGGAGGTCGCCGCCGCGATGCCCACGGGGCCGCGGGGGCCCTGGGCCCTGCTCAAGCGCCGGCGGCGGCGCCGGGTGGCGGAGGCGGAGCCGGCGACGTCGGCGCAGCCGAGGTAGGGGCGTGGCACTCACCGGCGCCGGCCGGGGGCCGCTGCGCCCACCCGTGCCGCCCCAGCGGCACGACTGCCCGCAGTTGTGGACGTCGCCAAGCAAGCGCTTAGAAAGTTGCGGCCCATGTCACACCTCCGCACCCGTGACCCAGGCCATACGTCCGGGTAACTTCCCCAGCAGCCGCCCAACCTCTCTCCCGCCCGTCGCCCGACCACCACCCCTCAACGAGGCGCTACGCGCCGCATCTTCTTCTCTGGAGCCGTGATGCCCGAAGCCGTGATCGTCTCAGCCACCCGCTCCCCCATCGGCCGCGCCTTCAAGGGATCCCTCAAGGACCTGCGCCCCGACGACCTCGCCGCCACGATCATCCAGGCCGCGCTCGCCAAGGTCCCCGAGCTGGACCCCAGGGACATCGACGACCTGATGCTCGGCTGCGGCCTGCCCGGCGGCGAGCAGGGCAACAACCTCGGCCGGATCGTCGCCGTCGAGATGGGCATGGACCACCTGCCCGGCTGCACCGTCACCCGGTACTGCTCCTCGTCGCTGCAGACCTCCCGCATGGCCCTGCACGCCATCAAGGCCGGCGAGGGCGACGTCTTCATCTCGGCCGGTGTCGAGATGGTCTCCCGGTTCGCCAAGGGCAACTCCGACAGCCTGCCGGACACCCGGAACCCGCTGTTCGCCGAGGCCGAGGCCCGTACCGCCGAGGTCGCCCAGCAGGAGGGCACCACCTGGCACGACCCGCGCGAGGACGGCCTCGTCCCCGACCCGTACATCGCCATGGGCCAGACCGCCGAGAACCTGGCGCGCGCCAAGGGGATCACGCGGCAGGACATGGACGAGTTCGGCGTCCGCTCGCAGAACCTCGCCGAGGAAGCCATCAAGAACGGCTTCTGGGAGCGCGAGATCACCCCGGTGACCCTCCCCGACGGCACGGTCGTCTCCAAGGACGACGGCCCCCGCGCCGGCGTCACCCTGGAGGGCGTCCAGGGCCTCAAGCCCGTCTTCCGCCCCGACGGCCTGGTCACCGCCGGCAACTGCTGCCCGCTCAACGACGGCGCCGCCGCCCTCGTGATCATGAGCGACACCAAGGCCCGCGAGCTGGGCCTGACCCCGCTCGCCCGCATCGTCTCCACCGGTGTCTCCGGCCTCTCCCCCGAGATCATGGGCCTGGGTCCGGTCGAGGCGAGCAAGCAGGCGCTGTCCCGCGCCGGGCTGACCATCGACGACATCGACCTGGTCGAGATCAACGAGGCGTTCGCCGCGCAGGTCATCCCCTCCTACCGCGACCTCGGCATCCCGCTGGAGAAGCTGAACGTCAACGGCGGCGCCATCGCCGTCGGCCACCCCTTCGGCATGACCGGCGCCCGCATCACCGGCACGCTGATCAACTCCCTCCAGACGCACGACAAGCAGTTCGGCCTGGAGACCATGTGCGTCGGCGGCGGCCAGGGCATGGCCATGGTCATCGAGCGCCTGAGCTGACCGGCACACCGCTGCTGAAAGACGGTCAGTAGCGCCTGGGAGACCCAGCGTGACACCACGGCCCGGAACCCCGCTCGCCCCAGGGTTCTGGGCCGTTTTGTGACTCAATCTCCCCCAGGATGTGACCTACCTCTCCCTGCACCCTGATTTACGCAGGTCAGACCAGCCCCACCCCTACCTTCCGGGCCCAAAGTCCTGTCCGTTTCGTGACGTTACGCACTGACAGACGGTTAGTCCTCCCTTCAAGCTGATGTAGGAAGTCGGGGGTCGACTTTGAACCGGGAGTACGTCAGTGAGCGCCATGCCGATCGCCCTGCTGCTCACCACGGCCGCCACCGGCGCCGTGGGCGTCGCCGTCCTGCGCAGCATTCTGGTGCTGCGCCGGCAGGTGGCGGCGCTGCGCACCGAGCTGGCCGAGAGCCGGGCCGCCGCCACGCGTGGCCGTGTGCCCGCCGCCCGCACCACCGCCGACGCCGAGGAGATACGCGCCGCCGTCGCGGAGGCGCTCGCCGAGGAGCGTGAGCGCGAGCTCGCCGAGGCGCGGGCCTTCTGGGCCGCCCAGGAGTCCCGCGACGCCTCCGACGCGCCCCTGCTGCTCGGCCTGTCCGACAGCGAGCTGTTCCTGCCCCGCCAGGCCGATTTCGTGGGCTTGGAGCCCGTGGTCGAGCCGGGCGGGGACGCCGACGAACCGACCGCGAAGGACGCGGGCCCCAGGGAGTCCGCCGAGCTGGCCGCCGCTCGCCGCCGGCACCCCTCGCACCCGGACTTCGTGCCGAATCCGTCGCCCGCCGTGGGCGATCACGAGCGCACCGTCGCCACTCTCGAGGAGCTGGCCGAGTCGAGCGTGGCGCTGGCGGACGTCCGCCCGGGCCCGCTGGGCACGCTCGACGTGTACGTCTTCGCCGACGGCACCACGCTGTGCATGACCCCGGGCCACCGCGAGACCGCGGAGCGCCTGGCCGCCGCGCTGGGCGCGGGCAAGACGCCCTACCTCCTCGGCGGCTCGGGTATCTCCGGCGCCTACACGCTGACCTTCGCCTGCGGCGAGGAGAACGTGTACATCCTGGCGGACCGCGTCATCGCGTCCCTCTGAGGCCTGCCGTTTGGATCGTGCCGGCGTCGCGGGGCGTGGCGCCGCACGCACGTCTGCGGCGTTGTCGTCGGTTGCCCGGACTTTCTGGTCCCTGCCCGGTCTTTGCGGGGCCGCGTCAGACCCCGGCCCGTTTGCGGGCCTCCTCCACCAGCCCCACCGCTTCCGCCACCTGGCCCTCGTCGCTCAGCACGAGGGCCAAGTCGTGGGCGGCGACGGCGATCTGGTCGGCGGCGGCGAACATCCCCGCGTCCGGCATCACCCGCGGCTCCGTCCCCGGTTCCTCCACGAGTTGGGCGCGCCGGGCCAGCTCCCTGGCCAGCTCCAGCGCCTCGGCGGCGGCCCCGCGTTGCAGTCTGCTCTGCGGGGCGGCCCGCAACCGGTCGGCGAAGTCGTCCACGGCACGGGTCAAAGGCGTCGTATCAACCACGGCGCGAGCGTACGCGCCCCTCCGGGACTGTTGCCAACGGGCGAACGCTCAGGCACGGTGACCTGAAGGACCGGCTCACAACCCCTTTCGTCCGGAGGCGCCGATGTCCCAAGTCTTCTCCGAGGAGACCCATCGCAACATGCTCGCCCGCATTCCCCACTGCACCGGTCGTGAGATCTCCGACTGGCTGCGCACCGTCGAGGACGGCCCCTCCCTCTTCCGCTTCGAGGAGAAGGTCAGCTGGCTCCGTCACGAACACGACCTCGCGTACGGCCACGCGAAGGCGATCATCCACGAGTACGACCTGAGAAGGGCCGCGCGCAAGCTGCGCTGAGCGCGCGCCGCCGTCACGACGAGGAAGGGCCCCGGGCACAAGCCCGGGGCCCTTCCTCACCAGCGGCCAAGCGATTCGCCGCTAGTCGCTGCTGTTCAGGATCGCGATCAGACGCAGGAACTCCAGGTACAGCCAGACCAGCGTCAGCGTGAGGCCGAAGGCGGCGAGCCAGGCCTCCTCGCGCGGGGCGCCGTAGGCCAGGCCGTCCTCGACCTGCTTGAAGTCCATGGCCAGGAAGCACGCGCCGAGGATGATGCCGACGATGCCGAAGACGACACCGAGCGTGCCGCTGCGGAAGCCGAGGCCGTCACCGCCGCCGAAGACGGCGAACATCAGGTTCACCATCATCAGGAAGACGAAGCCGAGCGCGGCCGCCATCACGAAGCCGTAGAAGCGGCGGTTGACGCGGATCCAGCCGGCCTTGTACGCGATCAGCACACCGGCGAAGACCGCCATCGTGCCGATCACGGCCTGCATGGCCGCGCCGTCCGCGATGCGGTTGTCGACGACGCTGGAGATGACGCCGAGGAAGACACCCTCGAACGCCGCGTACGTCAGGATCAGCGCCGGCGAGGCCTTGCGCTTGAAGGACTGCACCAGCGCCAGGACCATGCCGATCACCGCGGCACCGATACCGAAGCCGATGGAACGGCCGATGTTGGCGTCGTCCACGGGCAGCAGCGCCCAGGCGAGCGCGGCCGTCACCACGAGCACACCGAGTGTGCTCGCCGTTCGGATGACGACGTCGTCCATCGTCATCCGGTCGGCGGTGGCCGGCGCCTGCGGCGGCGCGCCGTACTGCTGGTCCTGCTGGGCGTACGGGTTCTGCGCGTAGGGGTTGCCGACGGGCTGGGCGTACGGGGTGCCCTGCGTGCCCTGCGCGTACGGGTTGCCCTGGGTGGCGACGGCGGGACCCCCGGCCTGCGGCGCGGCGTTGAAGCCCGCGTAGCCGTTGTCGCGGCTGAACCCCCGTCGCGAGAAGACCGGGTTTCTGCTCCTCATTTCACTCCTCCATGGCCACACGACGCAGCCTTGGCTCAAGAGTAATGGAACGGCAAAGGAATGACCCTACTGCTTGGGGAGGATCTTTCCCTGCTCCTGGCGGACAACACGCTACGCGGATCAGTGATTCCCCTCACCGGCGGGGCGGGCGCGCGGCCGGGTGCCCGTTCACCCGATCGGGAAACCGGTGTAGGCCTCGGCGAGGTCGGTCTCGGCGGCGCGGGAGGAGGCGATCCGGTCGAGGCGGGCCAGCTGGAGCCGGTTCTCGAAGGGGGTCGCGTCGGGGGCGGGGTGCAGGAGGGTCGTCATGTCGTAGGAGAACCGCTCGGCCTGCCAGACGCGGCGCAGGCAGGTCGCGGAGTAGGCGTCGAGGAGTTCGTCGGAGCCGGTCCCGGTCCGGTGGGCCAGCGCCCGCGCGAAGGTGACGACGTCCCCGACGGCGAGGTTGAGGCCCTTGGCGCCGGTGGGCGGCACTATGTGCGCGGCGTCGCCGGCCAGGAAGAGGCGGCCGTGCCGCATGGGCTCGTGGACGTAGGAGCGCATGGGGGTGACCGACTTCTGGGTGATCGGGCCCCGGTTCAGGACCCAGTCGTCGTCGGTCTCGAAGCGGCGTTCCAGCTCGGCCCAGATCTCTTCGTCGCTCCAGCTCTCGGCGTCCGTGTCCGCGGGCACCTGGAGGTAGAGCCGGGAGACGGACGGGGAGCGCATGGAGAGCAGGGCGAAGCCGCGGTCGTGGCGGGCGTAGACCAGCTCGTCCTGCGAGGGGGCGACGTCGGCGAGGATGCCGAGCCAGCCGAAGGGGTACGTCCGTTCGAAGGTGCGGCCCAGGCCGGCCGGGACCGCCGCCCGGGCCACGCCCCAGAAGCCGTCGCAGCCCACGACGTAGTCGCACTCCAGGACGTCCTCGGCGTCCGCCTGGCGGAAGCGGATGCGCGGGCGGTCGGTCTCGGCGCCCTCCACGGCCAGCGCCTCCGCCTCGAACAGCAGCGGGCCGCCCTCCTTGAGCTGGAGGGCGATGAGGTCCTTGCAGACCTCGGTCTGCGCGTAGACCATGACGGACCTGCCGCCGGTGAGCGCGGGGAAGTCGACGCGGTGGCGCCGTTTCGCGAACCGCAGCTCGATGCCGTCGTGGGGCAGCCCTTCCCGGTCCATCCGCTCCCCTGCCCCGGCCGCGCGCAGCACGTCCACGGTGCCCTGCTCGAGGATTCCGGCGCGCTGCCGCCGCTCGACGTAGGCCCGGTCGCGGCTCTCCAGGACGACCGAGTCGATACCGGCGTTGTGGAGCAGCCGGGCGAGGAGGAGTCCGGCGGGGCCGGCCCCGATGATGCCGACGGTGGTGCGCATCGGTCGTTCCCTTCGATTGGCGTCGTTGCCGCGAGGATGTTCGCTGGTGTCGCGCGGTGCGAGTGTTCGCGCAACGGAGGTGGTCTCGTGACGGGGGTGTTCGCGTAACGGGGGGTGTTCGCGTGACGGGGGGTGTTCGCGTAGTGAAAATTCTTTCACCGATTGCTGGGAGGATTTTCCGGCCGCGCACACGCCACTGTCAACGGTTCGAGGGGAAGTTCCGGAGGATCGACGGCGTCGGAAGTGCCCGGAGCCGGACTTGAACCGGCACGCCCCGAGGGGGCAGCGAGGTTTAAGCTCGCCGTGTCTGCATTCCACCATCCGGGCAGGCCATGGGCTCCGCGTCGAGTGCCCCGAGCCTATCGGGACGCGCCCCTCGAACAGCGGGCGGGCGGGCCGATGTTGTCTTATTTTATTGGCGCCTGATAGTGCATCAGCTCCGGGGGCAGGCCGTCCACACCCGCCAACACCCTTGCGTGCGTCGGTCGGCCACGCATGCGGAATGACGGAATTTCACCGTCTCTACAAGGACGCCCGCCCCGTTCTCGCGCCGGCGGCGCCGCGGCGGGCCCGTCAGGGTCGCCCGTCATCCGCAGGTATGACACCGGCCCGCGCCGTCCGACCGTAGTCGCCCCTCGAAACCGGAACAGCGGCTGACTACACGGCGCCCCGCGGCCGGAAGGATGGAGAACGTCCCCGAGCACACGCCGTACCGACAGGAGCACCCTTCCCGTGACCACCGCACCCTCCCCCAGGCTCCGCCCGGGGGCACCCCCAGCCGACCGGTCCACCGCCGTGGCCGCACGCGCCACGGAGCTTTCCAAGATCTACGGCCAGGGCGAGACCCAGGTGGTCGCCCTGGACCGGGTCTCCGTCGACTTCCGGCAGGCCGAGTTCACCGCGATCATGGGCCCCTCCGGCTCCGGCAAGTCCACGCTGATGCACTGCGTCGCCGGCCTGGACACCTTCTCCTCCGGCTCGGTGCGCATCGGCGACACGGAACTGGGCTCCCTGAAGGACAAGCAGCTGACCAAGCTGCGCCGGGACAAGATCGGCTTCATCTTCCAGGCGTTCAACCTGCTGCCGACGCTGACCGCGCTGGAGAACATCACCCTCCCGATGGACATCGCGGGCCGCAAGCCGGACAAGCAGTGGCTGGACTCCGTGATCCGGATGATCGGGCTGTCCGACCGGCTCGGCCACCGTCCCTCCCAGCTCTCCGGCGGCCAGCAGCAGCGCGTGGCCGTGGCCCGGGCGCTGGCCTCGCGGCCGGAGATCATCTTCGGTGACGAGCCGACCGGAAACCTCGACTCCCGCTCGGGCGCCGAGGTGCTGGGCTTCCTGCGCAACTCGGTGCGGGAGCTGGGGCAGACCGTGGTGATGGTGACCCACGACCCGGTGGCCGCCGCCTACGCGGACCGGGTGGTCTTCCTCGCGGACGGACGCATCGTCGACGAGGTGTACGGGCCGTCGGCCGACTCGGTGCTGGACCGCATGAAGCAGTTCGACGCCAAGGGCCGCACCAGCTGACCCGGCCCCCGGCCCGTTCCCGTCCCTGACCCGCCCGTACCGCCGACAGAGAAGACCCATGTTCCGTACCGCCTTGCGCAACGTTTTCGCGCACAAGGCCAGGCTGTTGATGACCGTGCTCGCCGTGATGCTCGGCGTGGCGTTCGTGTCGGGCACCCTGGTCTTCACCAACACCATCTCCGACGCCCTGCAGAACAGCTCCGCCAAGGGCTTCGACCAGGTCGACGTCGCCGTGACCACCGAGTACCAGGAGGCGAAGGGCGACAAGGTCGGCGAGGTCCCCGAGCTGACCGACGCCCTCCTCGACGACAGCGCGAAGGTGCCCGGCGCGGCCTCCGCCATCGGCGTCGTGACCGGGTTCACCGCCGTCGCCGACAAGGACGGCGACCTGATCGGCGACGGCTGGAGCACGCAGGGCGGCAACTACTGGGGCGCGAAGGACCCCCGGTATCCGCTGACCGACGGGCACGCCCCGAAGGGCGCGGGCGAGATCCTCATCGACTCCAAGACCGCCGAGCGCACCGGCTACGGCGTCGGTGACACGGTGCGGATGTCCGTGGACGGTCCGGTCATCACCCCGAAGGTCGTCGGCGTCTTCACCACCGACGACGGCAGCGTCGCGGCCGGCGGCAGCCTCACCCTGTTCGACACGGCGACCGCGCAGAAGCTCTTCGGCAAGGCCGGCGCCTTCGACGAGATCGACGTCCGGGCGAAGCCCGGCGTCACCCAGGCGGCACTGAAGGCGGAGCTGGACAAGGCGCTGCCGAAGGACCTCGTCGAGACCACCACCGGCAAGGAGCTGGCCGACGACCAGGCGGAGACGATCGCCTCGTCGATGAGCAGCATGAAGCAGGGGCTGCTGGTGTTCGCCGGCATCGCGCTGTTCGTCGGCACGTTCATCATCGCCAACACCTTCACCATGCTGGTCGCCCAGCGCACCAAGGAGCTGGCCCTGATGCGGGCGGTCGGCGCCTCCCGCCGGCAGGTCACGCGGTCGGTGCTGATCGAGGCGTTCGTGGTGGGCGTCGTCGCTGCGGTGACCGGCCTGCTCGCGGGCATCGGCATCGGCGCCGGGATGCGCTCCCTGATGGGCTCGATGGGCGCCGTGGTGCCCGACGGTCCGCTGGTCGTCTCGCCCGGCACGATCGTCGCGGCCCTCATGGTCGGTGTCCTGGTCACCATGCTGGCCGCGTGGCTGCCGGGCCGCCGGGCGGCGAAGATCCCGCCGGTCGCGGCCATGAGCAGCGTGCACGCCAAGGCCACGACCAAGTCACTGGTACTGCGCAACACGCTGGGCGCGCTGGTCTCCGCCGCCGGCATCGCGGTCGTCCTCGGGGCGACGTCGATGAGCGGTTCGGACGGGCAGACCCCGATGGCCATGGGCGCGGTGCTGCTGATCATCGGCGTGTTCATCCTGACGCCGCTGCTGTCGAGGCCGCTGATCGCCGCCGCCGCGCCGGTGCTGCGGGTGTTCGGCATCTCGGGCAAGCTGGCCCGGCAGAACTCGGTACGCAACCCGCGCCGCACCGCCGCGACCGCCTCCGCGCTGATGATCGGCCTGACCCTGATCACCGGCATGACGGTGATGGCGGGCAGCCTGCAGAAATCGATCGACAAGATGGCGTCGGCGTCGATCAAGGCCGACTACGTGGTCTCCATGGCCAACCGCACCCAGCTCTCGCCGGACGTGGCCAAGACGCTGGCCGGGGCGGACGGGGTCAGCGCCATCAGCCCGCTGCGCGACGCGGAGTCCCGCATCGGCGGCGAGACCGAGTACCTCACCGGCGTCACCGGGTCCACGATCGGCGAGCTGACCGACCTCAAGGTCGAGCAGGGCACCTTCGAGGTGGGCGGCGACAAGGTCGCCGTCGACTCCGACACCGCGAAGGACCGCGGCTGGAAGGCCGGCTCCACCTTCACCGCCGCCTATGAGGACGGCGCGAAGCAGAAGCTCACGGTCACCGGGGTGTACGAGGGCAACGACCTTTTCCGCGGCATCATGGTCGACCTGGCCAACCTCGCCCCGCACCAGTCCGACCCGGTCGACATGCGGGTCATGGTGAAGATGTCCGACGGGACCTCGGCGGCCTCGAAGAACAGCCTGGAGCAGGCGCTCGACACCAACCCGGCGATCAGGATCCAGGACAAGAAGGACGTCTCCAACGAGGTCGCGAAAAATATCACACTGATGCTGAACATGCTCTACGGCCTGCTGGCCATGGCGGTGATCGTGGCGGTCCTCGGTGTCATCAACACCCTGGCCATGTCGGTCTTCGAACGCTCCCAGGAGATCGGCATGCTGCGGGCGATCGGCCTCGACCGCCGGGGCATCAAGCGGATGGTCCGCCTGGAGTCCCTGGTGATCTCCCTCTTCGGCGGGGTGCTCGGCATCGGGCTCGGCGTGTTCTTCGGCTGGGCGGCCGGCGAGCTGATGGGCACCTCCATTCCGACGTACGAACTGGTCCTGCCCTGGGGCCGGATGGGCGTCTTCCTGCTGCTGGCCGCCCTGGTGGGTGTCCTCGCGGCGCTGTGGCCGGCCCGGCGGGCGGCCCGGCTGAACACGCTCGACGCCATCAAGGCCGAGTAGCCGGTACGTGTGAACAGGGCCCCGTTCCGATGCGCGATGCGGAGCGGGGCCCTTCGCCGTGCGCCCGGGGTCAGTTCCAGGTGCGGGCGCGCAGCGGCATGCCGGAGCCGCCCGGCTCGGGGGTCTTCACGGCGAGGACCTGGTTGACGCCGATGCGGTTGCGCTCGAAGGCGAGCGCCGAGGCGGCCATGTACAGCTGCCAGACACGGGCGCGGCCGGGGCTGACCAGCCGCGTGGCCGCCGCCCAGCCGGTCTCCAGGTTGGCGACCCAGTGGCGCAGGGTGAGCGCGTAGTGCTCGCGGATCGACTCCACGTCGCGCACCTCGAACCCGGCGCGCTCCAACTGCGTGACGGTGGTGCCGACCGGGGCCAGTTCGCCGTCGGGGAAGACGTAGGCGTCGATGAACTCGTCCACGTCGTAGGCGGACTCGTCGCGCCGGGGGCGGCGGGCGATCTGGTGGTTCAGCAGCCGTCCGCCCGGCTTGAGGAGCCTGAACAGGTCGGCGGCGTACTCCAGATACCGCTCGGCGCCGACGTGCTCGGCCATACCGATGGACGAGATGGCGTCGTACGGCCCGTCCGCGACGTCCCGGTAGTCCTGGACCCGGATCTCCACCCGGTCGGTGAGCCCCGCGTCGGCGACGCGCTTGCGGGCGAACGCGGCCTGCTCCTGGGAGAGCGTGACGCCGACGACGCTCACGCCGTGCTCGCGGGCCGCGTGGATCGCCATGGAACCCCAGCCGCAACCGACGTCGAGAAGGCGCTGACCGGGGGTCAGGCCCAGCTTGCGGCTCACCAGTTCGAGCTTGTCGCGCTGGGCGTCCTCCAGAGTGCCGCCGTCGGCGGGGAGGGCCGGCCAGTAGGCGCAGGAGTAGACCATGGACGGGCCGAGGACCAGCTCGTAGAAGTCGTTGCCGACGTCGTAGTGGTGGCTGATGGCGTGTCTGTCGCTGCGCTTGGTGTGCAGGTGGCCGCGGGCCCGGCGGACCTCCTCCGGCGGCGGGGCGGGCGGCAGCGGCGGCCCGGCGAGCCTGACCAGGCCGCGGACGGCGGCCCGGACCTCGGGGTCGCGGAGCGCCTCGGCGAGGCCGCGGGCGTCCTCGTCGCGCTCCCAGACGAGGCCGGCGAGGAGTCCGAGGGCGGTGTAGAGGTCGCCGTCCACGTCGAGGTCCCCGGCCACCCAGGCCCGGGCCAGGCCCAGTTCGCCCGGCTTGAACAGCAGGCGGCGCAGGGCCCTGCGGTTGCGTACGACGAGGGTCGGCGCGCCGGGCGGACCCGCCTGCGAACCGTCCCAGGCGCGGAGGCGCACCGGGAGTGGTGCTCCCAGCAACTGTTCGAAGAGGTTCTGCAGCCGCAGCGCGGCGTCAGCCATGGCGTACCTCCGTGACGAGCGATCCCGGAATGTCCAACACCACGTAAACATCTGGGAGCCCGCCGTACAGTCCCCGGCGCGCGTTACGACTGAGCAAAATACCTGTACACACCACGAGGTTTTCCCGCCCCGTCGGCGCAGCGCGAAGGGGCCGCCCGCACCACGGATGGCGGGCGGCCCACTTCGATGAGCTACTGCGCTACTGCGGGAGGCGACCGGAGGTCAGGAGGCCTTGGCCTTCTCCTCGGTCTTCTCCGACTTCACGTTCTGCCCACCCCTGTCGGCGGCCTTCGGCGCGGCGGCCGGCGCCGGCTTGGCGGCCTCGTAGAACTCCTCGCGCGGCGTCTCCATCGCGCCGAGGGAGACGACCTCGCGCTTGAGGAACATGCCGAGCGTCCAGTCCGCGAAGACGCGGATCTTCCGGTTGAAGGTCGGCATCGCCATGCCGTGGTAGCCGCGGTGCATGTACCAGGCGAGGCGGCCCTTGAGCTTGATCTTCATCTTGCCCATGACGATCATCGCCACGCCCTTGTGCAGGCCGAGGCCCGCCACCGCGCCCTTGTTGGCGTGGCTGTAGTCCTTCTGCGGGAAGCCCCGCATACCGGAGATCACGTTGTCGCCGAGGACCTTGGCCTGGCGCAGCGCGTGCTGGGCGTTCGGCGGGCACCAGGCGTTCTCGTTGCCCGCCTTGCGGCCGACGAGGTCCGGCACCTGGGCGTTGTCGCCCGCGGCCCAGATGTAGTCGGTGCCCTTGACCTGGAGGGTCGGCTCGCAGTCGACGTGACCGCGGGGGCCCAGCGGCAGGCCGAAGCGGGACAGCGCCGGGTTCGGCTTGACGCCGGCCGTCCAGACGATCGTGCTGGAGTCGACCTCGAGGCCGTTCTTCAGCACCACGTGGCCGTCGACGCAGGAGTCCATGGAGGTGGACAGGTAGACCTCGACACCGCGGCCCTCGAGGTGCTCCTTGCCGTACTGGCCGAGCTTCGGACCGACCTCGGGGAGGATCTTGTCGGCGGCGTCCACGAGGACGAAACGCATGTCCTCGCGGGAGACGTTCTTGTAGTACTTGGCCGCGTCGCGCGCCATGTCCTCGACCTCACCGATGGTCTCCGCACCGGCGAAACCGCCGCCGATGAAGACGAAGGTGAGCGCCTTGCGGCGGATCTCCTCGTCGGTGGTGGAGTCGGCCTTGTCGAGCTGCTCCAGGACGTGGTTGCGCAGGCCGATGGACTCCTCGATGCCCTTCATGCCGATGCCCTGCTCGGCGAGGCCGGGGATCGGGAAGGTGCGGGAGACCGCGCCCATGGCGATGACCAGGTAGTCGAAGGGCAGCTCGTACGCCTCGCCCACGAGGGGGGCGATCGTGGCGACCTTGCGGTCCTGGTCGATGGTGGTGACCCGGCCGGTGAGGACCTCCGCCTTCGGAAGCACGCGCCGCAGGGGGACGACGACGTGCCGCGGGGAGATGTTGCCGGCGGCGGCTTCGGGGAGGAAGGGCTGGTAGGTCATGTACGACCGCGGGTCGACGACGGTGACGGTCGCCTCGCCGTAACGCATCTTCTTCTGGATGCGTCGAGCTGCGTACAGGCCTACGTACCCACCGCCTACTACGAGGATCCTGGGACGCTCCGTGGTGCTCATGCCATCGAGTATCCACCCGCTCGAGGGGGGTGGTTCGTGCGCCCCTTCACAAGCTTCGGTGGCGGCTGTGCTACCATCCGCGATCCACGTGACGGAGATCATGGCGGAGAGTGGAACCAGCGTGTAGTGCACCCCGTTGTCAATGCCGCGTGAGCTGCTCCTCCGCACCTCCGGGGACGGTGGACCGCCCTCCTGGAGCGCCGCGCCGGGACCCCTTCGAAGCGCCGTCCTGAACACGTTCAAAGGGCAGTTGAACCCCAAAAGGGTCAACCGACGCGCTTTCGTCGTCCAACAGGGCCCAATTCCTTGTGAAGAACTTCACGAACTTTCCCGACGGGATGTCGCCGGGGGCCCCGCAGGACCCCGCTAGGCGCGCTCAACCGTCGCCCGTCCTGCTCAGACCGCGACCGCGGAGCCTCCGCCCGCCCCCTGCGCCACCGACCACGCGATGCCGTCGAGGATGTCGTGCTCGCTCACGCACTCGACTCCCGAGAGATGCCGCGTGTACACGTGGGCGCGTACACTGGCCCCATGAGTGAGAACACCGTGACCGTGCGGGAAGCCCGCGCACACCTCGCCGACCACATCAACCGGGCAGAAGAAGGCGTCCCGACTGTCATCACGCGCAATGGCGCCCCGGTGGCCGCCGTGGTACCGATCTCGGACTTCGAAGCGCTGGAGGAAGCGGCCGACGTGATGCTGGCGCGCGAGGCCGAAGCGGTGCTGGCCGAGGGGGGCAGCACCGTGACCATGGCGGAACTGCTGGCGGACCTGTTCACCGAGCATGACGGCGAGGCGGCGTGAAGTACGCCTTCCGGTTCACCACGGCGGCGCAGCGGCAGCTCCGGGCCATCAGCCGACCCGACGCCATGCGCATCCTGACCGCACTGACCGCACTCGGTGACGACCCGTACCGCCAGGACGCCGACGTCAGGAAACTCACCGGACCGTCCGGGCTCTACCGGCTCCGGGTCGGAAGCTACCGCATCGCCTACCAGATCAACGATGGTGAACTCGTCATTCTCGTCGTCAAGGTGGGCGACCGGCGGGACGTCTACCGCAACCTGTGACGCCCCACCAGACATCGAGACCGCTGGGCACCGCCCCTCAACGCACCTCGCTCGCCGTGAAGTGAGCGATCCCGTCGAGGATGTCGTGCTCGCTCACGACGACCTCCTCCGCACCCGTCCGCTCCATGATCGAGAGCAGGACGAGCGCTCCCGCTCCGATCACGTCGACGCGGCCCGGATGCATGGAGGGAACGGCCGCGCGCTCGGCGTGGGTGGAGCGCAGCAGCCAGTCGGTGATCTCCCGGACCCGGTCGCGCGAGACCCGGGAGTGGTGGATGGCGGCCGAGTCGTACTCCGGCAGCTCCTGCGCGATCGCCGACACCGTCGTCACCGAGCCGGCCAGCCCGACCAGCGTGCGCGCCTCGCGCAGCGGCACCGTCTCCTCGGCGAGGTCCAGCGCCGCCTCGATGTCGGCCCGCATCGCCGCGACCTGCTCGGCGGTGGGCGGGTCGGTCACCGCGCCGTCGTGCACCAGGTGCCGCTCGGTCAGCCGCACACAGCCGACGTCCACCGAGCGGGCCGCGCGCACGTGGTCGTCCCCGACGACGAACTCGGTCGAGCCGCCGCCGATGTCGACGACCAGGTAGGGCTTGTCGAGGTGGTCGCGGCCCGCAAGCTCCTTGGTGGCGCCGGTGAAGGAGAACTCCGCCTCCTGGTCGCCCGAGATGACCTCCGGCTCCACGCCGAGGATGTCCCGCACCCCGCGCACGAAGACGTCCCGGTTCTCCGCGTCCCGGGAGGCGGAGGTCGCCACGAAGCGCAGCCGCTCGGCGCCGTGCTCCTTGATCACCTCGGCGTACTCGCGGCAGGCGGCGAAGGTCCGCTCCAGCGCCTCGGGCGCCAGCCGCCCGGTGCGGTCGACGCCCTGGCCGAGCCGCACGATGGTCATGCGGCGGTCGAGGTCGGTCAGCTCACTGGTCGAGCCCGCGCCGGAGGCGCTGTCGGACACAGTGGCGTCGGCGACGAGCAGCCGGATGGAGTTGGTACCGCAGTCGACGGCGGCGACACGGGTCACTTGGCGTCCTCCCCACAGGTCCCGCCGAGCGTCACGCACGGCCCCTTGCGCCACCACTCGGGCAGCATCGCGATCGCCTCGTCGCCCAGCGGGTTGACGCCGGGGCCGGCCGCCAGCGAGTGGGCGACCAGGACGTGCAGGCACTTCACGCGGTCCGGCATGCCGCCCGCGCTCGGGAAGCCGGTCAGCTCCTCGATCTCGTCACGCCGCCGGACGTAGTCCTCGTGCGCGGCACGGTAGGCGTCGGCCAGCTCCGGATCGGTGGCCAGGCGCTCGGTCATCTCCTTCATGACGCCGTTCGCCTCCAGCGTGCCGATCGCGGAGGCCGCCTTCGGGCACGTCAGGTAGTACAGCGTGGGGAAGGGCGTGCCGTCGGGCAGCCGGGGGGCCGTCTCCACGACGTCCGGGTGTCCGCACGGACAGCGGTGCGCGATGGCGCGCAGGCCGCGCGGGGGGCGCCCGAGCTGCTGCTTGAAAGCCTCGACGTCCGCATCGGTGGGCTCGGTGCGCGGGGTGGTCGGCGGGGGAGTCTGCATGACTGTCTTCTGCTGGTCTTCCTGTTGAGTCACTGCCGGCACTGTCGGCTCAATGCCGGGGCGGCCGGTTCACGACCGGGGTGGCCGGTTCACGACCGGGGTGGCCGGTTCACGGCCGGGGGGCGGCGGCGTCGGCCTTGTCGACCCCGTCCCAGACGTTCCGGTACCAGGGGCGGTCGGCGGCGCCGCCCTCGGCGCGGGCCTGCCCGGCCGCGTCCGGGTCGACGACGACGAAGCCCGTCTCCCCCGGCATCACGTAGTGCAGCCGCAGCCGGATCTGCTGCTCGGCGTAGGCGTCGTCCTGCCAGCGTGCCTTCAGGTCGCGCAGGTCCTCGACCCGGTCGCGGGTCTCCTGCCGCTCCCGCTGGAGATCGGCGATCTCGGCGCGCTGGGCGACGTACTGCCGTATCGGGTAGGCGAGCGCCACGACGAGCGAGCAGAGCACCATCGCGAGCAGCGCGGCCCGGCCGGTCAGCCGGGAGCGACGGGCCTGGCGCTTGGTCTGCGAGCGGTAGACCCGGGCCGCGGTCTGTTCCCCGATGATCCGGATCCTGGTCGCGGTGGAGAAACGGTCCCGGTCCTTCACCGCCATGTCTGTCCCCGCCTTAAGTCCACACGTGCGTACGTCCCCGCACACGGTACGGGACCGAGTACGGGGACGTACGTACGACGCTGCCTACCGAAGGGTGGCGCTCAGCCCTTGAAGCGCGGGAACGCGCTGCGGCCGGCGTACACCGCGGCGTCGTCGAGGATCTCCTCGATGCGCAGCAGCTGGTTGTACTTGGCGACGCGCTCGGAGCGGGCCGGGGCGCCGGTCTTGATCTGGCCGCAGTTGGTGGCGACGGCCAGGTCGGCGATGGTGACGTCCTCGGTCTCGCCGGAGCGGTGGGACATCATGCACTTGAAGCCGTTGCGCTGGGCCAGCTCCACGGCGTCCAGGGTCTCGGTCAGCGAACCGATCTGGTTGACCTTGACCAGCAGGGCGTTGGCGGCGTTCTCGTCGATGCCGCGGGCCAGGCGCTCCGGGTTGGTGACGAACAGGTCGTCGCCGACGATCTGGACCTTGTCGCCGAGCTTGTCGGTGAGGACCTTCCAGCCGTCCCAGTCGTCCTCGAACAGCGGGTCCTCGATGGAGACCAGCGGGTACGCCTCGACCAGCTCGGCGTAGTACTCGGTCATCTCGGCGGCGGAGCGGGTCTTGCCCTCGAAGGTGTAGGAGCCGTCCTTGTAGAACTCGGACGCGGCCACGTCGAGCGCGAGGGCGATCTGCTCGCCGGGGGTGTAGCCGGCTTCCTTGACGGCCTCGAGGATGAGGTCGAGGGCCTCGCGGTTGGAGCCGAGGTTCGGGGCGAAGCCGCCCTCGTCGCCGAGGCCGGTGGCCAGGCCCTTGTTCTTCAGGACCTTCTTCAGCGTGTGGTAGACCTCGGCACCCCAGCGCAGGGCCTCGGAGAAGGACTCCGCACCGATCGGGGCGATCATGAACTCCTGGATGTCCACGTTCGAGTCGGCGTGCGACCCGCCGTTCAGGATGTTCATCATCGGCACCGGCAGCAGGTGCGCGTTCGGGCCGCCCAGGTAGCGGAAGAGCGGCAGGTCGCTGGCCTCGGAGGCGGCGTGCGCGACGGCCAGCGAGACACCGAGGATGGCGTTGGCGCCCAGCGAGCCCTTGTTGTCGGTGGCGTCCAGGTCGAACATGGCCTGGTCGATCAGGCGCTGCTCGGTGGCGTCGTAGCCGACCAGCTCCGGGCCGATCTGCTCGATGACGGCGAGGACGGCCTTCTCGACACCCTTGCCCAGGTAACGGCCGGCATCGCCGTCACGGAGTTCGATGGCCTCGAAGGCACCGGTGGAGGCGCCGGACGGGACGGCGGCACGACCCGTGCTGCCGTCGTCGAGGCCGACCTCGACCTCGACCGTGGGGTTGCCTCGGGAGTCCAGGATTTCCCGGGCTACGACGACGTCGATGGACGGCACGAGCATCTCCTTCTTCAATGTGACGCTTCGGTGTGACGCGCGGGTCCACAGGACCGCAGCGGCTCTGCGGGACCGAGCCTAACCGGCTCCGGGCGATCGGCCAGCCGATCGCCCACCCGCTGGACAGAACCGAGAGTAAATTGTTTCCGAACGGAACAAAGACGTTTCCGGAAACCGGGGCGGCATCGTGGCGTGAAAAACCCGTCCCGGTGCGTACGGGGGAACACGCACCGGGACGGGAGCAGGGGGCTGCTGCTTACTTCAGGTGCAGCTGCTGGCCCGGGTAGATCAGGTCGGCGTCGTCGACGATGTCGTCGTTCAGCTTGAACACCTTGGCCCAGCCGCCCTTGACGTCGTGCTCCTCGGCGATCGAGCTGAGGGTGTCGCCCTTGACGACCTTGTACTCGCCGTCGCCCTTCTCGACCTTCTTGCCGGTCGGGGTGGTGACGGTCTTCTTCTCGGCCGGCTTCTCGGCCTTCGGCTCGGCGGCCGGGCGCTCGTCGGAGCGGGAGGCCTTCTGCTCGGTGGAGCGGTCGGCGGTGGAGCCGCCGCTCTCGCTCTGCGAGGAGCCGCTGTCCTGGCTCTCGGAGCCGCCACCGGTGTACGCGGCGCCCGACAGGCCGGTGCCGCAGACCGGCCAGGCACCCTTGCCCTGGCCCGCGAGCACCTTCTCGGCGATCTCGATCTGCTGCGCCTTGCTGGCCTGGTCGGCGGTGGCGGCGTACTGCGTGCCGCCGTAGCCGGCCCAGGTGGAGGCGGAGAACTGCAGACCGCCGTAGTAACCGTTGCCGGTGTTGATGGACCAGTTGCCGCCGGACTCGCACTGGGCGACGGCGTCCCACTCGGACGCGGTGGCGGCGGAGGCGTTGCCGGCCGCCATCAGCGGGGCGGCGACGGCGGCACCGGTGACGCCGGCGACGGCGATGACACGGGTGGCCTTGGACGGACGGCGGTGCTTGCCCTTGCCGGAAAACAGCATGGTTGATCCCCTCACCGACGCCTGCGAGGTGAGCTGTCGGGTTCGGGCCGGTTGAGTTGCCCGGCCGGGTTCCTCGCGGAACTCGGCTTAACCCCTAGCCGCTCCGGCTCAACTGCCCGGTGCGGCACTTACCTTGGGTCCCCCGCTCCTGCCTTCGGCGCTTGACGCGACGACTGTTCCCGGACGGCCGCTGGCAGGATTCGGCGTTGCGGCAGCCGGGGCCCGCGATGGCGAGCGGTCATGACCGTAGACACGCGCTCCGCGGATTTTCAAAGACGATCACGGCTTCTGAGACCTATCTCTCACGTGATCCAAAACGGACATACGGTCTCGAACCGTGACGCGAACTGCCCCTACTTTTCGCCCGATTCGCCCGTGACCGTGAGTGTCTGACCGGGCAGGATGTGGTCCGGGTCGGTGCCGACGACCTGCTTGTTGCCGACATAGAGCGAGCGCCACCCGCCGTCGAGCTCAAGGGAGTCGGCGATGCCCCAGAGGCTGTCGCCGGAACGGACGGTGTACGAGCCGTCCGCGGCCTCTCGCGACTCGCCCTCACCCCGCGAGGCGTGCCGCCCCGACGACTCGCCCGCACGACCGTCCGCCGCACCCTCGTCCGCACTGTCGCCGCGGTGCTTGCCCGCGCCGGAGTCCCCGGTGTCGGTGAGCGCCGAATCCCCGGCACTCTGCCCCGCCTTGTCCGTTTCGCCGGTCTCCGGAGAGGCCGTGGGCGAAGCGTCGGAACCCTGGGAGCCGGCGCTGCCCGTGGGCTCGGCTTCAGGGGATGTGTCGGACTTGGTCGAATCGCCCCCACTGTCCGACGTGGCGTCAGAGGTGGGGGGCGAAGACGGCGAAGGGGACGAAGCGGACGTCTCGGAGGTGGGCTCCGGCGACTCGGTCGTGCCGGACGGCTCGGGAGTCTCCGGCGTCTCCGGCGCTGCCGGCTCCTCCGACGTGCCGTCACCCGTCGAACCGGTTCCGCCGTCCGTGGGAGCCGGGTCGTTGCCCATGCCCGCGAGCAGGGCGCAGGTCGGCCAGGCGGCGATGCCCTGGTCCGCGTGCAGCTTCTCGGCGACTCTTATCTGCTGGGAGCGACTGGCCTGGTCGGCGCTCGGCGCGTACTCGGTGCCGCCGTACCGCTCCCAGACGTCCTGGGAGAGCTGCAGGCCGCCGTAGTACCCGTTGCCGCTGTTCTGGCTCCAGGCGCCGCCGGTCTCGCACTCGGCGACGCGGTCCCAGCTCGCCCCGTCGGCCGCGTGGGCGCCGGTGGCGCCGAGAAGCGGGATCGCGATGGCGGAGCCGGTCACTCCGGCTGCGACGACCAGGGCGGGAGCCTGGCGGGGGCGGCGGTGACGACCGTTCCCGGAGAGCATGCGACGACCTTTCACGAGACAGCGGGGACCGCGCGGCGGGTGATGCTCGGCGCCACGCTGGTTCGTGAACGTATAGGCAGATGATCGCTTGTCACAAGTTCATGCCGCGCAGATCACGTGAAGATCACAGAGTTGAGCGCGTGTCACTTTTGCGTCGGCGACGATTCGTTGCCCGCCGCCGACGGTACGGGTGTGAACGACACGGGCAAGGTGCGCAGACCTCGCATGATGAGCCCGCCGCGCCAGCGCAGTTCGGCCGGGTCCGCGGCGAGGCGCAGGTCCGGGAAGCGCGTGAGCAGTGTGGCGAGGGCGGTCTGCCCCTCCAGGCGGGCGAGCGGGGCACCGAGGCAGTAGTGGATGCCGTGGCCGTACCCGAGGTGCTGGCTGTCGCGGCGGGAGAGATCCAGGGTGTCCGGGTCCGCGAACCGCTCCGGGTCCCGGTCGGCGGCGGCGAGTACGACGAGGACGGGGTCGCCGGCCGCGATGTCCTGCCCGCCGATGGTGAGCGGCCGGGTGGCGAAGCGCCAGGTGGCCATCTCCACCGGGCCGTCGTAGCGCAGGAGTTCCTCGACGCCGGTCTCCAGCAGGGCGCGCTCGCCGGCGGCGAGGGACGTCTGCAGGCGGTCCCGTTGCCCGGGGTGGGTGAGCAGGGCGTACGCGCCGTTGCCGATGAGGTTGACCGTGGTCTCGAAACCCGCGAAGAGCAGGATGAAGGCCATCGCCGCCGCCTCGTTCTCGGTGAGGTGCTCGCCGTGGTCGGAGGCGCGGATGAGCCCGGAGATGAGGTCCTCGCCGGGGCCCGGCTCGGGCGGCAGTGCCGCGCGCTTGCGGTGGATGAGGTCGGCGAGATAGCCCCGCATCTTCTTCACCGACCGCGCGACCCCGCCCCGGGGTCCGCCGCCGTGCCGGATCATCATGCCCGCCCAGTCCCGGAAGTCGTCCTGGTCCTCCCGGGGTACGCCCAGCAGGTCGCAGATGGCGTAGATGGGCAGCGGGAACGCGAACTCGTGGATCAGGTCGGCGCTGCCGGTGCCGGCGAACCGGCCGATGAGGTCGTCGGCGAGCTCCTGCACCCGGGGCGCGAACTCGGCGACCCGGCGGGGCGTGAACGCCTTGCTGACCAGCCGCCGCAGCCTCGTGTGGTCCGGCGGGTCGATGTTCAGCAGGTGGGTCATCAGCTCGGCCTTCCGCTCCCCCGGAATGCCGGTCTTGCCCTTGGCGTGTGCGGGCTCGTCGTGGTGCGCCGGGTTCTTGGACAGCCGCGGGTCGGCGAGGGCCTGCTTGGCGTCGGCGTACCGGGTGACCAGCCAGGCCTCCACACCGCTGGGCAGCCGCGTGCGATGCACCGGGGCGTGTTCGCGCAGCCAGGCGTAGGCGGGGTAGGGGTCGCTCGCGAACTCCCAGGTGAAGAGCTCGGGGGCGGGACGGTCGGGCGTGGAGTGGTCGGTCACCCCTTGACCGTATCCGGGGAGCCGGCGGTGACCGGGGCGGCGGGGGCCCACCCCCGACGGTGACCGGGGCGGCGGGGGCCCACCCCCGACGGTGACCAGGACGGCGGGGGCCCACCCCCGACAGTGACCAGGACGACGGTGGCCCACCCCCGACAGTGACCAAGACGGCGGGGGCCCACCCCCACGGCGCCGCACGGCACCGGCCTCAACCCCCGGCGGCCTCGACCTCCCTGATCGCGTCCCGGTACGCACGCGCCGCCGCTCTCAGTGCCGCCTCCGGGTCCGTGCCCTCGGCCTCGGCGCGGGCCGCCAGGGACAGCAGCTCGTAGCCGATGCCCTCGCCGGCGGGCAGCGGGACGGACAGGCCCGCAGTGCGCACCCGGGAGGCGAGCTTGGTGGCGAGGGCGAGTCCCGGCTGGCCGAGGGGGACGCCTTCGGTGACCGAGGTGCGCTGCTTCTCGTCCGCCTTGGTGCGCAGCCAGTGCTCCCTGACCTCTTCGGGGGTGGACGCGGTCGCGTCGCCGAAGACGTGCGGGTGGCGGTGGATCAGCTTGGCGACGATGGTGCCGGCCACGTCGTCGACGGAGAACGGCGCGTCGGGGTCCTCCTCCGCGATGCGGGCGTGGAAGACGACCTGGAGGAGTACGTCGCCCAGTTCCTCGCGGAGTTCGTCGCGGTCGCCGTCCTCGATCGCCTCGACGAGTTCGTACGCCTCCTCGATGGCGTACTTGGCCAGACCCTTGTGGGTGCGCTGCGAGGACCAGGGGCATTCGACGCGGATGCGGTCCATGACCTGGACGAGGTCGAGCAGGCGGGCGCCCGGCAGGTCGTAGGAGGCGGGGAGCAGCTCCAGGTCCGGCATCCGGACACGGCCGGATCCGGCGAGGCGGGCCAGTCCGTCGGTGAGGGCGGGGTCGCCCTCACCGGTCGCCACGACCACCACCGTGTGACCGCCGGTGCAGGCGGCGACCAGTTCCTCGGCGGTCGGGGCCGTCTCGTCGACCCGTATGCCCGCCTCGCGCAGGTACGGCAGCTGCGGGTGGGCGCCGTCGGCGCACAGCACGCGGTCGGCGGTGCGCAGGGCCTGCCAGGCGGGCCAGGACAGCAGGCCGGGGGCGACGCGGTGGCTGGTGGTGAGCAGGACGACGCGGCCGGGGTCGGGGGCGGTGCCGGGGGTGGTGTCGGCGGTGGTTGCGTTCACGATCAGAACGTAACGCACGCGGCCGACAGCCCCGTGAGTCGTCCACAGGGGCGGCGGAAGCGCCCCCGCAGGACCGTTACGCCGTCTGTTGCGTCCGCGCCTCCGTGATCTCCCGCACCCACGGCACCTTGGTGTCGACGCGGCTGCTCTTCTGTACGTCCCAGGCGCCGTAGCGCGGGTTGAGGTCGACGTCGAGCTTCTCGGAGGCCTTGGAGAGGGCCTGCCAGAACTCGGGGCGGCTGGTGTCGGTGCCGAGGCTCTCGGCGAGCTTCTGGGCCTCCAGCTGGAGGCGGAGGTTGTCGTCGAGGCGCTCGGGCGGGACGCCGTACTGCTGGAGCCAGACGGTCTCCAGCTCCTCGGCGCCGCCCGCCTGCTCCTCCAGGCCGCCGCGCATCTCCTGCACTTCCCGGCGGCTGACGGTCACGCCCGCGTCCTGTGCGGCGCGGTGCAGGACCCGGTCGAGGACCATGCCGTGCAGGGTGTCGCGGGTCAGGGTGCCGGTGCGGGCGACGACCTGCTCGTACTGGGCGTCGTCGGGGACGGCGGCCCGCTGGGCCTCGCGCACCTCGTCGACGCGGTTCTCCAGCTGGGAGACGGTGATCCGCTGGTCGCCGACGACGGCCGCCGCTCCCGGATGCGCGTCGTTGCCGCAGGCGGTGAGCAGGGGCGCCGCTGCGGCGATCGCGGCGGTGAACAGGAGCGCGGTGCGACGGCGGCGGTGCAAGGAAACCTCCCGAGGAGAGCTTGTGCGACGGCGCACAAAGTCTTGCGATGATCGATGGTAGGCAGTGGCCGGGCTCTGGCCAACCCATTCGACCAACGATTCACCAGGACTTCGGGCACCGCCGCGCCCCGGCGGGGGTGGCGGCCGTCAGCCGCGTACCTGGCCGAGCCACTGGAGGGTGCGCCGGATCTCGGCCGCGAGCGGGTGGCCGGGGCCGTGCAGGCGCTCCACGTCGTGCAGCAGCCGGGCCAGCGTCTCGTGGGCGGCGGCGCGGTCGCCGAGGGCGAGGAGCAGGTGGCCGATGCGGCGGCGGACGTCGTGGGCCAGGTCGGGGTCGCCTGCGACGTACTGGTTCTCGTAGTACGGCAGCAGCGCGCGGTACTCGATGAGGGCGGCCGCCGGTTCGCCGAGCTGTTCCAGGCACTGGGCGGCGTCGTAGCGGTGGCGCAGGCACTGCGGGTCGGCCTGGCCCGCCTCGGCGGCGCGTTCGTCGGCGAGGCGGCGCAGCTCGGGCAGGGCGCGCCGGTACTGGCCGTCGTCCATGAGGGTGGCGGCGTACTGCTTGCGCAGGGTGCGGACGACCGGGGAGCGTTCGCCGTGCTGTTCGGCGGCGGCGGGCAGGATCGCGCCGAGGATGTCGACGGCCTGGGTGATGCGGCCCTCGCCGAGGAGGCGCTTGACGTCGTCGACGGCGCGGGCGACGTCCGGCTTCTCGGCCTCGGCGGCGGGCGCCGCGGGGGACGGCTGGGGCGCGGGGGTGCGTGCGCGGTCGGGCCAGGGGGCGTGCGGGCGTACGAAGGGGCGGGTGGGGTCGAGGGGGCCGCCGGTGGGCATGCCGCGCGCGGGCAGCAGCAGCGCCAGGTGCTCGTAGACCTCCTGGGCGGAGGCCGGCCGGTGCTGCGGGTCCTTGGCGAGCAGGCGCAGGACCAGGGCTTCGAGCGCCTCGGGGACCTCGGGGCGGATGCGGCGCACGGGCAGCGGCGGTTCGTACAGGTGCCGGTGGAGCACACCGAGGGCGGTGGATCCGGCGAACGGGACGTCTCCGCTGAGCAGTTCGTGCAGGAGTACGCCGAGTGCGTACAGGTCGGTGTACGGGCCGACGGCGCCGCCCATCGCCTGCTCGGGTGCCATGTAGGCGGGCGAGCCTATGGGGGTGCCGGTGTGGGTGAGGCGGGTGGTGTCGGCGTCCATGACGGAGGCGACGCCGAGGTCGAGGACGGTGACGGTGCCGTCCTGCTTGACCATCACGTTGCGCGGCTTGAGGTCGCGGTGGACGATCGGCACGGCGTGCACGGCGCTCAGGACGGCGCACAGCTGGGCCGCGACGGCGACCGCCCACTGCCAGGGGTACGGGTCGTGTTCGGCGAGGTGGTCGGAGAGGTCGGCGCCGTCGACGTACTGCATGACGAGGAACAGCTCCTCGCCCTCGCTGCCCGCGTCGTGCACGGTGACGAGGCCGGGGTGGTCGACCTGTGCGGTCACGCGGCACTCGCGGACGAACCGGCGGCGCAGTTCGTCGGCCTCCTGGCCGGCCACCTTGTCGGGGCGCAGCAGCTTCACGGCGACGCGCCGGTCGAGCCGCCGGTCGTACGCCGTCCAGACCTGGCCCATGCCGCCCTGGCCGATGAGGGTGGACAGCTCGTACCGGTCGGCGACGACACGTCCTGTCGCCACGGTCACCGTCCGCCCTCGTGGTTGCCGTTGCCGGTGCCGTCGTGCTTGCGCAGGTAGTCGCTGAGTTCGTCGAGCTCGGCGCGGACCTGGTCGATGCGGGCGGGGGCGGGGTGCTGGGGCGGCGGGGTGGGCGCGGGGCCCTGGGGCACGGGCGTCCGGCTCACCGGTGCCTGGGAGGCCGGTGCTCGGGGTACCGGCGTCTGGGGCGCCTGGAGGCCCGGGTGCGGGGGCCGCGGGGCCGGGGTGTGCGGATGCTGCGGGGCCGGGGTGGGCGGGGGCTGCGGGGCCGGGGTGGGCGGGGGCTGCGGTACGAGCGTGGGCGCGTACGGTCCCGCGGGGTGCGTCTGGCCGTAGTGCGCGGCGGGGGCGTGCGGCGGCGCGTAGCCGGTGAACTGCCGCGGTGCGGCGTGCAGGCGTATGTCGACCACCAGGAAGTAGGCGCCGGCCGCCGCACCGATCAACAGGAGCGCGGCCATGGCGACGTCCGTCCGGCGGTCGCTCTCCGGCAGCGAACCGACCACGGCGAGGCAGCCGATGGACACCGGCAGGCTCAGCCAGGCCACGGTCCAGTCGAGCCCTCGGCCGCGCAGCACGGCGATCCGGAACAGCGGGACGCAGGCGAGCAGACCGCACGTCAGAAAACCCGCGGCGGCGAACAGTACGCGCAGGGTGATGACGGTGGCCGCCCCGCGGGAGGGCGGCGGCCCGGCGGCGCTGTTGCCGTACATGACTGCTCCTGGGCGATGATGCCGACGTGCCGGACGGGCGAACGGGCCGTTCGGCGTGAAAGTCCGAGCCTATAGGCCGGGGCCGACAGTGGTCCCCGGTTGTACCGAACCGTTGCCGTACCGATCACCACCAGGTCATCGACCGGGGGCCACCGTGCCGTCCGTGAGCCCGTCGTACATGCCGCGTACTAGCTGTTCGCCGAGGCGGCCCGCGAGCCCGAGCGCCGGTTCGAACTCGTCGAGGGCGCGGAAGCGGGCGCCGTAGACCGGCAGCAACGGCGAATTCTGGCCACCCGAGCCCTCAGCACAGGCGCCCGTGCCACCGGCACCCGTGCCACCGGCACCCGTGCCACCGGTGCCCGTGCCCGGGTGACTCACACCGGTGACTCACAGCGGGTGCCGCGTCCACACGTTCGGCTCGACGTACACCGCGTATCCGCGCTCCGGCTCGCAGCGCACCGGCACCAGGGCGCCGGGGACCTCGACGTCCCCGCAGGTGTCGAAGGGCAGTCCCGTCCAGTGCCGCCACTCGTCCAGCGAGCCGGAGACGGTCATGGAGGCCGGAGCCACGGAGTCGAGGGTGGCGCCGGCCCGCGTGTGGACGCGCAGCCAGGGGTCGTGGGGCAGACCGTCGGGACGCAGCCGCCGGGCGTACTCCTCGATGGGGGCGTGCGGTTCGAGGTGCTTGGCGCTGGGGCGGACGGGGGCGACGACCTCGCGGAAGCCGCGGGCGCGGGCGTCGTCGCGCATGGCGGCGAGCATCCGGCCGGACAGGCCGAGGCCCTGGGCCTGCGGGGCGACGGTGACGGAGATGGCGCTGACGGTGTCGGTGGCGACACCGCGGCGCAGGTCGCCGAAGGCCCGGACGAGCACCTCGCCCCAGCCCCGCGCGGGCAGCGTGCCGCGTCCCGCGGCGTGCAGGGCGAACGGCACGCTGTGAGCGTGGGCGACGACCTCGCCGTGCTCGTCCTCGGCGAACTGCACGTACTCGGGCAGTTCGACGGCGATGCGCGGGCAGTGGGCGTTGCCCGACAGGTCCTCGACGGCGAACGCGGGCCAGCTGTCCGCCATTTCGCGGACCCGGTCCAGCATCTCCGGGCGCTCGGCGAGGCTCGACACCGTCAGCTTCATGGGGCCACCGCAGACAGGAGGCCCGACGGGCCGAAAGCGGATCTCGCCGGCGCTTTCCGAGGCCCGCTTCAGGCGTCGCACTGCCGGAGCATCGCCTGCCGGTCCGGTGCGGTCACCGCCAGTTCGTACTTGACGGCGACCTGCGCGAAGCGGACGGCGTACGCGCACCGGATCGACTTGGCGGGCGGAAGCCAGGAGGCCGGCCCCGAATCGCGCTTGGCGGAGTTGGCGCGGCCCTGGACGGGGAGCAGGTTGAGCGGGTCGTTCGCCAGCTGTTCGCGTTTGCTCTCCGCCCACCGCGAGGAGCCCATCTGCCAGCTGTACGACAGCGGGACGACGTGATCGATCTGGACTTCGCCCGCCTCTTGCTTGCGCCACTCGATGGACGTGCCGGTGTACGGGTCGTCCAGCGTCATGGCGACGACCACGCAGTCGGAGCCGGAGCGGAAGCGCAGGTCCTGGCCGTCGCGTTGCAGCAGGTCGTTGCGCGTGTCGCAACCGTTCCGGGCGAGCGGCACGCCGTCGGCCGAGTCCATCCAGGCGTAGCCGAACTCGTCGCGGTCGTACCCCGTCCTGGGGCCGCGCCCCTTGGTCTTCAGGCCCTCGATGAGCCGCCGGGCCGTCGCCTCGTGGGTGTCGCCCGTGACCGGGGCGAGGCCGGGCTCGGTTCCGTCCGGGTTGCGCAGAGGGCTGACGGCCTGCCCCGCGGCCGGCGCCTCGGCGCCGCCGCCCGAGGACGAGGTGCCCTCACCCTCACCCCCGAGGCCCTCGCATCCGGTGACCAGGGCCAGAGCCAGGGCCGCGGCCCAACCGGTACGGATCCTGCTGTGCCGCCTCATGCGTGCCCTCCCCTTGCCGTTCACCGGTACCACCGTAGCGACGCAGAGGTCCAGACCACAGTGGGCTTTAGTGGGCATGTAGGGCATATCTGTCGTACGGTCGACAGTGAGTCACGCCTCGGAAGGAGCTCTGTATGGGCATCCTCGACAAGATGAAGAGCATGGCCGGCAAGGACAAGGACAGGTCAAGGAAGATGTCCGACGCCGCCGAGCAACAGGTCAACAAGAGGACCGGTGGCAAGCACGAGAAGCAGGTCGACGCCGCGCAGCAGCAGGTCGAGGGCAAACTCGGCTTCGGGCGCGAGCGGGGCGGCCCCGACCAGCAGTAGCGCGTTCCCGCACCTCGAATACGTCGAAGCCGTCCACGGGCCTGTCCCCGTGGACGGCTTCTTCAGCGGGCGAGCGGGGGCCTAGGCACCCGGGATCGAGGTCAGGAACTCCCCGACCCAGCCGAGCAGCTCGCGCCCGACCAGCGGCTTGCCGCCCACCTTCGCGGTCTTCGGCCGGGGTACGAGGACCTGGTGGGCGCCGGCCTTGATGACGCTTCCGGGGTAGAGCCGCTTGAGCCTCAGCTCCTGGGACTCACGCAACTCGACGGGCGCGAAGCGGATGTTGTTGCCCTGGAGCACGATGTCGCCGACGGCGCACGCCCGCGCGAGCATGCGCAGGCCCGCGACCAGCAGCAGGTTCTCCACCGGTTCCGGCAACTTGCCGTAGCGGTCGACGAGTTCCTCGCGTACGGCCTTGATGTCCTCTTCGCTGTTGGCGGAGGCGATGGACCGGTACGCCTGGAGCCGCAGCCGCTCGCCGGGGGCGTAGTCGTGCGGGACGTGCGCGTCGACGGGCAGTTCGATCTTGACCTCGAGCGGCGGCTCCTCCTCGACTCCGCCCTCCAGGGAGGCCCGGTAGTCGGCGACGGCCTCGCCGACCATCCGCACGTACAGGTCGAAGCCGACGCCGGCGATGTGGCCGGACTGCTCGCCGCCGAGCAGGTTCCCGGCGCCGCGGATCTCCAGGTCCTTCATCGCCACGTACATGCCCGCGCCCATCTCGGTGTGCTGGGCGATGGTGGCGAGTCGCTCGTGCGCGGTCTCGGTGAGCGGCTTCTCCGGCGGGTAGAGGAAGTACGCGTAGCCGCGTTCCCGGCCTCGGCCGACCCGGCCGCGCAGCTGGTGGAGCTGGCTGAGGCCGAAGTTGTCGCCGCGCTCGACGATGAGGGTGTTGGCGTTGGAGATGTCGATGCCGGACTCGACGATGGTCGTGGAGACCAGCACGTCGAACCTCTTCTCCCAGAAGTCGACGACGACCTGCTCCAGCGCCTGCTCCGACATCTGGCCGTGGGCGGTGGCGATGCGCGCCTCGGGGACGATCTCGCGGAGACGAGCGGCCGCGCGGTCGATGGACTCGACGCGGTTGTGGATGTAGAAGACCTGCCCCTCGCGCAGCAGTTCGCGGCGGATCGCGGCGCCGATCTGCTTCTGCTCGTAGGGGCCGACGAAGGTCAGCACCGGGTGGCGCTCCTCCGGCGGGGTGGTGATCGTCGACATCTCGCGGATGCCGGTGACCGCCATCTCCAGGGTGCGCGGGATGGGGGTGGCGGACATGGTCAGGACGTCGACGTTGGCGCGGAGCTTCTTCAGCTGCTCCTTGTGCTCGACGCCGAAACGCTGCTCCTCGTCGACGATGACCAGGCCCAGGTCCTTGAACTTGGTCTCGGAGGAGAACAGGCGGTGGGTGCCGATGACGATGTCCACCGAGCCCTCGCGCAGCCCCTCCAGGGTCGCCTTCGACTCGGTGTCGGTCTGGAAACGGGACAGCGCCCGCACGTTCACCGGGAACTGGGCGTACCGCTCGCCGAACGTCCCGAAGTGCTGCTGCACCAGCAGGGTCGTCGGCACGAGTACGGCCACCTGCTTGCCGTCCTGGACCGCCTTGAAGGCGGCGCGGACCGCGATCTCCGTCTTGCCGTAGCCGACGTCGCCGCAGATCAGGCGGTCCATGGGGACCGTCTTCTCCATGTCCTCCTTGACCTCGGCGATGGTGGTGAGCTGGTCCGGGGTCTCCACGTACGGGAAGGCGTCCTCCAGCTCGCGCTGCCAGGGGGTGTCCGCGCCGAACGCGTGCCCGGGCGCCGCCATCCGCGCGCTGTAGAGCTTGATCAGGTCGGCGGCGATCTCCTTGACCGCCTTCTTCGCGCGGGCCTTGGTCTTGGTCCAGTCGGCGCCGCCCAGGCGGTGCAGGGTGGGCGCCTCGCCGCCGACGTACTTGGTGATCTGCTCCAGCTGGTCGGTGGGGATGTAGAGGCGGTCGCCGGGCTGGCCGCGCTTGGCCGGGGCGTACTCCACGACCAGGTACTCGCGGGTGGCGCCCTGCACGGTGCGCTGGACCATCTCGATGTAGCGGCCGACGCCGTGCTGCTCGTGGACGATGTAGTCGCCCGTCTCCAGGGTGAGCGGGTCGATGGTCTTGCGGCGCCGGGCGGGCATCCGGGCGCCCTCGCGGCCGGCGGCCTTCTGCCCGGTCAGGTCCGTCTCGGTGAGCACGGCGAGCTTGAGGGCCTGGTCGACGAAGCCGTAGTCGATCGAGCCGCAGGAGACGTGCACGACGGAAGGGCTGAGGGTGCCGAGGTCGCCCGTTTTCCCATTGGACACGGTGAGACGGGCGGCGATGCCCTCGCCGCCGAGGACCTCGACGGTGCGGGTGGCGGGGCCGTGGCCCTCGGTGACGTAGACCACGCGCCAGCCGTCGGCGAGCCAGCCCTTGGTGTCGGCCAGCGCCTTGGCGGTGTCGCCGCGGTAGGTCTCGGTGGCGTGCATGCCGAGCTTGAGGGTGTCGGCGTCCTCCAGCGCGTCGTCGGCGGCGAAGGGCGACACCGACCACCACATCATGTCCAGCTCGCGGGCGCGCTCCCGGACGTCCGCGATGGACCACAGAGAGGCCGCGTCGACGTCGATCGGCGCCTCGCCGCCGCCCGCGGTGGCCGCCCAGGACGCCTGGAGGAACTCCTGGCTCGTCGCCACGAGGTCGGCGGCGCGGGTCCGCACCCGCTCCGGGTCGCAGACGAGCGCCATCGAGCCCTTGGGCAGTACGTCCAGCAGCAGTTCCATGTCGTCGACGAGGACGGGGGCCAGGGACTCCATGCCCTCGACGGCGATACCCTCGGCGATCTTGCCGAGCAGTTCGCCCAGCTCGGGGTGGTTCTCGGCGAGGACCCGGGCGCGCTCCCGTACGTCGTCCGTGAGCAGCAGCTCGCGGCAGGGCGGGGCCCACAGGCCGTGTTCGGCGACCTCCAGGGAGCGCTGGTCGGCGACCTTGAAGTAGCGGATCTCCTCGACGTCGTCGCCCCAGAACTCGACGCGGAGGGGGTGCTCCTCGGTCGGCGGGAAGACGTCCAGGATGCCGCCGCGCACGGCGAAGTCGCCGCGCTTCTCGACCAGCTCCACGCGCGCGTACGCGGCGGCCGCGAGGGCTTCGACGATTTCTTCCAGGTCGGCGCTCTGCCCGGTGCGCAGGGCGACCGGCTCCAGGTCGCCGAGGCCCTTGACCTGCGGCTGGAGCACGGAGCGTACGGGCGCGACGACGACGGAGACCGGGCCGGTCTCGGGGTCGTCGGGGCGGGGGTGGGCCAGGCGGCGCAGGACGGCCAGGCGACGGCCGACGGTGTCGCTGCGGGGGCTGAGGCGCTCGTGCGGGAGGGTCTCCCAGGAGGGGTACTCGACGACGCCCTCCTCGGGCAGCAGCGAGCGCAGGGCCGCGGCCAGGTCCTCCGCCTCGCGCCCCGTCGCGGTCACCGCCAGCACCGGGCGGCCCGTCTCGCGGGCCAGCGCGGCGACCGAGAAGGCGCGGGCCGCGGGGGGCCCGACCAGGTCGACGTGCATGCGGTTGCCGTCTGCGGCCGCGGAGATCGCTTCCGCGAGGGCGGTGTCCTTGACGACGGCGTCGAGCAGACCGTGCAGGCTCATGGAGGGGGCGCTTCCGTCCTGGGGTGCTGGGTGCGGGTGCTGGGGTGGACAACACGAGTAGCCCGGCGGTGTGAGGGCCGGGGGTGTCCAGCGTACGACGCCGCGCCCGCCTGCGCCGGGGGCTGTGGATGACGCCCGGTGTGTGGTGGCCGGCGCCACGGTGGCCGTAGCAGGGGGCTCCGCCCCCTGCTACGGCCGGCCGGCGCCCACCCACTACCCGACCACTACCCGACTCGGTCGGCCGAAAGGGGACCCCTCGTGGCGTCGGAGCCCCCGGACGGACGAGAAGGGGCCCGGCGCCGGAAGTCGTCCAGGACTTCCGGCGCCGGGCGTTCCCCCGCAACCCCCGTGTGCGGTGGCTCTGGGTGGCTACTCCGTCGCGATGGCGTTCAGGACGTTCATGCGGCCCGCCCGGAACGCCGGGACCAGGGCGGCGAACAGGCCCACGAAGGCCGAGCCGATGAAGACGCCGATGATCGTCGGCCAGGGGATGTCGAGGACGTTCAGTCCCTCCAGGGCGAGCAGCTTCTGCGCCGTGGCGCCCCAGCCCATGCCCAGCCCCAGGCCGAGCAGGGCACCGAAGAGGGCGATGACGACGGACTCCATGCGGATCATGCGGCGCAGCTGGCGGCGGGACAGACCGATCGCCCGCATCAGGCCGATCTCGCGGGTCCGCTCGACCACCGACAGCGCCAGGGTGTTCACCACACCGAGGATCGCGACGATGATCGCCAGGGCGAGCAGGCCGTAGACCATGTTCAGCAGCTGGCCGACCTGGTCCTTCAGTTCCTGCTTGTAGTCGGTCTGGTCGGCCACCTGGTACTGCGGGTAGGCGTCCAGCGACTTCTTCAGCGCGGCGTACGCCTGCTCCGCCTGACCGTCCTCCGCCTTGGCGAACATGATCGTGTTCGGGGGGATGCTGTCGGCCGGCAGGTACTTCCGCATCGTCTCGATGCTGATGTACCGCGCGCCCTGGTCGATGGCCACGTCGTCGTCCGTGATCGCGGCGACCTTGAGCTCGGCGGTCTCGCCGCCCTTGAAGGCGACGGAGACCGTGTCGCCGACGTGCACGCCGTGCTTCTTCGCGTAGTCCGCGCCGACCGACATGGCGTCGATGCCGTAGGCGGCGGAGAGCTTGCCCTCGGTCGTCGCGCGGTTCACGTCCTGGGCGTACGTCGGGTCGGCGGCGGTGACACCGTCGTCGTCCGTCTTGCCGTCGGGCGAGGTCAGCGTGGCGTCCAGCATCTTGTAGCGGGTGACGTGCGCCAGGCCGGGCGTGTCCTGCATCGCCTTCTCGGCCTGCGGCACGATCCGCTGGTTGCCCTGGACGATGAAGTCCGCGCCGACGGTCTTGTCCAGCTCGCTGGTGGCCGAGGCGACCATGGAGGAACCGACCACCGAGAGGCAGGCGACCAGCGCGAGGCCGATCATCAGGGCGGCGCCCGTGGCGCCGGTGCGGCGCGGGTTGCGCAGGGCGTTGCGCTCGGCCAGGCGGCCGACCGGGCCGAAGGCCCGCAGCAGCACCGCGCTGATCACCCGGACCACGAAGCCGGCCAGCAGCGGGCCGATGACGACGAAGCCGATGAGGGACAGCACGATGCCCGCGCCGAGCATCAGCGACCCCTCGCTCGCCTTGTCGGCGGCAGCGGCCGTGAGCAGGGCCGCGGCACCGGCGCCGGTGAGGACCAGGCCGATCAGGCCGCGTATCCGGCCGGCCTTGCCGTCGGCCGGCGTACCGGCGTCGCGCAGGGCGGCCATCGGGGAGATCCTGCCGGCGCGGCGGGCCGGCAGGTAGGCGGCCAGGACGGTGACCACGATGCCGAGGACCAGGCCGGCCACGGGTGTCGCCGTCTTGACGGTCAGGTCGTCGGTGGAGAGGTTCATCCCCGCCGCCGACATCAGCTTCATCAGGCCGATGGCGATTCCGACACCGGCCGCGACGCCGAGGACCGAGCCGACGATGCCGAGGATCAGCGCCTCGACCAGCACCGAGCGGTTGACCTGCCGGCGGGAGGAGCCGATGGCCCGCATGAGGCCGATCTCGCGGGTGCGCTGGGCGACCAGCATGGAGAAGGTGTTGATGATCAGGAAGATGCCGACCAGGAACGCGATCCCGGCGAAGCCGAGCATGGCGTACTTGATGACGTTCATGAACTCGCCGAGTTCCTTGCGGTTCTCGTCGGAGTTCTCCTTCGCCGTCTGCACCTTGTAGGTGCCGTCCATGACCTGGGTGACGCTCCGCTTGAGCTGCGCGTCGGAGACACCGGCCGCGGCGGCGACGTTGAGCTGCGTGAACTTGCCGGTGGCGCCGAGCAGTTCGCGCTGGGCCGTGGGCGTGTCGAAGTAGACGACGGCGGCACCGGGGTTGGTCACCGTGAAGGAGGCGATGCCGACGATCTCGGCCTTGAAGTCGCCGGTCTGCGAGATGGTGCGCAGCTCGTCACCGAGCTTCAGGTCGTGCTTGTCGGCGGTGTCGGCGTCGACCATGAGCTCGGTGGGCCCGCGCGGGGCGTGCCCGGAGGTGATCTCCATCGACCGGAGGTCGTTCTTCGTCCAGTTGCCGGCGATCGTCGGGGCGCCGCTGGTGGCGCCCACGTTGTCGTTGTCACTGTCGACGACGGTCACGTTCATCGAACTGACCATGCCCTCGGCCGACTCGACACCCTCGGCGGACCGGACCCGCTCCAGCGCGGACGCCGGCAGCGACTCGGGCACGCCGTTCTGCGGGGCGTCGTCGCTCTTGGCCTCCTTCGGCATGACCGTCACGTCCGAGGACGTGACTGCGAAGAGCTTGTCGAAGGTGGTGTTCATCGTGTCCGTGAACACCAGGGTCCCGCACACGAACGCCACCGACAGCAGCACCGCCACCGCCGAGAGCGCCATACGGCCCTTGTGCGCGAGGAAGTTGCGCATCGAGGTCTTGACGACGGTCATGACGTGCGCCCCCGGGTGTCGGAGTCGGGGGTCCGGGGGTGTCCCCCAGAAAAGCGCAGCATGCGGTCGAGGACGGCGTCCGCGGTCGGCTTGTGCATCTCGTCCACGATCCGGCCGTCGGCGAGGTACAGCACCCGGTCCGCGTAACTGGCGGCCACCGGGTCGTGGGTGACCATCACGATGGTCTGGCCCAGTTCGGTGACCGACCGGCGCAGGAAGCCCAGGACCTCGGCGCCGGCGCGCGAGTCGAGGTTTCCGGTCGGCTCGTCACCGAAGATGATCTCGGGCCGAGCGGCCAGTGCCCGCGCCACCGCGACCCGCTGCTGCTGACCGCCGGAGAGCTGGGTCGGCCGGTGCTTCAGCCGGCCGGCGAGCCCCACGGTCTCCACGACGCGGTCCAGCCACGCGCGGTCGTACTTGCGCCCGGCGATGTCCATGGGCAGCGTGATGTTCTCGAGCGCGTTCAGCGTCGGGAGCAGGTTGAAGGCCTGGAAGATGAAGCCGATCCGGTCCCGGCGCAGCTGGGTGAGCTTCTTGTCCTTCAGGCCGGTGATCTCGGTCTCGTCGAGGTATATCCGCCCGCCGGAGACGGTGTCCAGGCCGGCCAGGCAGTGCATCAGCGTGGACTTGCCGGACCCCGACGGCCCCATGATCGCGGTGAACTGGCCGCGGGCGATGTCCACGTCCACGTGGTCGAGGGCGACCACCCGGGTCTCGCCCGATCCGTACGCCTTCACGACCTGACGCGCTCGCGCCGCAACGGCCGTACGCCCTCCGGTGCTCCCATGCTCGGGAATACTTATGGCCGATGTCATGTCAAGTCTCCTATGTCGGTCATCAGGTGAGCCACCGGTGCCGCCGGCGGGCGCTGAGCGGTACCGGTGGACTGGGTGAACGTGGTGCTGCCGTGCTGCGACCCGTCGCGATGTGCGCGTCGCCGTGCGTATGCCGTCGTATGCCGTCGTGCGTGTGCCGTCGTATGTGTGCCGTCGTGCGTGTGCCGTCGTGCGTGTCGTCGTGTGTGTCGTCGTGTGTGCGTCGTCCTGCTACGTCGAAGAGTCTGTCCGGAACCGGGGATCGGGCGCGCTGGTGTTCAGCGCACTCTTGTGCTGGGGAAAACCCCACCCCCGCGGGTCCGGTTCGCCGCCCCCCAGCGGCGTAAAGCCAGACTAAGGACGCCACCGGGCCCGTCTCGTCCTCCGTCGGTACGAACCCTCCCCGGGCCGTAGTACGGAGGTACCCCTAAGGGCTGTCCACCCTTCGGTGGAGCGGACCTCGGGGTTGTCCTCCTCCCCGGGACGCATCGAGCCTCCACCCTCCCGCAGCGTCAGGGTCAAGTGCGAAGCTGACCCCGGCAGATGGATGCATGGGGAACGCAAGGACGGAGGCACCCGGGTGGACGGCGTGGACAGCACCCGACCCGCGGTGGAGGAGGCCGGAGCGGGCACGGGCCCGGACCGGCGAGGCGCCGTCGTGGCCGCCCTGATGCTCGCGATGGCGCTGTCGGCACTCGACGCCACGATCGTCTCCACCGCCGTCCCGCAGATCGTCGGCGACCTCGGTGGCTTCTCCCTCTTCTCCTGGCTCTTCTCCGGCTACCTGCTGGCCGTCACCGTCACGCTCCCCGTCTACGGCAAGCTCTCCGACACCTACGGCCGCAAACCGGTCCTGGTGGCGGGGGCGTCGCTGTTCCTCCTCGGCTCCCTGCTGTGCGCGCTGGCCTGGAACATGGGCGCCCTGATCGCCTTCCGCGTCCTGCAGGGCCTGGGCGGCGGCGCCCTCCAGGGCACCGTGCAGACGCTCGCCGCCGACCTGTACCCGCTCAAGGACCGGCCCAGGATCCAGGCCAGGCTGTCCACGGTGTGGGCGGTGTCCGCGATCGCGGGCCCCGGCCTGGGCGGTGTGCTGGCCGCCTACGCCGACTGGCGCTGGATCTTCCTCATCAACCTGCCGATCGGCGCCCTCGCCCTGTGGCTGATCGTCCGTCACCTGCACGAGCCCGCACGCGAGGCGTCCGGCACGCGCGCGCGTGTCGACTGGGCGGGCGCGCTGGCCGTGTTCGCCTGCGGCGGCGCCCTGCTCACCGCACTGGTGCAGGGCGGGGTGGCGTGGCCGTGGCTGTCGGCGCCCTCGCTCGCCCTGTTCGGGACGGGCCTCGCCCTGCTGGCGGCCGTGGTGGTGATCGAGCGCCGGGCGGCGGAGCCGATCATCCCCGGCTGGGTGTGGCGCCGCCGCACGATCGCGGCGGTGAACCTCGCCCTCGGCGCGCTGGGGCTGCTGATGGTGGCGCCGACCGTGTTCCTGCCCACCTACGCCCAGTCGGTGCTGGGCCTGGCGCCGGTGGCCGCCGGTTTCGTGCTGTCCGCCTGGACGCTGAGCTGGCCGGTGTCCGCGGCCCTGAGCCAGCATGTGTACCGCAGGATCGGTTTCCGGAACACGGCCATGCTCGGCATCGGCACCGCGTGCCTGATCCTGTTCGCCTTCCCGTTCCTGCCCTATCCCGGCGAGGCGTGGCAGCCGACGCTGCTGATGCTGCTGCTCGGCGCCGCGCTGGGCCTGTTCCAGCTCCCGCTCATCGTCGGCGTCCAGTCCACGGTCGGCTGGTCGGAGCGGGGCACGGCGACCGCGTCCGTCCTCTTCTGCCGCCAGACCGGGCAGACGATCGGCGCGGCGGTCTTCGGCGCGATCGCCAACGGGGTGCTGGCCGCGCGTCTCGGCGGGACGGACGGCCTCGGCGCCGGGGGCCTCGACTCCGTGACGCGTGCACTGGATTCGGGCACCGCGGACGAGTCCGTGCGGCGGGCGATCGCCGACGCCGTGCACGCCGTCCACCTGGGCGCGGCGGGTGCGGCGGCGCTGGCGTTCCTGGTGCTGCTGCTGGTGGCACCACGCCGGTTTCCGGTTCTCCCGGACTGAACACGCGGGCGGGCGCGCCCCCGAAGCGCCTGGGTCAACGCGGGTAACACCCATGGTCGGAGCCGTGCGAGCATACCGACCGATCAGTTCGGCCAAAACGCAGCGCATGGCCGAACCGGCGAGTAGCGTGCGTGGCCCCCCGCCCCCAACTCCCTGCGGTCCGCCACATCGGACCCGAGCCGCGCAAGGAGCACCGGGATGCCCTACGACCCGTCCCCGTCGTACCCGCACCGGCCGCCACCGCCCCCGTACCCGTCGTACCCGCACCAGCCGCCACCACCCCCGTACCCGTCGTACCCCCACCAGCCGCCACCACCCCCGTACCCCCGCCCACCGCACCACCCCGCACCGTCCCCCTACGACGCCCGCCCCCGCCCCTGGCAACCGGCGCAACCTCCCCACCCCCACGCCGGCCCGGCCCCCGAGCCCGCCGCCCACCGGGCACCGCGCCGGGACGCGCTCGGGCACCACGGCGACCTGCGGGTCCTGCGCAGCGCCTACCGCTGGCAGCGACGCACCGCCACGCTCACCGCGCGGTTCCCGTTCACCACGACGGGCCTGGTCTCCATCCCGCTGGGCTTCGCCTGCGGCTGGCTGGGCACGATGCTCTCCGGCCGGCTCAAGGCGGAGGAGCAACGCCGCCAGTAGGAGGCCGTGGAGGGCTCGATCCTGGCGGGGGCGGTGCGCAGGGGCGGCTGACGGCGACCGGAACCGCGGGGCTTGGGCGCGGAGCGCGGGCGCGGGCGCGGGGCGCGGGGCGCGGGCGCGGGGCGCGGGCGCGGGGCGCGGGCGCGGGCGCGGGGCGGTGCCCCGGTGTCACTCCACGGCCCGCCCCGTCAGGGAGCTGAGGTTGCTGCGTACGGACGCCATGTGGGCCTGGAGCTCGTCCCACCGCTCCCCGTGCTCGCGCAGCACGCGCTCCGTGTCCCGGGCGATCCGCTCCTGGCGCACCCGGGCCTCGGCGACCACCTCGGCCGCCCGGGCCCGGGCCTCCTCCTGCCACCGCCCGGCCGCCTCCTCGGCGTCGGCCAGCGCCTCCGCCGCCTCACCCGCCTCCTGCTCGGCGCGGGCCACCAGCTCCGCGTGGTGCGCGTCCAGGGCACGCGCCCGCTCGTCCTCCGCCCGCTCCTCCGCGGCGCGCCGTTCGACCAGCTCCCTGTCCTGCTCGGCGAGCATCCCGGTGGTCCGCTCGCGCATCTCGCGCAGCGCGGCCAGCGCCTCTCCGCGCCCGGCCTTCACCTCGCGCCGGGCCTCGATCCGCGTCTCGTCGGCCTCCGCTCGCGCCGCCAGCAGCCGGTGCCGGGCCCGTTCGTCGGCTTCGGCGCGTACGGCGTCGGCGTGCGCCTGCGCCGCCTCACGCACGCCGGCCGCGTGCGCCCGCGCGTCCTCCGTCAGACCCTCCGCCGCACTGCGCGCCTTCTCCCGTACGGCCTCGGCCTCCTCCTGGGCGAGCTGGAACAGGCGCCGGGCGCTCTCCCCGAGCGCCTCGTAGTCCTGCGAGGTGAGCTGTGCGACCACATCCCGCAGGTCCTCCAGCTCCTCCTCCATCTCCCGGGCCAGCACGGTGAGCCGGGCGGCCCGTTCCCAGGCCGCGTCACGCTCCCGAGAGACCGCCTCGGCACACGCCTCCACCTGCTCGGGACGGTAGCCGCGCTCGCGCCCGCGTACGGTCACGAAGCCGTGGGGAGGCGCCGATGCGCTGCTCATGCTCATCACCCCTGTGGTGAACCTGCCGCACTAAATGGACTTAACCGACTTTATGGATCGTTCGTAAGCCCTCATAATCCGACACACCGCACGCGAACGGGCGGGGCCCGGTCGCCTCACAGGTCGACCGGGCCCCGCCCGTCGGAACGCCGGGGTACGTCCGTCAGCGGCGCGGGCGCCTCAGAGCAGTCCGTCCCACATCTGCTCCAGCAGCACCGACCACCAGCTCTCCGGCGAGCCGAGCGCCGCCGGGTCCAGCGCGGCCAGCTGTGCCTGGAAGTCCACCGTCCAGCGGCCCGCCTGCTCCTGGTTCAGGCCGAACCTGAGCCGCCACATCCGGCCCAGCAGCGCCAGGCAGCGCGCGAACTCCGGCAGCCCCGAGTTCACGAACTGCGGCGGCACGGGCGCACCGCCCGGCCCCGCCTCCACCGGCACCGCCACGATGGCCGCCGTGCCGTACTGCACACAGATCGCCCGGCCGAAGTCACTGCCCACGACGAGGTACGAACCCGCGTCCGAGGCCGGCTGCACCCCGCGCTCGACCGCCAGCTCCGCCAGCGTCGGCACCGGGCGCCCCGGCTGGGCCTGCGCCCAGAAGAACGGGCCCATGTCCATCGGCAGACCCGCCGCCACCAGCGTGTGCGCCACGACCGGCGGCACGCCCTGCCGGGACACCGCGGCCTGCTCGAACCGGAAGACACCAGGGCCGAACGCGCCGCCCAGCTCCTGCCCGATGACCTCCGGCGGAACCGGCGGCACCGGCTGCACGTGCGGCAGCGGCGCGCGTACCGGCGCCGGACGGGCCGGCCCGTCGGCCACCTGGTGCAGCTCGCCCTGGTGCTCCAGCAGTTGCTGCATGCCCTGCTGCCGGCTCGCGTGGTCCGTGCCGTACGGCGCGATGGAGGTGATCCGCGCCTGCGGCCACTGCTCCCGGATCATCCGCGCGCAGTACGCGCCCGGCAGCACGCACGACTCCAGCTCCGTGTGCAGCTCCAGCACCTGGTCCGGCGGCACGTTCATGGCCCGCAGCTCGTGGAAGATCTGCCACTCCGGGTGCGGCGTACCCGGCGCCGAGCGCCGGATCAGCTGCTGCTCGGAGCCGTCCTGCGCGCGATAGCGCAGCACGGCCTGGTAGCCGGGACCGACGGTCGGCAGACCGGCGGGCTGCTGCGGATAGCCGTACGCCGGCGGCTGACCGGGGACGGGCCCGCCGGGCGGCGGCATCGCACCGGGCGCACCGGGCGGACCGGGCGGCATCGGCTGTGCGGCTCCCGGGCCACCGGGGACACCAAAACCACCAGGGCCGGGACCACCGGGGACGCCCGGGGCACCCGGAGGCGGCGGAGGCGTGCCGGGGCCGCCCACCGGGGGCGCGGCCAGCACGGTCTGCGCGTGGTGCACGGCACCGCCCGCACCACCCGCAACTCCCGAGGAGCCCTGCGGGCCGGGCGCACCGGCACCCGGAACACCCGGAACACCGGGAGCGGCAGGGGGCGGCGGCGTACCCGGACCACCGGGCGCACCCGGGACTCCGGGCGCACCGGGAGGGGCCGGAGGACCGGGCGGACCGGGCGGCTGGGGCGCACCGCCACCCGTCCGGCCCGGATCGGCCAGCATCGTGGCGGCATGGTGCATCCCGCCCGGGGGCGTCCCGCCGGGGGCGCTCGGCGGAGGCGGCGTACCCGGAGCAGCGGGAGCAGCGGGAACACCGGGAGCACCGGGAGCACCGGGAGCACCGGGAGCACCGGGAGCACCGGGAGCACCGGGAGCACCCTGCCCCGCCGGAGGCTGCGGCGCGCTCGGCGGAGGCGGCGTACCCGGACCACCCGAGCCACCCGGATCCCCCGGCCCCTCGGGACCGAGCGACGACACCAGCTGCGTCGGCACGTAACCGCCCGTCGGCGCACCCGGCGCGGACGGCGGAGGCGTACTCCCCGGCCGCGCGCCCGGCGCACCCGGGGCCCCCGGCGGAGGCGGCGTGGTCGAACCACCGCCACGGCGCGGCGGCGCCGCCTTGCTGGTCGCGGCGTCAGCGATCTCCCCGGCGTTCGGCGCGAGCGGCCGGGCCGGGGTGGCGTGCGCGCCGGGACCGGCGGACGGCTGCGGCGCGGGCGGGGTGGCGTGCGCGCCGGGACCGGCGGACGGCTGCGGCGCGGGCGGTGGTGTGCCCGCCCCCGCGGACGCGGCCCGCGCGTTCGGGTCGTCGATCGCCGGCGCGAGCGCGGTCGGCGGAAGCCCGCTGCCGCCCGACATCAGCGCCGTCTTGGCGTCCGACGTCGCCGCGGGCGGCGGCGTGTCGTCGTCGGCACCGCTCAGCGGCGGCGCGAACACGGTCTCGGGCAGCGACACGGAACGGTCGTCACCGGCGTCCGCGTTGGTGTCCGTCCCCGCCCAGGGCGTCGCCCCGGCAGGCGCACCCGGTGCACCGGACGCGTCCGCGCCGCCGGCACCGCTCGCCCCGGCGGCCGGCCACGCCGTACCGCTCCCCCGCGCCTCCGCGGAAGCCGCCGGTGCCGACGGCGCCCCGGCCTGCGTCTCGGGAAGCGCCCCGGCCGGAGCCCCGGCCCCGACACCACCGGTGTCACGGCCGCTGTCGTGGTCCCCCCGCCGGCGGTCCGGGATACCCAGCTTGTCCGCCGCCTCCTGCAACCACTCCGGTGGACTCAGCAGGAACGACGTCTGATTCAGATCCACCCGCGCCGCGGGCGCCGGCGCCGGCTCCGCGGCCTCGTCGGGACGGCCGTACTCCTCCTCGTACCGGCGGATCACCTCACCCACCGGCAGCGAGGGCCACAACGTCGCCTCACCACTGTCCCGGGCGATCACCAGCCGCTGCGCGCCCCCGTCCGAGCGCGGCCCGTCCGCACGGTCCTCGGCCCACACCACGAACCCGAGGTCGAACTCCCGCACCCGCACCTCACGGTGCTGGTACGCCGGCAGCTCGCCGTTGACCCATTCCTCCGCGCGCTCCTGCGCCTGCGCGAACGTCACCATCGTCAGCTCACTCCCCTACAGACGCCGACGCCACGGGCACCGCGCGCGCGAAACCGCCGTCCACCATCAGGTTCGCCACCGTCTCCAGCTCCTGCGGGGACCCCGCCAGCCGCGACAGGAACACGTCGAAGTCCTCACCGCACGGCAGCAGCAACCGCTCCACACGATCCGCCGGCGGCGTCGAGGGGTCCACGTCCCGCACATCGTCATAGGCGCAGAACCACACCGAACCGATCCGGTCGCCCTTCACCTTCACGGCGAGCAGACCGCCCTGGACGAACGCGACGCCCAGGTAGTCCTTGGTCAGGTGGTCCCGCAGACACTTGTTGACGTAGACGAGGTCGTTGACCGCCGCCTCCTCACGCACCGTGAAGAACGGCTGGTCGACCAGCAGCCCCAACTCCGCGTCGAGCGCCGTACCCACCGGCGCGCAGCCGCCCGCCGCCTTCAGGAACGATCGGTAGGCGCCCGGCAGCCGGTACCCGAGGTCCTCCTCGACGCCCAGCACCTGCTGCTCCGACACGGCGACATCCGACTTCGGCAGACCGAAGTGCGCCGGACGCGTCTCCTGCAACGGCCGCGTCCCGCGCCTGCCCTGGTCCACCGCCGCCGTGGCGATCCCGCCGTGGTGGCGCAGCAGCGCCTTCACCTCGACCGGGACAAGCTCCATCCGTCGCGACCCGGCCACGTGGTGCCACGTCCAGCCGTGCGGCGTCGCCACCGCCGGCACCGTGTCCCACAGCTCGTGCCCCGACGCCGACAGCGCGGCGTTCGCCGACACGTAGTCCGTCAACCGCAGCTCGTCGACCCCGAAGCCCTCCGGCGGGTCCGCGATCTCCGCGATCGCGCGGGCGTACGGCGAGAAGACGGGGTAACCGCCCTCGTCGACCCGTACCCCTCTCGGGTGACGTGCCGCCCGCACCGGATCCGGGAAATGTACGACCTGCCCGGCATAGGCCGCGTTCGGCGGCGCGGCGTGTCCCCCGTCCTGGCGGCCGGGAGGCGCCCCCAGCCCGAGCCGACCTGTCGTCATGGCGGTTGCCCCCTGCGGCGTCTGTCTGATCTGCGTCTGTCTGATCTGTCTGCACTGTCCGGTCACCGCACGCGATCGCGGTGCCGACAGCCTATGCGGTACGACAGGACCGGTCACCGGCACCGGACCCCGCACCCGACACCCACCCCTCCGCTTCTGTGACCTGCCGTCACCTCGTCGTGACGGAACGCCCATACCCGGGCGTGTCACCACGCCCCAGCTTCCGCAGCAGCCACGGGATTTGGCACTCTGTGACCTTCGGGGGGATGCTCAGGAGGGGAAGATGATCATGAGTGCGACACAGGCGGGACCTCACACCGGGCGGTCGGAGGACCCCCGCGGCGGCGACCCCCGCATCGGCTGGAGCGCCACCGAGGCCCTGCACGCCCCCGCCCTCCAGCACCGCCGCGACGGCATACTCCCCACCGTCGCCGCCGCACTCTCGGTACGCGGCACCACGCTCACGGGCACCGCCACCCGCGCCGACACGCCGCCCGCCCTGCACCACCTCGTACAGGACTTCCTCGACACCCTCACCAGTGGCCAACGCGACCGTTACACCGGCCGCTGCGCCGAAACCATCCTCATCTCACGGCACCTGGCCACCGCGGACGCCACCCGCAGCAAACGCGCGGCACGAAAACCCATGACCAACGGCGAAGCCCGCAAGGCACTCAAGCACGCCAAGCTCACCACCCGCCGCATCCGCGAGGACGGCGACCCCCTGCACGGCAGCTTCGCCGCCCCGTGCCGCGCCTGCACAGCCCTCAGCGCGCACTTCGGCGTCCGCATCGTCGACCCCACCGCGAGCGGCGCCTGACACACCGGCGACCGACGCGGGCACCCCGCCCGCGCGTCACCGACCGCCCCAGACGCAGCCCCAGACCCAGACCCAGACCTAGACCTAGACGAACCAAGGGCAGATGCAAGCCGACCGCACCTCCACCACCCGCTTCCCCGTCCCCGTCGACGCCGCCCTGCGCGACGCCGGCTGGCAGCCCGGACGCTGGGACATCAAGCAGGCCGAGATCTGGGCCGACGCCCTGCGGGAGCACACCTCACCCGCCGGGCACCGGCACACCGTCTTCCCCGCCGCGGTCGAGGCCTGGGCCGAATTCGGCGGCCTGCACATCGCCCCCGCCGGCCCCGGCCGCCAGATCGCCCCCGCCACCCTGCACCTGGACCCCCTGCACGGCCTCCACATGGCCCGCACTCTCGGTGACCTCGGCCGCGCCCTCGACACCCGGACCTGCCCCCTCGGCACCGAGACCGACAGCCAGGCCCTCATCGCCATCGACACCGAAGGCCGCGTCTACGCCCTCGACCACACCGGCGACTGGTACCTCGGCCCCGACATCGACCAGGCCCTCGCCACCCTCGTCTCCGGCGCGCAGCCGACCCGCCTCACCACGGGCTGACAGGCCACCGCGAGCTGAAGACCACCACGGGCCGACAGGCACAGACCGGCAGGCACGGGCCGACAGGCACAGACCGGCAGGCACGGGCCGACAGGCACAGACCAGCAGGCACGGACCACGGGCGCGGACCGACAGACGCCGCGGCCGGCCTCCCGGCTACGACGCCGGAATCACCGCCGACACCCGGAAACCCCCCGCGTCGGTCGGCCCCGACACGAACACGCCGCCCAGGGCGGTCACCCGTTCCTTCATCCCGACCAGCCCGTTGCCCCCGGACGGCAACCGCGCCGAGGACGACTCGTCCGGCGGCGGCTCGTTCTCCACCTGCATCGCGACCTCCGACGCCCGGTGCGCCAGCCGCACATACGTCTTCGCGCCCGCCGCGTGCTTGTGGACGTTGGTCAGGGCCTCCTGCACCACCCGGAACGCCGTCGACTCCACCTCCGCCGCGTACGAACGCCCCTCCCCCTCCACGGACAGGTTCACGACCATCCCGGCCGCCTCCGACTGCCCGATCAACTCGTCCAACTCGGACAGAGTCGGTCCGTCGACGGACCCCTCACCGCCGTCCGCGGCCCGCGAGGCCGCCGCCGCCGCGGCCACCCCCACCGCCGCCAACGGCACCGAAGCCCGCTCGGCACGCCCACCGTCCCCGCCGCTGCGCAGCACCCCGAGCATCTCCCGCAGCTCCGTCAACGCCTGCCGCCCCATGTCCCCCACCAGCGCGGCGTTCTTCACCGCCTTCTCGGGGTCCTTCCGAGCCACGGCCTGAAGCGCTGCGGCATGCACCACCATCAGACTCACCCGGTGCGCGACCACGTCGTGCATCTCCCGCGCGATCCGCGTGCGCTCCTCGTTGCGCGCCCACTGCGCGCGCTCCTCCGCACGCTCGGCGAGCAACTGAAGCTCCCGCTCCAGACTGTCCGCCCGCTCCCGCAAACTCTCCATCAACCGGCGCCGCGCCCCCACGTACATGCCCAGCAGCAGCGGCGGAGCGGTCATCCCCAGGGACGTACCGAGCGACGCGAACGGAAGGAACCAGTCCCCGAAATCCACGCCGTCCGCCGCCATGTCCTGCCGCAGGCGCACGAACGTCACGATCAGCATGCCCAGGAACGACATCCCGGCCAGCGACGCGATGATCCGCCGCGGCAACTCCGACGCCGCCAGCGTGTACAGGCCGACGACGCCCAGCAGAAAGCCCATCTCGGCCGGCGTGACGGCGATCCCCACCAGCACGACCGCGAGCGGCCACTTCCTCCGCACCACCAGCACCGAACCGGCCAGCAAGCCGAAGACGACCCCCGCCGCCATCGGAATCCCGGCGTCCCGCGCGAACGGGACCCCCTCCACCGCGCACTCCAACGCGGACACGGCACCGAGGCTCACATCGAGTACCGCACCGCGCCGCCTGTCCCACCACCAAGGCCCACCCCGGGCCGCTACGTGGTCTTCCCCCGTCGTGGTCATGCCCTCCAGCCTACGGGCGGCGGGCGCCCCATTTCCGGTGACTTTCGACAAACGATAGGACGCGATATCCCTCGAACTGGTGAACCCCAAACCGTTCGGCTCCGGAGGCGAGGATTCCGGCCGGACGGTATGCCCATGGCACATTCACCGAACAAGTACGCCGACTTCGAGGGGCTGCGGGAGCGGGCGGTGGCGCTGCGGCGGGCCGGCTACAGCCTCCGGCAGATCCGCGACGAGCTGAAGGTCTTCAACAACGACATCCTCAGCCGGCTGGTGAAGGGCGAGCCGCCGCCGGAGTGGACCAAGCGCCCAAACGCAAAGGACGACGTCAAGGCCAAGGCGCGCGAACTGCGCCTCCAGGGATGGACGTACGACCGGATCGAGGTCGAGTTGGGCTGCTCCAGGAGTTCGGTGTCGCTGTGGGTGCGGGACCTTCCGAAACCCGAACCTCGATACACCCCGGAAGAACAAAGGGCCCGCATGAACGCCGGCCTCACGCGCCTGCGCGAGGCGCAGGCCTCGGAGCGCGAGGGTGTGCGGGCCGCGGCCAAACAAGAAGCCAGCGACCTCGGCGACAGGGAGCTGTTCCTGGCCGGCGTGGCCCTCTACTGGGCCGAGGGCTCCAAGAGCAAACCGTATGACCGACGCGAGCGGGTCGTCTTCGTGAACAGTGACCCGGGAGTAATCGAGGTCTACCTGGCCTGGCTCGACCTGCTTGGCGTGAGCCGCGACCGTCTCACCTACCGGATCCTCATCCACGAATCGGCGGACGTCACGGCAGCCCACGAGCACTGGGCGGGTATTGCCGGAATCGCTGTCTCGGCGTTCGCCAAGCCCACCCTCAAGCGGCACAACCCCAAGACCGTCCGGAAGAACACCGGCGACAGCTATCGAGGATGTTTGGTCGTGGGAGTCGCCAAGGGCGCCGATCTGTACAACCGCATCGAAGGCTGGTGGAGCGGCATCGTGACTTCCGCGCAGATGCGACTCCGGTAAGGTCTGATGCGCTGTCCCCCGTGGTGTAACTGGCAGCACACTGGTTTTTGGTACCAGCAGGACAAGGTTCGAATCCTTGCGGGGGAGCTACAGCGCACAACGCCTGGGTTCGGGCCCTGACTGTCGGCGAAAGCCACCGTCAGGGCCCGCACTCATGTCCCCCACGAACCGCCCCGGTATCCTGCGGACGTCCACCCCCACCCCAAAGCCGAAGGGCATCCCGTGAGCGCCATTCGCCCGGCAGCCGTCGTCGTTCTCGCAGCGGGTGAGGGCACCCGTATGAAGTCGGCCACCCCCAAGGTCCTGCACGAGCTGTGCGGCCGGTCCCTCGTCGGACACGTGCTCGCCGCCGCCGGTGAGCTGGACCCCGAGAACCTGGTCGCCGTCGTCGGGCACGCCCGCGAGAAGGTCACCGCGCACCTCGCCGAGGTCGCCCCCGACGTACGCACCGCCGTGCAGGAGCAGCAGAACGGCACCGGGCACGCGGTGCGGATGGGCCTGGAGGCGCTGGGCGGTGCCGTCGACGGGACCGTGGTCGTGGTCTGCGGCGACACCCCCCTCCTCACCGGCGAGACGCTCCGGAACCTCGCCGCCACCCACACCGCCGACGGGAACGCCGTCACCGTGCTGACGGCCGAGGTGCCGGACGCGACGGGGTACGGCCGGATCGTGCGGGACGGGGCCTCCGGTGCCGTCACGGCGATCGTGGAGCACAAGGACGCCTCGGAGTCGCAGCGGGCGATCCGCGAGATCAACTCGGGCGTCTTCGCCTTCGACGGGCAGCTGCTCGCCGACGCGCTCGGGAAGGTGCGGACGGACAACAGCCAGGGCGAGGAGTACCTCACCGACGTCCTCGGCATCCTGCGCGAGGCCGGTCACCGGGTCGGCGCGTCCGTGGCCGGTGACCACCGGGAGATCGCGGGGATCAACAACCGCGTGCAGCTCGCCGAGGCCCGCCGGGCCCTGAACGACCGGTTGCTGACGCGGGCCATGCTGGCCGGTGCGACCGTCGTCGACCCGGCGACGACGTGGGTCGACGTGACGGTGACCTTCGAGCGGGACGTCGTCGTCCACCCGGGTACGCAGCTGGAGGGCTCCACGCACCTCGCCGAGGGCTGCGAGGTCGGGCCGAACTCCCGCCTCACGGACACCCGTGTCGGTGCGGGCGCCCGCGTGGACAACACGGTCGCCCTCGGCGCTGTGGTCGGTCCGGAGGCGACGGTGGGTCCGTTCGCGTATCTGCGGCCCGGCACCCGGCTCGGCCTGAAGGCCAAGATCGGTACGTACGTGGAGACGAAGAACTCCTCGATCGGCGAGGGCACCAAGGTCCCGCACCTCTCCTACGTGGGTGACGCGACGATCGGCGAGTACACGAACATCGGCGCGGCGAGCGTCTTCGTGAACTACGACGGGGAGAGCAAGCACCACACGACCGTCGGCTCGCACTGCAAGACGGGTTCGGACAACATGTTTGTGGCTCCTGTCACGGTCGGGGACGGTGCCTACACCGCCGCCGGCTCGGTGATCACGAAGGACGTGCCGCCCGGTTCGCTGGCCGTGGCCCGTGGCCAGCAGCGGAATATCGAGGGTTGGGTGGCTCGTAAGCGTCCGGGGAGCGCGGCGGCGAAGGCGGCCGAGGCGGTGTCCCGGGAGGCCGGCGGCGAAGGCTGACCGGAAAGCGGCGCGTCGAACACGGCGTACCGTGATAGGTGCACACCCGCACCCCACCAGCTGAGACGCCCCCGCGGCCAGTCGGGAGAGCGCCTGTGACGCTCAGCTGCGAAACCTCTGAGGAGACAGTGCTGTGACCGGGATCAAGACGACCGGCGAGAAGAAGCTGATGTTCTTCTCCGGCCGCGCCCACCCCGAGCTTGCCGAGGAGATCGCCCACCAGCTGGGTATCGGGGTCGTCCCGACGAAGGCCTTCGACTTCGCAAACGGCGAGATCTACGTGCGTTATCAGGAGTCGGCGCGTGGTGCGGACTGTTTCCTGATCCAGAGCCACACGGCCCCGATCAACAAGTGGGTCATGGAGCAGCTGATCATGATCGACGCGTTGAAGCGCGCGTCGGCCCGCTCCATCACCGTCATCGTGCCGTTCTACGGTTACGCGCGGCAGGACAAGAAGCACCGGGGGCGTGAACCGATTTCGGCGCGTCTGATCGCGGACCTGATGAAGACCGCGGGTGCGGACCGGATTCTGGCCGTGGATCTGCACACGGACCAGATCCAGGGCTTCTTCGACGGTCCGGTGGACCACCTGTTCGCGCTGCCGCTGCTGGCGGACTACGTGGGTGCGAAGGTGGACCGCTCGAAGCTGACGGTGGTCTCGCCGGACGCCGGCCGGGTGCGGGTGGCGGACCGCTGGTGCGACCGTCTGGGCGCGCCGCTGGCGATCGTGCACAAGCGGCGGGACAAGGACGTGGCGAACCAGGTCACGGTGCACGAGGTCGTCGGTGACGTGAAGGGCCGGATCTGTGTCCTGGTCGACGACATGATCGACACCGGTGGCACGATCTGCGCCGCGGCGGACGCGCTGTTCGCGCACGGTGCGGAGGACGTCATCGTGACGGCGACGCACGGTGTGCTGTCGGGTCCGGCGGCGGACCGGCTGAAGAACTCGAAGGTGAGTGAGTTCGTGTTCACGGACACGCTGCCGACGCCGCACGAGCTGGAGCTGGACAAGATCACGGTGCTGTCGATCGCGCCGACGATCGCGCGTGCCGTGCGTGAGGTGTTCGAGGACGGTTCGGTGACGAGTCTGTTCGACGAGCAGTAACCGTTCTGCAGGGCGTCCACCCTGATCGTTTTGGGTACGGCCTTCCTCTCCGAGTAGACTGCTGAAGTTGCTCGGCGAGGGAGGCCGTACTCGTCTCTTCGGAGGTGTGGGTACGGCGGTCCGTTATCGACGCGCTCTTCGTAGCAGGCCGTTCGTGGCCGGGTGACCACGTCCGTTCTGCTTTCTACGAGGAGTGATCATGTCTGAGGTCAAGCTCACCGCCACGACGCGCAGCGAGTTCGGCAAGGGTGCGGCGCGCCGCATCCGCCGTGACGACAAGGTTCCGGGTGTTCTGTACGGTCACGGTTCGGACCCGCTGCACCTGACGCTTCCGGGTCACGACCTGCTGATGGCGCTGCGCACGCCGAACGTCCTGATCGCGCTGGACATCGACGGCAAGACCAACGAGCTGGCGATCCCGAAGTCCGTGCAGCGTGACCCGATCAAGGGCTTCCTGGAGCACGTCGACCTGCAGCTGGTGCAGCGTGGCGAGACGGTCAGCGTCGAGATCTACGTGCAGACCGAGGGCGAGCTGGCCCCGGGCGGCAACCTGCTGGAGCACGTGCTGAACGCGCTGCCGGTCGAGGCCGAGGCGACGCACATTCCGGAGTCGGTCACCGTCTCCGTCGAGGGCCTGGAGGCCGGCGCCTCCATCCTGGCCAAGGACATCCCGCTCCCGGCCGGCACCAAGCTGGCCGTCGACGAGGACACGGTCGTCCTCCAGGTTCTGGCCGCGCAGGCCGAGGAAGCCCCCGCCGAGGGTGAGGGCGAAGAGGCCGCCGAGGCCTGATCCTCGCTACGGTCTTCTTTCGTCGGCCGCTGTTCCCGTGCGGGGCAGCGGCCGACGCGTATGTGTGGACGGGGCGGACTGGTATGAGGGATACGAAGGAGACAGGGACGTGACGACGGACGCGGATGCGCCCTGGCTGGTGGCCGGTCTCGGCAATCCGGGCCCCGAGTACGCCTCGAACCGGCACAACGTCGGTTTCATGGTGGCGGATCTGCTGGCGGAGCGGATCGGGGCACGGTTCAAGCGGCACGGCAAGGCGCAGGCGCAGGTGGTCGAGGGGCGGATCGGGCCGCCCGGGCCGGCCGGCCGGCGGGTGATCCTGGCGAAGCCGATGTCGTTCATGAACGTGTCGGGCGGGCCGGTGACGGCGCTGCGGGACTTCTACAAGGTGCCGGTCGGCAACATCGTGGCGGTCCACGACGAGTTGGACATCGACTACGGCGTACTGCGGCTGAAGCTGGGCGGCGGCGACAACGGCCACAACGGGCTGAAGTCGATCACCAAGGCGCTCGGGTCGGACTACCACCGGGTGCGGTTCGGAATCGGGCGGCCGCCGGGGCGGATGCCGGTGGCGGATTTCGTGCTGCGGGACTTCTCGTCGACGGAGCGCAAGGAGCTGGACTACTTCGTGGACCGGGCGACGGACGCGGTCGAGGCTCTGGTGATCGAGGGGCTGGAGCGGGCGCAGAGCGCGTACAACTCCTGAAGGGTCTGCCCTGCAGGCCCCTGCGTTCAGAGACGCAAGGTCAAGAGCCGGGCGGGCTCCCCGAGAACCGATGCGGCCCTGCCCGGATCCGCCAGGCGAGCGGCCAGCGTGGCCGTGGCAAGGCGTTCCGGCAGGGCAGCGCTGAACTTCAGTCCCCGCAACGCCCGCGGGTCGACGGAAGGCAGGCTGAGCTGCTCCGCTGCCCGGGCCCTGGCTTGCTGCCACTCGGTGACCGTCAGGTCCTCCCGGAGGCGGATGCAGGCGTCCGTGGGGTACTGAAGGGGGTCGGCGATCTCGCTAAGGGTGGCCGCAAGAGTGGCGTTCGCCCTCTGCCCGGCCCAGGTCCACCAGCGCACGCCGGTGTCGCGACCGCCACGGACGACGACGGTTCCGCCCGGATGCACGCGTTCGACAGCGTTCTCGCGGGCGGCGGCCAGGGCGTCGTGGGCGCGCCGTGTCAGCGTCACGGGCGGATCGGTACCGAGCAGGACTTCGCGTACGCCGCGTGTGATCTCGTACGAGGCGCCCCGGGCGAAGCCCGCTCCGGCCCACCGTGCCTTGCCACCACTCTCCACGGGTTCGACGAAGCACCGGCGCCTGGACCAGTCGATGTAGGCGACCTGCCAGCTGCGTCCCGCCAGCAGGAGGCGTCGAGGGCCTGCCACTTTCTCGGTCAGCAGGGCGGGATCGGTCGATCCGATCTCCTTGCGGCCGAAGAGCACGGTGAACTCCGGCGCGGCCGTGAACACCGCCGTGAGGTCCATGAAGTGTCGGTAGCCGAAACGCTGCTCCGCTTCGGGGCCGATGAACAGCATGCCGCCGTCGCGTTCGAGGTAGCCCTCGTCGATCAGGTGCTTCACGATCGGTTCGGCCGGGGGGCCGAAGGGCCCCAGCCCGCCCCACCATTCCTGCCAGAGGTGTTCCCCGACGGTGTTCTCCTGCAGGCAGAGGGCGAGTACCTGCTGGGCGGCGATGTGCCGGGGCTCGGGTGGGGCCACCACTGGTTCGACCCAGCCCCGTGACCACTGCAGGAGCAGGGCCGCGGCGGCGAGCAGGCCATCTGTGTCGAGGGTGAGGAAGAGACAGTTGCGGGTGGTTCCCGGCCGTCTGCCGGTTCGGCCCAGGCGCTGGAGGAAGGACGCCACGGTGGGCGGGGCGTCGATCTGGACGACGCGGTCGAGGTCACCCACGTCGATGCCGAGTTCGAGGGTGCTGGTGGAGACGATGACGCAGTCGCGTGCCTCGCTGAACGCTTCCTCGGCGCGTCGGCGCTCGTCGACCGCGAGGGAGGCGTGCGAGAGAAACGTGGTCACGCCTTTGGCACGCAGGCACTCGCCGAGCTTCTCGACGTCCCGCCGGGTCTCGCAGAAGACCAGGCGTTTCTCTCCTCGGTGGAGTGAGGCGATGACGGTGGCGGCGTTCTCCAGGGAACCCACGTAGTCGAGCTGGATGTCTCCGGACGGCGGGAGGCCGGCCATCGGTGCGAGGCTGCTGACGTCGACCACCTGTGAGGGTCGTTTCCCGGCACCGGAGCCCTGCAGCCAGGACAGGAGCTGCGGAGGATTGCCCACGGTCGCGGAGAGGCCGATCCGCTGCACCGGGCGGTCGGCAATCCTTTCCAGGCGTTCCAGCACGGCAAGGAGGTGCCAGCCCCGGTCGTCGCCTGCGAAAGCGTGGACCTCGTCCACGACGACCGCTCGCAGCCTCGAGAAGAAGGCGCGGTGATCGACATTTACGCTGACCAGCATTGCTTCCAGCGACTCCGGCGTGGTCAGCAGGATGTCGGGCCGCTCCCACAGAATGCGTTTGCGCCGGGACTGTGAGACGTCGCCGTGCCAGAGGGCCGTGGAACGTCCGAGCCATGAGGTGTAACTCTCCAAGCGCGGCAGCAGGTTATTGAGCAGTGCTTTGAGCGGACACACGTAGAGGATCGAGGTCCCCGTCCACCGTGCCTCGGCCATCTTCGACAGCAGCGGGAAGGCCGCAGCTTCGGTTTTGCCGCCGGCGGTGGGCGCGAGAAGCAGCGCGTCCGTGCCGTCCATGAGCGGATGGACGGCGGCCTTCTGCAGGGGGCGCAGATCGGGCCAGCCGAGAGTGTTGGCGATGTGGTGCAGGACGATGGGGTGGAGCCGGTCGACCGAGCCCGGGATGTCTCCGGAGTTCACGGGCGCCTCACAGAGGGAGTTCGATGTCGTCGGCCGAGCCTGCCGCGGCGTTCCTCTCGGTGCCGGTCAGCTCGGAGTCCGTGACCGTGAACGCGTAGTGCTTGCGTGGATCGAAGTCCTCGAACTGCTCCACACGGTCGAGTACGTCACCCACGAGCTTCTTGAGGAACAGTCTTGGTGCGACGCCGACTCTGCCGCCGAGATTTCCCGCCACGGCGCGCGCAAGGTCAGCCACGTAGGAGTCGTCGACGACGACGCGTACTCGCCCTGCGGCTTCGCGTTCGGTGCCCGAGGCATAGATGTCCCGGACCCTGCCGCCTAGTTCGGTCAGGGATTCCACGGTGAAACCGGGGAGCCTGAGCTGCACGGCGCGCGGGTTGTCGAACCGTGGGTCGGTGGTGAAGTCAGTGGCCAGACGCTGGGCGAGCGGTGCCAGCCGCTGGACGCCCTGCGGCCCTTCGAAGAAGGCGGGCGTGCCGGTGACGAGAAGGTAGAGGCCTGGGAACCGCCCGGAGTGCACCTCGTCGATGAGCTGGCGCAGCGCGTTGAGTGCCTTGTCCCGGGCGTCCGAACGGACTCGCTGCAGAGTTTCCACCTCGTCGAGGCCAAGCAGCAGTCCGGGGTGGCCGGAGTCCTTGAGTACGGTCAGCAGGCCTTGGAGGAAGCCGAGCGCTCCGAAGTGGTCCAGGTCACCGCGGACGCCCGCACTGCGGCGAGCCGCCGCGGCGACGTGGGGCTGCCCGCCGAGCCAGGCGAGGACGGATTCGGCGGTGGCGTCGTCGCCCGCGTCCTGGGCGCGCCGGTAACCGCGCAGAGCGGTGGCGAACGCCGGTGCGACACGGGAAACCTCGACGAGGCGTGCGGTGAGGAGGCCGTCCACGGCCTCCTGCAGTTCGTCGTCGGTGGCACCGGCGGCGAGTGCGTCCTCCTCCAGGGCATAGAACCAGGCGTCGACGACCGGTCGGAGGGCACTGGGCGGGAAGGTGCTGGTGGCGAGGCGTTCGGTGAGTCGCCGGTAGACCTTTTCCAGTTTGTGGAGGGGTGTCTCGTTCTCGGAGATCTGCACTTCGGCGACGGCGAAGTTGCGCTGCTTGGCGCGTTCGGCGAGCCAGCGGGTGAAGAAGGTTTTGCCCGAGCCGTATTCGCCCCGTACGGCTTTGAAGACGGCCGATCCGGTGGCGACCGCGTCGAGTTCCGCGTCGACGGCGGCCTCGAACCGGCTGAGTCCGACCGCGAGGATGCCGAGTCCGGTCTCGGGTACGACGCCTCGGCGCAGTGCGTCGATCAGTCGCATGCGGCGTTCGGGACTGATGCCCTGGGCTTTCACGTCCGTGCTCCGCCTGTCGTGTCGATGCGGAACTGGCGTCGTAGCAACGGTACGTCGAGCCGGAGGGAGCGTCCGTTGTCGGTGAGGGTGAGGACCTCCGCCTGGTCGTAGTTGAGCACGCGTTGCAGTGTGGCGGCGAAGCCTGCGGCGCGCGTGGCGCGTTTCCCGGCCTGTTCCGCGACCACGGTGACCGGCAGGATTCCGTGGGCGTCGACGAGTGCCCGGACGGCCTTTGCGACGGTGTCGAATTCCTCGGGGCGTGGCAGTGAGCCGAGCTGTGCGCTCATGATGTCGGACGCGCGCAGCTCCTCGACGAGCTGTTCGGCGGCCGAGGCGGGGGCGCGGACAGGCTGGGGAGGAGCGGCGGCCGTCTTGGGCGGCTCGGCTGTGCTGATGTCGTCGAAGGACAGCAGGGCTCCCTGGCCGCTCTCGTGCTCAGCGGCCTGCTGCTCTTCCGCCCTCTTCCTCTGATCGGCGGCAGAGGGGGTGCGCCTGGCCGGCGATGTGACGGCCGGTGGTGTGGTGGCCGGTGGTGTGGTGGCCGGTGCCGGTGCGCCGGGAACGGTGCCCTCATTCAGGGACCACCAGAAGGGCCGCTGGGGGCCGAGCTCTCGCCAGCCCTTCGGTACGGAAGCGCCGTGGGGGACAAAGGCCAGCACGGGGATGGCGGCTTCGGCCAGGGCGACGCCGCCGTGGTATCCGGCCTGCCGGTTTCCGTAGCGCAGCCCGGTGTCCCACAGTGCGGTGATGCGCTGTCCTTCGGCGACGACACGCCGCCCGGTGAGGACAGTCTCGCCGCGGGACGCCGGTGTGGTGCCTCGGCGGTGCCGTGCGGAGAGTGCGTCGGGGACGTTCTCCTTGTCGGTGCCGTGGTCGATGACGTGGCCGTGGTCGGCGGTGATGACCAGCGCACGACCGGTGGTGCGGGCCTGGGTCAGCAGTTGTTCCATGCCGAGGAGTTCGTTCAGCTGCCAGTGGGACATGGCCCGGTCCTCGCCCAGGCGGTCGTCGACGGTGTTGACGACGACGGCGACGTGGATGTCGGGATCGGCGAGTGCCTCGGCGAGTTCACCGCCGAGGGCGTGTCCCGCGTCTCCCCGCAGGTCGGCCTTGTGGAAGAGCTGGACTTTCGCTCCGCCCCAGAAGCGGTGTGCCGCGAAACGCCTGCGTTCCTCCTGCTGGTCGATCTCGGTGAGTTCCCCGGCGAAGAGCGAGCCGCGGGAGGCCCGGGTGATCGTGGGCAGCGCAGCGAGCATCCCGCGCCGCTGCCGGTCTCCCGCGGTGTCGGTCACCGGGTCGTATTCGGCCCAGGACCGTGTGCGCAGTTGCTCGGCGAGGGCCGATGCCACGGCGGCGCTCGCTCCGTCGAGTACGACGAGGAGGAGCGGCGGGCTTCCGGCGCTCGACGCGCGGGCGGGTTTGACGACCGGTGCCAGGACGCGGCGGGTGAAGTCCTCGACGACGAGGGCGTCGCGGGGCGCGGCACCGCTGCGGGTCTCCTCGGTGAGGCGGGTGGCGAATGCCTCGTCGAGAGCGTGCCGCCGGGCCCGTACGGCGGTGCTCAGTGTGGCGAGCGCGCCGGGCAGTTCCGGGTGTGCGTGGTCGCCGTCGCTGATCCAACCGTGGGCGAGGTCGACCCATCCGTAGGTGGCGATGTGCTGCTGCACCGCCTCGGCCGCGGTGGCGAATCCGGTAGCCGGGGGCTGGGCGAGCCAGTGCACGAGTCGCTGAGCCATACGGATCCGGGTCATCGTCCTGCGGTGGCTGGCGAGCCGGGACAGCTCGTGCCCGGCCAGCCGTTCGACGGCGCGTGCCAGGTCTCGGACGCGCCGCTCGGCCGGGGACTCGCCCGGGTCGGTGGGAACACAGGCGGCCAGTACGCGGGCAACAGCTCCGTAGCGTGCCTGTTGCCCGGTCTCGAGCAGGTCGCTGGCCGCGGCGGCGTCCTCCGCCCCCATGTCACGGATGAGGACGTCGGCCCGGGCCATGAGGGCACGGGGGTCGGGCCCCGGCAGCACCGGCTCGTCCTCGGTCACGTCCGCGGAGCGAGCGGTCAGCAGAACCCGGACGTAGTCCTCGGTCTCGGCGCCGAAGGCGGCGAAGGTGTCGTCGTCGAGCCGTCGACCGCCGAACTTGAGCTCCGCGCGCCCACGGGCTCGGTCCACTCCCGTGGGTGCTTTCCCGCCCCACAGGGCAGCGCACACCAGCCCCATGGGCACCGCATCCGCCCCGTTGCCCGCCTCGAACAGCGCGAACAGGGCGGTGAGCGCCTGGTGAGAGCGAAGGCCCACCCGGTCGGGGTCGGCGAGCCAGGCCGCCAGTCCGCGCCGTTCCTGCTTGCGCAGCGAGGCGACTCGTTCGACCGCGCCGGGAGCGAGGGACCAGGCCAGCAGAGCGTGCAGGTCGAGCCGGCCGGGGTCGAGGCGGTGGGCGGCGGTGGACAGCCGTCCGGCGGCGAGCCGGGACAGGGCGGTGTCGCGGGAGAGGACCGTGCCGGGCGTCTTGGGCCAGCTCTCCTGGCCCGCCGCGTCGATGAGGGCTTCGGCGGCCCAGCCCTCCGCGATCAGGCGGGGGTCGAGGTCGACGGCGCCGAAGAGGCGGCGGACGACGGCCCAGGGCTCTATGGGGTAGACGCGGTTGCGGTAGACCCGGGCGAGCAGGCCGGGGCCGAGGTCGGCGTCCTCCACGTCGGTGAGGACGGCGAGCACGTCCCGTTCCCCGGCGTCGATCCGGTCCCATGCGACAAGTGTGTCCAGCACGGCGAGCGGTGAGACGGCGGTGGTGATGTGCGCGCTCCGGCCGCCGCCGAGCGGCAGCCTGCGGGGCCCGTTCCAGTGCGGCTCCGCACGGATGAGGACGATGCGGGGCTCGCCCTCGGTGAAGGAACGGGCCTCCAGTACCTGGACGACGGCGGCGGGGTGGGCAGGCCTGGGACGGGACTGCCCGGTGCCGTGTCCGGGCGGTGGAGCGGTGGTGCTGTTCGTGCTCACGGCTGGTCGATCACCTGCCATGTGACCTGGACGCGGACGTGCGGGTGGATCTCGGTCACTTCGGCGAGTTCCGCCCGCAGCCGGTCGGTGGCGTCGGCGGCCTCCGCCTCGTACTGTCCGTGCGACTGCTCCGGTACGGCGACGGACGTGCCGTTGCCGTACCGGCCCGGAGCGCCGTTGCTGGGCAGGGGGAACCGGGTGGGCGCGGGACCGGGCTGCGGGGCGGCGGGGGCCGCGGGCGGCGACGTCTGTGCGGCGTTGGCACGGCGCAGAATCGCGGTGAGTTCCCTGGTCGCCCTCTCCAGCGCGGTACCGAGGACGGCGGTGTTCTCGTCCGCCCGTGCCGTGCCGTGCAGGGAGTCGAGGACGACGCGGGCCTCGGTGGCGTACGGCTCGCGCACGTCGCGGGCCATGTCGTAGACGCTGGACCAGGGCACGCCCGTCAGCGCGCCGAGGACGGCGGGCGCACTGATCAGGGACGTCCCGATCCGCTCCTGGCCGGCCCGGTCACCGGTGTCGGCACCGGCGAGCAGGGTGACGACGGCAAGCGGGTCATGCCGGTCTGCGTCGGCCAGGTCGTCCACGAGGACGGCTGCGCGGCGTGCGGTGCCGAGGCGCCCCTCGTCGTTCTCGGTGTCCAGACCGAGGTAGCCGGCGTGCTCCTCCAGCTCGTCGACGAGCTTCCTCGCCGCGGGGCGCAGCTGCGCGGCCCGTGCCCTGATCCGGTCGCTGAACTCGGCGATGATGCGGGCCCGGCGCATCGGCGACAGCGGGCCTTCGCCGAATATCCGCGCCGCGCGCTCGACGGCCTCGTCCCACGCCTCCTCGGTGGGGCGTTCCTGCGCCCGCAGGCTGTAGACGGTCTTGAGGGCGGTGGGGTCGGCGACCGCGGCGGGACCGTTGTGGTAGGTCCACACCCGGTCGGTGCGCTCGGCATAGGCGCACAGCACCAGGTTGGCGAGGACCGGGTCGAGGCCGTACGGCAGGGGCTCGTCGATCCAGCCGAGGAGGACGTGGACGGGAATGTCCTTGTCGTCGTAGGCGGTGCCGGCCTTCTGCCCGAAGTGCTCCTCCCAGTGCCGGCCGAGCTGGAAGCGGGCCTCGAACATGGTGCCCAGTTTCAGACCCTTCTGACCGGCGATGCGGGCCATCAGCGGGCGGTCCTTCGGACGGATCTCGACGACGTCGGTGCCTTCGTCGGAGGCCTCGCGCAGATACCCGAAGACGGTCTTGACGTCCGCTGTCCGCACCGACAGCTGCTCGTTCTGCGGGTCGAAGTCGGGGTGGGCCGGGTACTGGTGCGCGAGGGCGCCGGAGATGATGCGCCGCGCCGCGTCGTACAGCGACTGGTTGTACTCCAGCACGATCCCCTGCATGTCGGGGACGGGCAGGATGTGCTCGTCGTAGCCGCCCACGACCGCCGGGTCCTTCGGCAGGAGGCCGTAGGCCTGCTTGAGGGCGGTCCGTACGGTGCTGGACAGGCGGCGGTGCTGGTTGCGCAGGGCGTCCTTGGCACGTTCCCGGTCGTTGGGGCTGAGGTGTCCGGCGTAGGACTCGAAGCGCTGTCCGTTGAGAACGTAGTCGATGATGACCAGCCGCTGGAACTTCGTGTACATGGCGTGCGTGAAGTGCGCGGGGATCCAGCCGATGGTGCGGATCTCGTCGTGGTCGGGGAGGTTCTTGAGCCGCATGATGCGGTCACGGTCCTCGGCCTCGCCGTAGACGTCGTCGAAGGGCATGTCGACGATGAGCCGCCAGTTGCCCGGCTGGCGCGGCTTGACCTTCTCGTCGTCCAGGGTGTTGGCGTCGGCGAGGTTCCCGAAGAGGACCTCGGCGGACCGCCGGGAGCCGCGCCACGACAGGTTGAGCTGGTCGTCGAGCTGCCCCTCGGTGACCCCCAGTTCCTCCCACAGCATGCGCTTGAGGAGGCCGCGGCGGTTGGACGGGTTGTTGTTGGTCTGGGCGCGGGTGATGATCGACTCGTAGTCGACCCCGACGAGCTCCAGGGAGATCCCCGCGTCGGGTCCTTCGGTGTACTTGATCTCGCCGAACTCGTCGGCCCACTCCTTGGCCTTCTTCGCGACCTCCTTGGCCTCGAAGCCGCGCACCCGGGAGGTGACGATGCCGTGGTTGAGGGCGGTGAGCCGCTTGACGGTCAGGTTCTGGAAGGCGGGCACGGCTGGTACGAGGGCGGACAGCAGCAGCGTGCCGATGAGCCGGTTGTCGACGATGAACGACTCCACCCGGGCGCGTACGGCGGGGTCGAGTCCGTCCGGGTCTCGGCGATACGCCTCGGTGTCGTCGGAGGTGAGCTCGTACCGGCCGAGGAGGTAGGGCTGGAGCTTGTTCTTGTACAGCTCCTGCGCTGACCGGAACTGCTCCCGCAGGGTCTGGGTGAAGGGGTCGCTGCCGCCCCGGTACAGCACCTCGTACAGGTCGCCGAGGGGCACGAGCTGGCCAAGGCGGAGGGTGTCGCGCTGGTCGTACAGCATCTGGCCCATGAGCTTCAGACCGGTGCGGGAGCGGGACAGCGCCTCGGCGACCCGCACCAGGGTGTCCATGAAGGCCGGCGAGAACGGGAAGGCCCGGCGGAAGGCGTCCTCGTCCGCGGTCGTGATGTCCTTGCTGTCGCCGAGCAGCGCGTCCCACACGTCGGGCTTCACGCGCTTGATGTTGGTGAACGCCTGGTCGATGCGAGCCTTCGCGTCGGGCACGTCCTTGCGGGGCTCCAGCAGCCGGGCGTGCGCGATCGCCGGCAGGTCGCTGTCGGGCAGCGGGATCGTCCGGAACCGGTCGTCGGCCAGGGAGAGGGTGTCCTGGATGGACACCTCGGCCGAGCCGAGCACGGCCTCGTCGCCGACCAGTTCGCGCAGGTCGCGCTGGCGGGCGATGAAGGAGACCACCGGGATGGCCCGGCGGGCGTCGCTGCCCTCCACGAAGTTGGTGATCTTGGCGGCCTGCTCGGAGACGAACTTCTCGTCCCGGATGCGGTTGGCGAGCCACAGGATCAGCTCGTCGAGGAAGAGGACGAGCGCGTCGTAGTTGAGGGACTTCGCGTGCGCGGCGATGATGCCGAGGCCCCTGTCGAGGGAGACGAACGCCTGCCGGTCCTCGGCAGCGTCCCGGAAGAGCCCCTTGAACCAAGTGGTGAGCGCATCGGAGGCTAGCTTGGCGCGCAGCCCGCCGGGGGTGACGGGCTCACGGTGCCACTGCGGGTCCACCTCGTTGAGAGTGTCCTCGTCCGTCTGCTCGGCGGCGAGCGCAGTGTCCAGCTTCTCAGTGGTCCAGAAGACCGAGTCGCCCCACTTGTCCTCGGCATCCCCGCCCGGCAGTCCGTCGATGAACGCCTTGTCGCCCATCCGCTCCCGGTGGCTGCGGACGTTCTCGAACAGCGCGTCTGTGCGATAGACCTGCGGGATCGGGGCTTCGGGGTGGAGACGGCGGATGTGCTCCACGTAGCCGCCGAGCACCTTCTGTTCGAGGGACTTGCCGTCGAGCATGTGGAAGGGCAGCAGCAGGAACTTCGTGTGGTGCAGCCAGGGGTGCTCGCGCATGGCCCCGGCGAAGCTCTCGTGACCGCGCATCCTGAGCGACGCCCGCTCCTGAATGCCGAGCAGCGCGGCCAGCACCGCCATGAAGTGGGACTTACCGGAGCCGAAGGAGCCGTGGAGGTAGGCGGCCTTGGAGCTGCCGCTGGTCAGCGCGGCCTCGATGAGGGACAGGGCCTCCCCGAACTTCTCCACGAGGTTGTCGGTGAGGACATACGCGTCCAGCGCCTTCGAAAGCTCCTCGTCGCTACCCAGCGCCTCGGTGAGCTTCAGCACGAAACTCTCGTGGCTGATGGTGGTCGGGATGTCGATGACCTCACGCAGCAGTGGCTGGGTGGGGTGTGCCATCGCGTACTCCTCGTGTGTCCCGTCAATGCCCGCTCGGCCGCCCGGGCCGGCCTGAGTGGTTGCCACCGCTCGCCGGGCCGTCCGCCCCTGTATCCGGGTGCCGCACGCACCGGTCACCGGACCGGCGCCCCGCCCGCCGTACCACCCGCGCACGGCACACCCGATCGCCCGACCCGGACGGCCCGCGTCACCCGAATACCTCAGCCTAACGTGCGGGGCGCACGGAACTGCCGGGTTTGCGCGGGTGAGCGGAGCGCGGGCGGGGAGGGTGGGCAGGACCCTCGCAGTGGCCCCGCGAGGGGTGGCGACTACTCCTGTCGGTCCCCGGACTCCGCCGGGGCGGCGGGGGCCCCTTCGTCCTTCGCCTTCCGGCTCTTCCCGCCGGCGGGCTTGCCCGTGCCCTTCTTCGCCGCCTTGCGTGCGGGGCGCCAGGCGCGCAGCTCCTCGTCCGTGACCGCGAACTCCTCCTCCCGCTGCCAGTCCAGCAGCGCCTCCTCGAACATGCCCGCGTCCTCGGGATGCCACTGCTTCAGCCACGGCAGCAGCTCCAGCAGACCCGCGAGGTAGGGGATGAAGTCCTCCCGCTCCCAGTTTCCGGAGGTCGTACGGGCCTCGATGGTCTCGGTGAGGGCCGCGGCCTGCTCCAGGTGATCCCAGCCACCCCAGCCCAGGACCTCGATCGCCGGGTTGAGGGTGCGGCTGTAGGAGATGAACCTCTCCTTGGGGACGTCGAGGCCGCCGCGCTGCGTGGCGTAGGAAGCCTTGCGGAAATCGGCGGTTGTGTACTTCGGCGGGACGGGAGTGCCGTCCCTGATCTCCAGCGCCTTGCGGTGATCCCCAGCGGCGGTGGCAGCGTCCTCCTCCCGCTGCCGCTGCCAGACCTGCTCCCAGACCTCGCGCTTCTTCTTCTGTGCCGCCTCCGTGTAGCGCAGGGCCGCCAGGAACGGCACATGCTGGTCTTCGACCAGCTTGGGGACAATCACGGACAGCTCCTCGCCGGGTGCGTAGAGCTCCGCGACTGCTACGAAATCGTGATCACGGGTGAGGTCGTCGACCAGCTCAGGGAGAGAGCGGGTGCGGGGGCGTTCCGTCCCGTCGTAGTCCGTCTCGTACCAGAGCTCCCGGCACTCCATGCGCGCGAGCAGCCACTCCTTGAGCGCTGCCTGCTGCTGGACGTCCCACTCGTCGGTAAGCCAGCGCCGCTTGTACTCGGGGCGCTCGATGAGCCCGATCACGGAGGAGTTCTTCATGGCTTCGAGCCGGCGGCGGACGGTCTCCTTGTACGCATCGGGCCAATCGGTCGGGATCTCGCTGATCATCTTGGACTTGTGGCGCCGGAACCATTCCGTCTTGACGCCCTGATCCTTTACGCGCTTGCCGAGGTCGATTTCGAAGGCTCGCTGACCTAGGGCGAGGCCTTCCACGGGAAGCGCACCTTCGGGTGCGGTGAGATCATCGGACAGCCCGTAGATGCCGTAGACCTCCCAGTCCAGCTCTTCCTGAACGGCGATCATCCGGGCGCGGATGCGATTCCATTCTGACTTCGCCTGCGTCAGAAGCTCTACCGTGGGCGGTTTGCCCGGATCGGCTGCAATGGCGAAGGGATTCACCAAAGCGAGCTCTTGGGCGAGGGCATCCAATTCGGTTGCGTGGGCAGCGGGAAACCTGACAGGGAGTGGAAATTCTTGAACGTTAGTCCCATTGAACTGATAGAAATCATCGAACGGAACCCTCGACTGCCTCGCACCTTTCTTGTCGACAGCACTCCCCTTACTGTGACACATTTGCTTTAGCCAGAAACATGCGACAGACGAGTTCAGGACACCAAGATAGTTGAGATGCTCCTCGTCCGTGGCACCTTCATGCAGTTTGATAATGGGGGCGGTTCTATTGAAAAGCGCGCCTTCTCGATCAAAATTGAAATGATTATGGGTTGCTACTTCAGCAAAATTGATACACAGTGGAGTTCGAAGTTTGACTCGAGTAAGCCGACCGAACTCATACCACTTCATACCTGCCTCTAGTTTGGTTTTGTGCCCAAACATGATGCCCCGCGACAAGTTAGTCCTGGCAGGCCACATGTAACGGAGTATCGCCCCCTCCACTGCCTTCACAGGCGTCAGGTCTTGGCGGTAAGGGAATACCGCTACGTTCTCGGGCGATACGCTCCAATCTCGCACCTCGTCACCAAGTGCAACGGTGCGAATGAAGGAAGGGTCCAATCCCTTACGTTGCACGCTTACCCGCGGCAGCACATAAAGATCATCCTCCAGCGTGAAACTGGCGATTCCGACTGACTGGACAACATCCTCAAGGCGCCTGACCATCGACTTCTCGATTTCAGCGAGAATTTCTACCGCACCATCGGCAAGCATCCACGGATGCTTGCCGAAGTAACTAGCTCGATCGAGATTATCGACAGAAACCCAAGCGCCTGAACTTCTTCCAGGAGCATCGACCCTCTCTACGATATCTCTCCATACGAGACCAAACTGTGGATCCTTCGGAGGGGCAGGTTCTCCTTGCACTCCACGGACAGCCCGTACGGTCTTTGCACCGAGGGAGGAAGGACGGTTCCGCCCAATAATGATTACTGTTGGAGTGCCATGACCAGGAATATAGGCCCCAGAAGAGTCAATCACCTCGGTCAGATCTACGGAATTCTTGAGGTACCCCTGTACCATTTTTTCGCCGAATTCGCGTTTCATGAAAGAGTTGGAAGTGATTTGCCCGACATAACCAGGCTCGGCAGCCCCTTCCTCATCTCGGATTGCAAGTTCGAAAAAGCGCTGCATGAAAGGCACGGACAAAACATACTTCCCGTGGCAAACATTTCTATACAGGCGGCGGTAAGTGTCCCTGAGGGTGGAATCCTTCACAGCAATGTAAGGCGGGTTCCCAACCACCGCATGGTAACGACCCGGCTTAAGAATGTCGAGATGCTCAGTCAAATCTTCCGTATTGAACCAGAAATCGCGATCGCCCTCCGCGCGCGAAACACCATCTGCTTCGAAGAGCTTCCCTTGCTCACTCTTCAGCAAGGCATCCCCTGTCGCAATATGGAGCGGCCAATCATATCCGGCTGAATCTTGCAAACTCGCTACGCCGGCGGCCTTGAAGGCAGCAATAAGCAGACGGAAACGAGCGATCGCCACGGCAAATGGATTGACATCGACGCCATGCACTGCATTAAGAGCACCCGCAACGCGAACGTGGACGTCGTCACTGGGAGCCTTCCTCTCCCACTCTGCGAGGACACGATGGAACGCCCCCAGCAGAAAGTGCCCTGATCCACAGGTTGGATCGATCATCTGAACAACGTCATGTCCGAAGCGCTCAATTGCCTTATCTAGCGTACGCTCGAGAATAAATTCCTCGACGAACTCAGGCGTCTGAAGGAGCGCGTATTTATCTTTGGCTTCTTGCGAGAGATCTTGATAAAGGTCGCCGAGGAAGCGAGTGCCCAGTTCGGGGTCTTCGAAATCATGCACAATACGAGTGCCAAACTCGACAATTTCCTCATGGAGGCGCCAAAACTCGATCAGACTCTTCGCTCCTTCGTTGGAGAGAGGGATCTGGTAAAGCGGATTATGGGCTCTATCGAAAAGCATTTGCCCGGCTGGCGAAGCACCGATCTCATCAAACGCTGACATAAGCCAGTCACGGTGGGTATGAGCGGGATTAAGCGTCATGAACTGGTCATGTCGCTCCTGGGCGTGTGTCTGATCGCCAGGTGCTGAGCCTGCCAGGAACGGGTGTGGAAGAAGGTGGTTGTCCTCACAGAAGCGAACGAAAACCGTGCCGAGAATCCATGCAACGGCCGCCTGTGTCACGCGCTCACCGACCCACTCGGAGGATGCAGCCGACGTTCTACGTGCCCTGAAGGCCATGTCATGCTCATTGAGAAGTCGTCGCTCGACCTCGGGAAGCGCCCCAAGCTGGGAGTGAAGGTCCTGCTCGACCCCGGCCACCTGCTTCTGCAGGTCCTTGAGCAGACGCGCGCTGTCAATCACTGAGCCCACCAACAGTTGAGGTGTTTGGTCACGGAAGGCGCCCTGCGGCGCACAAGCATCCATTGGACCACGACACGGCCCCGTCTCTCAGGTGAGTGACGGGGCTGACACAGATCGTGAGGAGTCTTTCAGTGTGGGCCGACCACACCTTTTTTGACCGCTGCCACGAAGGAGGCCCATCCCTTAGTCGCGACGACGATGACTGGGCCCTGGGGACGCTTGCTGTCGCGGACAGGCATCACTGCGGGGAAGCCTTCTGCGATCTCGACGCAGTTCCCCCCTTCACCATTGGTGTATGACGACTTGCGCCATACCGCGTTACTCAAGTCGAGCGGGGTGATCATGATTGCGGCAAGTCCTCCGCCACCGATTCGATCAGGGTGAGGGACGCCTCCGGCGGCAGTGCGGCGGCCCTGGCCAGATCGTATGACGTTTGGTAACGCTCAACCAGTGCCGGATCGTCGATGAGCTGGCCACTGTGTGGACCTTCTACGTAGGCAACAGGCGGGGCGTCTCTGAACGTCATCAGGGACACCACCCCCATCATGAAGGTATGGGGCCCAGCACTGTATGGATGGACCTGGACCAAGGCTCCGCGGGTACGGGCGAGCTCCACGAGCCACACCAGTTGCTCGGCCATGACATCCGCTCCTCCAACTGGCACGTGCAGGGCTGCCTCGTGAACGATCTCCCACAACAGCGGCCCTGTAGGGTCGTTGAGGATCTTTGACGTTCCACTCGGGCTCGGACGTACCTCTCCACCTCGTCCGCCGAGGCGTAAGGCAACGTGGCCTTCGTCAGCGCCCGCGCATACCCCTCCGTCTGCAGCAACCCCGGCACCAGCATCGGCGCGTACTCGCTGATCGTCTTGGCGCGGGTCTCCAGCTCCGCCGCGTCCGCGAAGTAGTCGGCGTGCTTGGACTTGCGGGCCAGTTCGCACAGGCGCTGGAAGTGCTGGCCCGTGTCGAGGACGTCGTCGAGGAGCTTGGACAGGTCCGGCTGTGGTCGTCTCGTCGCCGACTCGAACTGGCCGATGTACGTGCCGGAGCAGAAGACCCGCTCGCCGAGCTGGTCCTGGGAGAGGCCGGCGGCCTCGCGGGCCCGGCGGAGTTCACTGCCGAAGAAGGTCCTCGGCGAGGTGAACGGGTCCAGGTCCTGGTTACGGTTCTGTCGGCCGGCCATCGGCTGTGCCCCCTTGCGGTGTCCATGTACGCACCCGCCGATTCCGCGGGGCCGAGTGCCGCATGCTGCCCGCAACTCCGTTGCTGGCACGCGACCTCTACTGAGCGTAGCTCCATGCAGGCACGCTGTGAGAATGAACAGCGACAATCACCCCACTCGTACCCGAACCGAACACGCCATCCCGGCCGCCCCGTTCACCTACCCCTTCCCGGACAACCCCCTCGCCTCCGCACTCGCCGTATCCGACGAGCTCAGCGCCGCCCTCGCACGGCACGGCATCACCCTGCCGTCCCTCGGGCCGGACCTGGCGTCCTGCACGACGACCGCCGTCCACCGTCCGCTCCTGGAGCTGGGGCGGGTGAACCTGTCCACGGCTCACCGTCTGACCGTCCTACTCACCGACGTGGCGGACGTCAGGGAAACAGCCGTCGGCGCAAACACCAGCGAGGGCAACGGACCCGGCAGCGGCGGGGACAGGTGACCGCACCACCACCCAGCGCCCCGCCTCCGAGTCCGCACGCGACCTCCCTGCACCCACCGGCCACCGGAACGGTCGTGGTCGACGAGCGCACGAACCGGACCGGGGTCGTCATGGACCGGGTCGGCCCGTACCTCCAGCTGCGGCCCGTCGGCGGGGGCCGGGAGTGGGACGCGGACCCGGCACACGTCCGCGCCGCTTCCTCCACCGAGCGGCTTCGCGCCTCCGTGGCCGCCGCGAACGCCCGGAGCCGGGCTCTTCCACCGGATCCGGCGGGGCGGAGCTGAGCAGGGACGAGCTGATCCGGGCGTTGCGAGGGGAGGAGCGGGAGCAGGCCCTACGCCGCCCACTCCTCCCCCGGGTCGTTGACCACCCAGGCGTGGTTGAGGCTGATCCACTCCTCACGGTCCTCGATCGGCACGGTGACGGCGTCCAGCCGGGGTCCTGCCGTCTGGTCCGTGAGCGGGCTGAGCAGCCAGAGGCCGCGCCCGTCCGGGCCGCCCCGGCGGGCCAGGTCGGCGAGCCGCTGGAGGACGCCCATGCCTCCGTAGCGGGCCATGACGGAGGCGTCGTGCAGGAGCACCGGGCGGCGGCCGATTCCTGCGTCGCCACCCTCCCCAGCCGCCGCGTCGGAGCCGGTGCCGGAGTCCGCCGGAGCCTCCAGGACGGCCAGGATGTCCTTCTCCACGTCGCGCCACGCAGCGGCCGTGTACTCGCCGAACTTCAGCGCGTCCCGCGATCCCGGTTCCGCGTTGTCGGCCTCCAGGATGGTCTCCCAGGTGGGCCGGGGTCGGGCCTCCACCAGGCGGCGCAGGGACGTCAGGAAGAGGGCGCTGACGTCGACGGGTTCGGCCCGCCACTCGCGTCCCTGCTCGGTGAGGGTCCGCAGGGCGAGGCGCTGGTCGTCGAAACGGACCGTGAGGAGCCGGAAGCCGGGACGGCCGCCGGACTCCTGCAGCTGGGCCCTGGCCTTCAGACGGGCCCGCTGTTCCGGGTCGCGCGCCGTCCAGTGGTCGGTGCGGGTGATCCGGCTGGGGCGGCGCTGCGTGACGACCGAGGTGACGTCGCCGCCGGCGGACTCCCGCTTCGGTACGAACCAGCCGCGCGGACGCCTCCGGCTCGTACGCCATTCCAGCTCGAAACCGGCCTGCCGCAACAGGCGGCCGAGCAGGACCCGGTCGTCCGGGAGGCTGGACAGGTCGGGGAAGCGGGCGTGGACCCGGTCGCGGATCTGCTCGACGGTCAGCCCCTCCTGCTCGTCGTCCGACTTGCCCGCCAGTGGCAGCAGCAGGCCGGCCTGGGCGAGACGGAGGGCACGTACGGGCTCCAGGGAACGGGCGTAGATCTCCAGCCGGGCGTTGGCGGCCGCGTCCTGGGAGGCCGCGGCCGCCAGAGTGACCATGCGGGCCTCGTCCATGGTGATCTGAGCCTCGGGCCAGCTGGCCCGGAATGCCGCGTCCGCGGCGACGATCTGTTCCAGTACGGTGCCGGGGCCGGCGAGGGTGTCGCGCGCGGCCAGGGTGTCGGCCGCCTTGCCGAGCCGGTCGGCGTAGTTGAGAAGAGCGGGCGCCGAGGGGGTGTCCGGGGCGTCCTTGTCCTCGTCGACCTCCAGGGCCAGCAGCAGCTGGTTGTCACCGGTCTCGCCGTGGCGGCGGCTGCGCAGGCGGCGCGGGGTCATCCCCCAGTCGACCTCGCACGCGGCCCGCACGGCGGCCATGCCGAGAGCTCGCCGCACCCTGGGGTCGGCCTGCGAGGTGCCGCGGCGACCGATCAGGGCTTCGGCGAGCTCGGCCGCCGAGGCGACCCGGCCCATGGTGGCCAGTATGTCGAGAAGCTCGTCGCGCAGGGCGACGAGGGCCGCGTCCCGGCCCCAGCGTTTGCGCTGGGCGCCGAGGATCTGGGCGATGCGGCCCTCGGTGACCTGGTCGGTGGTCAGCGGAGCGACGGACTTGTTCAGGGGCCAGCTGGGCAGTTCGTCGGGCAGGTTCCCCTCGTCGCTGGGGAGTCGCAGCAGCAGCCGTACCGCCTCGACCTCGGTGGCGTTGCGTCCCCGGGGGGCCGGCTTGGGCACCAGGAGGGTGACCAGGGCGTCGAGGGAGATGCGGCGCAGAGGCAGGTCGCTGCCCCCTTCGCGCTGCTCCGAGCGTGCCTCGGCGATCTCCTCCGCGGAGTCGCCGCGCTCGGCCGGGGAGAGCGGGGAGGGCTGGCGGACGTCGAGGGCGAGGCGCCACTGCTTGATACGCCGGTTGATCTCCTCGCGGGTGCGGGCACCTAGGCCAGGGCGGTTGACGAGCCGACGGGTCGAGTAGTCGAGGAGGTCACCGACGGTGTGGACGTCCAGGCCGTTGAGGAAGGAGACCGCTCTGAGGGACAGGCCCGCCACGAGGAGTGCGGTGTCCCGGCCGGCCTTGGCCGCGGCTTCCTCCCGGGCGTCCTCGTCCGCCGATAGGTCGAGGGGCGGGAGCTCGCCGACGGGCAGCGCGCCGACCGACGAGGCGGTGTCCTCGGGGTGGCCGCCGGTGCGGCCCTGGACGGGCAGATCGGCGAGGGCGAAGACGCGCTGCCAGGCGCGCTGCATCTCCTTCAGGTCGGGGAACCGTTTGCGGTGGTCCCGGTGCAGGGCGCGTGCGAAGAACTCGGTGAGGCCGTCGCGGAGGGCCGAGTCGAAGGCCTCGGAGGCGATCTTGGGGTGGGGCCACTTCTTGGGATCGGTCTGGCGTGCGAGGACGGATCCGTCGCCCCACTGGGGCAGCTCTCCGGAGGCCATCTCGTGGAGGGTGACAGCCAGGGCGTACCACTCGGCGTGCGCGTCGTAGCGGCCCCGGGTGATGTTCTCGACGAACGGGTCGAGATAGCCCTCGGTGCCGGCCCGGACGGTGTCCACGTCGAGGCCGGCGAGGGAGAAGTCGAAGAGAACCAGTTGCCGGGTGCCGTTGGGGCGTACCCGGATGGCGATGTTGTCGGGCTTGAGGTCGCGGTGCCACACACCTTCGCCGTCGAGGAAGTCGACGGCGGCGAAGAGGTAGGTGGAGTAGGTCTCCAGCTGGTCGGTGAGGAGCGGACCGCGCTCGCGGAGCTGGCGGGCGACGGTCCGGTCGCCTGCGTGGTCGAGTACGAGGACAGTGCGCGGGCCGATCCGGATCGGCTCGGGCAGGGCCGGGTGGATGACCTTGGAGTCGTTGCGCAGTCTGGACAGGACGTCGGCTTCGCGGCGCAGCGCCTCGGCGTACTTGTCCTTGCGGGCGATCTTGAGGACGACGGGTGCGTCGTCGCGTTCGAGGTCCTCGGCGAGCAAGGCGCGGGAAGTGGATCCCTGACCCAGGCTCCGTCTGATGCGGAAGCGGCCGCCGACGACGTCGTCAGGGGCGGCCTCCAACGGGTCACCCTCTTCGACAAGGGCTTCGGGAGCCGGCTGTGTTCCGGGCTTCGCGGGCTTGAGCCCTTGTTCGACGATGTCGAGCCACTCAAGGAATTCCGCGGCGGTGCGGATACGGGCGTACGGGTCGAAGGCCGTGGCGTCCTGGACGATCTGGTCGACGTCCTTGGTGAGGCCGTCTGCGACGGCGGAGGGCACGAGTCCGCGGCCCTGTTCGAGTCTGGCGCCCAGTTCGGCCTGGCTGCTCGCGGGGGGCCTGCCCGTGAAGATCAGGTAGCCGAGCACGCCGAGTCCGAAGACGTCGAGGGCGGTGGGGTCCGGAGACTTCGCGGTCACCTCGGGGGCGAGGTAGGGGTCGGCGGCCTCGGAGACGTATGCGGCGAGGTTGTTCGACGGGATTATCTCGTGGCCGCCGCTCAGCGTTCCGCCGGAGCTTGCCGGGGCGCCCTGGGGGCGGGGGTGGCGGACCGCCGTCTGCCACTCGGCGATCTGAACGACCGGGCTGAGCCAGCGGTCCTCCTCACTGCCGGTCCCGGTTCGCGGCCCGGGCAGTACGTGGATGGCCCGGGCGTGCAGAGCGCGGTGGAAGAGGAGGTGCCGGTGCGTGTAGTGGACCGTCTCGGCCAGGCGACGCAGAAGGGCGGCACGTGCCCGGGCGTCCAGCTTCGCTCCGTACTGGAGAAGGTAGTCGTCCAGACGGAGCGTGCGCGGATGGTAGGCGTACAGGAGGGCGGGGCCGGCGCTGTGGCCGTTCTCGTCGAAGTTCTCCAGGGCGACCAGGCCCGGGTGCCTGAGGCCCTCCAGTGCGCGTGCCTCGCGTTCGGCGGTGTGGCTGATGGACTCGCGGGCCTGCCGGTCGGCTCCTCGTTCGCGCAGGTAGATGCGCACGCGGCGGGTCTTGCTCAGGGAGTCGTGGCGGCCGAGGTAGTCGGCCCAGTTCGGCCCGGTGTCGAAGGGGGTGCGGTCCAGCCGGTAGGTGCCGACGTGGAACTCGGCGTCGGAACGGCCGATGCCCACCTCGGCCAGGAGCTTGCCGAGCCCTCGGGAGAACTGGCGGTCTATGCCGGACTTGACGTCGCGGGCGGGGCGCTGGAGCTCGGCGAGGACGTCGTCGAGCCCGCTGTGGCCGGCCTTGCCGAAGACACCCGCCAGGTCGTTCGGCGCAAGGCGGATACGCAGTCCGGGGTCGGTGAAGAAGATCAGTTCCTGGATGTACGGGACGTGGCGCCGGGGATCGGTCCTCTGCAGGGCGTCCCTGAGCAGGCCCTTGAGCTCCTTCGCCTTCTGGTTGGCGAGGTGGCGGGGGTTGCGGTGGATACGGGTACGGCCGTCGGAGAGCGTCTGGACCCAGCTCGCTCCCGAGGAGCTGACCGTGCCCTGCCAGTTCTTCAGCTCGACCAGGAACAGGCCGGCCGGGGCGGCGACCAGCAGGTCGACCTCGCGGACATGGCCGCTGTGCGCGGTGAAGGTGAAATTCGACCAGGCCCGGTAGGGCTCGTTGTCCGGGAGCCACTCCTTGAGATACAGCAGCCCGTTGCGCTCGTGCTGGAACTGCGACTCGGTGACAGTGGTCCACCTGCCGTCTCGCATGACCGCGACGCCCCTTTCCGTATCTGGTCCGTATCTCGTCCGCGTCTCGCCGGTTTCCTGCCGATGGCCGGATTGCAGCAGGTGGTCCAGCCTATCGACCTGGTCCGACGGACCCGCACCGTGCACCGGCATCCTGTGGACAAGCGAACGCAACAGATCATCTGTTGGCGCTCTGCTCCCCCACGACCCGAAGCCCTGACCTAGGGTTGGGCCATGCCGTCGTACAAGCTCTCAGAGGTGACCGTCGAGGGGTACACCTCCATTCGATCCAGCACGCTGGAGCTGGGTGATGGCGTGACCGTCCTGGTGGGCGCCAACGGGGCGGGCAAGAGCAACGTCGTCGGCGCGCTCGAGCTGCTGGGGTGGATGGCGGACGGTGACCTGGCGCTCCAGGTGGGTATCCATGGTGGTGCCCAAGCCCTTCAGTTCGCAGGGCGCGGCACCGAGAAGGGTGTCCGGCTCAAGGTCGGCGCCCCCCCTTACCGCTATGAGGCGCATCTCGTTCCCGCAGCGAACGACAGTTTCGTCTTCGCCGAGGAGAAGGGGCATTTTCACGAGCCGGGCCCTGGTCTCCCGATGGAGGAAAGTTTCGGCCGCGGACACCGGGAATCGCTGCTGCGACAGAAGGAGGAGGAACAGCTCTCGCGTCTGGCGGGACCAGTGCGGAACATCCTCGCCGGCTGTCGGGTCTTCCACTTCCAGGACACCAGCCGTGAGGCGCCGGTGAAACAGTTCGGGTATGCGGCGGACAACGAGGCGCTGCGGCCCGATGCGGCGAACCTTGCGGCGTTCCTGTTGCGGCTGCGTGAGGGTGAACCGAAGTCCTACCGGCGCATCGTGCGGGCCATCAAATCAGTGGCTCCGTTCTTCCGGGACTTCCTGCTGAGCGAGGAGCCGGGCGGGAGGATCCGCCTGCGCTGGATGCAGGAGGGCGTCGACGCGGTGTTTCCCGCGGAAGCTCTCTCGGACGGCACCCTGCGGTACATCTGCCTGTGTGTTCTGCTTCTTCAGCCCGATCCGCCGGCCCTCTTCACACTCGACGAACCGGAACTCGGGCTACACCCGTACGCGATCGTCCAGCTGTCGGACATGCTCCGGTCGGCCGCCGTGCGCAGCCAGATCGTGATCGCCACGCAGTCCGTGACGCTTCTGAACCAGTTCTCGCTCGACGACATCGTGGTGGTGGAACGCGAGCAAGGAGCGACGGAACTGAGACGCCCGGCTCCCGAGGAGCTCCAGGGGTGGCTGGAGGACTACTCCCTCGGGGAGCTGTGGGAGAAGAACGTACTGGGCGGCAGGCCCTCACCGGAACTGCCGTTGCGGGGCCGCTCAGAATGATCATGGTGGGGGTGCTGTGCGAGGGACAGACCGAGGAGAACATGGTCAACGATTTCCTCGCTCCTGAGCTGTCGGAGTACGGCATCTGCCTGGTGCCGACCATTCTGATGACCCGGATGCCGGCGGGCGGCCCCGCGGGCAAGGGCGGGGTCAGCAAGTGGGCGAAGATCGAGAAGGACCTGCACAAGTTGCTGGCCTCCACCCACTGGGCGGCGGTCACCACTCTTCTCGACTACTACGGCCTTCCTCAGGACAGCCCAGGGATGTCTGACCGGCCGTCCGGCTCGGCCGTGGACAAGGTGACGCATGTCGAGCGGCGTCTGGCGGAACACATGGGTCATCCGCGCTTTCTTCCTCACGTCGTCCTGCACGAGACGGAGAGCTGGGTCTTCGCTGCCGCGGAGCAGCTCGGAGACTGGGCTGACGACCCGACGCTCGCCCGTGAACTCAAGCGACAGGCCGATCAAGCCGGGGGGCCCGAGAGCGTCAACGACGGGCCCGAGACCGCTCCCTCCAAGCGGATTCTCAAGCTGCACCCGCGGTATGTGAAAACACAGGACGGCCCGGTGGCGGTGATGGACCTTGGTCTGGCCGCTTTGCGAGCCGCCTGTCCCCACTTCGACGACTGGATCGCGAAGCTGCTGGCCCTCACGCCGTGCGGACTCGCTCAAGGGCCCCAGCGATAAGAGGCCCGCTGCGGCGCGGGGTGCGACACGTCTTTGGGCCCCTACGTAGGGCATGCGCCTCGATACTGGTGTCTGTGGCAGCGAGATGGGCTCTCTGCCTCCCGACCGTCGACGTTCATGGGCGATGTCTACGGGCTTGCACTGACTCGTCCTCCGCTGCGGTTGACGGACGCACAGGTATGGCCAATGATCCCGGCCATGCCTGCCTCAGCCGCCGCCGCTGCCCGCCCCCGTCAGGCCTCACGCGCCGTGCTGCGGTTCGGCCGGGTCGCGGCGATGGGGACGGTGACGGTGCTGATCCTGATCGCGGGTGTGTGGGCGTCCTGGGGTACGGCGCAGCACGTGCTGCTGACCAAGGGGCGGGAGCAGGGCACGGTCGAGGTGACGCGGTGCGGCGAAGGTTCGTGCAGTGGGCCGTACGCGCCGGTGTCGGCGGGGTCGCAGGCGCGGGGGCGGGTCGTCATAGAGGATTCGGTCGCCGTGGCGAAGGGGCGGACGTACTCGGTGGTGATGAAGCCCGGCAGTGATGACGTGGTGCGTTCGGGCCCGGCTGGAGTGCTGTACGCGTGGGTGCCGATGGGCGGGGCGCTGCTGCTGGCGTCGGTGGTGGTGGCGGGCGGACTGCGGCGGGCCCGGGCGGGATGGGTGATGGCCGGGGCGGGCGTGGCTCTGCTGACGGCGGCGTTCGTGGCGGTCTGAAGCGTCTGTACGTTCGTGGCGGTCTGAAGCGTCTGTACGTACGTGACGGTGTTGAGCGTCTGTACGTACGTGACGGTGTTGAGCGTCTGTACGTACGTGACGGTGCCCCCGTGCTCTGGGTGAGCGCGGGGGCACCGTCGTGCGTGCGGGATGCGGGTCAGCCGGTGTTGCGCAGGCCCGCGGCGACGCCGTTGACCGTGAGGAGCAGGGCCCGGGCGAGGAGCGGGTCGGCTTCCTCGCCCGCGGCGGCGGCTTCGCGCTGGCGGCCGAGGAGGGCGACCTGGAGGTAGGAGATGGGGTCCAGGTAGGCGTCGCGGATGGTGAACGTCTGCTTGAGGACCGGGTCGGCGTCCAGCAGTTCGTCCTCGCCGGTGACGCGCAGGACTTCGGCGACGGTGAGTTCGTGCTCGGCCTTGATCCGGTCGAAGACGTGCTTGAGGTCGTCCGGGACCAGGGTGTCGACGTAGTGCTGGGCGATGCGCAGGTCGGTCTTGGCGAGGGTCATCTCGACGTTGGAGATGAAGTTGCGGAAGAAGTGCCACTGCTGGTGCATCTCGTCCAGGACGGTGTCCAGGCCGGCTTCGCGCAGGGCCTTGAGGCCCGAGCCGACGCCGTACCAGCCGGGGACGATCTGCCGGGACTGGGTCCAGCCGAAGACCCACGGGATGGCGCGCAGTCCGTCGAGCGAGACGCCGGAGCCGGGGCGGCGGGAGGGCCGTGATCCCAGGTGCAGGTCGGCGAGCTGGTCGACCGGCGTGGAGGCCAGGAAGTACGTGGGCAGGTCGGGGTCCTCGACCAGCTTGCGGTACGAGGTGTGGGCGGCGTCGGAGACGACGTCCATGGCGGCGTCCCAGCGGGCGAGGGCCTCGTCGGACTGGCGCGGGGCGGTGTGCAGGGCGGAGGCCTGGAGGGTGGCCGCGACGGTCAGCTCCAGGTTCTCCCTGGCCAGGGCCGGGATGAGGTACTTGTCGGAAATGACCTCGCCCTGCTCGGTCACCTTGATCTCGCCCTCCAGGGTGCCCCAGGGCTGGGCGAGGATCGCGTCGTGGGTGGGACCGCCGCCGCGGCCGACGGTGCCGCCGCGGCCGTGGAAGAGGCGCAGGCGGACGCCGTAGCGGTGGGCGACGTCGCGCAGGCGGCGCTGGGCGCGGTGGATCTCCCACTGCGAGGTGGTGATGCCGCCGAACTTGGAGGAGTCCGAGTAGCCGAGCATGACCTCCTGGACGTCGCCGCGCAGGGCGACCAGGCGCCGGTAGGAGGGGTCGGCGAGCAGGTCCTCCAGGATGGTGTCGGCGGCCTTCAGCTCGTCTGTGGTCTCCAGGAGCGGCACGATGCCGATCTTGGCCCAGCCGGCGTGCAGGTCGATGAGACCGGCCTCGCGGGCCAGCACCGCCGCCGCGAAGACGTCGTCGGCGCCCTGGCACATGGAGATGATGTAGGACTCGATGACCTCGGGGCCGAACACCTCCAGGGCGCGCTTCACGGTCTGGAAGACGCCGAGGGTCTTCTCCCCCGCCGCGTCGACGGGCGCCGGGCTGGGCGCCAGCGGGCGCCGGGACCGCAGCTCCTTGGCGAGGAGCTTGGCGCGGTACTCGCGGGGCATGTCGGCGTAGCGCCAGGACTCCTCGCCGAGCCGGTCGAAGAGCTGGCCGAGGGCGTGGTGGTGGGCGTCGGCGTGCTCGCGGACGTCCATGGTGGCGAGCTGGAGGCCGAAGGCGGCCAGCGTGCGGATGGTGCGGGCGAGGCGGCCGTCGGCGAAGAGGCTGCCGCGGTGCTCGCGCAGGGAGGTCTGGACGAGCCGCAGGTCGTCCAGGAGCTGCGCGGTGCCGAGGTAGTCGCGGCCCTCCTCGTGGGGGGTGCCCTTGGCGAGGCGCTGCTTGGTGTTCTCCAGCTTCTGCCGGATGCAGGTCGCCTTGAGCCGGTACGGCTCCTCGGCGTTGAGCCGCTTGTAGCGGGGGCTGATCTCGGGCAGCCGCTCCAGGTCGGCCTGGAGGGACTCCAGGAGCTCCTCGGTGGCGCCGGCGTAGCGGATGGAGTTGGAGAGGAAGCCGCGCAGCTCGTCGATCATCTCCAGGGCGTCGTTGATGCCGTGCTCGTGCTGGAGGATCAGGACGTCCCAGGTCACCTGGGGGGTGACGTTGGGGTTGCCGTCGCGGTCGCCGCCGATCCAGGTGCCGAAGGTGAGCGGACGGGTGTCGTCGGGGAGCTTGACGCCGGCCCGCTCCAGCTCCGCCGTCAGGTCCTCCAGGACGTCGCCGACGGCGCCCGCGTGCAGCTCGTCCAGGTAGTAGATGGCGTTGCGGGCCTCGTCGGCGGGCTCCGGGCGGACCACGCGCAGCTCGTCGGTCTGCCACACCAGGTCGATGTTCTCGGCGAGGCGGGTGTCGAGGCGGCGCCGGTCGGACTCGATGACCGGGGTGTCCAGGAGGGCTGCGATGCGGCGCAGCTTGTTGAGGACGGAGCGGCGGGCGGCCTCGGTGGGGTGCGCGGTGAAGACGGGCCGGACGTTGAGGTTGCGGACGGTGTCGCGCAGGTGCTCGGGGTCGGCGTCCTTCAGGCGGTCGGCCGTACGGGCGAGCAGTCCGCCCTCGGCGGCGCGCTTGGCGCCCAGCTCGCGGGCGCGGTGGACCTGCTCGGTGACGTTCGCGAGATGGAAGTAGGTGGAGAAGGCGCGGACCAGCTTGGCCGCGGTCTCCAGTTCGGTGCCGCGCAGCAGCTCGGCGGCGGCCTCGCCGTCCTCTCGGGTGAGTCGGCGTACCTTCTCGACGAGTTCCAGCAGCTCGGGGCCTTCCTGCCGGACGAGGGTCTCTCCGAGGAGATCACCCAGCCGGCGGATGTCGGCGCGCAACTCGCTGCTGGTCGTCGTGGTGGTCTGGTCGTCGGCACTGCTCACAGGTGCGGCTCCTTGCAGTGTTGAAGCTCGTCTGGGAGGGAACCCGGACGCCGTCTCGCGCGGCGGGCGCCGCTTACGGGCCGGACGTCCGGGAAGAATTCAGAGCGGACCGCGCTGTCCGACCGACTCCAGGATAGGTGTCGGCCGGGACGCGCAGGCCCTCGGGCTCTTGCCGCGGGACGAGGCGCTGCCATACTTACGTCGCCGTAGGTTACGGAACCGTAGGAACCGTGCATGGTTCCCGAGACCCGGCACCGGACACAACCCTCGACCCCACAGGGGACGCGCATGACCACGAGTTCCGATGTGATCCCAGACGCTCCGAAGCCCTCCGACGGCACCGCCGCGCCCTCCGCCACGCTGGGCGGTGAGCAGAAGCGGTCCCTCGAACAGATCACGCTGCTGCTGTTCATCACCGTCCCGTTCCTCGCGCTGGCGGCGGCGGTGCCGCTCGCGTGGGGCTGGGGCGTGAGCTGGCTGGACGTGGGCCTGCTGGTCTTCTTCTACTTCCTGGGCTGCCACGGCATCACCATCGGCTTCCACCGCCACTTCACCCACGGTTCCTTCAAGGCCAAGCGGCCGCTGAAGATCGCGCTGGCGATCGCCGGCTCGATGGCCGTGGAGGGGCCGCTGGTCCGCTGGGTGGCCGACCACCGCAAGCACCACAAGTTCTCCGACGACGAGGGCGACCCGCATTCCCCGTGGCGCTACGGCGAGACGGTGCCGGCCCTGATGAAGGGACTGTGGTGGGCCCACATCGCATGGATGTTCGACGAGGAGCAGACCTCGCAGGAGAAGTACGCCCCGGACCTGATCAAGGACCCGGCGCTCCGCGCGATCTCCCGCCAGTTCATCCTGTGGACGCTGGTGTCCCTGGCCCTCCCGGCGCTGATCGGCGGGCTGGTCACGATGTCCTGGTGGGGCGCGTTCACCGGGTTCTTCTGGGGTTCACTCGTCCGGGTGGCGTTGCTGCACCACGTGACCTGGTCGATCAACTCGATCTGCCACGCGGTCGGCAAGCGCCCGTTCAAGTCGCGGGACCGTTCGGGCAACGTGTGGTGGCTGGCGATCCTGTCCTGCGGTGAGTCCTGGCACAACCTGCACCACGCCGACCCGACCTCGGCGCGGCACGGGGTGATGCGCGGGCAGCTGGACTCCTCCGCCCGGCTGATCCGCTGGTTCGAGCAGTTCGGGTGGGCGTACGACGTGCGGTGGCCGTCCCGCTCGCGTCTCGATTCCCGCCGGAACACGGACGAAGGCGGCTCCCGCCGCCGGAAGGAAACCGTCGAAGCGGCATGATGGTCGCCGTGGCGACCGACTCCAGCAGCACCCCGAGCAATGAGAAGCCGCGGCGCGCGCGTCGCACCCGGATGACCGGTGCCGAGCGCCGCCAGCAGTTGCTGGAGATCGGTCGCACCCTCTTCGCCGCGAAGGGTTTCGAGGGCACGTCGGTGGAGGAGATCGCGGCGAAGGCCGGGGTGTCCAAGCCGGTGGTGTACGAGCACTTCGGCGGCAAGGAGGGGCTGTACGCGGTGGTGGTGGACCGTGAGATGCGGCGGCTGCTGGACATGGTGACCAGCTCCCTGACCGCCGGCCACCCCCGCGAGCTGTGCGAGCAGGCGGCCTTCGCGCTCCTCGACTACATCGAGGAGTACACGGACGGCTTCCGCATCCTGGTCCGCGACTCCCCCATCCCGCAGTCCACGGGTTCCTTCGCCTCCCTCATCTCGGACATCGCCACCCAGGTGGAGGACATCCTGGGCCGCGAGTTCAAGAACCGCGGCTTCGACGCCAAGCTGGCCCCGCTGTACGCGCAGGCGCTGGTCGGCATGGTCGCGCTGACCGGGCAGTGGTGGCTGGACGTGCGCAAGCCGAAGAAGGCGGAAGTGGCGGCGCACCTGGTGAACCTGGCGTGGCACGGACTGGACGGCCTGGAGCCGAAGCCGCGGCTGATAGGGCACCGCAAGAGCTGAGCGCCGGCCGGCGGGGCGGCACGTCCTCGTCGTCCGACGCCCGTCACCGCACCGGGGAGAACACTGATGCAGCCGCTCCGCGGAGTCACCGTCGTCTCGCTCGAGCAGGCGGTCGCCGCGCCGTACGCCAGCCGCCAGCTCGCCGACCTCGGCGCCCGGGTGATCAAGGTGGAGCGCCCCGGGACGGGGGACTTCGCCCGCGCCTACGACTCCCGCGTACGCGGCCTGAGCTCGCACTTCGTATGGGTGAACCGCAACAAGGAGTCCCTCACCCTGGACTTCAAGGACCCGCGCGGCACGGACGTGCTGCACCGCCTGATCGCGAAGGCCGACGTCTTCCTGCAGAACCTGGCGCCGGGGGCGGCGGCCCGGGCCGGGCTCGGCGCCGATGAACTGCGCGCGCGGCACCCGCGCCTCATCGTCTGCGACATCTCCGGCTACGGCGCCCCCGGCCCGTACGAGGGCCGCAAGGCGTACGACCTGATGGTGCAGTCCGAGTCGGGGCTGCTGTCCGTCACGGGCTCGCCGGACGACATGGCCAAGGTGGGCATCTCGGTGTCCGACATCGCCGCCGGGATGTACGCGTACAGCTCGATCCTCGGCGCGCTGCTGGAGCGCGGGCGGACGGGCCGGGGCACGCATCTGGACGTGTCGATGCTGGAGGCCACCGCGGAGTGGATGGGCTTCCCCCTCTACTACGCCTTCGACGGGGCCGAGCCGCCACCGCGGGCGGGCGCCGCGCACGCGACGATCCACCCGTACGGGCCTTTCACGGCGGGTGACGGCAAGGTCGTCATGATGGCCGTCCAGAACGACCGCGAGTGGCGCGGTTTCTGCGCGGGCTTCCTGGACCGACCGGAGCTGGCCGAGCACCCGGACTACGCCACCAACGCGGACCGCAACGCGCACCGGGAGGCGCTGGGCGCGCTGATCGCGGCCCGTTTCGCGGAGCTGACCAGCGTCGAGGCGATCGAACGGCTCAGCGCGGTGCCGGTCGCGAGCGCCCGGGTGAACACGCTCGCCGAGGTGTGGGACCACCCCCAGCTGGCGGCGCGCGGCCGCTGGCACCAGGTGCCCACGCCGGCCGGTCCCGTACCGGCGCTCGCGCCGCCGGGCCCGACCGGGGACGCGCCCCGCATGGACGCGGTGCCGGCCCCGGGCGAGCACACCCGCGCCGTACTCGGCGAGCTGGGCCTGTCCGAGGAGGCCGTGGACGCGCTCGTCGCGGACGGGGTGGCGTGAGCGGAGACCCGACCGACCGCGCCGGTCAGCGGGTGCCCTGCTTCCGGGCGACGGCGAAGACGCGGCGGAAGGGGAACGGGGTGCCGTGCGCCCCGGCGGGGTAGGCGGCGCGCAGGACGTTCCGGTACTCCTCGACGAACGCGTCGCACGCTTCCGGGTCGTCGTCGAGCGCGGTGAGCACGGGCCGCAGCCCCGTCCCCTTCACCCAGTCCAGTACGGCGTCCTCGCCGGGCAGCAGATGGACGTACGTCGTCTCCCAGACGTCGGCGGTGCAGCCGGCGGCGGTCAGGTGGGCGAGGTAGGCCTCGGGCGTGAGGACGGCGCCGTCGTGGCGCAGGGTGCCGGCGAGGCGGTCCCGCCAGCGCCGGGAGTGGGCGAGTTCGCGCATCAGGCGGTGGCTTGGGGCGTCGAAGTTGCCGGGCACCTGGAAGGCGAGAACGCCGCCGGGGGCGAGTGCGCCGATCCAGTCGGCGAAGCGCTCGACGTGACCGGGGACCCACTGGAGGGTGGCGTTGCTGATGAGGAGGTCGTGCGGCTCGGCGGGGGTCCAGGTGCGGGCGTCGGCGGGGGCGAACTCGATGCGGCCGCCCTGCGGTGTGGGCCCGGCGTGTTCCCGGGCCCGTCCGAGCATCCGGGGTGAGTTGTCGTAGCCGGTGATGCGGGCGGTGGGCCAGCGGTCGGCGAGCAGGGCGGTGACGTTGCCGGGGCCGCAGCCCAGGTCGGCGATGCGGGGCGGTTCCCCATGGGGTCCTTCCTCGCTCGAACGGAGTGGAGAGCTTGGGGAAAGGTCCGGGACGCGGGCGAGGAGGTCGGTGAACGGGCGGGCGCGGGGCCCGGCGTGGCGCAGATACTGGGCGGGGTCCCACGTGGGCGCGGTGGCGGGCATGGAGCCTCCAGGAACTGGACCGGACCGGCTGTCCGGGCCGGGTACCCAGCGTCACGCGCAAACTATCTCGACGTCAAGACAGTCAACATCAAGAGACTTCACGTCGACACAACCACTACACTGATCGTCATGGAGGACGAGGTCGATCGGCTGGTCGCAGCATGGCGCCGGGAGCGCCCGGACCTCGACGTGGAACCGCTCGAGGTACTGAGCCGGGTCAGCAGGCTCGCCCGGCACCTGGACCGCGCACGCCGTCTGGCCTTCTCCGAACACGAACTGGAGCCCTGGGAGTTCGACGTCCTGACGGCCCTGCGCCGCGCGGGCACCCCGTACCAGCTCTCGCCGGGGCAACTCCTCACCCAGACCCTCGTCACCTCGGGCACGATGACCAACCGTATCGACCGCCTGGCCAAGAAGGGCCTGGTGGAGCGTCTGCCCGACCCCAGCGACCGGCGCGGCGTACTGGTCCGGCTCACGGACGAGGGCCGCGACCGCGCCGACCAGTCGCTCGCCGGCCTGCTGGCGCAGGAGCGCGCCATCCTGGCCGAACTCTCCCGGACCCAGCGCAGCGAACTGGCGGCGCTGCTGCGCCAGCTGACCGCCCCGTTCGACAACATCCCCGGTTGAGGGCCTCCCGGGCAGCTCGTGCCGCGGACGCGGGGGCCGGCACGCGCGTCTGCCGCGTTGCCGTCGGATGCCAGGTCTCCGCCCTGTCGCCCTCCTCCGCCTTGTAACCGCACGCACCAGCCCCCGCTCACCGGCGTGGTCAGGCGCTGTTGCTTTCCTGCGACCCGATCTGCCCGGGAGGCCCCAGGTCGGCCGGCCCCACCCCGGCCCGCCTCGCCAGTGCCACGGCGGCGAGGGTGGAGTGGACGCCCAGCTTGCCCAGCACGTTCTGCATGTGCGTCCGCACGGTGTGCGGGGACAGGTACAGCCGCTCGGCGACCGCCTTGCGCCCCAGCCCGGCCACCATGCAGCGCAGCACCTCCCGCTCCCGCGGGGTCAGCGACTCCACCAGCCGTTCGCTCTCGGTGCGGTGTTTGCGGGCGGCGGTGAGTTCGCGCAGGACGCCGGTGAGCAGTGCGGGCGGCAGATGGGTCTCGTCGCGCAGGACGCCCCGGATGACGCTGAGCAGCCGCGACAGCGAGCAGTCCTTCGCCACCCAGCCGGAGGCACCGGCCCCCAGCGCGAGGGCGGCCCGCCAGGGGTCGTCCTTCTCGGCGAGGACGACGATCCGTACACCCGGCTGCCCCGACCGCACCCCGGCGACCAGCGAGATCCCGTCCACCAGCCCGTCCTCGTTGCCGTCCCGCACGGGCACGGCCGGGCGCGCGCCGGGCACGTGACCCCCCAGATCGGCGTCGACGAGCAGCACGTCGAACCGCCGTCCCTCGGACGCGGCCCGCTCCAGGCAGCGCAGCGCGGCCGGGCCGCTGCCGGCCGCGGAGACGTCGACGTCCGGCTCGGCGGCCAGGGCGGCGGCGAGCGACTCGGCGAAGATGCGATGGTCGTCGACGACCAGGACTCGGATACGAACCACGAAACCCCCTCCCCCGAGCTCCTGGAGGAGCAGGGGATACCCATCGTCTGTCCATCCACGGAACACGGAACACGGAAGCCGGAAGCCGGAAGCCGACACCGGCACGGGTACGACGCCCGAAGCCCCGTATCCACCTGTGCACTCGGTACTCCGGGACGGGTCGCCGCAGCCGCACGGCCGCCGCCGTGCAGTAACCGCTACCCCCGCCCCGGGCGCCGTACCCGGCTGTCTCGCCCCCTGAACGGCACCGGCCCCCACCGGTGCTGCTCATCAGAGTACGGGCGGGCGCCGGGAGCGGAAGGCTATTTGCAGAACTGACAGCCCGGCACGCTTATGGTGAGCCGCATGTTTCGTCTAGTGACAGAAGTGGACAGGGAACGACGCGATCTGCTGCGCACCCGCCTGCGGGAGACGAACACGGCGGCCTCCTCGATCCTCCGTTCCCTGCGCGGAACCCCTCACGAACGCGAATTCCCGCTGCACGTCTGGGTGCTGGACGGGACCGGCGGTCTGGCGGGCGGCCTCGTCGGCCACACCTGGGCGAGCTGGCTCCACGTGACGTACCTGTGGGTGGACGACCGGCACCGGGGCGCGGGACTGGGCTCGGCCCTGCTGACGGAGGCGGAACGAACGTCCCGCGAGGAACGCGGCTGCGCGGCGTCCCGCGTGGAGACCTGGGACTTCCAGGCACCGGACTTCTACACACGGCACGGCTACGACGTGATGTGCGTGATCCCCGACTATCCACCGGGGATCACGGAGTACACGCTGGTGAAGCGGCTGGGGTGAGCCGGGCGGACCTCGCCGAGGAATCGGCGGCAGCCACCGGGGCTGCGAAGTCGACTCGCATTGCCGGCCGTTCCCTCCTGGGCCATCCTGCCGGTTGCCGTGAAGTGGGGGGCGGAGAGGGCGGAGGGGACAAAGGCCCCCACTGCTGGGCCAGTTGCCGTCCAAAGCGGTCCACCGTCTGCCGGTTGTGTTCATACCAGCCCCTCATCCAGCGGGGGGTCAGCGCCGCCACGACGGCCAGGAGGGCGGCCAGCGCAACCAGAGCGAGCACTCGGCCGGGAAAGTCGCGAGCCACCCAGGCCAGGCCGAGGCACCCGCTGCTGAGCAACGCTGTGAAGACGACCAGCCCACGGGAGCCTTGCGTCTCGTAGGCGGTCATGCTCTGCCGGGCGGAGGCCACCTCCATGGGCGTGATCCGCCTGCCCGGTACGCCCGGTGGTCCGGCGGAAGGCCATGCCTGGGGCGGCAGGGGCCCGCCGGCGCGCAGTCGGTCCAGCGTGACCTGGACTCGTCGACGGACATCCGGGGAGTCGTCGCGGAGGTAGGTCAGCCGCCACTGCCCCCGGGTGACGATGTCCCTCTCGTGGAGCCTGTAGCCCAGCTCGAAGGCGATCGCCTCGATCCTGTCACTCTGCAGTATGTCGAGCCCCCGAAGCGTGAACTCTGCGGTGCCTCACCCATCGAAGTGCTCGAGTATTTGCTCGTCCTTAAAAGGGGCTCGCTTCTCCTGCCGTGCGGCACGCCCCTGGGACCTCCAATTCTGACCTCCGCGACCAAGCCCTGGCGGGCAGGCGGATCAGCGCAGGCCGGCGAAAAGGTCGCTCTCGGGCACGGGCGCGTCGGTGGTGTCCTTGACGCGTACGAACGTCTCCATGCCCATGAACTCGCCGAACCTCTCCTTGCCCATCCTGAGGAAGAAGATGTTCTCGCCCTGACTGGCGTGCGCGGCCAGCGCGTCGAACTTCTGGCCGCTGAACGCCGTGGTGTCCACCCACGTGGTGATCTCGTCGTCGGGGAGGCCGATCTCGGCCATCGCGGCGGCCTCGGCGGGGTCCGGCTCCGGCATGTCCGGATGGAACTCGCGCATGATCTCACCGAACCGCTGCATCCCTGAGCGGGGCATCGTCGTCCAGTACACCTTCGGTGTCAGCGAGGTCGTCTCGAGCGCCGCCATCGTGATGCGGTGGGCCTGGATGTGGTCGGGGTGGCCGTAGAAGCCGTTCTCGTCGTAGGTGACGACCACATCGGGGCGGTAGTGCCGCATGAGTTCCGCGAGTCGGGCGGCGCCTTCCTCCACGGGGGTCCGCCAGAAGGACCCGGGGGCGTCGTTGCTCGGCCAGCCCATCATTCCGGAGTCGGGGTAGTCCAGCGTCTCCAGATCGCTGACCTTCAGGGCCTCACAGCTCGCCTCGAGTTCTTGACGGCGCATCAAGGCGACGGCCGCCGGATCGTGCCCCGGTTCGCCCGGCTTGACACCCCCCGGTCCGTCACCGCATCCGCCGTCGGTACACGTCACGAGAACCGTGCGGATGCCTTCCGCCGCGTACCGGGCGAGGACCCCGCCGGTCCCGGTGGCCTCGTCGTCGGGGTGTGCGTGCACTGCCATCAGCGTCAAGGGCCGGTCAGTCATGAAACAGTCCTCCTGCGGAGCTACGTCTTGGTCCGGGCGCGCGGCGGCGTACCGCGGCCCAGAGACCCGGATTCCGGCAGGCGGACAAGTTCGCGTCCTCCATGTTTCCGCCGATGCGGCGCCGGCGCCTCGGCTGATGCAACAGTGCCGACCGGCCCGGCTGTTCCCCGAGCGGCCGGTGGCCTTCCGGGCGCCGGCGTTCCGAGCCGAGACCGGCTCCCCTGAGGGCGTGTGTGAGGCCGTCTCTCTGCCCCCGCCTCACCCCACCCGCCGAGCCCCCGCCGCAGGCACCGCCTCGAACACGCGTGGGGCCGTGAAGGCCGACGCCGCGAAGGCCTCCTCCACCGCCTTGGTGATGGCGTCGACGTCGGACTCCTCCGCCAGGACGATCGCCGCGCCGCCGAAGCCGCCGCCGGTCATGCGGGCGCCGAGGGCGCCGGAGGCGAGGGCCGTGTCGACGACCAGGTCGAGTTCCGGGCAGGAGATGCGGAAATCGTCGCGCAGGGAGGCGTGGCCCTCGATCAGGACGGGGCCGATGGCGCGGGTGTCGCCGGATTCGAGGAGGGACACGACGCGTTCGACGCGCTCGTCCTCCGTGACGACGTGCCGGACGAGGCGGAGCACGTCCTCGTCGTCGGCCAGGCGCTCCAGGGCGGAGTCGAGCTCCGCGTACGGCACGTCCCGCAGCGCGTCGACGCCCAGCAGTGCGGCGCCCTTCTCGCAGCCCGCGCGGCGCTTGCCGTACTCGCCCTCGCTGTGGGAGTGCTTGACCTGCGTGTCGACGACGAGGAGGCGCAGGCCCTCGGCCGCGAGGTCGAAGGGGATCTGGCGCTGGGAGAGGTCGCGGGTGTCGAGGAAGAGGGCGTGGCCCGCTTCGCAGCAGGCGGATGCCGTCTGGTCCATGATGCCGACCGGGGCGCCCACGTAGACGTTCTCCGCGCGCTGGCACAGGCGGGCCAGTTGCCAGCCGCGCAGGCCGAGGGAGTAGAGGTCGTTCAGGGCGAGGGCGACCACCACCTCGAGGGCCGCCGAGGAGGAGAGGCCCGCGCCCGACGGGACCGTCGAGGCCAGGTGGATGTCGGCACCGGTCAGCTCGTGGCCGGCCTCGCGCAGCGCCCAGACGACGCCCGAGGGGTACGCGGTCCAGGACTTGTCCGACTCGGGGGTGAGGTCCGCGACGCGCAGCACTACCGGGTCGGCCGCGATGTCCGCCGAGTGCAGGCGCAGGATGCCGTCGTCGCGCCGGGAGACCGCCGCGACCGCGGTGTGCGGCAGGGCGAACGGCATGACGAAGCCGTCGTTGTAGTCGGTGTGCTCGCCGATGAGGTTCACCCGGCCCGGCGCCGCCCACACTCCCTCGGGGTCCGCCCCGTACAGCTCCCGGAACCGCTCACCGACAGCCCCTGCGACAGCCTCGCTCATGCCCTGATCCCTCGCCCTTCCTACGGTCTACTTCGCGCGCCGCTGCGCGAACTCCCACGCGTCCGCCACGATCCCCGCGAGGTCCGCGCGCGACGGGTTCCAGCCCAGTTTCTCGCGGGCCGTGCCGGCCGACGCCACCAGGACCGCCGGGTCGCCGCCCCGCCGGGGGGCCAGGACCTCGGGGATCGGGTGGCCCGTCACCCGCCGGACGGTCTCGACGACCTCGCGGACGGAGAAGCCGTTGCCGTTGCCCAGGTTGCAGATGAGGTGCTCGCCGGGGGCGGCCGCGGCCAGGGCCAGCAGGTGGGCCTCGGCCAGGTCGGCGACGTGGATGTAGTCGCGGACGCAGGTGCCGTCCGGCGTCGGGTAGTCGTCGCCGAAGACGGAGATCGCGTCGCGCCTGCCCTGGGCCACCTGGAGGACCAGGGGGATCAGGTGGGACTCGGGGTCGTGGCGCTCGCCGTACTCCCCGTACGCGCCCGCGACGTTGAAGTAGCGCAGGGAGACCGCGCCCAGGCCGTGGGCCGCCGCCTCGCCGGTGATCATGTGGTCCACGGCCAGCTTCGAGGCGCCGTAGGGGTTCGTGGGCTTCGTCGGCGCGGACTCGACGATCGGGACCTGGTCCGGCTCGCCGTACGTGGCGGCCGTGGAGGAGAAGACGAGACGGCGGACGCCCGCCGTGCGCATCGCCTCCAGCAGGGCCATGGTGCCGCCGACGTTGTTGTCCCAGTACTTCTCGGGCTTCACGACCGACTCGCCGACCTGGGAGAAGGCGGCGAAGTGGAGTACACCGTCGAACGACGCGTCCAGCCACTTGGCGGCGTCGCGGATGTCGCCCTCGACGAACGAGGCGCCCGCGGGCACGCCCTCCCGGAAGCCCGTCGAGAGGTCGTCGAGGACGACGACCTCGTGGCCGGCCTCCAGCAGGTGCTGGGCGACCACGCTGCCGACGTAGCCCGCCCCGCCCGTCACCAGGTACTTCCCGCTCATCAACTCGCTACCTCTCGCAGTCGCTGGGCCGCGCGCTCCGGGGGCACGTCGTTGATGAACACGTTCATGCCGGACTCGGAGCCCGCGAGGAACTTCAGCTTGCCGGATGTACGGCGGATGGTGAAAAGCTCGAGGTGCAGCGCGAAGTCGTCCCGCACCACGCCCTCGAAGTCCTCCAGCTGCCCGAAGGGGGCCTGGTGCCAGGCCGCGATGTACGGCGTCGGAGGCTCACCGATCCCGAAGATCCGGTCGAAGCGCCTCAAGAGTTCCAGATACAGCTGGGGGAACTCTGTGCGCGCCGCCTCGTCGAGTCCGAGCAGGTCGGGCACCCGCCGCTTGGGGTAGAGGTGCACCTCGTACGGCCAGTGCGCGGCGTACGGCACGAAGGCCGCCCAGTGTTCACCCTCCAGGACGACCCGCTCGCCGGCCAGTTCCTCCTCCAGGACGGCGTCGAACAGGTTCTCCCCGCCCGTCGCCTCCTTGTGCGCGGCCACCTGGCGCAGCATCAGGGCGGTGCGGGGCGTGGTGAAGGGGTAGGCGTAGACCTGCCCGTGCGGGTGACCCAGCGTCACTCCGATCTCGGCGCCCCGGTTCTCGAAGCAGAAGACCTGTTCGACGGAGGGCAGATGGGACAGCTCCGAGGTGCGGTCGGTCCAGGCGTCGAGCACGAGCCGGGCCTGCTCCTCGCCCAGGTCGGCGAAGGAGGCGTTGTGGTCGGAGGTGAAGCAGACGACCTCGCAGCGGCCGGAGTCGCCGGCCAGCGAGGGGAAGCGGTTCTCGAAGACCACCACGTCGTACGACGAGTCCGGGATCTCGCTCAGCCGCTCACCCGCGGAAGGGCACAGGGGGCACTCGTCGGCCGGCGGGTGGTAGATCCGGCCCTGGCGGTGTGAGGCCACGGCGACCGAGTCGCCGAGCAGCGGGTCGCGGCGGACCTCGGAGGTGGTGACGGTCCGCTCCAGCGGACGGCGGTCGACGGCGTCCCGCACGGTGTCGTCGCGCAGGTCGTAGTAGACGAGCTCGCGACCGTCGGCCAGCCGGGTCGAGGTCTTCTTCACTGCCGGACTCCTCTACACCTGCATCCGCACCCAATCACTCAACATAAACAAACATAACACATCACAACCAACCAGCAACCAAACAGCGACCCCGCCGACTCGTCGATCATCACAATCAAACAAAGAACGTCACCAGAAGTGTTCAATAACTGAACGCGGAGGCGTAAGTTCCGCTCGGATCAGTTCGCGCAACGAAGCGAGTTCGTATGCATACCCCCACACATCTAGCCGCGGAGCTTCGACTCCCCACCAACTGGCTCGACTACTCGATCCTCGGGATCTACTTCGTCGTCGTGCTCGGCATCGGCTTCGCCGCCCGCCGTTCGGTCAAGACCAGCCTGGACTTCTTCCTGTCCGGCCGCTCACTGCCCGCCTGGGTGACCGGCCTCGCCTTCGTCGCGGCCAACCTGGGCGCCACCGAGATCCTCGGCATGGCCGCCAACAGCGCCCAGTACGGCGTCTACACGACCCACTGGTACTGGATCGGCGCCATCCCGGCGATGGTCTTCCTCGGCCTGGTGATGATGCCGTTCTACTACGGCTCGAAGGTCCGCTCGGTGCCGGAGTTCCTGCTCCTGCGTTTCGACAGGGCCTCGCACCTGCTGAGTTCGATGCTGTTCGCCGTCGCCGCCATCCTGATCGCCGGGGTGAACCTCTACGCCCTCGCGATCGTCGTCGAGGCACTGCTGGGCTGGCCGCAGTGGGTGGCCATCGTGGTCGCCGGCTTCTTCGTCCTGGCCTACATCACGCTCGGCGGTCTGTCCTCGGCGATCTACAACGAGGTCCTCCAGTTCTTCGTGATCCTGGCCGGCCTCATCCCGATCACCATCCTGGGCCTGAAGAAGGTCGGCGGCTGGGACGGCCTGTCCGACTCCCTCACCCAGTCCCGCGGCGGCGACTTCATGACCGCGTGGGGCGGCACGGGCATCGGCAGCGACAACCCCCTCGGCGCCAACTGGCTGACCATCGTCCTCGGTCTCGGCTTCGTGCTCTCCTTCGGCTACTGGACGACGAACTTCGCCGAGGTGCAGCGCGCCCTGTCCGCGAAGAACCTCTCGGCGGCCCAGCGCACACCGCTGATCGCCGCGTTCCCGAAGATCTTCATCGTCTTCGTGGTGATGATCCCGGGCCTGGTCGCCGCCGTCCTCGTCCCGAAGATCGGCACGCCCGGCTCGGACCTCCAGTACAACGACGCGATCCCGTACCTGATGCAGCAGTTGCTGCCCAACGGCGTCCTCGGCATCGCGGTCACCGGCCTGCTGGCCGCCTTCATGGCGGGCATGGCGGCGAACATCTCCTCCTTCAACACGGTCTTCACCAACGACGTCTGGGCGAGGTACGTGGTGAAGGGCCGCGAGGACGGCTACTACGTGCGGTTCGGCCGCCTGATCACCGTGATCGGCGTCCTCGCCTCGATCGGCACGGCCTTCCTGGCGTCGTCGTTCTCGAACATCATGAGCTACCTCCAGACGCTCTTCTCCTTCTTCAACGTGCCGATGTTCGTGGTCTTCATCATCGGCATGTTCTGGAAGCGCGCGTCCATGAAGTCCGGCTTCTGGGGTCTGATCGCGGGCACCACCGCGGCGATGGTGAACTACTTCGTCATCTACAAGCAGGGCATCGTCGACATCCCCTCCGACCAGGGCGCCAACTTCGTCTCCGCGATCGCGGGCTTCGTGGCCGGTGCGGTCGTCATGGTCGTCGTGTCCCTGTTCACCGCGCCGAAGCCCGCCGCCGAGCTCCAGGGCCTGGTCTACGGCACCACCTCCCCCGGCATGTCCGAGGCGCCCGCCAAGGGCGACGACGCGTGGTACCGCAAGCCGGCTCTCCTGGGCTGGGGCGCGGTCGTACTGGCCGCCGCCTGCTACATCCCGTTCTCGTTCTGATCGCGGGAGGATAGAGAGAGCATGTCTGATTCCAACTCCTACTCCGACAAGAACGTCCAGGACGAGGTCTCCGAGCTGGAGACCAAGTCCGTCACGGCCGCGCGGCTGTTCGACATCCGGCGGATCATCGGCGGGCTGTTCGTGGTCTACGGCGTCATCGTGACGATCGCGGGCCTCGTGGCGTCCGACGACGAGATCGACAAGGCGCAGGGGGTGAACATCAACCTGTGGACCGGGCTGGGGATGCTGGTGCTGGGGTTGTTCTTCCTGGCGTGGCTGAAGATGAGGCCCACGGCGCCGCCCACGCCGCCGATCTCTGCCGAGGAGGCACCGGAGAAGTAGCGCGGGACGCGTGCCGGGTGCCCTGCGTTCGGGGGCGCCCGGTGTCGGTGCGGGACGGGGATGGGTGTCGCGGGCCGGCGCCGGCCGGGTGCCGCTGCGCCCACCCGTGCCGCCCCCGGGGGCGCCGCCCGGGCCGTTCAGGCGCTGGGGGAGGCACGACTGACCGCGGCTACGCGCCTGATGCGCCCGCTCGGTCCAGTAGGCCCGTGCGGGCGGCCAGTGCGGCTGCCTCCAGTCTCGATCCCACACCCAGCTTCATCAGGACCCGCTGGACGTGCGTACGCGCCGTGGACGGGGCGATGCCCATGCCCGCCGCGATCAGCCTGGTGTCCTCGCCGTCGGCGACCCGGACCAGGACCTCCACCTCCCTCGGGGTGAGCATCTGCAACAGCCGCTGCCCCTCGTCGTCGGGCTGGGCCGCCGGATTCAGCAGCTCACCGAACGCCCCCTGCAACAGCGACGGCGCCACCGCCGCCTCCCCGGCCCGCGCCTTCATGATCGCCCGCTCGACGCCCTCTATCCGCTCGTCGTGCCGGACGTACCCCGACGCCCCGGCCGCGAACGCCGCCGCGATCCCGCGAGGGCTCGGCACCGGCCCCAGTACCAGCACCGCCACCTGCGGACGCTCCCGCTTGATCCGCAGCACCGGATCGAAGATGCCCGGCTCGGCCGGTGTCGCCGTCCCCAGCAGACACACCTCCGGCGCCCGGCTGATCACCAGCTCCGCCGCACCCGCGGCCGGCGCCGCCGCGGCGAGCACCCGGTGCCCGCGCAGCTTCAGCGCCGAAGCCAGCGCCTCGGCGAGCAATCGGTGGTCGTCGACCACCATGAGCCGTACTCCCATAGAGCAACCCCCCAGTCCCCCGGCACGGCCGGCGAGGACCCCGGGCTCCCCCGTCCGCGGCCCCGGCCCCCACCCCGCCCTTCATGTCCCGGAAGCTACACGCTGGCTCGACGTCTCGCTGCCCCTACCGGCGAGAACCGCCCCGGATCGCCGAAATCCCCCGCAACACGGCCCCGCCCCTGAGCAGGGACGGGGCCGCGACGGGGGCCGTGGAGCCGGCCGGCGGTGCGCCGAGCGGCGTCAGCCGCCGGTGCCGAACCCGATCGCCAGGTACTCCTTCTCATCCGCGCTGGACGGCTCGCTGGCGTACACCTGCGACATGTACAGGTGCCCCTGCGAGTAGAGGATCTCGGAGTACTCCGGCAGCATGCTCGACTCGACGTCCCGCACCGCCTCCGTCGCCGGGTTCTCCAGCAGCGTGGTCTGCTTGAACGACCCGCCGTCGATGCTCACGATCCGGCCGCCCTTGTCGTACGGCGGGCGCTTGTAGGCGATCACGTTGCCGCCGTCCATGCGCAGCGGGGTGATCGTGTAGCCGTCGCCGGCGTCGGCGCGCTGACCGGTCTGCTTGCCGGTGGCCAGGTCGAAGGCGACGACCTCGTTGGTCCGGCTGTACGACTCGCCGCTGCCCTCGTGTTCCTCGGTCGGGATGTAGAGCCGGTCGTTGCCGACCGCGAGCCCCGAGCAGTGCTCGATCTTGGTGATGGTGTCGCAGCGGGCCGCGAACTGCTCGCCCGGCGCGGAGATGCGGGTGAGCAGCTTGCCGGTCTTGTTGTCGATCGAGAAGAAGTCCGAGATGCCGCTGCCGTCGCCGGCGGAGTCGCCGACGTCGGCGGCCACGACCAGCGGGTTCGTCGACACGATGCCCGCGTACTCGATGCCCTTGGCCATCTTGTACTCGGAGACCACCTTCCCGCTCTTCGGGTCGATGGTCTGGATGTTCAGCTGTCGTGCGTCGTACGAACCGCACTTGCGCACCGCGACCAGCTTCTCGCCGCCGCCGTAGCCGGCGTCGTAGCAGGTGTCGGTGGTCTTCGGGGACCACAGGAGGTCGCCCTTGGCGATGTCCCAGGCGACGCCGCCGTCGGTGCTGCCGGCCGCGACGGTGTCACCGCTGATCGTGACGTTGTCGAAGGACATCGGCTGGTCACCGGCGGTCTTCGTCCACAGCTTCCTGCCCGCGTCCAGGTCGATGACCGCGACCTGGGTGCAGCCGTGCGAGGGATCCGCCTTGGTGGGCATGGCGGGCTGGTGGACGACGACCGTCTTGTTGTCGTCGGTGACGTGCCGGCTGGCCGTGCAGACCGGGCCGGCCAGCTTGATCGTCCACTTCTCGCTGCCCTTGGCGGGGTCGTAGCCGACGATCTCGGCGATGCCGCTCTTGGCGTACACCTTGCCGGTGAGCCACGAGCCGGAGACGACGACGCTGCTGTCCTCCTTGCTCACCGCGGGCGCGGGAACCTGGAAGAGCACCTTGGAGGCGGGGTCGGAAGGCACCTTCTCCTCGCCGCCCAAGGACTTGCCGCCCTCACCGCCCTTCTCGTCCGTGCCGCCCTTGCCACCGGTGCCCCCGCTGGAGCTCGCGGTGTCGTCCTTGCCCCCGTCGTCGGTGGAGCCGGCGTACCAGACACCGCCGCCGATGATCAGGGCGATGGCGACGACGGCCGCCACGATGATCGCCATCTGCGCGTTGATCTTCCGCCCGCCGCCCGGCCCGCCGGCCTGGGCCTGCATCGGCACGGTCGCCTGCGGATAGCCGTAGCCGGGCTGTCCGGGGTAACCGGGCTGGCCGGGCTGGCCGTAGGGCGGCGTCGGCTGCCCGTACGGGCCGGGCTGCTGGCCGGGCTGCTGACCCGGCTGCTGACCGGGGTAGCCGTACCCGGGCCGGGGCGGCGGCGGAGTCTGCGGATACCCGTACCCCGGCTGCGGCGAACCCGTCGGCGGGGTGGGCGGAGCCGCGGGCGCCTGCGGCGGCGTCTGCGGGTAGCCGTAGCCCGGCTCCGGGGTCTTGCCGAGGTTCGGCCCACCGCCCGACGGCGGGGTGGGCGGCTGTGGCGGCGGGCCCTGCGGCGGGCCCTGCGGCGGGCCCTGCGGCGGGCCCTGCGGCGGGCCCTGCGGCGGGCCGAAGCCTCCCCCCTGCGGGGGCTGGTTGGGCGGCGGGGGCGGCGGCTGGGTCATGACGTGAGTACCTCGGGGAGCGGAGACGACGGGGACGGCCGGGATGGCCGTGCGATCCGGCCTGGGCGGCCGGATCGCACGGGCCGGGCTGATCGCACGGGCCGGACGGAGAAGGTCACTTGCCGAAGGCGAGCATCAACTTCTCCTTCGACTCGTCGTTGCCGGTCAGACGGGTGGTGGAGATGTAGAAGCGCCCGTCGACCCAGTCGATGTCCTTGGAGTAGAAGCTGTTCTCGATGTCCGCGACACCCTGCGGGTTCTGCAGCAGCTCGACCGGCTTGTGGCTGCTGGTGCCGGTCGCGATCGACACGACCTGGCCACCGGCGTCGTAGGACGGCTGCACGTACGCGATGAGCTGGTCGCCCTCGACCCGCAGCGGCATCATCGACTCGTCCGCGGGGGACTTCGCGCGCCACTTCTCCTTGCCGGTGGTGAGGTTGATCGCGACGATCTCGTTGGCGCCGCTGGCCGCCTCGGTCGGCAGGTAGAGCGTGCCCGCGGCGACGGCGACGCCCGCGCAGCCCTGGAGGTCGCGGTCGAGGATGGCCCAGCCGCACTCGGGGGCGAAGTCCTCGTCGACGCCGACCTGTTCGAGGACCTTGCCCTTGGAGGTGAAGGTGGAGATGTTCCAGACCTTCTTGTCCTCGTGGGTGGCGTGGACGACGAGCGGGTCGACGGAGTAGGCGCGCTCGACCCGCCAGCCCTTCTCGTACTTGTAGGTCCACAGGACCTTGCCGGTCTTCGGGTCGAGGCCCTGGACCTCGTCGTGAGCGTTGTTGCCGCCGGCGCCGCAGGAGGCGACCTGGATGATCGTCTTCGGGCCGCTCGCGAAGCCGGCGGGGAAGCAGGCGTCGCCGTACCGCTTCTTGTCGTACAGCTTCCTGCCGCTGCGGACGTCGTAGGCGGTGCCGGACTGGGAGCGGCCGACCATCAGGATGTCGCCGCTGACGTTGAGTTCGACGGAGAGGGTGGTGTCGAAGAGTTCGCCGTCCTCGACCTCCTCCTTCCAGCCCTTCTCACCGGTGGCGAGGTCGATCTCCTGCATCTGGTTGCACTTGGCGCGGTCGCTGGAGCCGCTCATGTAGGCGACGACGATCTTGTCGCCGGCCGTCTTCTCCGGAGTGACCGCGCAGATCTTCTCCGGGAAGGTGACCGGGTCCCAGCTGGGCTTGCCGTCGCCGACGTCGTAGGCGAAGACCTGCTTGTACGCCGCCTTCACCGCGGTCTCGCCGGTGATCCACATGCCGGGGGCGTCGGCGCCGGAACCGGGGGCGTCGGGCGCCTCCTTGTACCAGAGCACCTTGGACTCACCGGCCTGGCGGCCCTCGTTGAGGTCCTCGGGGTCCTCGCCGCCGTCGCCCCTGCCGTCACCGGGGTTGACCGGGGCGCCGCCGGAGCCGGAGGGCTTGGGGTCGTCGCTCTTGCCGGCGACGGGCTTCTTGTCCTTGTCGTCGCCGCTGTTCGCGGTGACCGCCCACACGCTGCTGCCGATGACGAGCAGGGCCGCGACGGCTGCGCCGACGGCCAGGGCGGGCTTGCCCTTGAAGGGGTTGCGGGACCCCGGGCCGCCGGGCGGCGGGGTGCCGGGCGCGCCCGGGAACTGCGGCTGCGGATAGCCGTAGCCGGGCTGCCGGCCGTACGGACCCGGCTGCTGTGGCTGGGCGTACGGGCCGGAGTTGTACGGGCCCGGCTGTCCGTAGGGACCCGGCTGACCCGGTTGTCCCGGCTGCTGCGGGTAGCCGTACCCCGGCTGCGGCTGCTGCGGCGGACCGGGCGGCGGGCCCTGCGGGGGCGGCGGGGTCGGTGCCCCGAAGCCTCCCGGCGGTGGATCCTGCGGTGCTCCGAAGCCACCCTGCGGCGGCTGGTTGGGCGGCTGGCTCATCAGCGCGTTCCCCCTTATTACTCACTGATTTCTAGCCACGCCCCGAGGTACGCGCCGGCCCCGGAGTCGTTTGACGGCAGTCATTCAGACAGTTCTCGGACGGCCTTTCTATCACCCGGCCAGGAGGGCACACCGGGCCGTGCCCGCCCCTGTTCCCAAGGGAGGACCGGCTCGTGATGCCACTGTTACGGGCCTTCACGCCCTCTTCACGCCGTACGCGCCCCCCGCGCGCGGGGCTAGGCGTCCTCCGCCAGTTCCAGCCAGCGCATTTCCAGCTCCTCGCGCTGACCGGCCAGTTCGCGCAGCTCGGTGTCCAGTTCGGCCACCTTCGCGAAGTCGGTGGCGTTCTCGGCGATCCGCGCGTGCAGCTTGGTCTCCTTCTCGGAGACCTTGTCCAGCTGCCGTTCGATCTTCTGGAGTTCCTTCTTGGCGGCGCGCACGTCGGCGGCGCTCTTCTCGGGCGCCCCCGCGGCCGGCTTCGCGGCTGCCGCGAGTACGGTGGCCGCGGCCGCCTCCTCCATGCGCCGGCGACGCTCCAGGTACTCGTCGATGCCGCGCGGCAGCATCCTGAGCGCGCCGTCGCCGAGCAGGGCGAAGACCCGGTCGGTGGTGCGCTCCACGAAGAACCGGTCGTGGGAGATGACGATCATCGAGCCGGGCCAGCCGTCGAGGACGTCCTCCAGCTGGGTCAGGGTCTCGATGTCGAGATCGTTGGTGGGCTCGTCGAGGAAGAGGACGTTGGGCTCGTCCATGAGGAGCCGGAGCAGCTGGAGGCGGCGCCGCTCACCGCCGGACAGATCGCCGACCGGCGTCCACTGCTTCTCCTTGCCGAAGCCGAACGTCTCGCACAGCTGCCCGGCGGTCATCTCCCGGCCCTTGCCGAGGTCGACGCGCTCGCGGACGCGCTGCACGGCCTCCAGCACCCGCCAGGTCGGGTCGAGTTCGGCGACCTCCTGGGACAGGTACGCCAGCTTGACGGTCCTGCCGACCCGGACGTGCCCGCCCGCGGGCTGCTGCTCCCCGTCGCTGTACGCGGCGTTCGCGAGGTCCCGCAGCAGGGAGGTCTTGCCGGCGCCGTTGACGCCGACGAGGCCGATGCGGTCGCCGGGGCCGAGCTGCCAGGTGACGTGCTTGAGCAGCACCTTGGGACCGGCCTGGACGGTGACGTCCTCCAGGTCGAACACGGTCTTGCCGAGCCGCGACGACGCGAACTTCATCAGCTCGCTGCTGTCCCGGGGCGGCGGCACGTCCGCGATCAGCTCGTTGGCGGCCTCGACGCGGAAGCGGGGCTTGGAGGTGCGGGCGGGGGCGCCGCGCCGGAGCCAGGCCAGCTCCTTGCGGACGAGGTTCTGCCGCTTGGTCTCCTCGGTGGCGGCGATGCGCTCGCGCTCGGCGCGGGCGAAGACGTAGTCGGAGTAGCCGCCCTCGTACTCGAAGACGTCGCCGCGCTGCACGTCCCACATGCGGGTGCAGACCTGGTCGAGGAACCACCGGTCGTGGGTGACGCAGACGAGTGCGGAGCGGCGCTCGCGCAGGTGCCCCGCCAGCCAGGCGATGCCCTCGACGTCGAGGTGGTTGGTGGGCTCGTCCAGGACGACGAGGTCCTGTTCGTCGATGAGCAGCTTGGCGAGCGCGATACGGCGCCGCTCGCCGCCGGAGAGCGGCCCGATGACGGTGTCCAGGCCCTGCGGGAAGCCCGGCATGTCCAGCCCGCCGAACAGCCCGGTCAGCACGTCCCTGATCTTGGCGTTGCCGGCCCACTCGTGGTCGGCGAGGTCGCCGATGACCTCGTGCCGGACGGTGGCCTCGGGGTCGAGGGAGTCGTGCTGCGTGAGCACGCCCAGCCGCAGCCCGCCGGAGTGGGTGACGCGGCCGGTGTCGGGCTCCTCCAGCTTGGCGAGCATCCGGATCATGGTCGTCTTGCCGTCGCCGTTGCGGCCGACGACACCGATGCGGTCCCCTTCGGAGACGCCGAGGGACACGCCGTCGAGGAGGGCACGGGTGCCGTACACCTTGGTGGCGTTCTCGACATTGACCAGGTTGACGGCCATTTCTCTCCTGACTGGGGGACGATCAGCCTTCAAGCGTAGGCCCTCCGGGGGGTGGGGTGACGCGGACGGGGGTGGTCACACTTTGTGATGCCGTATGTCGGACCACCCGGCTACGGTGGGGAACAGGCAGCAGGATCCCGCCCATGGGAGGAACCATGACCGCCGAGTCCGCAGAGCACCGCCGTCATCACTGGCCGGTGCCGCCCGTGGACGGTTACACCGTGGACGACCTGTTCACCCTGCCGGATCTCCCGCCGCACACCGAGTTGATCGACGGGAGCCTGGTTTTCGTGAGTGCCCAGCGGGACTTCCACAGTGTTGTCATCGATCTGCTGGTGAGCGAGTTGCGCCGCACCGCCCCCCGGGAACTGCGGGTCCGCCGTGAGATGACCGTCGTTATCGACCGCCGCAACGGCCCGGAGCCGGACGTCTCGGTCGTCCACGCGGAAGCCGTGCAGAGTCGGGAGCAGACGTACTACAAAGTCGCCGATGTTCTGCTCGCCGTCGAAGTGGTGTCGCCGGACTCCGAGGCGCGCGACCGCGACTACAAGCCTCACAAGTACGCGGCGGCGGGCATCCCCCATTACTGGCTCGTCGACATGACGGGCCAGGACCAGCACCCGGTCGTCCAGGTCTACGAACGCGGCGAGGCCACCGGCACCTATGCCCTGACCGGCATCTACCACGACCGGGTCAAGGTCAACGTGCCCTACGACATCGACGTCGACCTGACCGCGGTCAACGAGTTGTAACGCGCACCGCGTCAAGCCACCGCCGCCCCCGCCACCGCCCCCACCGCCGTACGCACCTCACGGCACGTCCCCGACGCCCGCAGCACCCCGGCGATGTCGGAAGCCGACCGCGCGTCGGTGGCGAGGAAGGCCGTCGTCGGTCCCGAGCCCGAGACCAGGGCCGCCAGCGCACCCGCCGCCCGCCCCGCGGCGAGGGTGTCGGACAGCTCGGGGAAGAGGGAGAGCGCGGCCGGCTGGAGGTCGTTGGTGACGGCGACGGCGAGCGCGGTGGCGTCGCCCTTGGCGAGGGCGTCGAGCACGGGCTGGGCCGCGACCGGCTCGGGAATGTCGAGGTCCTCCCCCAGCCGGTCGAACTCGCGGAAGACGGCCGGGGTGGACAGCCCGCGCGAGGCCATCGCGAAGACCCAGTGGAAGTCGCCGCCGACCTCCAGCTCCGTCAGCTTCTCGCCCCGCCCGGTGCCGAGGGCGGCCCCGCCGACCAGGCTGAACGGCACGTCGCTGCCCAGCTCGGCGCAGATCGCGAGCAGCTCGCCGCGCGAGGCGCCGGTGCCCCACAGGGCGTCGCAGGCGACCAGCGCGCCGGCGCCGTCCGCGCTGCCGCCCGCCATGCCGCCGGCCACGGGGATGTCCTTGGCGATGTGCAGGTGGACGTCGGGCTCGCGGCCGTAGCGCTCGGCGAGGGCGAGAGCCGCGCGGGCCGCGAGGTTGGTCCGGTCGCGGGGGACCTGGTCGGCGTCCGGGCCCTCGCAGGTGACGCGGAGTCCGCCGGCGGCCGGGGTCGCGGTGATCTCGTCGTACAGGGAGACGGCGAGGAAGACGTTGGCCAGGTCGTGGAAGCCGTCGGGGCGGGCGGCGCCGACCGCGAGCTGGACGTTGACCTTGGCGGGGACGCGGACCGTCACGCTCACTTGCTCGTCACTCCTTGTGTTCGGCGATACGCGCGAACTCTTCCACGGTCAGCGCCTCTCCGCGCGCCTGCGGCGACACGCCCGCGGCGACGAGGGCGGTCTCGGCGGCCGCCGCCGAACCGGCCCACCCCGCGAGGGCGGCCCGCAGGGTCTTGCGGCGCTGGGCGAAGGCGGCGTCGACGACGGCGAAGACCTCGCGCCTGGAGGCGGTGGTCTTCAGCGGCTCGGTCCGCCGGACGAGTGACACGAGCCCGCTGTCGACGTTCGGCGCGGGCCAGAAGACGTTGCGGCCGATGGAGCCCGCCCGGCGGACCTCGGCGTACCAGTTGGCCTTCACGGAGGGCACGCCGTACACCTTGTTGCCGGGTGCGGCGGCGAGCCGGTCGGCGACCTCGGCCTGGACCATGACGAGGGTGCGCTCGATGGTGGGGAAGGTGTCGAGCATGTGCAGGAGGACGGGCACGGCCACGTTGTACGGCAGGTTGGCGACCAGCGCGGTCGGGGCGGGGCCCGGCAGCTCGGTCACGTGCATCGCGTCGGAGTGGACCAGGGCGAAACGGTCGGCGCGCTCGGGCATGCGGGCGGCGACGGTGGCGGGGAGGGCACCGGCGAGTACGTCGTCGATCTCGACGGCGGTGACCCGGTCGGCGGCCTCCAGCAGGGCCAGGGTGAGCGAGCCGAGACCCGGTCCCACCTCGACCACCACGTCGTCGGGGCGTACCTCGGCGGTGCGGACGATACGGCGGACCGTGTTCGCGTCGATCACGAAGTTCTGGCCGCGCTGCTTGGTGGGGCGTACGCCGAGCGCTGCCGCGAGTTCGCGGACGTCGGCGGGACCCAGGAGGGCGTCGGGGGTGGGGCTGCTCACCCCGCAAGGGTAGCCGGGGGCGGCAGCGGGGCCGTCCGGACCGGGAAGGGGCGGGCTCGCGTGGTCCGGGGCGTCGCCGGTCAGCCCTTCAGTCGTGCCCCGCAGTGCGGCCAGGAGTCGGCGCCGCTGCGTACGTAGAGCTTCTTCGCGCGGTGCGTCTGTTCCGATGCCGGCGCGTCCTGGGGGCGGCCCTCGCCGCCGAGGCGCTGCCAGGTCTGGGTGTCGAACTGGTAGAGGCCCCCGTACGTCCCCGAGGGGTCGACGGCGTCCGGGCGGCCGCCCGACTCGCACGCGGCCAGGCCCTGCCAGTTCAGGTGGTCGGCGCCCCGCACGGACGTCGGCCGGGCGCGGGTGCCGACCCGCACGATCTGCGGGCTGGGTTCGCGCACCACCTCGGTGTGCAGCCGGCGCGGCTTCTCGCGGACGCCGTTGACGGTGCGCAGCGCGTACGTGGTGCGGCGCAGACCGGGCCGGCCCGCCTGCTCGACGACCTCGGTGCCCCGGTAGAGGGCGGCGTCCTCGGCGCGCCGCACGTCGAACGGGATCGGGTCCTCGTGGACCTCCTGGGAGTCGGTGATCCGCAGCACCGTGACGGTCTGCCCGTCGCGGGGGAAGTTGGTCGCCGGGACGGAGGTGGTGTCCTGGCCGCGCAGGGTGACCCCGGCCTCCTCGACGGCCTCGCGCACGGTCGCGGCGTTGGTGCGCACGGTGCGGGCCCGGCCGTCCGCCATGACCGTCACCACCCGCTCGGTCCGTACGTTCAGGGCGAGGCCCTCGCGTCCGATGTGCCGGGAGCCCCCGGTGGACAGGTACGCGCCCTCCGTCCGTACGCCGAGCTGCCTCAGCGCCCCCGCCACCGTCTCCGCGGTCGTCCACACCTGGCGCCGGTGGCCGTCGAGGGTGAGCAGGACGGGCCGTCCGTAGCGGACGGAGACCTCCTCGCCGCTGGTGAGCGGGGTGCCGGGCGCGGGCACGACCACGTCGTGGGCGCCCACCTCGACGCCTTCCCGGGCGAGCAGTTCGGTCACGTCGTCGGCGAAGGTGTGCAGCGTGCGCGGGGTGCCGTCGACGGTCAGCTCGACCGCCTTGTCCTTGGCGACGAAGGCGGTGGTGCCGCCCGCGAGGAACGCCACGACCAGCGCTCGCGGCAGCAGCCGGCGCAGCGGGCCGTCCGCGCGTCCGGCGCACCGCTCCCGTCGCCGGCGCGCGGCCCGGCCGTCGCCCGGCACGGGAGCGGGGGTCCGGGGAGTGCCCTGCCGGGGCAGCGCGGGCCCGGTCGGCTCGTGGGCGGGCCGGTAGGTGTCGCCGTACGCCAGGGTGGGTGCGCTGTGCACGTCGTACGGTGCGTGCGTCTCGGGGGTCGCGAAGGTTTCGAACTGCGTTGTGCTCACGCCGACACGCTCCAGGGGTCCGGATCGGGCCCCCAGAACCTAGCGGAGCGCTCGTCACTCTCCAAAACGACGCGACTACGCAGCGTGGCGCGGCTCCCGCTCAGTACCCGAAGGCGCGGGCCGTGTTCGCGGCCAGGGCCGTCGCCAGCGTGTCCTCGTCGACCCCCCGCACGTCGGCCATGGCACGCACCGTGACCGGCACCAGGTAGGGCGCGTTGGGCCTGCCCCGGTAGGGCACCGGCGTCAGGAACGGCGCGTCGGTCTCCACGAGGACCAGCTCGGGCGGGGCGACCGCGAGCGCGTCGCGCAGGTTCTGGGCGTTCTTGAAGGTGACGTTGCCGGCGAAGGACATGTAGTACCCGGCACTCGCGCAGATCTCGGCCATCTCCGCGTCGCCGGAGTAGCAGTGGAAGACGGTGCGCTCGGGGGCGCCCTCCTCCTTGAGGACGCGCAGGACGTCGGCGTGGGCGTCGCGGTCGTGGATGACCAGGGCCTTGCCGTGCCGTTTGGCGATCTCGATGTGGGCGCGGAAGGACCGCTCCTGGGCCGCCTTGCCCTCGGGGCCGGTGCGGAAGTAGTCGAGGCCCGTCTCGCCGACGCCCTTGACCTGCGGGAGCGCGGCCAGCCGGTCGATCTCGGCGAGGGCGTCGTCGAGCGCCGCGTCCCCGCCGGGCTCGCGCGCCCCCTGCCTCGACCAGCCTCCCCCAGCCCCAGGGGGCTGGGAGGTGCCCCCAGGGTCCCCGTGCACGATGCGCGGCGCCTCGTTGGGGTGCAGGGCGACGGTGGCGTGGACGGCGTCGTGCGCCGCCGCCGTGTCGGCCGCCCAGCGGGAGCCGGCGAGGTCGCAGCCGACCTGGACGACCGTGGTGACGCCGACCGACGCGGCCCTGGCGAGAGCCTCCTCCACCGTGCCCGACTGCATGTCGAGGTGGGTGTGCGAGTCGGCGACCGGCACCCGGAGGGGCTCGGGAAGCGGGGGCGCGTCGTTCTTGTCGGACCGGCCGGAGGCGTTCGAAGGCATGCCTCCGATCCTACGAAAGGTCCCCCGGGCCCGGAACGGCCGTCAGCTCGCCCCGTGGTGGAGGTGCAGGGCGTTCAGGAGGCCGGCCAGGTGCCAGTGCCGTCGCTCGGCGGTGAGCCCCGGCGCCCCGGGGCCCCGCACCTCGGGCATCTCGGGCACCTCGGGCATCGACGGGGGGGGCCGGCCGGCGGCACCCGGTGGAGGCCGTGCGAGGCGCCGCGCGCCGAGGCGACCCGCCCCGGCCGCGTGATCCGTACGAGGTGGGTCGAGCGCGGCCGGATCAAGACCGTCGGGCCCCGGCGTTCTTCGCCGCCACCACCGCGTCGAACACCGTCCGCTTGGGCAGGCCCACCTGTGCGGCCACCGCGGCGATCGCCTCCTTGCGCCGCTCACCCGCCTCCTCGCGCACCCGCACCCGGCGCACCAGTTCCTCCGCGCCGACCTCCTCGGCCCCCTGTTCCGGCGCGCCCTCGACGACGACGGTGATCTCACCGCGCACCCCCTCGGCGGCCCACGCGGCCAGCTCGCCGAGGCCGCCGCGCCTGACCTCCTCGTAGGTCTTGGTCAGCTCCCGGCAGACGGCGGCCCGCCGGTCGGCGCCGAAGACCTCGGCCATGGCGGCGAGGGTGTCGTCGACGCGGTGCGGGGACTCGAAGTAGACGAGGGTGCGACGCTCCCCGGCCACCTCGCGCAGCCGGGTCAGCCGCTCGCCGGCCTTGCGCGGCAGGAAGCCCTCGAAGCAGAACCGGTCGACCGGCAGTCCCGACAGGGCGAGCGCGGTGAGCACGGCGGACGGGCCGGGCACGGCGGTGACCCGCACGTCCCGCTCGACGGCGGCGGCGACCAGCCGGTAGCCGGGGTCGGACACGGACGGCATCCCGGCGTCGGTCACGAGCAGCACGCGCGCGCCGCCCGCCAGCTCCTCGACCAGCTCGGGCGTACGGGCGGACTCGTTGCCCTCGAAGTACGACACGACACGCCCCCGGGGCGTGACGCCGAGCGCCTGGGTGAGCCGGCGCAGCCGCCGGGTGTCCTCGGCGGCGACGACGTCCGCGCCGGCCAGTTCCTCGGCGAGCCGCGGCGGGGCGTCCCGGACGTCGCCGATGGGGGTGCCCGCGAGTACAAGGGTTCCAGTCACTCCCCCATCCTCCCAGGGACGGCTGGACGTCCTGCCGCCAGGACGCATCCGGACCAGCGCGGTGAGGGCCATGCGCGGGACGCGCACAGTACGGTTCCCTACGATGGCGCGGTGACCAGTACCGCGTCCTCCACGGACACCCGGCAGGACCAGGCCCCGCACGACCGGCGGCCCCCCTGGCAGCAGCGGCTGCGCCGCTTCGGCTACACGGTGGGGCCCGCGGCCGGCGACGTCCGCGACCGGCTGGTGCCGGCGTACACGAGCCCCGGTCCTCGCCTGTGGGCCTTCCTGGGCCTGGCCAAGGCGCCGGCCGACCGGATCGTGCGCTGGTCGGGATGGGGCGGGCCGCTGCTGGTGGCGCTGCTGGCGGGCGTGCTGCGGTTCTGGAACCTGGGCAGCCCGAAGGCGGTGATATTCGACGAGACGTACTACGCCAAGGACGCCTGGTCGCTGATCCACCGCGGTTTCGAGGTCAACTGGGACAAGAACGCCAACGACCTGATCCTGAACTCGGGCGGTGACGTCCCGATCCCGACGGACGCGGCGTACGTCGTGCATCCGCCGGTCGGCAAGTACGTCATCGGCCTGGGCGAACTGCTGTTCGGGTTCGACCCGTTCGGCTGGCGGTTCATGACGGCCTTGCTCGGCACGCTGTCGGTGCTGCTGCTGTGCCGGATCGGCAGGCGGCTGTTCCGCTCGACCTTCCTCGGGTGCCTGGCGGGCGCGCTGATGGCGGTGGACGGGCTGCACTTCGTGATGAGCCGCACCGCGCTGCTGGACAGCGTGCTGATGTTCTTCGTGCTGGCGGCCTTCGGCTGCCTGGTCGCCGACCGCGACCGGGCCCGCGGGAAACTCGCCGCCGCGCTGCCGGTGGACGACGACGGCCTGGTCCGCCCGGACGCGCACATCGCCGAGACGTTCCGGCTCGGGTGGCGCCCCTGGCGGCTGGCGGCGGGGCTGATGCTCGGCCTGGCCGCGGCCACCAAGTGGAACGGCCTGTACATCATGGCGGCCTTCTGCGTGATGGCCGTGCTCTGGGACGTCGGCACCCGCCGGGTCGCGGGCGCCCACCGGCCGCACCTGGCGGTGCTGAAGTACGACCTGGGCTGGGCGTTCCTGTCGACGGTGCCGGTCGCGCTCGCCACGTACGTCCTGTCCTGGCTGGGCTGGATCCTCTCCCCCGCCGACGGCAGCGGCGGCTACTACCGCGACTGGGCGGCGACCGACGGCAGGAACAGCTCCTGGTCCTGGCTCCTCCCGGACTGGTGGCGCAGCCTGTGGCACTACGAGACGCAGGTGCTGGAGTTCCACACCAACCTCACCTCGCCGCACACCTACCAGTCGAACCCCTGGAGCTGGATCGTCCTCGGCCGTCCGGTCTCGTACTTCTACGAGTCGCCCGCGGCCGGTGCGGACGGCTGCCCGGCCGACGCGGGCGAGAAGTGCGCCCGCGAGGTCCTGGCGCTCGGCACCCCGCTGCTGTGGTGGGTGGGCTGCTTCGCCCTGCTGTACGTCCTGTGGCGCTGGGTCTTCCGCCGCGACTGGCGCGCGGGCGCCATCGCCTGCGGCATCGCGGCCGGCTATCTGCCCTGGTTCCTGTACCAGGAGCGGACGATCTTCCTCTTCTACGCCGTCGTCTTCCTGCCGTTCCTGTGCCTGGCGGTGGCGATGCTGCTGGGGGCGATCGTGGGCCGACCCGGCTGCGGCGACGCCCGGCGGGTCGCGGGGGCGACGGGCGCGGGCGTACTGGTGCTGCTGATCGCGTGGAACTTCATCTACTTCTGGCCCATCTACACGGGGACCGCGATCCCGATGGAGGACTGGCGGGCGCGGATGTGGCTGGACACGTGGGTCTAGCTGGGCAGATCCGTCGTGGGGACGCGGTGGCATACCGTGCCCCCATGGTTGATGTGGGTCGTTGGCGGTCGTCGCTGGTCCCCCTCGTACGGCCCGGAGACGGCCCCAGCGCTGGCCTCAGCAGACTTACGGTCTGAGCAAGCAGCACGCACTGATGGGCGCTTCCTGCTTCTTAGCCACCCGGCACCCCACAAGTGCCTCGCTGACCAAGCCTCCGAGGCTCCGTGGCTCGCCTAATCCTGCTGCCACCGCGGCAGACAGCCGACGACTCCCTATCCACGGACAGCGCCCAACACCATCTGTAGTGAAGTGGGTACAAGTCTGCCCTCACGGGGCATGCACCAGTAGGATCAGCGGGCCGATCATCGGGGAGGGGGATCTGGCGCTTTGCACTGTTTGCCCGAGCTTGATCCAGCGACCGGCATGTTGCCGCCTGGCCGTTACGCGGCCACTCTGGACCAGTTGTACACAACGCTCGTCGAGTCCACAGGGTCTGCCACACGGCAGGGGATCTGGGAAGAATGGGAGCAACATCGCCTCACCGTTGAAACGCTGGCGGGAGGGGTCAGCCGCATGTGGATCGGGGGAAGTTTCGTCAGCGACAAGTCCGACCCTGGCGACATTGACGTGACATACCTAATCGACGCCCGCACGTTCGACGCGCTCGATCGTGAGACTCTCACTGACCTGGCGGACCTCACGATGGCAGACTGGTGCAGGGAACAGAACATGCGCGTCGACGCTCTCATCCTTCGGCTGCCTGGCCGACTGCCTGTTTCACAGATGGCTCCAGGCCTCCTGCAAGCTGAGGCGGGCACGTCGTTCCGAGACATCGGTCTACGCGATGAAGTGCTGCAGTGCGTCAAGCCCGAGTTCGTCCACTCCGTCCCGGGCGAACAGCGACGAGGATACGTGGAGGTGCTGCTGTGACTCCTCACGTACCTAAGCCTGACCCCACGGACAGGGACGCCGTCCGAACTTGGCTGCGGCAGGTCCGCAACGCACGGGTCCATGGCGCTCGGGAGGCACCCAAAACCCCGGAAGAGTTCGCCGCCCTCCAGCGCGCACGCATGTTGCAGTCCGTCGGAGCCACCGTGATGGAGTCAGATAGGCGTCGCCTCGATGTCGCATTGACAGGTGCACCGACCGCCAAACATACGGTCCCGGTGTCTACGCTTGGAGCGTTTCTCACTAATCTTCAAGATGCAGTTACAGCGGTAGCTCAAGCCGTCGCGGGCCGCGCAACTCGATTTGCTTCGGTCCCACGCGACATCCGAGAGGCAACAGTCCTGAGTGCAGCCGCCACATTCCCGTCATCATTCGGCGTAGCGATGTATGGACCGTCGATGGACTCCGGGCAGGAAACCCTTTTCGGAGACGCTACAGAAGAGCTTCCCACCCTCCTTGATGACGCAGTTGAGAAGGTCTTGAATATCGTTGACCTGTCCGAGGAATCCAGTTCCTCTGACGAACTGCTGGCTGAACAACTGGCACCACTCGGCCAACGCTCAACGGGACACATTCGCAGGCTAACTGTGGGTCTCACAGAAGCAGGTGTGGGCGTGCGCGTGTCCTGGCACACCCACGACGGAACAGTGAGGCAAAGCGAATGGAGCCCTGCTGGCGTCAGACGAGTACGCTTCCTGTGCGAGCACAGCGACTTCACCGAGGAAGAAACAATCACCGTGGTCGGCTGGCTCGGAACGGCTAGCTCATTTCACGGGAAAGTTGAAATCCGAAAAGATGGCGGCGAAATCATCCGAGCTAGCACGGATGATGAGCTAACTGCACAGCTCGATAGGTATTTCAACAAGCGAGTTGAGGCAGACATCGAGGTAACTAAGGTGCAATTCGCGGGCGGCCGAGTCCGAAAGAACTATTCGGTTATCGACCTGCGCACCACGCAGGACTGAAGGGGTCAGGATCGGACAGCCCGACCCCTTTGATCCGCCATAGACACAAACGGCCAGCCTCACAGGCCACTCTCCCCGCCTCGTCCTACACACAGGTGAGGGTGAGGCAAACGCCTGCACTCCGGTAAGCTGGTACGCACCAGATTAGAACGGAGAGTGCTCCGCGGATGGGACCGAAGACGACCAAGGTCTACGAAATGCTTCGCGCGCGCCTCGCGTCAGGTGAGTATGCAGCCGGCGACAAGCTCCCTTCAGAACGCACACTCGTGGAAGACCTCGGCATCGGCCGAACGGCACTACGGCAGGTTCTCGCCCGTCTCGTCTCCGAAGGACAGTTGGAGGTGCGAGGGCGGAGTTCATACCGGGTGCCGGGCGCTGTGAGCGTTCAGCGTCCGGAAGGGCTGGAGCCTTGGCGTATCCACGGCGAGCGCGACGTGTACGACAACCGGTGGGTCAGACTCCAACTCTGGGACGTGGAGCCGCCGGGGGTGGAGCGGTTTGAGCATCACGTCGTGAGGCTTCACCACGTGGCCATTACAGCCGTCATCGATGATCAGGACCGCGTACTGATGATGTGGCGCTACCGCTTCGTGCCGCAGCAATTCGGCTGGGAGCTCCCCGGCGGCATCGTCGACGAGGGGGAAGACCCTGCGGACACGGCGCTGCGGGAGACGGTCGAAGAGACGGGATGGCGGCCCAAGTCGGTGGAACACGTGGTGAGCTATCAGCCCATGGTGGGCATGGTCGACTCGCCACACGAAATCTTCGTAGCGCACGGCGCCGAGAAGGTCGGCGAGCCGACCGACCTGGAAGAGGCTGGCCACATCGAGTGGGTGCCGCTAGCGGACATCCCAGGACTCATGGCGCGCGGTGAGCTGCTTGGTTCAGGCACCCTCGTTGCCCTGCTGCACATCCTCGCGGCACGGCACACGCAGGGACTCACAACCGCGCACTGAGCAGGTCGACGCGACGACGCTGCCGGACCGAGCCGGTACGGCCCGCCAACAAACGGGCCTGCCGCAAGTGCGTCCCAGCGTCGTCGTACTCGGCTCGCGTGAGGTGAGCCTGCGCCAGGTCGGCGTGAAGGCCAGCGCGGGCACGCACGAACGTCGGGTCCATGACCTCAAGCGCACCGTAAAGGCTGGTGACTGCCGACTCCTCCCCCAGGAGAGCGAGCACGTTGCCTTGCCACCGGGCGAGATGGGCGCCGTTAAGGAAGATGCTCAACATGTCCGGGTCCCGGTCCTCGGGGCCCGGCGGAATGACGGCCATGGCCGCTTCCAGCGCACGCCGGCTGTCGTCCGGCATCTCGGCATGCGCGCACATCTCGGCTTCCGCGGCGTAGAGCCACGCCCGCAGCCGAGCGGACCCGGACGGGCCGACGGTGCGCTGTGCGTCGCGCACAAGGTCGACGGCAAGCGCCGGCCGCCCCGCCTCGCAGAGCACGTACGCCTGCTCGCCCATGGCGTGAGCCAGGTACATCGGCTCTTCAGCGTCGCGGGCCGCCCGCTTGGCGAGTTCGTAGTGCCGCCATGCTCGCTCAACCGCTCCCGAGTCGATGGCCTGCCACGCCGCGAGAGTCGACGCGCCTGCGAGAGCGAGCGCCACAGGTCGGCGTGTGCTGGGCAGTACCGCGAAGTTGAGTGCGTCTTCGAGGGCGGAGAGGTGGCCGGTCATCTGGTCCACCAGGGCCGCGGCGCCCCTCTGACGGTCCATGGTGCGCAGTAGCTCGGTCTGATCGTTGAACGCTTTCACCATGGACTCACCGACACTGCTCGCTGAGTCGATCCGGCTCAGCAGGTCGTCGTAACCGTCCGCGGTTGGCGGCGCCGGTACCGGGTCGGTATCCCGCAGCTCCCCGTCCGTGACACCGAGAAGCTGCCGCAGGACGCGTGCGTACCGGTCCGAGATGGTGCGCTTGCCGTTCTCCCACTCGGAGACGTACACCCGCAGACTCGCGGTCGATGCAACGTCAGTGAGGCTCCGTCGGGCGTACTGCTCGATCTCACGGATCAGTCGTTCCTGCGACCATCCGCGCGCCGTCCGCGCGTTGCGAAGTCCTGTACTCACGGGCGACCTCCCCACGTTGGTTCCGCTCGCATCACCTTGCCAGCATGGCGCACGTCTCCGCAGGTCAACAGCCCTTAACAGGCCGGATGTTAAGCCCTGTTGGCTACCGCCGACCCTGCCGCAAGAGGTCTTCTGGAGACGCACCGCGACGGGATGACCTTCACCCGAAACAGCGAACCACCTTGACTCTGGTGCGCACCAGATGCACTCTACTGGTGCGCACCAGATTGCGGGCAGGTCCTGAGTTCGCGATGCGTGAGACGAACGCCCGGAGGGCTCCGTGAAGCGGGCTCGAAGGAAGCGCCGGCTCTTTGAGAACTGCATAGGTGGGCCCCGTCTCCCCGAGTCGAAAAGACGGACCGCGCGGCCACGCCGCGCATCGATCCCTCCGCAGCTTCTTTGCTGCGGCCGGTTGCCTCCGCTGCACGTCGCGCACGTGCAGCGCTGAGGGGAGCCGGATCTACCGACTTCAACGGCGCGAGCCCCCGGTGCGCCAACACCGGGGGCTCTGTTCGGGCCGTTCCTCGCTGGAAGGAACCACGACCCAATGAACCACATCGTCACTGTTCAGGACGCTGTTACCGCGTTCGCCGACTTCTTGGAGCCGACGAACGCGGAGCTGGACGCGATCGAGCAGGAGATGCCCGTGATCCTCGCGGACATCGACCTGTTGGACGCGCAGATCACGACGCTTGACCGGGCCCCCTCCGAAGTTGACGAGCGGCGCATCCGCCGAGCCCGCCGCCGGGCGCTGGCCGCCCGTGTCGTCCAGATCAACCAGACGGCTGCCGCAAGTCTCCCGGGCGGTGCGGCATGACAGCTCAGCCCGTTGAGCGTGCGGTGGTGCCGCCGCTGACGCGTCCGGAGATGGGCCTGGCCGGGGTCGGTGCCGCTGCGGCTGCCGGTGTCGGCGCGCTCGGCCTGATCTCTTCCTTCGACGCCGTGTCGGCCGCTGCCGCCCGTTGGGGGTTCGGCGAGCCGTGGATGCTGCCGGTCGGTATCGACGTGGCCATTCCGGTGTTCACGCTGGCCAACCTGCTGCTGATCCGGATGGATATGGCGTTGGCGTGGGTGCGGTTCGTGCCCTGGGTGCTCACGCTGATCACGTGCGGGCTGAACGTTGCCGCCGGCCACTCGCTGTGGGCGAAGGTGGCGCACGGCACGATGCCGCTGCTGTGGGTGGTGTTTTCCGAAATCGGCGCGCACATCTACGCCGTGCGGATTGGCGCCGCGACCGGCCGACGGATGGAGAAGGTGCGGTTCTCGCGCTGGCTGCTCGCCCCGCTGTCGACGTTCGCGCTGTGGCGGCGGATGACGCTGTGGGAGGTCACCTCCTACGCGGATGCGCTCGCCCGTGAGCGGGAGCGGCTGCTGGCCCGCGCGGACCTGCGCGAGCGCTACGGCCGCGCCTGGCGGCGCCGCACCCCGCGCCGCGAACGCGTCCTGCTCAGGCTGGGTGAGCTGAACCCGGCCGACGCGGTAGCCGACATCGTCCCCGCCGCCGAGCCCGCGCCGGAACCGGCCGTGGAAGAGGCCACCCCTCCGGCTCCGAAGGCGCCGCGGAAGCGCCCCAGCAAGGGACGGGGCAAGCCTGCGCCGCGTTCGGTGGCGGACCTGCTGACCGATGCCCGCACGGTCACTGCGGACTGGCCGGATGCCGGGATCAATGCGGAGGCGCTGCGCAAGGCGCTGCGGTGCGGTGCGGGTCCGGCCCGGCAGGTGCGTGACGTGCTGCTCGCCGAACGAGCCGACGGCCGCGCCCTGCGCCCCGTCGACACCCCCGAAACCGAGACCGACGCGGGCACGGACGCTGAGGCGTCCAGCGACGGCCAGGAGGTGGCGGCATGAACATGCTGGCCACGGTCCTGCTGTCCGCGCTGCCGCTCGCTACCGGGTGGGCGGTTCACGTGCGGTGGCTGCTCGGTTGCCTGAGCACGGCCCGCCGTGACCCGCTCACCGGGTTACGCACCCGCGACGGCTTCACCCGCCGCGCCACGGCCCTGCTGAAGGACCCGCGCGCAGTCGTCGTCCTCGCCGACGTCGACAAGTTCAAGCACATCAACGACACCTACGGGCACGCCGCCGGAGACGCCCTGCTGAAGGCGACCGCCGACCGGCTCGCCCACCACGTCGGCCGCACCGGGGTGGTGGGGCGGCTGGGGGGCGATGAGTTCGCCGCCCTCCTCCTCGACGACCACGGCACCGCCGGCGACCTGCTCGCCGTGCTGCACGGCGTGCTCGCCCGCCCCATAGAGGGCCAGGACCCGGCCGTGCACACCACCGTCTCGCTCGGCTGGGTCCGCGCCGCGGACTTCCCCGCCGACAACCTGTCCGCCCTGCTGCGGCGGGCGGATGAGGCGATGTACGCCGCCAAGCAGGCACGCGCCGGAATGCGCCGGGCCGGGCTGGGTCGGCTGTTCGCCACCCTCGCCGGCCGCCGCGCCGGCCGTACCGGTGCCCGCACGGACGCCCCGGCCGTGGGGGTGGCGGCATGAGCCTGCGGATCGGCTCGGTGTGCACCGGCTACGGCGGTCTGGACATCGCCGTACAGGCCGTGCTGGGCGGTGAGCTGGCGTGGGTGGCGGACAACGACCCGGGCGCCTGCCGCATCCTGGCCCATCACCACCCGCGCGTGCCCAACCTCCAGGACATCACCGCCGTGGACTGGCACGGCGTCGCCCCGGTCGACGTGCTGACCGGCGGCTACCCGTGCCAGCCATTCAGCACGGCGGGCAAGCGGAAGGGAACCAAGGATGAGCGGCACATCTGGCCGTACATCGCCCGCGCCCTTGGCGTTCTTCGACCCCGATTCGGGGTCTTTGAGAACGTCGCAGGGCACCTTTCTCTCGGATTCGACACCGTGCTCGCTGACCTTGCCGCCCTCGGGTTCGATGCGGAGTGGGTGTGTGTCCGCGCGTCCGACGTCGGCGCCGCTCACCGCCGCAACCGGCTCTTCCTGCTCACCTGGCCTGCCGACGCCACGGGCGAGGGACGCCAAGGGGCGGGGCTACCCGGACGGTCTCCCGGCCAGGGTCTCGCTGCTGCCGACGCCCTCGACGTCGGAGGCGACCGGGACCGGGCACGCGGCGCGGGGCGGGATGAACCTGCGGCACGTCGTCTCACTCCTGCCGACGCCGTTGGTCGGGGACTCCAAGGGTTCCCGCCAGGCGACATCGGCGAATCCTCGCAGCAGCTCACCGACGCTGACGGACCTGACGTTCAGTGGAGCACTGCTGCCGACCCCGCGCGCATCGGCGAACGAGAACCGTCAGACGAAACGCTCGCCGTCACAGGAAGCGGGTCGGCACGGCAAGAGCCTGGCCGCCGAGGTGGGCTCCCTGCTGCCGACGCCGAGGGCGACGGACGGGAGCAAGGGCGGCCCGAACCAGCGCGGCAGCAAGGGGGACCTGACACTGCCCTCGGCAGCACACCGGATTGGGGCGCCTACGCCCCCGCCATCCAACGGTGGGAAACGGTCATCGGCCGCCCCGCCCCCGGACCAACTGACCCTCTGGGACGGCTGAACCCGCCCTTCGTGGAATGGCTCATGGCCCTGCCCACCGGGCACGTCACGGCCGTGCCCGGCCTGTCGCGCACCGCGCAGCTCAAGGCGCTCGGCAACGGCGTCGTCTGGCCGCAGGCCGCCGCCGCCCTGCGCGTCCTGCTCAGCAGGGCCGAACCCGAGACGTGGGGGAGGGCCGCGGCATGAAGTCTCAGCCCATCGTCGGCGCCGCCGTCTTCACCGCGGTCATGGAGGCGGCCGGCTACCGCTGCCAGTGCCACGGCGAGTGCGGCAACCCCCACGCCAAGGGCGAGGGCCGGTGCCCGCACGAGCACGACCACTACACCAGCAAACACGGGCGCCTGGTCCGGCTGATGGCCGCACCGGTCGACCCCCTCGCCACCGACGTTTCGCCGCCGCCCGACTCCCGGCGAGCGAGCTGCGCGCGTGGTGCCCCGACTGCCACACGGCCGCCGCCCGACTCGCCCGCAAGCGACAGCCCGCGGCCACCACCGATCAGTGCGGACTGTTCGACCTATAGACCGTGTCAAGCGACGCGGACTGTCATTTCGGTCGTCACTTCGGCCCCTCGTCACACGGAACAACGCTCCACCGAAAGCCCACGGAACCGGACAAACAGACCCCCTACCGGGCCTGATCACCTGCGAAATGACACCCACGGTGACATGCGTCCGGCCTAGCGTCGCCAGAACAGACAAGTCCAGAGTCATGGCACGGGCCCGGCCTTCCACCTCCTACAGCGTCGGCCAGGCCCGTGCTCCCTCACGCCCGTAAGCGGAAGGAACCTTCAGTGAAGCACCCCGACGACGACAACGAACTCTTCAACCGGCTGGAAGCCGAGATGGCCGCCGACTCCGGCGGCGACGTGGTCGACCTCGACAAGGCACGCTCGGCCCGTGCCGAGTCGGCCGACCGGTCGCCCGACTCCCGCGACGGGCGGTCGGGCGGCGGGTCGGGCGACCCGTCGGCGCCCGTGATGGTCGACCGGTCGGCGCCGACCGCGACCGGTCCCGGCTACCTTGGTCGGCTGGCCGGGGCGCGGCGCCGGGCGGTCGTCCCGGTGTGGCTGCGGTCGACCGCCGAACTCAGGACGGCCGCCGGGTGGGTGGCCCGCCACTACGCCCACGCCGCCGGGTATCACGCGCTGCGCGCCCCGGTCTACGCCGCCCGCCTCGCCCTCCAGGCACCGACGGGTGCGGCGAAATTCGTGGGCGGCACGATGCGGTGGGTGGCCGACCGCGAGGGCGAGCCGGTCCGCCTGGCCGCGGTGCGCCGCGAGGACGCGGGCGAGTACCTGAAGCTGTCGCGGCAGCGCGACGGCAGGGTCCGACTGCGCACCCTCGTCGCGGTGCTCGCCATGTTCACCGGCCTGGCCACCGCGCTCGCCATCTACGTGCTCGCCCCGGGATGGCTTCAGGCCGTGTCAGTGAGCGCGCTGGTGATGGCGCTCGGGTCGGCCGGCCGCAAGGCGGACGCCCCGCTCATCCACCGGGCCGTGGAACTGCCCAAGGCGGCCAAGCTCACCAGTGACATCGTGCTGCGCGCCCTCGGGGCCCTCGGGATTCCGGCGATCAATCAGGCGCAGGCCAAGGGGCGGGACGGGTTCGAGTTCACCGCCCCGATCACCCGCGACGGTCCGGGCTGGCGGGCGGAGGGCAACCTCCCCTTCGGCGTCACCGTGACCGACATCATCGAGCGCCGCGAACGCCTCGCCTCCGGCCTGCGCCGCCCGCTCGGCTGCGTGTGGCCCGAAGCGGTGGCCGACGAACACACCGGACGCCTGGTGCTGTGGGTCGGTGACCAGGACCTGACCAAGGCGAAAAAGCCGCAGTGGCCGCTGGCCAAGGCCGGGGCGGTGGACCTGTTCAAGCCCGTCGCCTACGGCACCGACCAACGCGGACGCTGGATCGACGTCACCCTGATGTACATCGCCGGGGTGATCGGCGCCATCCCCCGCATGGGCAAGACCTTCCTCCTGCGGCTGCTGCTGCTCATCGCCGCCCTCGACCCGCGCGCTGAACTGCACACCTACGACATGAAGGGCACCGGCGACCTCGACCCGGTCGGCAACGCCGTCTCCCACCGGCACGCCGCCGGCGACGACGACGAAGCCATCGCCTACGCGCTCGCCGACTGGCGGGCACTGCGCGAGGAACTGCGCCGCCGCACCAAGGTGATCCGCTCCCTGCCCCGGGACATCTGCCCCGAGTCCAAGGTGACCAGCCAGCTCGCCGACAAGCGCTCGCTCGGATTGCACCCGATCGTGGTCGGGGTGGATGAGTGCCAGGTGCTGTTCGAGCACCCCGAGCACGGCAAGGAGTTCGAGGAGATCGCCACCGACCTGGTCAAGCGCGGCCCGGCGACCGGGATCGTGATGCTGCTGGCCACCCAGCGCCCCGATGCCAAGTCCCTGCCCACCGGGATCAGCGCGAACGCGTCCGCCCGCTGGTGCCTGAAGGTCATGGGCCAGACCGAGAACGACATGGTCCTCGGCACGTCCGCCTACAAGCGGGGGGTGCGGGCGACCATGTTCGCCTGGGGTGACAAGGGCATTCACTACTTCGTCGGCGAGGGCTCCGACGCCCGTATCGTCGCCTCCGTCTACGTCGACGCCCCCGGCGCCGAGACCATCGCCGTCCGCGCCCGCAAGGCACGCGAGACGGCCGGACTGCTGTCCGGCCACGCACTCGGGGAGGCACCGGAGACGGTCACGGGCCCGGCCTACGACCTGCTCGCCGACATCCTCGCCGTCATCCCGGCCGCCGAGACCAAGGTGTGGTCCGAGACCGTCGTCGCCCGCCTCGCCGAGCTGCGCGAAGACGTCTACGGCGGATGGGACCCCGAAGGGCTGTCCGCGGCCCTGAAGCCGTACGGCGTCTCCACCATCCAGGTCGGCCGCCGGGTCAAGGGCAAGGTCGTCAACCGACGCGGTATCGACCGCTCCCACATCACCACCACGATTGCGGAGCGTGACGGAAGGCGGGACGCGGGCTGACCGTTCGGGGCCGCTAGCGCTAGTGGCACACCCCGCTAACGTTAGCGGCCCCGCTAGCACCCAAAACCCGGTCTGATCAGGTCGCTAGCGGATAGCGGCCCACCTGCGGAAACCCCGGAAACCGCCCTGGAGGGCCCTTCATGACCCCCATCCTCCTTGCTATCGCCTGCCTGCTCGCCGTCACGCTTGGTTACAGCGGCCTATGTGCTGCCTCGCCGTTCGGCGACTGCCGCAAGTGCCACGGCATGGGCCACGAACTCACCACCGACCGCAAGGGCAAGCCCAAGCGCGGCAAGGACTGCCGCCGCTGCAAGGCCACCGGCAAACGCATCCGCGTCGGCCGCTGGCTCTACAACCGCTGGGCCCGCATCTACCGCGCCGGCACCGACACCCCCCGCCCGAAAGGCATCCGATGATCCTCAACATCTCCGCCGTGCTGCTGTTCGGCGCAGCGTCCGCCCTGGCCGTCAAGACCAAGTCCGCCGGGGGCGGCGCCGCCCTGGTGCTCTTCCTGTTCGGGTTCTTCGCCGCCGGAACCGGTGCCTACGAGCCCATCCACAACCTCGTGCAGGCATCCGCCGACGCCATCGCCGAACTCGGCAACTAGGGAGAGCCGCCATGAACCAACCCATCCGCCGCCCGGCCGCATACGACGCGGCGGGCGTGGAAGTCCACCGGCCCGTGCCCCTCGCGCCCGCGCCCACGGCGCCGCTCGCTCCCGTGCAGCCGGGTGGCGTCCCGTCGGTTGCGAGCGTCGTCCTCCCGGACGGCCGCGTCGTCACCGGCTACGCCATCACCCCCGCCCAGCCCGAGCCGATAGCCACCAAGCCGGGCGTTTCCCGCGCGGCCGTGAACATCGCCCTGGGAGGCGTCGGCTTCCTCGCGGTCTGTGGCGGGCTGTTCCTGCTGACCGCGTTCATCACCGCCCTGACCGCCCTGGTCACCCAGCTCGTCATCCTCGCCGCCGTCCTCTTCGGCGGCTGGGTCACCGTGCAGGTGTTCAGCGCACGCGGTCACCGGGGCGGGACCACGGTCAACATCCGCAAGGCCACCTTCAAGCGCAACCACTTCCACGGCTGAGCGTTCAGCCGTCACCGCGACCGGCCTTGCGCAGGATGTGCCGGGCTATCAACTGGCCGCCGATCGAGGTCAGCGTGACCGTCAGCGCGAACGACAGCGAGTCGTCCCACGACTTGCCCCGCACCCAGTGCCAGAACACGGCCGCAAGCCCGGCCACAGCAAGCACATAAGCCAGGAACACCAGCCACCGCGTCCCCCGGCGCTGGCGCCACGAAAGCGCTGCCTCATCACCTGACCGCTGACGATCCGTCATTCCACCCAGCTACCCCATGAGGGGAAGGACCCACGTGTTCGAGATCCGCGTCATCACCGACCCGGCAGACGCCGACCGCGTCACCGCCGCACTGTCCGCCACCTTCGACACCGGCCCGGCCCGCCAGTACCCCACGCGCGATGGCCAGCGCACCCGCATCTACGTCACCGCCGACCACCGCGCCGCCCCCGAGCCCCTCCCGGCCCCGGAAGCGGCGTACGCCCTGGCCCCGAGCATCCTCAGCGAGATGCGGTGGGTGACGAACACCCTCGCCACCGCGGAGTGCTTCACCGCGCTGGAACGGGACTACTACCTGCGCAAGGCCGCCCTGCTCGACCGCATCGCGCTCATGGACGAGCCGGCCCCGCCGTTCGGTGACGCCACCGAGGCGGCTGAAGCGGCGGCAGTGTTCCTGCTCGACACCGACCGCGATCACCTCGCCGGCCACATCGTGGAACGGGCGGACAGGGACCCGCGCGGCTACCTCCGCCAGCAGTACGCCCTGCACGCCGACTGCGTCTGCGACGACTTCGGCGAGGGGCCCTGCTACCTGCACCCGGAGCACTAGATACGCCCGGGGCGGGGTGCCGTCTCGCCAAAGCCTGCACCCCGCCCCGGTTCCTCCCTGTCCCTCCAAGGAACCAGGAGACCCCCAGCATGACCCATCCCTCCACCCTCCGGCGAGTACGCGGCCACCGGCCGCGACCCTTCGCCCCGACCTCCCGCACCGCCTCCGCACGGGAGGTGGCGGCATGAGCGAGACGCCCTACCCCCTGCACACCGCGCTGAGCCTCGCCGCGTCCGGCGTCCCGGTGCTGCCCCTGCGCCGTGGGAAGGTGCCGTTCGGCAACTGCCGCTCCTGCGCGGGCAACGCGTGCGGCGGACGGCCGAACATGAAGACCCCGGGCCCGTGCCGCTGCCCCGACGTCTGCCACGCGTGGGCCGCCGCCACCACCGACCCGGCCCTCATCGTCTCGCCCGAGTGGGCTGCCGCATGGCGGCAGGCCGTGTGCGTCGGCTACCACCCCGGCCGCGCCGGGCTGACCGTGGTCGACCTCGACAACGCGGACGCCATCGCATGGGCCCGCACCGCCCTGCCCGCCACCCGGACCGTGCCGACGACACGCGGGCAGCACTGGATCTACCGCGGCGCCATGGCCTCGCACAACGCGGTCCGGCCCGGCATCGATATCAAGTCGACCATGTCCTACGCCCGCTGGCTCGGTCCCGGCACCGGCACCATGACCACCCTGCCGGACGCTGTCCGCGCCCTGGCGGTGAAGGAAGAGGCCACTCCCGCCCCCGGCGAGGTGGCCTCTTCCGTTCCTTGCGGCGCCACCTGGGACCGGAGCGTCGCCGCAGGGTGCCGCCACACCGACCGCTACGTCCGCGCCGGTCTGGAACGCGGACTGGCCCTGATCACCGCCCGCACCGACAGCGGCGCCGGCTCGCAGGCGTTCGGGGTAGCCCGGTTCCTGGCAGCCCAGCACACCCGCTGCCCCGGACCCTGCGGCCTGGACGCCATCGCAGAGCAGATCGTGGCGGCGGCCGTCGCGGTCGGCGTCCCCGAGCCCTACGCACAGCGCGCCGTCGCCAACGGCTTCACCACCGGCAAGGAGCACGCCGCATGAGCCCCGCGGAAGAACTCCCCCCGCCCTCCCACCCAATGGCCGTCGCCCGCCGCGTCCTGCCCGACTGGCAGGACACCGACGGACGCCTGCTGTGCCGCCGCTGGCGCGGATCCTGGATGCGCTGGACCGGCACCGCCTGGCGAGAGCTGGACGAACAGCAGCTACGCGCCACCCTCTACAAACGCCTCGAACACGCCGTCTTCGTCAGCGGCACGGACAAGCAAGGAGCGCCGGAACTCCACGACTGGGCACCGACCAAGCAGAAGATCAGCAACCTGCTCGACGCACTCGGAGCGGTCGTGCTGCTGCCCACCGAGGTGGACGCCCCCGTCTGGATCGACGGCACCGACCACGGCGAGCCCGAGGCGAGCCCCATCGTGGCGTGCACGAACGGCCTACTCCGCATCCGGGACCGGGCGCTGCTGCCGCACGGGCCCGGATTCTTCAACCTCGTCTCCGTCCCCTTCCCCTACGACCCGGACGCCACCGCGCCCACCTGGGAACAGTTCCTGGCGCAGGTCTGGCCGGACAACCCCGAGGCCATCGCCGCCCTACAGGAATGGTTCGGCTACGTCCTGTCCGGTCGCACCGACCAACAGAAGATCCTGCTCATGGTCGGCCCCTCCCGCTCCGGCAAAGGCACCATCGCCCGCGTACTGAAGATGCTGGTCGGCAAAGAGAACCTGGCCGGCCCCACCCTCGCCGGACTCGGCACCAACTTCGGACTGTCCACCCTGGTCGGCAAACCCCTCGCCGTCATCTCCGACGCCCGGCTGTCCGGCAACGACAACAGCCAGGTCGTGGAACGGCTGCTCACCATCTCCGGTGAGGACACGATCGACATCGACCGCAAGTACCGACAGATCTGGACGGGCAAGCTGCCCACCCGGCTGATGATCCTGTCCAACGAGCTGCCCTACTTCGGCGACTCCTCCGGAGTCATCGCCCGCCGCTTCATCGTCCTCAACATGACCATGTCGTGGCTGGGCAAGGAAGACCCCACCCTCACCGACCGGCTCGCCGCCGAGATGCCCGGCATCATCAACTGGGCCCTCGACGGACTCGCCCGCCTGGAAACCACCGGCCGGATCACGGAACCCTCCTCCAGCCGCGAAGCGGTCACCACCATGCAGGACACCGCCTCGCCCACCTCCGCGTTCCTCCGCGAACGCTGCACCACCGGGCCGACGTGCAGCGTCCCCGTGGACACCCTGTGGGCCGTCTGGCGCGAGTGGGCCGAAGACAACGGCGTGAAGGCCGTCGGCACCAAGCAGATGTTCGGCCGCAACCTGCTCTCCGTCGTCCCCCAGCTCAGCCGGACCCGGCCCCGGGACGCCTACGGCCGCCAGGTCGCCACCTACAACGGCATCACGCTCAAGCAGTCCCAACCACATCAGCCTGAGTCGTGACTCATCGCGACTCAAACCCCCGCCGAGACGCGCTGAGTCGCGATGAGTCACGACTCAGCGCAATGTTCTCTCCACTCATGGAGGACACCTTGAGCGCGACCACGACCCCCCAGAGCGACCCTCGCACGACGCTACGAGGTGGCCTCCCTGATCGGTACCTCACCCCCGACGACATCGCCGCGATGTTCGAGGTGCCCGTAGAGACCGTCTACCAGTGGCGCAAGAAGCGCACCGGCCCGCCCGGCTTCCGCATCGGCAAGCACCTGCGCTACGACCCCGCCGACATCCGCGCCTACGTCACCGATCGCAAGAACGTTGACCGCGACGCTGCCTGACCAAACGCCACAAAAACAGCAGGGAGTGCCGCACCCTCGCGGCGCTCCCTGCTGCATGTAGAGAAGGGAACGCCACCGCATGGCGGGCCACATCCAAGACCGCTGGTACAAGATCGAAACCGCCGCCGACGGCAAGACCGTGCGTATCAAGACCGACCGTCACGGCACCGGCCTCCGCTACCGGGCCCGGTACGTCGGCCCCGACGGCACTGAGAAGTCCAAGAGCTTCCGTGACGGACAGAAACGGCTCGCCGACCAGTGGCTGACGCAGATCGAGGCTGACATGACGCGCGGTCAGTACGTCGACCCGCGCGCCTCACGGACCACGTTTCGGCAGTACGCGGAACGGTGGGTCAAGACCCACACCGGGGAGGTCAACAGCCGTGAGGCTGCGGAGCGCCGCCTGAGGCTGCACGCCTATCCCCACATCGGCACGCGCCCACTCGGTTCGTTCAAGCCCGAGCACATCCGCACCTGGATTGCCGCACTGGAGGCAACCGTGCCGGCGGAGTCGCACCGCCGCATCATCGTGGGCACAGTCTCTGCAGCGCTGAGCGCGGCAGTCGAGGATGGACTACTGAGCAAGAACCCCTGCCGGGCCCGCACGGTGCAGCTCCCGAAACCCGGCAAGCCGCGCGTCATCCCGTGGACGGCCGCGCAGGTCTTCGGCGTACGGGCCGCCCTTCCCCGGCGCTTCCAGGCCGCCGTAGATACCGGGGCAGGCTGCGGACTGCGCCAAGGCGAGATCTTCGGCCTGGCTGTTGATGAACTCGACTTCGAAGGCGGGTGGCTGGCCGTAAGCCACCAGCTCAAGCGCATCCGGGGCAAGTACGTCTTCGCGCTGCCGAAGGGCGGCAAGGTCCGAGACGTGCCGCTCCCCGCGGCCGTGGCAACCGTCCTACGGGACCACGCGAAGGAGTTCGAACCGGTCTACGTGACGCTCCCGTGGCGCACGCCGGACGGCCCACTCGTGACGAAGCGTCTCGTCTTCAGCGGAGTCGAGGGGCGGCACGTGCGCGTGAGCAACTTCAACGATCACCACTGGAAACCCGCCCTGGCCGCCGCTGGCGTCATCCCGGCCGCTGAAGCGGGCGCACGGTACGCGTCGGCACGCGAGCACGGCATGCACGCTCTCAGGCACTTCTACGCGTCCGTTCTCCTGGACGCGGGTGAGAGCATCCGGGCCCTGAGTTCGTACCTCGGTCACAGTGACCCAGGGTTCACCCTGCGCACATACACGCACCTCATGCCGAGCAGTGAGGGGCGCACGCGGAAGGCTGTCGACGGCCTCTACTCGGAGCCGTGGATAGCGGCAGTCGAGTCATAGGACTCCGCACCGCGTAGGCATTCGGCATCGCCCTCACACACCCTGTTCACACCGGGTAGGGGCGAACACCCTCATATGTGGCGAGGGAGTTCGCCCCTCTTTCAGGTTCGACTCGGGGACGGTGATACGGAAGGCGATGGAGACGCGGCCCCGAGGAATCCGTTATCAACAACGAGCAAGGGAGGAGCGTCGGCGGGCGGTGGCGCCTTGATTCCGTCCAGAGCACGAGCAATCTCGTCATACATGCGCACTGCCTCTGCCATGCCGTCCCCACTCGGGGGGTGCGCTCGCCAGTCCAGCACGCGCATGTAGTCGGCGAGTTGAGGGCCGGTAAGGGTCACCCTTGAGAGATTTCCCGTCGCCTTACTCACCTTTGCCCCTTTCACCCCATCTCGCCCTTGGCGTCCGTTGTCGCCACCTCTCGTCCGCTTGGAGGTTTCCTCCCAGAGATCACGAGTGCACTCCACGTAAAAGACCTCGATGCCGGCAGCCTTACGCAGCCGCTCTTGGTGCCGCTCCGGCGACTTCGTCGTAGCCGAGCCGCACCCAGCCAGCAGCACTGCGGCGATGGCTGTTAAGCAGCCCAGCACCAGTCCGCGCCCACGCATCACGCCCCCAAAGATCGACTCACGACAGAATCGCCAAGCAACGGGCTCCACGGCAGGGCGCACACGTAGCCAGTCGGCGCGTTTGGGGGCGCAGCGTCGCCTACCTGAAGCAACGCCGTGCGCCCCTTCCCGCAGGCCGCCGGATGCATGATCACGGCCCCCGGACGGCCCAACTAGCACGAGACGGCACCCACCAGGAGGAAAGTCCCTGTTCAGAGACCCGCAGGGCCTGAACAACGAGACTTCATCTACTTCTGGCCCATCTACACAGGGACGGCGATCCCGATGGAGGACTGGCGGTCACGTATGTGGCTCGATACCTGGGTCTGAGTCCGGGCCCGAAGACGCCGTATCTCCATTCGGCCAACAAACGGAAACATCCGTCCCGCCGGTCACGCGCTGCACATAGAGTGCAACCCACAACTGCTTCTGAACGTGTTCAAGAGGGCGGGCGGAAGTTCTGAACGGGGATCCGGGAACGGGGAGGGGACTGCCGATGGGCAGGGGGGTGAAGGTCGCCGTCATAGGCGGCGTGTTCGCCGTGATGGTCGGCGGGGCCGGGTACGGCACCTACAACGTCGTGTCGGCGCTGGACGGCGGCGGGGGCTCGGGAGCCGCGGGGACGGCGAAGAAGAGCGGGCCGCCGAGCGGTGACGAGGTCGGGGAGACGACGGAGAAGTTCTTCACGGCCTGGGAGAAGGGGGACGCGACCACGGCGGCGTCGTTCACGAACAACGCCACGGTCGCCGGGACGCTGCTCACCGCTTACGGCGAGGCGGCGCACATCACGGACGTCGAGATCACGCCCGGCACGGCGACCGCCACCGCCGTGCCGTTCACCGTGAAGGCGAAGGTGTCGTACGAGGGCGCGACCAAGCCGCTGACGTACAAGAGCGAGCTGACGGTGGTGCGCGGGGAGACCAGCGGACGCGCACTGGTCGACTGGGAGCCGTCCGTCGTCCATCCGCAGCTGAAGGACGGCGACACCCTGGTCACCGAGGAGTCGTCGACGCCGCAGATCCAGGCGGTCGGCCGCGACGGCACCGTGCTCACGAAGGAGAAGTACCCCTCCCTCGGCCCGGTCCTGGACACGCTGCGCCAGAAGTACGGCGACCAGGCGGGCGGCACCCCCGGTGTCGAGCTGATGATCCGGCACGCGGCCGCCGGGGCCGCCGACACGTCGCTCCTGACGCTGGCCGAGGGCGAGCCCGGCAAGCTGGAGACGACGCTCGGCGCGAGCGTGCAGGCGGCGGCGGAGAAGGCGGTGAAGCGGTACGGAGAGTCCTCCGTGGTGGCCGTCAAGCCCAGTACCGGCGAGGTGCTGGCCGTGGCGAACAACCGCGCGGACGGCTTCAACGCGGCCTTCCAGGGTGCGGTCGCCCCCGGCTCCACCATGAAGATCATCACCGCGGCGATGCTCATCGACAACGGCGTGACCTCCATGAACGGCCCGGCGCCCTGCCCGGACACGGCGACCTGGCAGAGCCAGACCTTCAAGAACCTCACCGGCATGAAGGCCGACGAGGGCGCCACCCTCGCCAACACCTTCATGCGGTCCTGCAACACCGGCTTCATCAAGCTCATCGACGAGGAGCCGCTCACGGACGCCTCGCTCACGGCGGAGGCCGGGGAGCGCTTCGGGCTCGGGCGGAACGACTGGCAGACCGGCATCACCTCCTTCGACGGCAAGATCCCCGCCGTGAGCGGCCCGGACCGCGCCGCGGGCGCCATCGGCCAGGGCCAGGTCCAGATGAACCCGCTGAACGTGGCGTCCGTGACGGCGACCGCCATCACCGGCGAGTTCCGCCAGCCCTACCTGGTCCCGCCCGACCTGGACGACCGGCAGCTCGCGACCGCCAAGGGCCTGCCGCAGAGCACGGCCGCCCAGCTCAAGCAGATGATGCGGCTCACCGCCACGCAGGGCACCGGCGCCGCGGCCATGTCCGGGCTCGGCGGCGACATCGGCGCCAAGACCGGGTCGGCCGAGGTCGACGGGGAGTCCACGTCCGACAGTTGGTTCACCGGCTTCCGGAACGACGTCGCGGCGGCGGCCATGGTCGAGGAGGGCGGCCACGGCGGCGACGCGGCCGGCCCGATCGTGGCGGACGTGCTGCGGGCGGGGGGATAGGCTCTGCCGCCCGATTACCGTCGTCCGCCCGCCGGGCAGGCGGGAATTCGGCGACAGAGCCCATGACGGGCCGGACGCGACGGGTGCCCCTACTGTGGTCGCCGTCGTTGGAAGCACGAGGCAACGAGGGACCCCGGGAATCCGGGCGCCGCGGAGGAACGGGACACAGTGGGCAGCAGAAGGGCCGCGGGCGAGCGGCGAAGGACGAAACCCGCCGTGATCGGCAGCGTGGCCGCGGTGGTCGTGGCCGGTGCCGGATTCGGTGCCTACGCGATGTACGGCGGCGGGGCCGGCACCGAGGACGGCGCCCGGACCACGTCCGCGGCCGGGGAGGAGATGAAGTCGGGCCCCCTCACGGCGGCCGAGGTCACCTCGGCGGCCCAGCGGTTCCTGACCGCCTGGCAGCGGGGCGACGTCGCCGGGGCGGCCGCCGCGACCGACGACGCCGAGGCCGCGAAGGCCCTGCTCACCGGCTACGCCAAGGACGCCCGGGTCAAGGACGTCACACTCACCGCGGGCGCCCCGGCCGGGGCGAAGGTCCCGTTCGCCGTGAAGGCCGCCGTCGCGTACGAGAAGACGACGAAGCCACTGGCGTACGACAGCGCCCTGACCGTCGTCCGCCGGGCCGGCGACGGCGAGCCGCGCGTCGACTGGCACGCCGCCGTCGTCCATCCGGAACTGAAGGACGGCGACAAGCTGGTCACCGGGGAGGCCGGGGCCCCGCCGGTCGAGGCGCTGGACCGGGACGGCGCGGAGATCACCACCGCGAAGTACCCGTCGCTCGGCACCGTCCTGGACGGCCTGCGCGAGAAGTACGGCGAGAAGGCCGGCGGTACTCCGGGCATCGAGCTGCGCGTGGTCCGCGGCAAGGAGTCGAAGGCGGCGAAGGCCTCCGACAAGACGCTGCTGGAGCTGAGCGAGGGCACGCCCGGCACCGTGAAGACGACCCTGGACCCCGCCCTCCAGGCCGCCGCCGAGAAGCAGGTGGCCGGCAAGGCGCGGGCGTCGGTGGTCCTGCTGCGAGCCTCCACGGGCGAGGTCCTCGCGGTCGCCAACGGCGGACACGGCTTCAACACCGCTTTCCAGGGCTCGCTGGCTCCCGGCTCCACGATGAAGGTCATCACCGCCTCGATGCTGATCGAGAAGAACCTGGCGTCGACGGACAAGAAGCACCCGTGCCCGAAGTACTTCAGCTACGGCGGCTGGAAGTTCCAGAACGACGACAAGTTCGAGATCAAGGACGGCACCTTCAAGGCGAGTTTCGCCCGCTCCTGCAACACCGCCTTCATCAGCCAGGCCCCGGAGCTGGCCAACGACGACCTGACCAAGCAGGCGAAGGAGGTGTTCGGCCTGTCGATGAACAACTGGTCGGTCGGCGTGCCCACCTTCGACGGCTCGGTGCCGGTGCAGAGCGCGGCTCCGATGGCCGCCTCCCTCATCGGGCAGGGCGGGGTGCGGATGAACCCGCTGAACATGGCCTCCGTGTCGGCGACCGTGAAGTCGGGCAGCTTCCACCAGCCGTACCTGGTCGCCCCGTCGGTCGACGGGCGGGGGCTCGCCACGGCCTCCCGCACGATGTCGTCGTCGACGCTGGCGCAGCTGCGCGAGCTGATGTCCTACACGGCGACGGCGGGCACCGCCGCGGAGGCGATGGCCGGGGTCGGCGGTGACGCGGGCGCGAAGACCGGCTCGGCGGAGGTCGACGGCCAGGAGAAGCCCAACGGCTGGTTCACCGCGTACAAGGGCGACGTGGCCGCGGCGGGCGTGGTCCAGCAGGGCGGCCACGGCAGCGAGTCGGCGGGACCGATCGTCGCGGCGCTGCTGAAGAACGCCGGCTGAGCACCGGCGCGAGCACGCGCGGCCGGTGGCTCAGTGGGCCACCGGCTGGGCCACCGCCGTGTAGGTCCGGCGCAGGAACCTGATGAGCGCCTTGGTCTCGAACTGGACCACGGAGCAGCCCTGCGGGGTGTGGAACTCGACGACCGCCTGCACCCGCCCGCACGGCCACACCCGCACCTCGCCGCTTCCGGCGGGGGCGCGCAGGCCCTGTTCCAGCAGCGCCCGGTCGAAGGTCCACTCTCGGAAGCCGGTGCCCGGACCGCGGCCCCGCGCGGGCAGTCCGACGCACACCGACCGCGGGTCGTGGTCGGGGTCGTAGCGCAGCACGACGGGTATCGCTCCGCCGTCGTCCTCGTCGGGAAGGTCCGCGTCCGTCAGAACGTGGGCTCGTGCGTACTGTTCGACAACGGACATCGGATCGCCCCTTGCGCTGTGCCACCTGTGCGAAAGCTCTGCGTCCACCCCTTCTCCAATGTCCCATAAATCCCGGACCACGCCCTTCGGGGCGTATATCACGTGTGAGATCAGCCTTTACCTCGCTCTTGCAAAGGGGTTGCAACTGGTCCCTATCATCGAGTCGTGCATGTACCTGACGGATTCATCAACGCCCCGGCCTCCGCCGTGACCGGAGTCGTCGCCGCGGGCGCCATCGCGGTCGGCCTGCGCGGCGCGCGCCGCGAGCTGGACGAGCGGACGGCACCCCTCGCGGGGCTGGTCGCGGCGTTCATCTTCGCGGTGCAGATGCTGAACTTCCCCGTCGCCGCCGGCACCAGCGGACATCTGCTCGGCGGTGCCCTCGCGGCGATCCTCGTGGGCCCCTGCACGGGGATGCTGTGCGTCTCCGTCGTCCTGCTCATGCAGGGCATCCTCTTCGCCGACGGCGGCCTGACCGCGCTCGGCGTCAACATCACCGACATGGCGATCGTCGCCACGGTCGTCGCCTACGCCCTCTTCCGGGGCCTGGTGAAGGTCCTGCCGCGCACCCGCCGCTCGGTCACCGTCGCCTCCTTCGTCGCCGCCCTCGTCTCCGTCCCGGCCGCCGCCCTCGCCTTCACGTTCCTGTACTGGATCGGCGGCACCACCGACGTCGCCGTCGGCAAGGTCGCCACCGCGATGGTCGGCGTGCACGTGCTGATCGGCATCGGCGAGGCCGCGATCACCGCGCTGACCGTCGGCGCCGTCATCGCCGTACGCCCGGACCTCGTGTACGGGGCGCGCGGGCTCACGCGGAAGCTCAGGCTGCGGGTGAACGGCGAACTCGTCGACGTCCCCGACGCGGAGCCGGCCGCCGCGCCCGCCGCCGCCCGCTCCCACCGCAAGCTGTGGATCACGGGCCTGGTCACCTCGCTGGTCCTCGCCGGCTTCGTCAGCTTCTACGCCTCCGCCGACCCCGACGGCCTGGAGAAGGTCGCCGCCGACGAGGGCATCGACGAGAAGACCGAGGAACACGCGAACGCCGGCTCCCCGCTCGCCGACTACGGCGTCGAGGACATCACCGACGCCCGTGTCTCCAGCGGCCTCGCGGGTGTGATCGGCGTCGGCGTCACGGTCGTCGCGGGCAGCGCGGTGTTCTGGTCGGTGCGCAGGCGGCGCGGCGACGACACCTCGCCGACCGGCGTCCCGGACCGCACGGACACGAGCGCCTGACATGGGCGCCGGGCACGCGCACCGGCTCTACCGGCACGGGGACTCCCCCGTGCACGGTCTGCCGCCGCACACCAAACTCGCCGCGACCTTCGCCTTCGTGATCGTCGTGGTGTCGACGCCCCGCGAGGCGATGTGGGCCTTCGGCCTCTACGCGCTGCTGCTCGCGACGGTGGCGTACGCCGCCCGGGTCCCGGCCGGCTTCCTGCTGCGTCGGCTGCTGATCGAGGTGCCGTTCGTCGCGTTCGCGGTGCTGATGCCGTTCGTGGCCCAGGGCGAGCGGGTCGAGGTGCTCGGCATCTCGCTGAGCGTCAACGGCCTGTGGGGCGCGTGGAACGTACTGGCCAAGGGCACCCTGGGCGTCGCCGCCTCCGTGCTCCTCGCCGCCACCACCGAGCTGCGTGAACTCCTGCTCGGCCTCCAGCGCCTGAAGCTGCCGCCGCTGCTGGTGCAGATCGCGTCCTTCATGATCCGGTACGGGGACGTGATCGCGGACGAGATGCGCCGGATGCGGATCGCCCGGGAGTCGCGCGGCTTCGAGGCGCGGGGCGTCCGGCACTGGGGCGTGCTCGCCAAGTCGGCCGGGGCGCTGTTCATCCGCTCCTACGAGCGCGGCGAGCGCGTCCACCTGGCCATGGTCAGCCGCGGGTACACCGGTTCGATGCCGGTGATCGACGAGGTGACCGCCTCCCGGGCGCAGTGGTCGTACGCTTCGCTGCTCCCGGGGGCGGCCCTTGTCGTGTGCTTGCTGGGATGGGTGCTTTGAATCCCCCCTGGGTCGCAAGGGGGGTTCCCGGCTCACGCTGCTCGATTGCCCAGCGGACGACCGAGACTGACGCGGTCAACACCAGCCGGGTCGAAACCAGCCCGGTTGACAGCAATGGCACAGGGGTGGTGCAAGCTTGGCTCTCGCAGGCACCGCCGTCGACGACGACACTCATCCGCAAGCTGGGAAGTGGGCGCTTCCGATGACACCCTCCCTTGAGGTCTCCGGCCTCGCCTACGCCTACCCCGACGGGCACCAGGCCCTCTTCGGCGTGGACTTCTCCGTCGCCCGCGGCGAGCGGGTCGCGCTGCTCGGCCCGAACGGCGCGGGCAAGACGACGCTCGTCCTCCACCTCAACGGCATCCTGACCGGTGGCACCGGCACGGTCACGGTCGCCGGGCTGCCCGTGGACAAGCGGAACATGGCCGAGGTCCGGCGCCGGGTCGGCATCGTCTTCCAGGACCCCGACGACCAGCTCTTCATGCCGACCGTGCGCGAGGACGTGGCGTTCGGGCCGGCGGCGGCCGGGCTCAAGGGGGCGGAGCTGGAGCGTTGCGTGGACCGGGCGCTCGCCCTGGTCGGCATGGCGGAGTTCAAGGACCGGCCCCCGCACCACCTCTCCTTCGGCCAGCGACGCCGGGTGGCGGTGGCGACCGTGCTCGCCATGGAGCCGGAGATCCTCGTCCTGGACGAGCCCTCGTCCAACCTGGACCCGGCCTCCCGCCGCGAACTCGCCGACATCCTGCGCTCCCTGGACGTCACGGTCCTGATGGTCACCCACGACCTGCCCTACGCCCTGGAGCTGTGCCCCCGCGCGCTGATCCTCAGCGACGGCGTGATAGCGGCGGACGGCCCGGCCGCCGGCCTGCTCTCCGACGACGAGCTGATGCGCGCCCACCGCCTGGAACTGCCCTTCGGCTTCGACCCGCGGTCGGTGTCGGCGAGCGGGTGAGGAATCGCAGGGGGCCGGCGACGGTTGCACCCACTGTCGCAGGCGATCGGAAGGGACCCGGAAACGTGGACGCGGACGCGGACATGGACGTGCACGGCACAGTGGCCGAGGGCTTCGAGCCGGTCAGGGACGCGTTCGCACGGAACTTCACGGCGCTCGGGGACCGGGGCGCGGCGGTCGCCGTCTACCGGGACGGGCGCAAGGTCGTCGACCTGTGGGGCGGCACCAGGGACGTCGATGGCACAGCCGGCACCGAACCGTGGCGCCGGGGCACCGCCCAGGTCGTGCGCTCGGCCACGAAGGGCGTCGCCGCCGCCGTACCGCTGCTGCTGCACCAGCGCGGGGAGCTGGACCTGGACGCGCCGGTGGGCGAGTACTGGCCGCAGTTCAAGGCGCACGGCAAGGAGCGGGTGCTGGTCCGGCACGTGCTCAACCACCAGGCCGGGCTGCCCGTCCTCGACCGCCCGCTCACCCCGGACGAAGCTCTCGACCCGTCGCGCGGGCCGCAGGCCGTCGCCGCCCAGGCACCCGCCTGGGAACCCGGCACCGACCACGGCTACCACGCGCTGACGTACGGCTGGCTGCTCGACGAACTGGTCCGCAGGGCGACGGGCGGGCGGAGCACCGGCGAGTGGATCGCGGACGAGATCGCGGGGCCGCTGGGCCTGGACCTGTGGCTGGGGCTGCCCGCGGCGGAGGAGGCGGCGGGCCGGGCCGGGCGGGCCGGGCGCGTCGAGGACCCCGAGCCGTCGGGCAGCGGCCCGCGCCTGCGCCCCAAGCGCGCGGTCACCGAGGCCTACCGGGATCCGGACTCCCTCACCCGCCGCGCCTTCGCCGCGATCACGCCGTTCCCCGACCAGAACGACCCGGCGTACCGGGCGGCGGCCCTCCCCGCGACCAACGGCATCGCTACGGCCGACGGGCTGGCCCGCTTCTACGCCGCGCTGATCGGCGAGGTCGACGGTGTGACGCCGCACGCCCGGCTCTTCGACGCGGCGACGCTGGAGCGGGCCCGCGCCGAGGAGTCGGCCGGGCCGGACCGGATCCTCGTCGTGGGCACCCGCTTCGGCCTCGGCTACATGCTGCACGGCAGCGCGTCCCCGTTCCTGTCCCCCGGCTCCTTCGGCCACCCGGGCCGCGGCGGCGCGCTCGGCTTCGCCGACCCGGAGGCGGGCATCGCCTTCGGGTATGTCACCAACGGCTTCCGCAAGACCGTGACGGCGGACCCGCGGGCGCAGGCACTGGTGCGCGCGGTGCGGGCGTCGCTCGGGCGGACCGGCTCAGACGTGGATGGGGTGTGAGGTCCTCCCCGACGCCGTGTCGATCTCGTCGTGCGCCTTGGTGAGCAGTCGCATCGCCAGCTCGTTCAGGGCGCGCGCCCCCGCGACCTCCTCGCCGACCCTCGGCTGGTGGGAGTCGACGCGGTGGCGGCTGGCGTGGCCATGGCCGCGGACCTCACTGCCGTCGGGGAGCCGCACCATCGCGACCGCCCGCGTGTGCTGGTCGTCCTCCATGAACTCCAGCTCGACATGCCATCCCACTGCGGTGTGCATCATGACGATCACCTCCGGAACACCTGCTTCCAGGGTGCTCCTCGCAGCCGCCGTGCGCACTATCCCGTGTGCAGCATCAGTCCGATCCCGACGACGAGGAGGCCCGCCGCCGCGATCCGGGGCACGCCGAACCGCTCCTTGAAGAAGAGGGCGCCTATCGCCGCGCCGACCAGGATCGAGGACTCGCGCAGGGCGGCGATCGGCGCGAGTTCGGCGCGGGTCTGCGCCCACAGGACCAGCGCGTACGCGGCGACGGACAGCACCGCGCCGAGCAGCCCCAGACCGGCGTGCGGCCGCAGCAGCGCCCAGGCTCCGGCGCGGTGGCGGGACAGGAAGTACGCCGGGAGGACCGTCCCCTGCACCGCCATCAGCCAGGCGATGTAACCGAGGGAGGACCCGGCGGCGCGCACGCCCAGCCCGTCGACGACCGTGTACACCGCGATGGTCGCTCCGGTCGCCAGGGCCGCGCCGATCGCCGCCCAGTCGGGCCGGCGTCCGCGCAGCCCCCACAGGGCGACGCCGGTCAGCCCCGCGCAGGAGACCACGATGCCGCCCGCCGCCCAGCCGTCCGGCACCTCGTGCGCGAAGACGGCGGCGAGGCCGGTGACCAGCAGCGGTGCGCTGCCGCGGGCGATCGGGTAGGCCTGCCCGAAGTCGCCCAGCCGGAAGGACCGCATCAGCAGGGCGTAGTACGCGATGTGGATCGCGGCGGAGACGAGGAGGTACGGCCATGCGCCGGCCGCCGGGAACGCCGTGAAGGGCAGCAGCGCGAGCCCGATGAGCATCCCGCCGCCCGAGATCAGCGCGAAGCCGGTCAGCTTGTCCGTGATCCGGTGGGCGATGGCGTTCCAGCTCGCGTGGGTGACCGCGGCGAGCAGGACGGCGCCGGTGACCAGGGGCGTCACTCGGGGCGCTCGCGCACGTCCACGAGGGTGGCGCCGGCGGTGGCGACGAGCTCCTTGGGTTCCATCGGGAAGACGGCGTACGGGGTGCCGGCGGCGGCCCAGACGACGTCGTGCGCGAGGAGGGAACGGTCGGCGAGTACCCGGGTCCTGCTCCGGTGCCCGAAGGGCGGCACGCCGCCGATGGCGTATCCGGTGGTCTCCCGTACGACGTCGGCCTTGGCCCGCGTGACCTTTCCGGCGCCGAGCTCCTCCCGGACCCGCTCCAGGTCCACGCGTGAGGCGCCGTCCATGAGGACCAGCACGGGCACGCCGTCGGCGGCGAAGATGAGCGACTTGCAGATCTGGCTCAGCTCGCACCCGATCGCGGCGGCCGCCTCGGCGGCGGTGCGGGTGGCCTCGGGGAAGCGCCGGGCCCGTCCTGCGAGGTCACCGAGGCCGAGTTCGCGCAGGGCTTCGGCGAACCGGGGGTGGGCGGCGGGGGTCGCGGAGGCGTCGTCGGTCGTCGTCATGGACGGCACCGTAGCGGTACGTGTAGCCGGCAGGCGACCGGGTTGCGGTGTCCTCGCGCGACAGGAAGCCGGTGAGGGCAGCCCCGTCCCCACGGAGCCCTCACCGGCTGGTCTGTCGTCCTGTCAGAGGTGGCGCGTCAGGTGCGCGCCAGCTCCCGGTCCTCGTCGGGACCCGAGCCCCGCTCTCGGGCCGTGCGCAGTCCCTCGCCCTCGACGTCCACGTTGGGCAGCGCGCGGTCCAGCCACTTCGGCAGCCACCAGGCCTTCTTGCCGAGCAGCGCGAGGACCGCCGGGACGATGGCCATGCGGACGACGAACGCGTCGAAGAACACGGCGATCGCCAGGCCGAAGCCGATCATCTTGACCATCGCCTCGCTGGAGCCGATGAAGCCGGCGAAGACCGCCATCATGATGACCGCCGCGGCCGTGACGACCCTCGCTCCGTGCCTGAAGCCGGTGACGACCGCCTGGTTGGGCTTCTCGCCGTGGACGTGAGCCTCCCGCATGCGGGTGACCAGGAAGACCTCGTAGTCCATCGCCAGGCCGAAGACCACGCCGACCATGAAGATCGGCATCATCGACATGACCGGGCCGGTCTCCTCCACGCCCATCAGGCCGGACAGCCAGCCCCACTGGAAGACCGCGACGACCGCGCCCAGCGCCGCCATGACGGAGAGCAGGAAGCCGAGGGCCGCCTTCAGCGGGACCAGGATCGAGCGGAAGACCACGATCAGAAGGAGGAAGGCCAGGCCGACGACCAGGACCAGGTACGGCAGCAGCGCGTCGTTCAGCTTCTCGCTGACGTCGATGTTCATCGCCGTCGAGCCGGTGACCAGGGTCTCCGCGCCGGTGTCGGCCTGGATGTCGCCGCCCGCGTCGCGGATGGCGTGCACCAGGTCCTCGGTCTGGACGGAGGACGGCTTGGAGTCCGGGATCACGGTGATGGTCGCGGTGTCACCGCCCTTGTTGGGCGCGGGCGGGGTGACCGCCACGACGTCCTCGAGGCCCCTGATCTCGTTGGAGACGTCGGTGAAGACCTGCTTCGGGGCGTCGCTGCCCTTCGCGTCGACGACGACCATCAGCGGACCGTTGAAGCCCGGCCCGAAGCCCTCCGACAGGAGGTCGTACGCGCGGCGCTGGGTCGTGGACGTCGGCTGGGAGCCGTCGTCGGGCAGGCCCAGTTCCAGAGAGGCCGCGGGGATCGCGGCGGCTCCGAGGCCGATGACGCCGAGGAGCAGGACGGCCAGCGGGCGGCGGACGACGAAGCTCGCCCAGCGGGTGCCGAGGTTGGCCTTGGCGGGCTTGCCGTCGGCCTCCGCGCCGTTCTTCCTGCCGCCGCCCAGGAGCTTGCTCTTCGCGCCGGTCGGCTTCACCCTGCGGCCGGCGTAGCCGAGCAGTGCGGGGACCATCGTGAGGGCGATCAGGACCGCGATGGCGACGGTGCCGGCCGCCGCGATGCCCATCTTGGTCAGCATCGGGATGTTGACGACCGCGAGACCGACCAGGGCGATGACGACCGTGAGGCCGGCGAAGACGACCGCCGAGCCGGCGGTGCCGACCGCCCGGCCCGCGGCCTCCTCGCGCTCGCGGCCCTCGGCGAGTTCCGCGCGGTAGCGGGAGACGATGAACAGGGCGTAGTCGATGCCGACCGCGAGGCCGATCATCATCGCCAGGATGGAGGTGGTGGAGCCCAGTTCCAGGGCGCTGGCCAGGGCAGTGATCGAGGAGACGCCGATGCCGACACCGATCAGGGCCGTGAGCAGGGGCAGTCCGGCCGCGACCAGCGAGCCGAAGGTGATGACGAGGACGACGGCGGCGACCGCGATGCCGATGACCTCGGTGGCGCCGGTGTGCGGGACGGCCTGCAGCGCGTCACCGCCGACCTCGACGGTCAGCCCGGCGTCGCGCGCCTGCTGGGCGGCGTCCTCCAGGGCGTCCTTGGTGGTGTCCTCCAGCTCCATGCCGGAGACGTCGTACCTCACCGACGCGTAGGCGACCGTGCCGTCCTCGCTGACGGCGTTGCCCGTGTACGGGTCGGCGACCGAGGCGACCTCGGAGCCGTCGGCCAGGTCGGCGACCGTCTTCTCGACGGTCGCCTTGTTGTCGGCGGCCGTCATCGTCTCGCCGGACGGTGCCTTGAAGACGACGCGTGCGGTCGCCCCGTCGGCGCTGGTGCCGGGGAAGCGCTCTTCAAGCAGGTCGAAGGCCTTCTGGGCCTCGGTGCCGGGGATGGAGAAGGAGGTGGTGCCGGCGGGCGGGGCACTGGCCGCGCCGACGCCCGCGAGCGTCAGCAGCGCCACCCATATCAGGGCGACGAAGTGCCGCCGGCGGAAGGCGAGCCGGCCGAGTTTGTAGAGGAACGTGGCCACGAGGGCGTACTCCCGGTCAGGTCGTGGGAACTTCAGGGCAGGGGGGATCGGCCCGACGACGATGGGGGCACCGCCCACGCCCTTGAGGCAGTGGGGCTGGTTACGTCAGGTGGGCTCAGGCGGGGTTGCTCAGGTGGTGGGGACGCCGAGGGCGGGGAGGATCACGGCGTCGATGTAGGAGGTGAGGAAAGCCCGGGTCGGTGGCTGGTCCTCGAGCAGCGTGCGGGTGGCGAAGGCACCGACCAGCATGGGCACGAGGAAGTCCAGTGCGGGGCAGTCCGCTCTGATCTCGCCCCGGTCGACGGCGCGTTGCAGCAGGTGCCGGAACTCCGCCATCTCCGGTTCGACGAGTTGGTCCCGGAAAGCCTGGCGCAGGTCCGGGTTCTGGTGGAGCGCCATGGCCACGCCGCGCATCAGCGCGGAGTTCTGGGCCATGGTGCAGTCGTCCTCGCGGGCCATCAGGGCGTGCAGGTCGCCGCGCAGCGAGCCGGTGTCGACATCGCCGATCTCACCGGGCTTGTTGTGCCGCATGGCCCTGACGACCAGCTCGGGCTTGCCGCCCCACTGGCGGTAGAGCGTCGCCTTGCTGGACCGGGTGCGGGCCGCCACGGCGTCCATGGTGAGGGCGTCGTAGCCGACTTCCCGGAGCAGGTCGAGCACGGCCTCGTACAGCTCGGCCTCGCGCTCGGGAGTGATCCGACTGCGGCGCGCGGTGGCTGCCTCGGTCATCCCGCTCACCCCTCTCCGTGCCTCTGTGTGAACGACACCGTTTCGTACATGAACAAGGTACCCCACCCTCTAGCGAAACGAAACGGTTTCGTTCGTGTTCTGGGTCACGGTCGTCGGTTACTCATAAGTGCCCACGGGAGCGCGGGCCGAGTTGCCGGGGTCCGGCCCCCGGCAAAGCATGGGGTGGGTGAGCTACCTGCGCCTTCCGCACCTCAGTGGCGACCAGCTGTGCTTCGTGGCCGAGGACGACCTCTGGCTCGCGGACCTCGACGGTCCGGGCCGTGCCTGGCGGCTCACCGTCGACCGCACCAAGGCCGGCCACCCGCGCTTCTCGCCCGACGGCCGCCACATCGCCTACACCAGCTGGCGCAGCCTGTCGCCGGAGGTCCACCTCGTGCCGGTGGACGGCGGACCCGGACGGCAGCTCACCCACTGGGGCGGCCTCGACACCCGGGTCTGCGGCTGGTCCCCGCCCGAGCCCGACGGCCACGCCGCCATCCTCGCCGTCGCCTCGCACGGCGAACCCTTCTCCCACCTGACCTGGGCCTACAAGGTCACCCCCGACGGCGACCCCGGCCGCAAACTGCCCTGGGGACCGGTCACCGACATCCAGGCCGCCGATTTCGACGGCGAGCGCAGGACCCTGCTCCTGACCGGCACCCCGCCGCACGAACCCGCCGCCTGGAAGCGCTACCGGGGCGGCGCCACGGGCAGGCTCTGGCTGCACGGGCAGCGGCTGCTGCCCGGCCTCCAGGGGCACCTGCACTCTCCCCTGTTCGCCGGTGGCCGGATCGCCTTCCTCTCCGACCATGAGGGCGTCGGCAATCTCTACTCCTGCGCCCAGGACGGCTCCGACCTGCGCCGCCACACCGACCACGACGCCTGCTACGCCCGGCACGCCGCGAGCGACGGCGACCGCGTGGTGTACCAGTGCGCGGGCGACCTGTGGATCGTCGACGACCTGGCGCCCGGCTCGGTGCCACGCCGGCTCGACGTCCGGCTGAGCGGGCCGCGCGCGGGACGGCGTACCTACCAGGTGCCCGCAGCCCAGCACGTGGGCGGCGTCTCCGTCGACGAGACGGGCCGCGCGAGCGCCGTCGTCGTACGCGGCAGCCTGTACTGGCTCACCCACCGCGACGGCCCGGCCCGCACCCTCGCCGACACCCCGGGGGTCCGGGTGCGGCTGCCGGAGATGCTCGGGGCGAGCGGGCGGATCGCGTACGTGACGGACGCGGAGGGCGAGGACGCCGTCGAGATCGCCCACCTGCCGCGCGCGACCGGGGGCCGCGCGCCCAGACGGCTCGCCTCGGGGAAGCTGGGCCGGGTCCTGGAACTGGCCTCGGACCCGGCGGGCGAGCGGCTCGCCATCGCCTCGCACGACGGCAGGCTCCTGCTGCTCGACGTCTCGGAGGTGGACACGGAGGTCGCCCGGGCGCTGGACGCGGTGGGCACGGGGGGCCCGGCGGCGGAGGCAAGGGGTACGGGGAGCTCGGCGGCGGAGACGGCAAGGGGTACGGGGAGCCCTGCGGAGGCGGTGGCCGCCGCCAGCGGCACCGATACCGACACCGGTGGCGGCGGCGCGGACCCGGACGGGGCGACAGAGGGTGCCGGGGACAGCGGCACGGCAGGCGCGGCGGGGGCCTCCGGCCTCACCGGTGCCGCCGCGGGCCGCGTCACCGAGCTGATCCGGTCCGTCAACGGCCCCGTGAGCGACCTCGCCTTCTCCCCGGACGGGACCTGGCTCACCTGGTCGCACCCGGGCATCGGACGCTCGCTGCGGCAGATCAAGATGGCCCGGATCAACGGTCATCACGGGCAGAACGGGCAGGAGGGGCCGCTCGTCGTCGACGTCACCGACGGACGATTCGAGGACGAGAACCCGGTGTTCACCCGGGACGGCCGCTATCTCGCCTTCCTGTCCTGGCGCGGCTTCGACCCGGTGTACGACGTGCACACCGGCGACCTGTCCTTCCCGCTGGGCTGCCGCCCCTACCTGGTGCCGCTGTCCTCCGCGACCCCCTCCCCCTTCGCGCTGAACCCGGAGGGCCGTCCTGCCGCCGGGGGCCTGGACCCGCTGGAGGACGAGCCCGGCGAGGGCGGCGCGGTGACCGTCGAGGTGGAGGGACTGGAGAGCCGGGTGACCCCGTTCCCGGTCACCGCGTCCAAGTACTCGGCGCTGCAACCGGTCGCGGGCGGCGGCCTGGTCTGGCTGCGCTGGCCCATCTCCGGCGCGCTCGGCGAGACCTTCGCCAACCCGGCCGACCCGAGCGAGCAGCCCACCCTGGAGCACTTCAACCTCGCCAAGGCGAAGAAGTCCGAACTGGTCGACCACCTCGACTGGTTCCGGGTCAGCGGCGACGGCACCCGCCTGGTCGTGCTCGACGAGGGCGACCTGCGCGCCGTACCGGCGACCGAGACGGGCGACGGCGACTCGACCACCTGGATCGACCTGCGCCGCATCCTGCACGAGGTCGACCCGGCCGCCGAGTGGCGCCAGGCGTACGACGAGGCGGGCCGCCTGATCCGCGCCTACTTCTGGGACCCCGGCATGTGCGGCATCGACTGGGACGCGGTGCTGGACCAGTACCGGCCGCTGCTCGAACGGGTCGCCTCCCCCGACGAGTTCGCCGACCTGCTCCGCGAGGTACTCGGCGAACTCGGCACCTCGCACGCGTACGTCGCCGCCGCCCGGCGCAACGAGGGTCCGGCCCACTACCAGCGCCGGCAGGGCCTGCTCGGCGCCAACTTCGTGTGCCGGGACGGCCACTGGGTGGTCAAGCGCATCCTGCCCGGCGACTCCTCCGACTCCAAGGCACGCTCCCCGCTGGCCGGCACCGGCATCCGCGAGGGGGCGTCGCTGACCCACGTGGACGGCCGCCCGGTGGATCCGGTGACGGGCCCGTACCCGCTGCTGGCGGGAGCGGGCGGTACGACGGTGGAGCTGACCTTCACCCCGGGCGAGGGCGGCCCGGGACCGGCCCGCCGGGTCGCCGTCGTACCGCTCGTCGACGAACGGCCGCTGCGCTACCAGGACTGGGTGGCCAAACGCCGCGAGGTGGTACGCGAGTTGAGCGGCGGGCGGTGCGGCTACCTGCACATCCCCGACATGGGCGGCTCCGGCTGGGCGCAGTTCAACCGCGACCTGCGCATGGAGGTGTCCCGGCCCGCGCTGATCGTGGACGTGCGCGGCAACGCGGGCGGCCACATCAGTGAACTCGTCATCGAGAAGCTGACCCGCACCATCCTGGGCTGGGACCTGACCCGCGACGCGCAGCCGGTGTCGTACACCTCCAACGCCCCTCGCGGGCCCGTCGTGGCGGTCGCGGACGAGGCGACGTCCTCCGACGGCGACATGATCACGGCCGCGTTCAAACTGCTGCGCCTCGGCCCGGTGGTCGGGCAGCGCACCTGGGGAGGCGTGGTCGGCATGACCGGCCGGCACCGCCTCGGCGACGGCACGGTGATCACGGTGCCGATGAACGCTGCCTGGTTCGACGCGTACGGCTGGTCCGTGGAGAACTACGGCGTCGCCCCCGACGTCGAGGCGATGCGCACCCCGCTGGACTGGGCCGAGGGCCGCTACCCGGTACTGGACGAGGCGGTCCGGCTGGCCCTGGAGCTGCTGGAGACCAACCCGCCCGCCACGCCGCCCGGTTACGACGGCGTACCCGACCGGTCGCGGCCGCCGCTGCCACCCAGGGCGTGACCCGGAAGCGAGCCCGGGGCAGGCGAAAGGGCGCCCTCCGCGCGTGCGGTGGGCGCCCCTTCGACTCAGCGGCGGCGCGTCAGGCGTCGCTGCCCTCGAACCGCTCGTCCGTGTCACGGCGGCGCGTGGCGGGCTCGCGCTCCTCCGCGTCCCGGCGGCGCGACGGGTCCATCTCGTCCTCGTCACGACGGTGGTCGCGGTTCTTGAACTGCTCCCTGGCCTGGTCGGCCCGCTGCTTGCCCTGCTGCTGCATGCGCTCGGCCTTGTCCTGGAACTGGTCCTTCATACCCATGTGGGTTCACTCCTGTGATGTTCGGGCCCGGCCGGATCGGCCTGGCTCGATCAGATTCACATGGGCTGTGACCGTGCGCATGTCGATCACTTACGGACCGTAGTCCTGCTGGTCGGGCGCTGCTCGTCAGCCGCTCCGCCCGCGCCGACCAGGCCCGTGCGCACACTGTCGAGCCGGTCCCCGAAGCGCCGCATCTCGCGCTGCCCGACGGTGCCGATGACGGCCGGCAGGTAGCCGCGCATCCCCTGCATGCCGCGCAGCCACCACTGCCCGTAGACGTGGGCCGAGCGTCGCTCGATGCCCTCCACGAGCCGGTCGACCGCCGGGCCCAGCGGATAGGTCTTGTTCGACGGCCAGGGCAGCCGCCGGCGCAGTTCGCGCATGACGTCGTCCTGGTCCGCGCCGCGCACCATGTCGGTGTCGGTCCAGGACAGATAGCCGACGCCGACCTTCACACCCCGGTGCCCGACCTCGCCGCGCAGGCAGTGCGCGTACGCCTCGACACCGGACTTGGAGGCGCAGTAGGCGCTCATCATCGGCGCGGGGGTGAGGGCGGCGAGGGACGCGATCTGGAGCAGGTAGCCGCGGCTCTCCAGCAGCGCCGGCAGGAAGGCGCGGGCCGTGACGGCCGAGCCGATCAGGTTGACCTCGACGACCCGCCGCCAGGACTGAGGGTCGGAGTCGACGAAGGGCCCGCCGGTGGCGACGCCCGCGTTGGCGACGACGATGTCGATCCTGCCGAACCGTTCCTTGACCTCACCCGCGACCCGGGCCATCGCCTCGTGGTCGGTGACGTCGGCGTGCCAGTGCTCGCTCTCGCTGTGCAGCCGGGCCGAGACCTGCTTGAGCTCGTCCGGCTCCAGACCGACCAGGGCCACCTTCACCCCGCGCGCGGAGAGCTTGCGGGCCAGCAACTCCCCGACGCCCCGCGCGGCTCCGGTGACGACGGCGACCCGCCCTTCCAGGCTCACCCTGCTCATGCGCTCTCCTCGGCGTGTACGGCACGCTCGCCGCGTGCGGTGGGTATGTGGGTGGCGGCGAGGGCGCGTATCTTCCCGGTGACCAGCTCCGGCGCCTCCACCGGCGTCATGTGGCCGACCCCCGAAAGCTCCGTCAGGCCCACGCAGTGGGGCAGCGCGGCGGCCAGCGAGCGGGCGTGCACGGGCGGGGTCAGCCGGTCGGCGGTGCCGACGACCACCTCCACCGGCATCGTCAACTCCCGTACCCCGTGGTCGAGGTCGAGCAGGTCCAGCACCTCCGACCAGGCGTGCCGCACCTTGCGCGGACAGGCGTGCACGATGCGGGCACAGGCGTCGACCATGTGCGGGGCCGAACCGGGGCCCATCGTCCCGTACTTGAGGATCCTGCGCGCGAGGGGCGTGACCGGCCCGAGCGGCGCCCGGGAACCGAGGATCCGCCGGGTCAGCCAGGTACGCACCCGGCCCTCCCCGAGCGGCACCACGGTCGAGGAGGCCACCAGCCGCGAACTGCCGGTGCTGCACAGCAGGACGGCCGCCGCGTGCTCGCGCACCGCGGGCCGGGTCGCGGCGGCCATCACCGTCATCCCGCCCATGGAGTGCCCGGCGATCACGGCCCGTTCGCCCGGTGCGAGCGTGGCCGACAGGACCGCCTCGAGGTCGTCGGCGAGGGCCTCGGTACCGCACGCCGGATTCGCCGGACTGCGGCCGTGGCCGCGCTGGTCGTACACGACGACCCGGTGGTCGGCGGCCAGCGCACGGACCTGAGCCGCCCAGAAGGCGGTCGAGCAGACCCACCCGTGCGCGAGGACGACCGCGGGGGCGCTCCCGGGGCCGTGCGCCTCGACGTGTATCCGGGCGCCGTCGGCGGCGGTGACGGTCAGCTCACGGGCGGGGGCGGGCGGCGCGTACGGCCCGGCGGCGGCGTGCAGCAGGCGGCTCACGCGCCCACCTCCGCGGTCGCGTCCGCGCCGGGGACCGCATCGGCGTCCGCGGCCGCGCTCGGTGCCGCCTCGGCGACGGCCGTACGCAGCACCTCGTACTCCGCGAGGTCCACGCGCCGCGTCGCGCGCCGGAACTCGGCGGTCGTGCCGGGCCAGACGGTGGTGTTGCGGCCGCTCGCGTCCAGGTACCAGCTGGTGCAGCCGCCGGTGTTCCACACCGTGCGCTTCATGCGCTCCTGCACCCGGTGGTTCCAGTTCCGCACGGCGGCGGGCCGGGCGTCGAGGGCGGTCCGGCCGCCGAGCACGTTGATCTGCCGCAGGTAGTCGGCCAGGTAGTTCAGCTGCGACTCGATCATCAGGATCATCGACGAGTTCCCGAGGCCGGTGTTGGGCCCGATGACCGTCATGAAGTTGGGGAAGCCGGCCGCCGACGCGCCGCGCAACGCCTCCATACCGTCCTTCCAGGTCTCGGCGAGGGTCCGCCCGTCCGCGCCCACGACACGCTCGGCGATGGGCATGTCGGTGACGTGGAAACCGGTGCCGAAGATGATCGCGTCCACCTCGGCCTCGGTGCCGTCGGCGGCGACGAGGGTCGAGCCGCGCACCTCGCTCAGTCCGCCGACGACGTCCACGTTCGGCTTGGCGAGCGCCGGATAGTACGTACTCGACAGCAGGATCCGCTTGCAGCCGATGCGGTAGTCGGGGGTGAGTTTGGCGCGCAGGGCCGGGTCCTTGATGGCGGCGCCCATGTTGCGCTTGGCGATCTGCTCGACGAAGCCCAGCTCGTTCGGATGCTTGGTGAAGGCCTGCACCTGGAGTTCCCGGATGCCCCACAGCAGCCCGCGGCGCAGCTTGGTGGTGACGGGCAGCGCCCGGTGCAGGGCGCGCTCGGCGCCGCTGATCGGCCGGTCCATGCGGGGCATCACCCAGGCCGGGGTGCGCTGGAAGAGGGTGAGGCGGCCGGCCTTCGGCTGGATGGACGGCACGATCTGGATGGCGGAGGCACCGGTGCCGATCATGGCGACCCGCTTGCCGGTGAGGTCGTAGTCGTGGTCCCAGCGGGCCGAGTGGAAGACCTTGCCGGGGAAGGAGTCCAGCCCCGGGATGTCCGGCACCTTGGGGTCGGACAGCGGCCCGGTCGCGGACACGACGACATCGGCGGTGAGACTCCCGCTCGCGGTCTCGATCTCCCACCGCAGCTGCTCGCCGTCCCACGCCATCCGCTTCACCTCCGAGTCGAAGCGGAGGTGGGGGCGCAGCCCGAAGGTGTCGGTCACATGCTCCAGGTAGGCGCGGATGTGCTCCTGCCCGGAGAAGGTGCGCGGCCACTCGGGGTTGGGTGCGAAGGAGAAGGAGTACAGGTGGGACGGCACGTCACAGGCGCACCCGGGGTAGCTGTTGTCCCGCCACGTACCGCCGACGCTCGAGGCCCGCTCCAGCACCACGAAGTCCGTGATCCCCTCGCGCCGCAGCCGCACGGCGGCCCCCAGCCCGCCGAAGCCGGACCCGATCACCGCCACCCGCACGTGTTCTTGTACCTGCTCGTGCTCGGCCATCCCGAAGCCTCCACGCGTCGCCTAGAACTCTGCCAGTGAACACTGGCGCAATGGGGAGAGTAGAGCAGCACCCGTACTGATGGGTAGGGGGCACGCGAGGAAAGTTACCGACGGTACGCCGTAGGCTCGACGCCGTGACCGAGAAGCGCGAATACCGCATGGCGGAACTGGCCCGGCTGGCCGGCATCACGGTGCGCACCCTGCGCTTCTACCGGGAACGCAAACTGATCCCCCCGCCCCGCCGCGAGGGCCGCATCGCCTGGTACGACGACCACCACCTGGCCCGCCTGCGCACCATCGCGGCACTGCTGGAGCGCGGCCACACCCTGAACGGCATCGCGGAACTCGCCGACGCCTTCGACCACGGCCGCGACGTCGGCGACCTCCTCGGCCTCGGCGAACCCACCGAGGAAACCCCGGTCCGCCTCACCCCCGAGGAACTCGCCGCCCGCTTCGAGGGAGAGGTCACCCCCGAGAACCTGGCCGCCGCGATGGACCTCGGCTACCTCGGCACCGACGGCGACGAACTCGTCCACATCAGCCACCGCCTGCTGGAGGTCTCCTCCGCCCTGGTCCGCGAGGGCATCCCCCTCGGCGAGGTCCTCCAGGCCGGCGCCCGAGTCCGCGAACACGCCGACGCCCTGGCCGACCTCTTCGCCGACCTGATCCTGCGCCACGCCCCCGAAGAGGAACTCCACCGCCTGCGCCCCCTGGCCCGCAGCGTCATCGAGGCGGAACTGTCCCTGGCGCTGGACCGGCGGATAGGGAAACCGGGCAGAGGAGGCGGAGAGGACTGACCGGGGTCCACGTCCTGACGACAGGGCCTAGTCCTGTCGTCAGGGCCTAGTCCTGTCGTCAGGGCCTAGTCCTGTCGTCAGGGCCTAGCGGTCGTAGACGACCGTCACCGGTGCGTGGTCGGACCAGCGCCCGGCGTGCGTGGCGGCCCGCTCGACGTGGCCCTTGACCGCCTTGGCGGCCAGCCCCGGGGTGGCCATGTGGTAGTCGATGCGCCATCCGGAATCGTTTTCGAAGGCCCGCCCCCGGTAGGACCACCACGAGTAAGGCCCCTCGACGTCCGGGTGCAGGGCGCGTACGACGTCGACGTAGCCGCCCTCCGCCGGATCCAGGACGCGCCCCAGCCACTCGCGCTCCTCCGGCAGGAAGCCGGAGTTCTTCTTGTTGGCGCGCCAGTTCTTGAGGTCGGCCTCGCGGTGGGCGATGTTCCAGTCGCCGCAGACCACGACCTCGCGGCCGTCGGCGGCGGCGCGTTCGCGCAGTTCCTTGAGGTAGGCGAGGAACTCGCCCATGAAGCGGACCTTCTCGTCCTGGCGCTGGGTGCCGACCTCGCCGGAGGGGAGGTAGAGGGAGGCGACGGTCACACCGGGCAGGTCGGCCTCGACGTAGCGGCCGCCGGCGTCGAACTCCGTCGAGCCGAAGCCGACCTGGACGCGGTCGGGCTCGCGGCGGGTGCAGAGCGAGACGCCGGCGCGGCCCTTGGCGGCGGCGGGGGCGTGCGTCACGTGCCAGCCGTCGGGGGTCCGGACGTGTCCGGGCAGCTGCTGGGGCTCGGCCCGTACCTCCTGGAGGCACAGCACGTCGGCGGAGGTGTCGGCGAGCCACTCCACGAAGCCCTTCTTCGCGGCGGCGCGCAGACCATTCACGTTTACGGAGGTCACGGTGAGCACCAGGGCACGATACCGGCACACTGGACGATGTCCCGCTCCGGGCAGTGCATTCATATACGGTAGGTAGCATGAACATACGCCGGGTCCCCTTCGACCACCCCGACGCCGTGAAGCTCAACGACGAGGTACAGGCCGAGTACGACCTCCGCTACGGCGACGGCGGCGACGCCACGCACCTGGACCCGTCGGACTTCGCGCCGCCGAACGGCCTGTACCTGGTCGCGTACGACGAGAACGACGTCCCGGTCGCCTCCGGCGGCTGGCGCAGCCAGGAGACCAACGACGAGGGTTACCGCGACGGGGACGCCGAGCTGAAGCGGATGTTCGTGATCGAGCAGGTGCGCGGGCGCGGGCTGGCCCGCCGCATCCTGGCCGCCCTGGAGGAGGACGCCCGTGCGGCGGGCCGGACCCGCATGGTGCTGGAGACCGGCACCAAGCAGCCGGAGGCCGTGGCCCTGTACACCTCCAGCGGCTACGAGCCCTGCGGGAAGTTCGGCTTCTACCGCTTCCACGAGGAGAGCCTCTGCTATGCGAAGGCTCTGCAGGTCCCGTAGCGCTTGACCGTCAGGCCCTCGTCAGGCCGTGTCGGCTGCCCTGGCGGCGGCGTGAGACGGCGAAGAGCACGCCGCCCGCGGCGAGGGCCAGCACCGCGCCGGCCGAGGCGAGCAGAGCCGCGGAGCCGGTGGAGGCCAGCAGGCCGTCCTGGCCGCCCTGCGGCGACTGGCCGCCGGTCGTGCCTCCGGTGGAGGCCGAGCCGCCGGTCGTGCCGGTGCCACCCGTGGCGCCCCCGGTGGAGGCCGAGCCGCCGGTCGTGCCGGTGCCGCCCGTGGTCTCCGAGCCGCCGGTGGTGCCGGAACCGCCCGTGGAGCCGCCGTCGGTACCGCCCGTGGTCCCGCCGGTGTCGCCCGGCGTCTCCTCGTCGCCGGTGCCGTTCAGCACGATCCAGCCGGTGTCGTTGGACGGGTCGCCCTCCCACGGGTTGTCCCACTCGGGAAGGGCGATCTTGCCCTTGGCGCCCTCGACGACCTTGTCGATGCGGAGCTGGAAGGTGAAGGTGCGGTGGTCGTCCTCGAGGAACGGGGTGTCGGCGAAGCAGAGGTACTCGGCCGTGGCCTCGTCGTTCATGGGGCGGCAGGGGCTGTCCACGACGCTCGCGCCCTCGGGGATCTGCACGCTGAAGCCCAGCGGCTCACCGCCCGAGCGCAGTGCCCCGATCCAGGCGGGTCCGTGGTTGCTCAGACCGATGCCGACCGTGACGGTCTCGCCCTGCTCGCCGTCGACGCGTGCACCGGTGAGGTCGAGGTCGTAGCTGTTCTGCGTGGGCAGGTCGATCTCGGCGTACTTCGTGTAGTCGCCGCTCTGGCCGCCCTTGACCGGCTTCAGGGTGAGCGTCCGGCCGGACCCCTGCCGGTAGTCGGCGCCCGACCGCAGCGCGCCGGCCTCCTCGGCGCCGACCGCGTCGAAGCCGTAGTGGAAGATGTCGCCGAGCGCGAAGTCCGCGGTCTTCACCCGGACGGGCTCGCTCAGTTCGTAGGCCGTGCCCGGCAGGAATTCGCCCTCGAAGGTGCACAGGGCGACCTTCTGATAGCGGATCAGGTCGTCCTTGTTCTCCTCCGCGTACGAGCAGTTGTCGTACGCGTCGGGGAAGGACAGGCCGCGCGTGCCGCCGAAGCGCAGGACCACGCCGTCGGCCGACATGCTGCCGACGTTGCGGAAGCCGAGCGGGGCGCTGTAGGTGTCACCGGCCTCGAAGTCCTCGGGTTCGGCCGGGAGCTTCTTCTTCAGCAGCTCGGGCCCGCCGACCAGCACGTCGACGGTGTGCTCGTTGAACTCCAGGCCCTCGCCGGCGCCCGTCACCTGTATCTTGCCGAAGTCCCCGGCCTCGGCGGTGTCCTTGAGGTCGAGACGGATGCTCCAGCTCGGGTTGTAGGAGTCTCCGGGGTACAGGCTGCTCGTGTCGCAGACGGCGGTCAGTGCGTCCACGTCGCACGACTGCGGCAGGTCGACCTCGGCGAAGCCCTTGAGCGCGGTGGCGTCGATGGTGACGCTGTAGCCGTTGTTCGGGACCGGCTCCGGGTCCGTGCCGCTGTCCGGGTCGTAATCCCCCGGCCCGGTGATGCCCAGCCGGATCTGCGGCTCCCCCGGCTCGCCCTCGGCCCCGTCCAGCGCCAGGTCCACCTTGTCCGGCCCGGTGATGGCGACGGGAAGCGGCGCCTGGCCGCCGTCCGCCTGTGCGACTCCGGCCAGCCCCAGCGTGGCGAGTCCCGCGACGGCCACTTGGGCCACTGCCGCGCGAGTCCACGGCGCGCGCAGGGAGCTACGTCTCATGCTTCTCTTCCGTTCCCAGACGACAGGACGGCGCCACTGCGGTGACGCCGCACACAGGTGACCCGCTGGTAACGGTGAAGGTTGCACAGTGCCCGGTCACGAATCCATCCCGGCCCCACATGCCTACAGGTGCGCCCCGGAAACGACGAAGGTCCCGTCCGATCGTGATGACCGGACGGGACCTTCGTCAATGTGCGTGGACCTGTGGGGATTTGAACCCCAGACCCCCTCGATGCGAACGAGGTGCGCTACCAGACTGCGCCACAGGCCCTTGCGACGTGTGAAACTTTAGCACCCCGACCGGCCTGCTCAAAAATCGCTAACGACCGGCGAGCAGGCGACCCGGCGGGAAGCTACTCGTTGGCCGCGCGGGGGCGGCCTCCGTCCTCGTACTGGTCGAAGAGCGGGGTCCGGCCCCGCTCCCGGGACCGGCGGGCGGATGCGGCGCGGCGGGCGTCGCTGCGGCCCGGGGTTTCCGCCCGGTCCTCGGTGTGGGTCGGCGAGTGGTCCGGCTGGGGATCGGCCGCCGCGTCCTCCTGGTCGGCGACGGCGCTGGAGCGTGCCGAGCTCCAGGCGTCCGGCGCCGCGAGGTCCACGTCGGGCGTGGCGCGGGGGGCGACCGGCGCGGTGACGTAGGTGGGCAGGGGGACGGGCACCGGGTCCCAGCTGTCGCCCCGCGGCCGCCGCTGCCGTTCGCGCTGCTGGTCGACCCACTCGGCGTGGTCGGTCTGCTCCACCAACGCACGCCGGTCGGCGGCGAGCGCCGACAGGCCGGAATCGGGCTCCTCCTCGGGTCCCTCGTCCGGCTCCTCGGCGTCGGGGTCGCCGACGGGGCCGACGGGGTCGGCGGGCATGCGCCGACGCGGCCGGCGGTCGCCGTCGCGCAGCCGCTGCGCGGCGACCTCTGCCTGGCGGCGGTCCATGTGGAACGCGAACCGGTGGCGTTCCTGCGAGCGCAGGTAGGCGATGTAGCCGCTGAGCAGTACGGCGGGAACCCCGGGTGCCCACAGGAAGGCGAGTCCGCCGACCGCCGCGACGACCGAGCCTAGGGTGAAGGCCAGGAACAGCATCACCGTCGTGCGCCGACGGCGCGCGAGGACCTTGGTGCGCCGGGCGCGGGCCGCGGCCGCCGGCGAGACGGGGGCGCGCCGGGCCTGCGGCACGCGCCTGCGCGCCGCTGCGGCACCGGGCCCGGGGGACTGTTCGGGTCTGGGGCCGTGCGGACGTCCGCCGGTCTCCTGGCGCGCCGGCTCAGGCTGGCGTGCCGGTTCGGGCTGGCGTGCCGGCTCAGGCTGGCGTGCCGGCTCAGGCTGGCGTGCCGGTTCGGGCTGGCGCGCCGGGCCGGGCTGCTCCGCGGGCTGGGCCGCGGGCTGCTGCCGTGCGTCGGGGCGGGGGTGCCGGTGCGTTCTGGACACGGCGAAGGCCCGGACGTCCACCGAGTCGGTGACGGCGTCCGGGGCGTCGGCGTCGGGCTCCGCCTCGTCGGCGGAGCGCGACCGCAGGTCCTTGGCGTACCGGCGCTCCATGCCCGCCCGTCCGGACAGCAGCCGGATGGCGGTGCTGAAGCGTTCCGTCGGACGGGCCTCGTTCAGCTCGTCCTGCCTACGGAGCCACATCGGCACCAAGTAGGCGGCCCAGGCCCCGACGATGACTGCGTAGATGAGGCCGCTGCTGCTCACGCCTCACACGGTAGAGGGGTTTGCTTGAGGCCATCCGCCAATTGAGCCGGTGTGTCGCACGATCTGGCTGATATTTCGAGCTTTTTTTGTGATCGATGTGATCAGCCGACTACCAGGGGTGCGAAATTATCCGTTCCGGACGGTCGCACCCCTGGTCAATTTCGAACGTTTATTCAATTACCGGTCTTCCGCGTACTCCGGTCGCGTGACCGGTGCCAGCGCCGCAGCAGCCCCTCCGGGACCTCTTCCGCGGTGAGCGCGAAGACGAGATGGTCGCGCCAGGCTCCGTCGATGTGGAGATAACGCGGCCTGAGACCCTCCTCGCGAAATCCGAGTTTCTCCACGACCCGGCGACTGGGCGCGTTCTCGGGGCGAATACAGACCTCGACGCGATGCAGTCCGACGGTGCGGAAACAGTGGTCCACCACCATCGCCACGGCGGTCGGCATCACCCCGCGGCCGGCCACCGCCTCGTCCACCCAGTAGCCGACGTGCCCGGAGCACATCGAGCCCCAGGTGATGCCGGCCACCGTCAACTGCCCGACCAGTCGCCCTTGGTACTCGATGACGAACGGCAGCATCCTGCCCGCGTGGGCCTCGGACCGCAGGTGCCGCACCATCTGGCGGTAGGTGGGGCGGTGCGTGAGCGGACCGCCGGGCGTCGGCGGCGGGATCGTCGCCTCCCACGGTCGCAGCCAGTCGCGGTTGCGCCGGTTGACCTCCCGCCAGGCCCGCTGGTCGCGCAGCCTTATCGGCCTGATGACGAGGTCGCCGTCCACCAGCTCCGCGGGCCAGGATGGGCTGTTCAGCTCGCACCCCCACCACTGGCTGGTCTGGCGTGGTCGCCGCCGCGGAGCTGGTCCACGGCGTGCGTGAGCAGCGGCTCCAGCACGGCGAGGCCGTCCTTCACCCCGCCGGAGGAACCCGGCAGGTTGACGATCAGCGTGCCGCCCGCCACTCCGGCCAGGCCCCGGGAGAGCACCGCGGTCGGCACCTTGTCCCGGCCGTACGCCCGGACGGCCTCCGCGATGCCGGGGACCTCGTAGTCGATCACCGCCCGGGTCGCCTCGGGGGTGCGGTCGGTGGGCGAGATGCCGGTGCCGCCGGTGGTGACGATCACGTCGTAGCCGGCCTCGGCACCCGCTCGCAGGGCGGCCTCGACGGGGTCGCCGTCGGGGACGACCCGGGGGCCGTCGACGGCGAAGCCGAAGCCGCGCAGGCCCTCGGCGATCAGCGGCCCGCCCTTGTCCTCGTAGACCCCGGCGGCGGCCCGGTTGGAGGCGGTGACCACGAGGGCGCTGTACGGCGCGAGGAGGCCGCCGCCGGCCGACCCGTCCCGTGTCATGACCGGCTCCAGTCGCCCGACTTGCCGCCCGTCTTCTCCTCCACGCGCACGTCCGTGATGACCGCTCCCTTGTCGACCGCCTTGACCATGTCGATCACGGTGAGCGCGGCGACGGAGACCGCGGTGAGCGCCTCCATCTCGACACCCGTGCGATCCGTCGTGCGCACCGTGGCGGTGATCTCCACGGCGTCGTCCGCGACCGACAGGTCCAGTTTCACACCGGAGACCGACAACGGGTGGCACAAGGGGATCAGGTCCGGGGTGCGTTTGGCACCCATGATGCCCGCGATGCGCGCGGTGGCGAGGGCGTCGCCCTTGGGGACCCCCTCGCCGCGCAGCAGCTCGACCACACGGGGCGCGACCAGGACGCGTCCGCTCGCGCGCGCGGTGCGTGCGGTCACTTCCTTGGCGGACACGTCGACCATCCGGGCGGCGCCCGCCTCGTCGATGTGCGTCAGCCGGTCCTGCGGGTCGTGCGCGTCCTGGCCGTGGTGCGTGGGTCGGTCCTGCGTACTCATGCTTGTGTGGCGCTCCCGGTCCGGGCCCCGGCGCGGTGCGGCGCGTGGGCCTGCTGTGCGCGACACGGTACCGCCAAGCGGGCGGGGTCAGCCGAGCAGGACCACTTCGACGTCGGCGCCGGGCTCGACGGACTCGGTGTCCTCGGGGACGACGATCAGCGCGTCGGCGTGCGCGAGTGCGGCCACGAGGTGGGAGCCCGAGCCGCCGACCGGGGTGACCGAGCCGCCGGCGTAGCTGCCGCGCAGGAACTGCCGGCGCCCCTTCGGTGAGGTCAGCGCCTTCTCCGCGGCCAGGGACGCGGTGGTCGTCGGGCGGTGGACGTCGGTGAGGCCCATGAGGGTGCGGATCGCGGGGCGGACGAACAACTCGAAGGAGACGTACGACGACACCGGGTTGCCGGGCAGGGCGAGCAGCGGGGTGTGGTCGGGGCCGATGGAACCGAAGCCCTGGGGCTTGCCGGGCTGCATGGCGAGCTTGCGGAAGTCCACGCCGCTGCCGGGCTCGTCCTCGTCGGCGACGTGCGCCAGCGCCTCCTTGACCACGTCGTACGCCCCGACGCTCACCCCGCCGGTGGTGACCATCAGGTCGGCGCGGACCAGTTGGTCCTCGATGGTGGACCGCAGGGTCTCGGCGTCGTCGGCGACGGCGCCCACGCGGTAGGCGATGGCGCCGGCGTCGCGGGCGGCCGCGGTGAGGGCGAAGCTGTTGGAGTCGTAGATCTGGCCGTGGGCCAGTTCCTCGTCGGGCTGGACGAGTTCGCTGCCGGTGGAGAGCACCACCACGCGGGGGCGCGGGCGGACGCGGACCCTGCCCCGGCCGATCGCGGCGAGCAGCGCGATCTGCGGCGGACCGAGGACCGTGCCGGCCGCCAGGGCGCGGTCGCCGGACCTGACGTCGCTGCCCTTCGCGCGGACGTGCGCGCGTGCCTCGGCCGGGCGGTGCACGTGGACCTGACCCTCGGCGCCCTCGGGGGCCAGGCTGCGGGCGCGCATGCCGGCCACCGGGCCCTCGCCGAGCCCGCCGTCGGTCCACTCGACGGGGACGACGGTCTCGGCGCCGGGCGGGAGGGGGGCGCCCGTCATGATGCGGGCGGCCTGGCCGGGGCCCACGGTCAGCGGGTCGGCCCGGCCGGCGGCGACGTCCCCGACGACGACCAGGGCGGCGGGGAACTCCTCGGTCGCGCCCGCCACGTCGGCGACCCGCACCGCGTACCCGTCCATGGAGCTGTTGTCGAACGGCGGCAGAGAGAGCGGCACCGTGATGTCGTCGACCAGGACGCAGCCCTGGGCGTCGAGCAGGTTCAGCTCGATGGGTTCCAGGGGGCGGACGGTGGTGAGGATGTCGTCCAGGTGGTCCTGCACCGACCACAGCCGGTCCGGACCGAAGTCCGCGGGGGCGTGGTCGTGGCCGGTGTCACGGTGCGCTGTGCTGCTCAACGTCCCTGCATCTCCTCGGCTACGTAACTGCGAAGCCAGGTCCGGAAGTCCGGGCCCAGGTCTTCACGTTCGCACGCGAGTCTGACAATGGCACGCAGATAGTCGCCGCGGTCACCGGTGTCATAGCGGCGGCCCTTGAAGACGACGCCGTGCACCGGGCCGCCGGCCTTTCCCGCGGCGGTAGCCGCCGTTGTGTGCGTCTCGGCGAGCTGCTGGAGGGCGTCGGTCAGCTGGATCTCACCGCCGCGGCCGGGCTCGGTCTTGCGGAGTATGTCGAAGATGTGGGGGTCGAGCACGTAGCGGCCGATGATGGCGTAGTTGGAGGGCGCGTCGGCCGCGTCGGGCTTCTCGACCAGTCCGCCGACCTTGACGACGTCGCCGTCCTCGGTGCTCTCCACAGCCGCGCAGCCGTAGAGGTGGATCTGCTCGGGCGCGACCTCCATGAGGGCGATGACGCTGCCGCCGTACTGCTCCTGGACCTCGATCATGCGCTGCAGCAGCGGATCGCGCGGGTCGATCAGGTCGTCGCCGAGCAGGACCGCGAAGGGCTCGTTGCCGACGTGCGGGGCGGCGCACAGCACGGCGTGGCCGAGCCCCTTGGGGTCGCCCTGGCGAACGTAGTGGATCATGGCGAGGTCGCTGGACTCCTGGACCTTGGCCAGCCGGCTCGCGTCACCCTTCTTCTGAAGGGCGGACTCCAGTTCGTAGTTGCGGTCGAAGTGGTCCTCCAGGGGACGCTTGTTGCGGCCCGTGACCATGAGGACGTCGCCGAGGCCCGCGGTCACGGCCTCTTCGACCACGTACTGGATCGCCGGCTTGTCGACGACCGGCAGCATCTCCTTGGGAGTGGCTTTGGTGGCCGGCAGGAACCGGGTACCGAGCCCGGCCGCGGGGATGACAGCCTTGCTGATCCTGGGGTGGGACTGAGTCATGCGCGCCACCATATCCGGTGCCAATAGGGAGAATCTGTGACTCCGGATCACTGGCGCTCATATGAGCGTATTAGAGAGGTACGGGAGCGACCTTTGAGTCACATCGGACCTATTGGCCAGCCTGACAAGCGGACGTTGCGGCGGGAGTTCCTCGCGGTGAGGAACGGGTTGACGGCCGATGACGTGCGAGAAGCCGCGGACTCGCTGGCCGCGCGGGCGCTCGCGATGCCGGAGGTGGCGCAGGCGCACGCCGTGGCGGCGTACGTCTCCGTGGGCGCCGAACCAGGCACCCTCACGCTCCTGGACGCGCTGCGCGCGCGGGGGGTGCGCGTCCTGCTGCCGGCGCTGCTGCCGGACAACGACCTGGACTGGGGCGAGTACGCCGGGGAGGACTCCCTCGCGGTCGTGCGGCACGGCGGGCGGATGGCCCTGTACGAGCCCGCCGGCCGGCGCCTGGGGCCGGACGCGGTGACGGAGGCCGACGTCGTGCTGCTGCCGGGCCTGGCGGTCGACGGACGCGGCCTGCGGCTGGGGCGCGGCGGCGGGTCGTACGACCGGGTCCTCGCGCGTCTGGACCGGGCGGGCGCGCGTCCCGCGCTGCTGGTCCTGCTGTACGACTCGGAGGTCGTCGCGCTCGTCCCCGCCGAGCCCCACGACCGGCCGGTGGACGCGGCGGTGACGCCGTCGGGGGTGCGCAGGTTCACGCGCGCGTGAACTGAAGGGGCCCTCCACGCGCGCGTGGAGGGCCCCTTCGGGTCAGTCGTCGGCTACGGCTTCAGCACCAGCGTGTCGCTCGTGCTGTCGTCGACCGCCTTCTTGGAGAAGGCCCACGGCAGCAGCTCTCCCTTGGCCCACTTGTCCGTCTGGTCCGTGTAGTGGGCGCTGTAGGCGTGTCCGGAGGCACCGGTGAGGTTGATCCACCGCGACTTGTCGAGGTCGCCGAGGTTGACCACCATCCGCATGGACGGCACCCACACCACGCCGTAGCCGCCGGCCGCGTTCCAGCCGGCGGCGTTGACCGCCGCCTCGCCGCCGCTGAGCTTCCACGGGCCGCGGTTGAGGGCGTACTTCAGGAAGCCGGGGCCCTCGGTGCCCAGGGTCTGGTTCTTCAGGAACAGGCGGTGCAGCCGGCCCCAGTTCCAGGTGTCGATGTCCTTGCCGAGCTTGGCGGTCAGCTCCCAGCGGGCGTCGATCATGGCCCGCTTGAAGAGGTCGTCGCGGTTGTGGTCGGCGCCCTTGCGGGTGCCGGAGGCGGGCGTCGTCCACCAGTCGCTCTCGGGCTTGTCCATCAGGGTGCGGACGACCTCGAACCAGCGGTCGCCGCCGTCCGGCTGCGCCTGGTCGGCATCCCGCTGGCCGCACTCGCGGACCTTGTTCGTCTCGTCCGCGGGTCCGGTGGTGTTGACCGGGTCGACCCACAGGCACTGGCCCTCGACCCGCAGCTCCTTGGGCAGCTTGTTGCCGAAGGCGAGCTTGAGGACGTTGCGCCACACGGCGTTGAAGTAGGCGGCGGCCGCCGAGTCGGCGTCCTGGGTGTAGTCCCAGCCCTCCAGCAGCTTCTGCGACTCGCGGACGTCCTTGTCGCCGACGTCGATCTTCAGCAGCTGGGGGACGAGCAGCTTGGCCACCTCGCTGCTGTTGTCCAGCTGCATCTGGCGCATGTCGTCGGTGGAGATCTTGCCGCCGTCCTTGATCTTCTGCTCGATCAGGGAGGTGATCCGCTGACTGCGAGTGCCGTAGCCCCAGTCCGTGGTCAGCGTGTACGGGTACTCGTCCGCGTCGACGACGGCCTGGTTGGCGGTCACGATGTAGCCGCGTTCCGGGTCGTACTCGTACGGCAGCTCGTCCGGGTCGATGTACTCGCCGGTCCAGCGGTACTTGGAGCTCCAGCCCGGTGCCGGGACCGAACCGTCGTGGTCCTCGGCGCGCACCGGGATCTTGCCGGGCAGCGTGTAGCCGATGTGCTCCGCGTCGGCGTAGACGAGGTTCTGCGAGGGCACGTCGAACAGGGCGGCGGCCTCACGGAAGGCGTCCCAGTCCTTCGCCCGGTCCATCGCGAAGACGGCGTCCATGGTGGTGCCGGCGTCCAGCGCGGTCCAGCGCAGGGCGACGCCGTAGCCGTCGCCACGGTCGGGGGCGGCGGTGTCGACGGTGGCCTTCTTGCCGACCTTCACGAGTTCGTCGTCCCGGTCGGAGAGCAGGGGGCCGTTGTTGGTCTCGCGGACGACGATCTTCTTGGACTCTCCGCCGGCGACCTTGATGGTCTCCTCGCGCGTCTCGAAGGGGACCACCTTGCCGTCGTACTGGTAGCCGGTGCCGGTGATCTTCTCCAGGTAGAGGTCGGTGACGTCGACGCCGGAGTTGGTCAGGCCCCAGGCGATGTCCTGGTTGTGGCCGACGACCACGCCGGGCATGCCCGCGAAGGTGTAGCCGGCGACGTCGTACTGGCACTTCGCGGAGACGCTGCGGCAGTGCAGGCCCATCTGGTACCAGACGGACGGCAGCGACGGCGACAGGTGCGGGTCGTTGGCCAGCAGCGGCTTGCCGGTGATGGTGTGCTCGCCGGAGACGACCCAGGAGTTGGAGCCGATGCCGTTGCCGTTCACGCCGACGGCGGTGGGCAGGTCGTCCAGCACTTCCTGAAGGCCGGCCAGTTGGCCTTGCAGAGCGTTGCCCGTACCCGCGCCCGTGCCGGTACCGGCCCCGATGCCATTGCCCATGCCCGTCCCGGTGCCTGTACCCGTCCCGGTGCCCGAACCCGTCCCGCTGCCTGTACCCGTCCCGGTGCCCGAACCCGTACCGCTGCCTGTACCCGTCCCGGTGCCCGAACCCGTACCGGACGAGGAGTCGCCGCCACCGGACGGGCCGCCGCCGTCGAACGTCTCGGTCAGCTCGTCGTACTGGCCCTCCTGGACGATCGCCTTGTTCCGGTCGTACGGGTACGCCGGATACAGGTCGGCGATCTGCTTGGGACCGAGGCGGCTGGTCATCAGGGCCCGGTCGACCTCGTCCTGCATGTTGCCGCGCAGGTCCCAGGCCATCGCCTTCAGCCAGGCCACCGAGTCGACCGGCGTCCACTCCTGCGGCTTGTAGTCGTTGGTGAAGCCGAGGGCGGCGTACTCCAGGGAGATGTCCGCGCCGTCCTTGCCCTCGAGGTAGGAGTTGACGCCCTTGGCGTACGCCTGGAGGTACTTCTTGGTGGAGTCCGACAGCTTCTCGTCGTACTCCTTCTTCGCCACCCGGTGCCAGCCCAGTGTGCGCAGGAACTCGTCGTTGTCGACCTGGCCCTTGCCGAACATCTCCGACAGGCGCCCGGAGGTCATGTGGCGGCGCACGTCCATCTCGTAGAACCGGTCCTGCGCCTGCACGTAGCCCTGCGCCATGAACAGGTCCTCGTCGGAGGAGGCGTAGATCTGCGGAATGCCGTGGTCGTCGCGCTTGACGTCGACCGGCCCCGACAGGCCCTCCAGCGTGATCGAGCCCTTGGTCTGCGGAAAGGACGCGCGGACGGTGCTGATGGACCAGTACGCCCCGTAGACGAGGCCGCCGATGATGGCCAGAACCAGCACGAGGACGAGCAGGCGCGCCTTGCGCCCCTTCTTCCTGCCGGACTTGCCGGGCTGCTGACCCGTAGAGGCGGTGTTGGTGGGGGGCATCGCTGTCCTTGCTGTCCTAACACGAGCGGCAGGGGCGGGCTGTGCTTTGTACTGAACGCTGGAGCAACTGTAGGCGCAGGGCCCACGCCCCCTTGACGCGGAGTCGGGTACCGGCGGGCACGGGCGTTCGATCTTGCCAAGTCGAGCGTCAAGAAATCGTCAAGAGTTAGGTAAGGTAACGAAGTAGTTGTCCGCAGAGCACTGGGTCTCGTGTGCCATGGGGGTGTGCTTTCGCGCACCGCGCGGGAGGCACTCGTCCGTGCCGCGATCCGCACAGTGGTCCGTGTCGCGATCCGTGCTGTGCGTCAGGGAAGGGAACGGCCGCTGACTGTCCACCACCTCAACCAGCTCCTGCTCGTCTGCTCGCTCGTCCTGCTCATCGCCGTGGCGGCGGTCCGGATCTCCTCGCGCAGCGGGCTCCCCAGCCTGCTCGTCTACCTGGCGATCGGCGTCGCCATGGGTCAGGACGGCATCGGCGACATCCAGTTCGACAACGCCGAACTGGTCCAGGTCATCGGGTACGCCGCCCTGGTCGTGATCCTGGCCGAAGGCGGTCTCGGTACGAAGTGGAAGGAGGCGAAACCGGCCCTGCCGGCCGCCTCCGCACTGGCGCTGGCCGGGGTCGCGGCCAGTGTCGGCGTGACGGCCGCGGGCGCGCACTACCTGACCGGGCTGGAGTGGCGACAGGCGTTGATCGTGGGTGCGGTGGTGTCGTCCACGGACGCGGCGGCCGTCTTCTCGGTACTGCGCCGAATCCCGCTGCCCTCGCGGATAGTGGGCACTCTGGAGGCCGAGTCCGGCTTCAACGACGCCCCGGTGGTCATCCTGGTGGTCGCCTTCTCCACGGCCGGACCGATCGAGCACTGGTACGCGCTGCTGGGCGAGATCGCCCTGGAACTGGTCATCGGCGCGGTCATCGGGCTCGCGGTCGGCTGGCTGGGGTCGCTGGGACTGAAGCACGTGGCGCTGCCCGCCTCCGGCCTCTACCCCATCGCCGTCATGTCGATCGCCGTCGCGGCCTACGCGGCCGGTGCCATGGCCCACGGCAGTGGCTTCCTGGCCGTCTACCTCGCCTCGATGGTCATGGGCAACGCCCGGCTGCCGCACTGGCCCGCCACCCGCGGCTTCGCCGACGGGCTCGGCTGGCTCGCCCAGATCGGCATGTTCGTACTGCTCGGCCTGCTGGTCACCCCGCACGAGCTGGGCGACGACATCCTGCCCGCCCTGGTCATCGGACTGGTGCTCACCATGGTGGCGCGCCCGCTGAGCGTCGTGTTGTGCCTGATGCCGTTCCGGGTGCCGTGGCAGGAGCAGGCCCTGATGTCCTGGGCCGGGCTGCGCGGCGCGGTGCCCATCGTCCTGGCGACGATCCCCATGGTGGAGGGCGTCGACGGCAGCCGCCGGATCTTCAACATCGTCTTCGTCCTGGTCGTCGTCTACACCCTGGTCCAGGGGCCGACCCTGCCGTGGCTGGCCCGCAAGCTGCGCCTGGGAAAGGGGGACGAGGCCGCCGACCTCGGCGTCGAGTCGGCGCCCCTGGAACGGCTGCGCGGGCATCTGCTGTCCGTCACGATCCCCGAGGGTTCGAAAATGCACGGCGTCGAGGTCAGCGAGCTGCGGCTGCCGACCGGGGCCGCCGTCACGCTGGTCGTCCGCGACGGGAAGTCGTTCGTGCCGCTGCCCACGACGGGACTGCGGCGCGGGGACGAACTCCTCGTGGTCGCCACCGACCCCGTCCGGGACGCCGCCGAGGCGCGGCTGCTCGCGGTCGGCCGCGGCGGCAAGCTGGCCGGCTGGCTGGGCACCGGAGAAACCAGCGGCAATCACAGGTGAGCACGACAGGCGAGCGCAGATGTGCGGCAAGCGCAGGTGTGCGGCGGCGCGGGCGGGCGGGCGGCGAGCGCAGGTGTGGGACAAGCGCGGGCGTGCGGCGGGCACAGGTGTGGTGTGGGACAAGCGCGGGCGTGAGGCAATCGCAGGCGTGAGAGAGAGGAGTGCGCGCTTTCACAGGTTGCGCCCCTCTTGATCCCTGTACGATGAAGGCGGCACCTGATCGAACCAACTCTGCCTGAAGCAGAGCTGGCGCGACCGTATGGCGGCCGGCACGCCCCCTCCCCCAACCGGGCTCCGGCATCTACCGCAGTCCGCGCAAGAGGACAGCTCTCGGCGCTCCCGCACGGCGACAGCCGCGAGGCGGACCGCGCTACCAGGCGGCAGAAAGGCACGGGCCGTGGCATCCACGGTCACCCCGTCGAAGAAGTCGCCGGAGGGGGCGCAGCACACCGCGCCCGGCTCCGCCCGCCCTGGATACGGACAGCTGCTGCGCACCCGCGGCGCCTGGACGTTCCTGCTCCCCGGCTTCGCGGCACGCCAGCCCTTCGCCATGCTGACGCTCTCCATCGTGCTGCTCGTGCAGCACACCACCGGCTCGTACGGCGTCGCGGGCGCCGTCGCGGCCGTCACCGGCGTCGCCATGGCCGTGTTCGCCCCCTACACCGGCCGGCTCGCCGACCGCTACGGACAGCGCGCCGTCCTGCTCCCCGGCGTGCTCGTGCACGCCGCGTCCGGTCTGATCCTGACCGCCCTCGCGCTCGCGGACGCACCCCTGTGGGCGCTGTTCGTGGCGGCCGTGCCCACCGGTGCCTCGGTGCCGCAGGTCGGGCCCATGGTGCGCGCCCGCTGGGGCGTGAAGCTCAAGGACTCCCCCCTGATGGGCACGGCGGCCGCCTTCGAGTCCGTCACGGACGAGCTGACCTTCGTCCTCGGCCCGCTGATCGCCACCGCCCTGTGCACGACCGTCGACCCGGCCGCGGGCCTGGTCACGGAGGCGGCGCTCACCCTGGTGGGCGGTCTGCTGTTCGCCGCGCAGAAGAGCACCCAGCCGACGGTCGGCCGGGCCGACGGCGACCACACGCGCGTGGAGCACGTTCCGGCGCTGCGCATCCCCGGGGTGCGCGTCCTGATCGTGGTCTTCCTGGGCATCGGTTCCGTCTTCGGCGGCATGCAGGTCTCGCTGGCCGCGTTCACCGAGTCGATCGGCGAACCCGGGCTGAACGGCGTCCTGTACGGGATCTTCGCCGCGGGCAACATGCTCTCCGGCCTGGCCTGCGGCGCCATCGCCTGGAAGGTCGCCCCGCAGCGGCGCCTGCTGGTCGGCTACACCGCCCTCGCGCTGACCGCGTCCGGGCTGTGGGCCGCGCACTCGGTGCTCGTGCTGGCCGGTCTCGGCCTGCTCGTCGGCATGTGCATCGCGCCCGCCCTCATCACCGGCTACACGCTGGTCGAGGGGCTGGTCCCGGCCGGCGCCCGCACGGAGGCCTTCACCTGGCTGACCGGCGCCGTGGCACTCGGCCAGGCCGCGGCCGTGACCGTCTCCGGGCAACTGGAGGACCGGTTCTGGGACGGCGCCGGGTTCCTGGTGCCGATGGGCGGCACAGTGCTCGCGCTGGCGACGCTGGTGGCACTGCGATCGCGGCTGGAGACCCGGCCCCGGAGGCGTACGGTCGCACGTGGCGTCGGTCACCGCGAGCACGCCGCAGTGGACTGATTCCGCGGAATACGTCACTATGGACCGTCGTTAGCACTCATCGAGTGAGAGTGCCAGGAGGAAGACAAGTGCCGACGTACCAGTACCAGTGCACCGAGTGCGGCGAGGGCCTCGAGGCGGTGCAGAAGTTCACCGACGACGCCCTCACCGAGTGCCCGAACTGCCAGGGCCGCCTGAAGAAGGTGTTCTCGGCGGTCGGCATCGTCTTCAAGGGCTCCGGCTTCTACCGCAACGACAGCCGCGGCAGCTCGTCCAGCAGCTCGACCGCGTCGAAGTCCCCGGCGTCCCCGACGTCCTCTTCTTCGTCGAAGTCCTCGGACTCCGGTTCGTCGTCGGGCTCCGGGTCGTCGTCGAGCTCGGGATCGCCGAGTTCCGGCAGCTCCTCCTCCAGCACCACCGCCGCGTAAGGCCCGTCAGGACTTCTTACGGGACCCTGTCGTCGTCCGACGACGGGGTCCTCGGCGATTTCCGGGGCGGCTAGGGTGCGGGCATGGCGAACAAGGCGAACAAGGTGGATGCCGAGATCGGCGTGATCGGCGGCTCCGGTTTCTACTCGTTCCTCGACGACGTGACCGAGGTCGAGGTGGAGACCCCGTACGGGCCGCCCAGCGACTCCCTCTTCCTCGGCGAGGTCGCCGGCCGGCGGGTCGCCTTCCTCCCCCGGCACGGGCGCGGCCACCATCTGCCGCCGCACCGCATCAACTACCGGGCCAACCTGTGGGCGCTGCGCTCGGTCGGCGCGCGCCAGGTCCTCGGCCCGTGCGCGGTCGGCGGCCTGCGCCCCGAGTACGGGCCGGGCACGCTGCTGGTGCCGGACCAGTTCGTCGACCGTACGAAGTCCCGGCCGTCGACGTACTTCGACGGGCTGCCGATGCCCGACGGCACGGTGCCCAACGTGGTGCACGTGTCGCTGGCCGACCCGTACTGCCCCGCCGGACGGGCCGCCGCGCTGAAGGCGGCCCGGGGGCGGGACTGGGAGCCCGTGGACGGCGGCACCCTGGTCGTGGTCGAGGGGCCGCGCTTCGGGACCCGCGCGGAGTCCTCGTGGCACCGGGCACAGGGCTGGTCGGTGGTGGGCATGACCGGCCACCCCGAGGCGGCGCTCGCCCGTGAGCTGGAGCTCTGCTACACCTCGCTGACCCTCGTCACCGACCTCGACGCCGGTGCGGAGAGCGGCGAGGGCGTTTCACACGAGGAGGTTCTGCGGGTGTTCGCGGCGAACGTGGGCCGGCTGCGGGGCGTCCTGTTCGACGCGGTGGCCGCGCTGCCGACGGCCGGGGCTCGGGACTGCCCGTGCGGAGCGGCGCTGGGCGGGATGAATCCGGGGATCACGCTGCCGTAGTCACGCTGCCTTTGTCGCGGGGCGGTGCCGATCCGGGGGTGCCGATCGGGGCGGTGCCGATCGGGGGGTGCCGATCGGGGGGTGCCGATCGGGGGGTGCCGATCGGGGCGGTGCCGGGGGCGGCAAGGGTGTGGACGTCGGGGGCGGCCGGGGCGCTGGTGTCAGCGGAGCGGAACGTCCCGTTCGGGTGAGGGAGTTGTCCACAACCGGTCGGTGGCCCACGGGCTCCGGCGGGCGACGGCGAGAAGCCCCATCGTGGGAGCGCAAGCCGATCCCTCGTCGTCTCCTCGTCACAGGTGGTGGTCACCGTGTCCCGTTCCACCGTTCCCAGCCCGCTTCCGCTCCCGCCCCCGCTCGGCACCGACGCGCCGCCCACCTCCGAGGTGCCGCATTTCGCCCCGGTCCGGGTACGCGGCGGACGTCATCTGCTGCACCGGCTCGTACGCCACCGGCGGCGCGCCGTGGCCGCCGGGCTCGCCGTCACCGCCGCGGCACTGGTCGCGGCGGGCCCGTCACCGGGCGCCGGCGCACGGGACACCCAACGGGCACGCGGGCATCCGGCGACGGACACGGAAACGGCAACGGAGACGGCGGGCAGGCGGCACGGCTCGCGACTCGTGACGGCACCGGTGCGGATCGCCGACGCGGCCACGGTGCGGCTGCTCGGGCCGGGCGACCGGGTCGACGTCGTCGCGGCCGGGGACGGCGGCACGGGCGACGCCTCCGTGATCGCGCGCGGAGCGCTGGTGGCGAAGGTGCCGGAGCCCATCGACGGGACCGCGGCCGGCGGGGCACTGGTGGTGGTCTCGGTGCCGCGTGCCACCGCGCACCGGCTGGTCGGCGCGAGCGCCCTGTCGCGGCTGGCGGTGACCTTGTGCTGAGCCCGTCAAGTCGTTCGTTCGAGGGGTCTGATTGGACAGGACGGCCCAGCACTGACGTAGGTTGCGGAGCGTTTTGTTCCACACCCTGTTCGTGCGAGACCCGTTCGCGCGAGACCTGTGCACACGAGGAGAGCCCCCGAGGTGAGCGAGAAGAACAAGCCGAGCGTCTGGCAGGGCTTCAAGGCCTTCCTGATGCGCGGAAACGTGATCGACCTGGCGGTGGCGGTGGTCATCGGCGCCGCCTTCACCAACATCGTCAACTCGGTGGTGAAGGGGGTCATCAACCCCCTGGTCGGGGCGTTCGGCACCAAGAGCCTGGACAGCTACAGCTCCTGCCTCAAAGGCCCGTGCGCCGGTACCGGGGACGCCGCCACGGGCGTGCGCATCCTGTGGGGCTCGGTGCTGGGTGCCACCCTCACGTTCGTGATCACCGCGGCCGTCGTCTACTTCATGATGGTGCTGCCCATGGCGAAGTACCTCGCGCGGCAGGAGGCCCGCCGCAAGGCGAAGGAGAGCACGCAGGAGATCATCGAGGTCTCCGAGCTGGAGGTGCTCAAGGAGATCCGGGACGCGCTGGTCGCGCAGCGCGATTCGGGCCACGACCGCCCCTAGACCGCCCGGGGCGGGAGCGGCTCGGGCGGGTACGCGCACGGCTCAGAGGTGGTGGGGCGGCTTCTCGTCGAGGAAGCGCTTCAGGTCGGCCGCGCTGTCGCCCTCGGGCCGCTCGCCCCATCCCCGGTCGGTGTCGTCCGAGGTCTGCTGGTCCAGCGGGTCGTCGAAGACCAGTGCGGGCCTGGGCGCACGCGGCTCGGGTTCGGGGGTGGTGCTCATGGCTCAAGGGTACGGCCCCTCCGCTACGGGGCGCCCCGACTTCCCGGGCACCCCCTGATGCCGCCGCCAGGTGCCGGTGCCTGGACGAGACTGGCGGCATGACAGTTGACGCATTGACGGACGTGGCCGGCCTGCAGGTGGGGCACGCGACGCGCACCGGCGACGGGTGGCTCACGGGCACGACGGTGGTGCTCGCGCCGGAGGGCGGGGCGGTCGCCGCCGTGGACGTGCGCGGGGGAGGCCCCGGCACCAAGGAGACGGACGCGCTCGATCCGCGCAACCTGGTGCAGCGGGTCCAGGCGGTGGTGCTGACCGGCGGCAGCGCGTACGGGCTCGACGCGGCGTCGGGGGTGATGGCCTGGCTGGAGGAGCGGGGACGCGGGGTGCGCGTCGGCCCGGACCCCGCGCACGTGGTGCCGGTGGTGCCCGCGGCGTGCGTCTTCGACCTGGGGCGCGGGGGCGATTTCCGGGCCCGGCCGGACGCGGCCACCGGACGGGCGGCGGCCGAGGCGGCCCACGCGAGCGCGCCGGGCGCGGGGGTGGCCGAGGGGTCTGTCGGGGCGGGCACGGGAGCCGTGGTCGGCACGTTGAAGGGCGGTATCGGCACCGCGAGCACCGTGCTGGGGTCGGGGATCACGGTGGCGGCGCTGGTGGTGGCCAACGCGGCGGGATCGGTGACCGATCCGGAAACGGGGGTGCTGTACGGGGAGTTGTTCCGGGGCGGCCGGGTGGAGTACCCGGCCCCGGGTGTCCACGAGGCGGCGGCGCGGCGTCTCGCCGAGGTCGCGGCGAGAAACGCGCCGCCCCCGCTGAACACCACGCTCGCCGTGGTCGCCACCGACGCGGATCTGACCAAGGCGCAGGCGCAGAAGCTGGCCGGCACGGCGCACGACGGCATCGCGCGAGCCGTGCGGCCGGTGCACCTGCTCAGCGACGGGGACACGGTGTTCACCCTGGCGACCGGGCGGCGCACCCTCGACTCGGCCCAGCCGCTCGCGCTGAACGAGGTGCTGGCGGCGGGCGCGGACATGGTGACGCGCGCGATCGTGCGCGCCGTCCGGGCAGCCGAGCCGGTGGACGGGCCGGGCGGGGCGTGGCCGTCGTACGAGGAGCTCTACGGAAGGCCGTCCAGGTTCGGGCGACCGGATTCGAGGAGCAACTCTCCCCAGTAGTGCGGTCCGTGCCGAGCAGGTGATTGTCCCGGTTCTGTCACGCGTCGGCGTTCCGGGCGGCCGGTGGGAACCCCGTCGGCCGCCGGGCACCTCTACAGGTCTGAAGCGACCACCGCACAACACCCGAACCTGGAGCAGCCCGTGACAACGCCGGACATATCCGCGCGGCGCGTACTGGGCGCCTGTGCCGCCCTGATGGTCGGCGCCCTCACCCTCACCGCCTGCGGCGGAAGCGCCAGCGCCGACGACAAGAAGGACGGCAAGGGCGGGGCGGACTCCGCCAGGACCTCGGTCGCGAAGGTCGTGATCTCGGCGGAGAACGGTTCGACCGGCGCCTCGATCAACACGACCGGCGTGAAGGTCAGCGACGGCAGGCTGACGGACGTGAAGATGACGATGCCGGAGACGGGCGCCGTCGTGCCGGGCACGGTCTCAGCCGACGGCGGCAGCTGGAAGCCGAAGGAGCAGCTGGAGCGCGGCACGAAGTACCGGATCACGGCGACCGCGAAGGACACCGACGGCCGCACGGCCGCCGCCGACTCGGTCTTCACCACCGTCTCCCCGGCCAACAGCTTCATCGGCACGTACACCCCGGACGGCGGCACGACGGTGGGGGTCGGGATGCCGGTGTCGTTCACGTTCGACAAGGCGATCAGCGACCGCAAGAGCGTGCAGTCGCACATCACGGTCACCTCCAGCAGCGGGCAGGAGGTCGTCGGACACTGGTTCGGGTCGCGGCGGCTCGACTTCCGGCCCGAGGAGTACTGGAAGGCCGGCTCCAAGGTCACGATGAAGATCGACCTGGACGGGGTGGAGGGCGCGAACGACGTCTACGGCGTGCAGAAGAAGACCGTCACCTTCACCGTGGGCCGCGCACAGGTCTCCACGGTGGACGCCAGCACCCAGACCATGACGGTCGTGCGCGACGGCAAGACCGTGAAGAGCGTCCCGATCTCGGCGGGCGACGCCCAGCACACCACGTACAACGGGCAGATGGTCATCTCCGAGAAGGTCCTGCAGACCCGCATGGACAGCCGGACGGTCGGGCTCGGCGGCGAGTACGACATCCCGGACGTGCCGCACGCCATGCGGCTGACGACCTCCGGCACCTTCCTGCACGGCAACTACTGGTACAACCCGGGCAATCCCCCCTTCGGCCGCCAGGGCACCAGCCACGGCTGTGTCGGACTGCGGGACGTCCAGGGCGGGCAGGGCGCCACTCCCGCCAAGTGGTTCTACGACAACTCGCTCGTCGGGGACGTCGTGGTCGTCAAGAACTCCCCGGACGACACGGTCGCGCCGGACAACGGACTCAACGGCTGGAACATGGCCTGGAGCGAGTGGGCCGCCGGAAGCGCCGCCTGACCGGCCTCTGAGCAGCGTATTTTGACGATTCGTCGGGTCGCGCGGGAACTTTTCGCGCGGCCCGCGCGTTTTTCGGACGTACGTTTTCTCGGTTCCCGGACATGATGTCCGACCGAGGAGCTACGGTATGCACCCACAAGGTGACATGCAGCAACGCCGGGAGAAACCTTGAGCGTTCCGTACGAGACGGCAGCGTACGAACCACCCGAGTCGCCCGAGTCTCCGGAGGAGCACCTCATGCGACTGCTCGGTCGCGCCCTGAACTCGTTCGAGCTGCCCGACGAGACGATACGGCAACTGGACTGCGCGCTGGCGCACGACGGTTCCCTGCACTCCGCGCACCACAGCGCGGGGCTGCACCGCGAGACGTACCGGCACACCTGGCTGCTCGCCGACGGCTCGGCGGTCACGCTCTGGGAGCTGGTCCACAACACCGCCCCGGGCAGTGAACCCCAGCACGAGGTGTACGTCGACGAGGAGGAGCTGCGCACCGCCACCGCCCGGCTGGCACTGCCGCCGGACACACCCAACTTCGAGCTGCCGGTGCAGGTGCAGTTGTCCCCGGTGCCCGCCCCGCGGCACGCCTACGTCCCCGACGCCTCGGCGGACCACGCCCGTCGGCTGCTGCGCCGCGCGGAGAACCCGGACCGGCCCGGCGCCGACCTCGCCGCGCTGCTGGCGACGGCGTCCGCGCACCAGATCACCCAGGCGTTCGGCGGCCCCGGCCGCACGGGCCGCGCCCGGATCGGTTTCTCGCTCTACGAGCACGCGTTCCTGCTGCGCGACGGCGCGGAGGTCTCCCTCTGGGAGGTCGAGCACACGGCCACGCCCGACGGGCGGCACATGTGCGAGGTGTACGACAGCGAGGAGTCCGCCCGCCGCGCGATGGAGCGGCGCGCGGCGCAGGTCTCCTAGAGCCGGGGACACCCCCGGGCCGGGGACACCGCTAGGCCGGGGACGCCGTCGGGCGGGGGACGCCGTCGGGCCGGGTCCCCTGCGGAACCCGGCCCGTGGATCGTTGACGCAGACCGTCCCTTACGCGGCCACCGGCTGCTTGGCCCCCGGTGCCGAGGCCGACGGGTCCGCGCCGCCGGGTCCCGGTGCCGCCACTCCCGGCGCCGGCTTGCGCAGGCCCTTGAGGACGATCACCAGGGCCGTGGTGACGCAGACGCCCGCCGCGATGGCGACCAGGTAGAGCAGCGGGTTGCCGATCAGCGGGACCACGAAGATGCCGCCGTGCGGGGCGCGCAGCGTGGCGCCGAAGGCCATCGAGAGGGCGCCGGTGACCGCGCCGCCCACCATCGAGGACGGGATGACCCGCAGCGGGTCGGCCGCGGCGAACGGGATCGCGCCCTCGGAGATGAAGGAGGCGCCCAGCACCCAGGCGGCCTTGCCGTTCTCTCGCTCGGCGGCGTTGAAGAGCTTGCTCCGCACGGTCGTGGCCAGGGCCATGGCCAGCGGCGGGACCATACCGGCCGCCATGACCGCCGCCATGATCTTCATCGCCGAGTCGCTCGGGTCGGAGACCGCGATACCCGCGGTGGCGAAGGCGTAGGCGACCTTGTTGACCGGACCGCCGAGGTCGAAGCACATCATCAGGCCGAGCAGGGCGCCGAGCAGGATCGCGTTGGCACCGGACAGGTCGCTCAGCCAGTCGGTCATCGCCTTCTGCGCGGACGCGATGGGCTTGCCGATCACCACGAACATCAGGAACCCGACGACCGCCGAGGAGATCAGCGGGATCACCACCACGGGCATGATGCCGCGCAACGCAGCCGGGATGCGTACCCGTTGGATCGCCAGCACCACGGCACCGGAGATCAGACCGGCCGCCAGACCGCCGAGGAACCCGGCGTTGATGGTCAGCGCGATCGAGCCGCCGACGAAGCCGGGGACCAGGCCCGGCCGGTCGGCCATGCCGTAGGCGATGTAACCGGCCAGCACCGGGACGAGGAAGGCGAAGGCCACGCCGCCGATCTGGAACAGCAGCGCCGCCCAGCTGTCCGCCTGGGACCACACGAAGTGGTCCATCACCGACGGCGCCTTGTTGATCTCGTAGCCGCCGATCGCGAAGCCCAGGGCGATCAGCAGACCGCCCGCGGCGACGAACGGGACCATGTAACTGACGCCGGACATCAGCCAGACGCGCAGCTTCGTCCCGTATCCCTCACCGGACCCGCCGCCGCGCTCGACGGGCGTCGCACCGGCGGAACCGGCCGCCGTGACCTCGCCGCGGGCCGCCTTGCCGCGAACCTCGCCGATCAGCTCGGCGGGCCGGTTGATGGCCGCCTTGACGCCGGTGTCGACGGTGGGCTTCCCGGCGAAGCGGTCCTTCTCGCGCACGGGCACGTCATGGGCGAGGATCACGCCGTCCGCCGCCTCGATCAGCGCCGGGTCGAGCCGGGTGAAGCCTGCCGAACCCTGGGTCTCGACGGCGACCTCGACGCCTGCCTCGCGGCCCGCGTTCTCCAGTGACTCGGCCGCCATGTAGGTGTGTGCGATACCGGTGGGGCAGGAGGTGACGGCGACGATGCGGAAGGGACGTCCGGGTTCGTCGCTCCTCTCGTCGGGGCTGCCCGTGGCGGTCTCGGCGGAGGCCGCCGCCGAGACCGCCACGGAGTCCTCGGCGCCCTCGGAGGCGTTTACGGACGCGTCTTCGGAGACGCCGCCGGCACCGGTCGGCTCCTCCCCGCGGATCAGCGCCGCGGCGGCACTCGCGTCGCCCACCGACCGCAGCGCGTCGGTGAACTCGGCGTTCATCAGTTGCCGGGCCAGTGAGGAGAGGATCGTCAGGTGGGCGTCGTCGGCGCCCGCCGGAGCGGCGATCAGGAAGATCAGGTCGGCCGGGCCGTCCGCCGCCCCGAAGTCGACGCCGTCCACGCTGCGCCCGAAGGCGAGCGTCGGCTCGGTGACATGCTCGCTGCGGCAGTGCGGGAAGCCGATGCCGCCGTCGAGGCCGGTCGGCATCTGCGCCTCACGGGCGGCCACGTCGGCGAGGAAGCCGTCCAGGTCGGTCACCCGGCCCTGGACCACCATCCGCTCGGCGAGGGCGCGCGCCGCCGCTTCCTTGGTGTCGGCGGACAGGTCGAGGTCGACCAGATCCGCGGTGATCATGTCGCTCATCGCGGGCTCCTTAGCTCGCGTATCGCCCGAAACGTGGGGTGGTGGGCGGGGGCGGGGAGGGGGACGGGGAGGGGGACGGGGAGGGGGACGGGGGCACTGCGGTGGGGGCGTGATCCCGGGCCGCGGAGGGCCGGGACGGGGAGGTAGTCGAGGTGGGGGCCGGGGTGGAAGCCGGAGCGGAAGCCGAGGTAGGGGCCGGAGCGGAAGCCGAGGCGGGAGCCGGAGCGGAAGCCGAGGTAGGGGCCGGAGCGGAAGCCGAGGCGGGAGCCGGAGCGGAAGCCGAGGCGGGAGCCGGAGCGGAAGCCGAGGTAGGGGCCGGAGCGGAAGCCGAGGCGGGAGCCGGAGCGGAAGCCGAGGTAGGGGCCGGAGCGGAAGCCGAGGCGGGAGTTCATGACGCCGGCTCCGTCAGTGCGCGGTCCACCGGCACCTCCGCCGTGACCGTCACCGCCCCCGGTTCCAGGTCGGCCGGCGTCGGCATCACGCTGCCGGGCAGCTGCACGGCGGCGGCGCCGTGCGCGACGGCGGAGGCGAGCGCGCCCGGACCGGCACCGCCGGCGACGAGGAAACCGGCGAGGGAGGCGTCACCGGCGCCGACGTTGCTGCGTACGGCGTCCACGCGGGCGCTGCCGAACCAGGTGCCCGCGTCGTCCACGAGCAGCTGGCCGTCGGCGCCGAGACTGGCGAGCACGGACCGGGCGCCCGACTCCCGCAGTTCCTCGGCGGCCTTCAAGGCGTCGCCGACGGTGGCCAGGGGGCGCCCGACGGCCTCCGCGAGCTCCTCGGCGTTCGGCTTGACCACGTCGGGCCGCTCACGCAACGCCTGGAGCAGGGCGGGCCCGGAGGTGTCGAGGGCGATGCGGACACCCGCGGCGTGCGCCCGGGCGACCAGGTCGGCGTACCAGGAGGGGGCGAGTCCGCGGGGCAGGCTGCCGCAGCAGGCGATCCAGTCCGCGCCGCGCGACTGCCGCCGCACGGTCTCCAGGAGCAGTTCCCGTTCGGCCGCCGACAGCTCGGGGCCCGGTGCGTTGATCTTCGTGAGGACGCCGTCGGCCTCGGCGAGCGCGATGTTGGCCCGGGTCACCCCGGCGATCGGCACCGGTGCGACCTCGATGCCCTGGGCGTCGAGAAGTCCGGTGACGAGCGCGCCGGACGGGCCGCCGAGCGGCAGCACCGCGACGGTGCGCCGGCCGGCCGCCGTCACCGCGCGCGAGACGTTCACGCCCTTGCCGCCCGGGTCCACGCGCTCGCCCGTGGCGCGGACGACCTCGCCGCGGTCGAGGGAGGGGACCTCGTAGGTACGGTCCAGCGACGGGTTGGGGGTGACGGTGACGATCATGCGCGTACTACTTCCGTGCCGGCGCGCTCGATGGCGGTGGCGTCTTCGGGACTCATCCCGCTGTCGGTGATCAGCAGGTCCACATCGCTCAGGGCGCCGAAGCGGGCGAAGTGCTCCTGGCCGTGCTTGGAGGAGTCGGCGAGCAGCACCACGCGACGGGCGGCGGCGACCGCGGCCCGCTTCACGGCGGCCTCGGCGAGGTCCGGGGTGGTCAGACCGTGCTCCACGGAGAAGCCGTTGGCCGCCACCACCAGCACGTCCGCGCGGATCTCGCCGTACGCGCGCAGCGCCCAGGCGTCCACGGCGGCGCGCGTACGGTGCCGCACGCGCCCTCCGACCAGGTGGAGCTGGATGCCGGGGTGGTCGGCGAGCCGGGCCGCGATGGGCAGGCTGTGGGTGACGACGGTCAGCGAGGCCTCCGGCGGGATCGCGGCGGCCATGCGGGCCACCGTCGAACCGGCGTCGAGGATCATCGTGCCCTCGGTCGGCAGTTCCGCCAGGGCCGCCTTCGCGATCCGGTCCTTCTCGTCGGCGGCCGTCGACTCGCGCTCGGCGAGGTCCGGCTCGAAGTCCAGCCGCCCGGCCGGGATCGCGCCGCCGTGCACCCGGCGGAGCAGACCGGCGCGGTCGAGCGCCTTGAGGTCGCGGCGGATGGTCTCCGCCGTCACCTGGAACTCCTCGGCCAGCGACACCACGTCCACCCGGCCGCCGTCCCGGGCGAGCCGGAGGATCTCCTGCTGCCGCTCCGGTGCGTACATCACCGACCGCCTCCGACCTGTGCCCGAACCTGTGGTTTCAGTCGGAGATTACGCCCGGTATTCCAGAATGTAAACAGAGAATCGGAAGCACTCGGACCCAAACAGACATGAACGGGCACCGCGAAAGGAGGGGGCGGGCCCGGCACCGAAGCACCGGACCCGCCCCTCCGTCCCGTCCGTCCCCGCCCTCTCGTACCCGCCCTATCGTCGCCGACGCCGGCCCTGCCCCTCCCGTCCCCGCCCTCCCGTCCGCTCAAGCGCGGCGCGATCAGGCGAGCGTGGGCTCGGACCAGCGTGCGCTCAGACCAGCGTGGGCTCCTTCTCCTCCGCCCGCGCCTCCTCCTGGGCGCCCTCCACGTGCTGGGCCGGCCGCCTGGGCAGCGCGAACATCAGCAGGAAGATGACGCCCATCACCCCGGCCACCCAGCCCAGCGCGTTCTGGAAGCCGTCCGCGTAGGCCGCACCGATCCGCGTAGGCGTCAGGTGGTCGCTCATCGTGCCGAAGAAGACCACCGAGACCAGCCCCAGCCCCAGCGCGTTGCCCATCTGCTGGACCGTGTTGATGAGCCCGGACGCCGCTCCGGCGTGCTCACGGGGCACCTGGGACAGCACCGCGTCCGTCAGCGGGGCGACGATCAGACCCATGCCGAGGCCCATGACGACGAGCGGCAGCGCCATCTGCCAGGACGTGATTCCGAGCCCGTACCGCTCCGACTCCCAGATGTAGAGCAGTACTCCGGCCGCCATCACCAGCGCGCCCGCCTGGAGCACCTTGCGCCCGAAGCGCGGGACCAGCTTCTGCACCGACACCCCGGCCGCCACGGAGACGGCTATCGAGAACGGTACGCCGGTCAGCCCGGCCCGCAGCGGGCTCCAGCCGAGCCCGTCCTGCATGTACAGCGTCCAGACCAGGAAGAAGATGCCGAGCGCGACCCCGAAGACGGTCTGCACGGCGATGCCCGCCGCGAAGCTCTTCACCTTGAACAGCGACAGCTCCACCAGCGGCGAACCGTCCCGGGCGGTCTTCCGCCGCTCGTACGCCACCAGCACCGCGAGGACGACGACCGAGCCGGCCATCGACAGATGTCCCCACAGCGGCCAGTCCAGCTCGCGGCCCCGGGTGAGCGGATAGACCAGCATCAGCAGACCGAGAGTGACCAGGGCGACCCCGACCAGGTCCAGCTTGAGGGCGCGCGGCGCCTTGGACTCCGTGATGAAGCGGCTGCCGAGGACGAGTCCCGCGATGCCGACCGGCAGGTTGATGAGGAAGATGGGCCGCCACTCGAGCCCGAAGATGTTCCACTCGGTGAGCAGGGCGCCCAGCAGCGGGCCGGAGACGGCCCCCAGTCCGACGATCGCGCCGAACAGCCCGAACACCTTGCCGCGTTCGTGCGCCGGGAACGTCGCGTGCACGATCGACAACACCTGCGGCACCATCAGCGCCGCCATCGCGCCCTGGAGGATGCGGGAGGCGACCAGCATCTCCGGGTTCACGGCGAGGCCGCACAGCGCGGACGCGACGGTGAAGCCGCCGATGCCGATGAGGAACACCCGCTTGCGGCCGTGGATGTCGCCGAGCCGCCCGCCGGTGATCAGACCGGCGGCGAAGGCGAGGGCGTACCCAGCGGTGATCCACTGGATCTGGCTGAAGGTGGCGCCCTCGTCCTGCCGGATCGACGGGATCGCGATGTTGACGATGGTGACGTCGACCAGGTCCATGAACGCCGCGGTCATCACGATCGCGAGGGCGAACCAGCGACGTCGGTCGCCCGCGGCGGGCCGGGCTGGGGACGGGTCCGGGGTGTGCGTGAAGGTCATGGACCGAAGCTATGGCCCCAATAGGACAGATCTTGTCCTAGATCCGCGGCATCCTCGAACGCATGACGACGGACACTCCGGCCCGGCTCCTGACGCTCCTCTCCCTCCTCCAGACGCCCCGCGAATGGCCCGGCGGCGAGCTCGCCGACCGGCTCGGGGTCTCCCGCCGCACGGTGCGGCGGGACATCGACCGGCTGCGCGAACTGGGCTACCCCGTGCAGGCGACCATGGGTTCGGACGGCGGCTACCGGCTGGTGGCCGGCAAGGCGATGCCGCCGCTCGTCCTCGACGACGAGGAGGCGGTGGCCATCGCGGTCGGGCTGCGCGCCGGCGCCGGTCACGCGGTCGAGGGCGTGGACGAGGCGTCGGTACGGGCGCTGGCCAAGCTGGAGCAGGTGCTGCCGGGCCGGCTCCGTCACCGCGTCGCCAACCTCCAGGCCGCGACGACGCCGCTGACCAGCGGGGACGGTCCGAGCATCGCGCCCGAGACGCTGACCGTCATGGCGTCTACGGTGGCCGGGCGGGAGCGGCTGCGGTTCGCCTACCGTGCGGGGGACGGCGTCGAGTCGCGGCGCGTGACGGAGCCGTACCGGCTGGTGTCGACGGGCCGCCGCTGGTACCTGGTCGCCTACGACCTCGACCGGGACGACTGGCGGACGTTCCGGGTCGACCGGGTGAGCGAGCCGTTCGCGACGGGGGCGCGGTTCGCCCCGCGGGAGTTGCCGACGGGGAGCGCGGCGGAGTACCTGCGGCGCTCGATGCAGCGGCGCGGCGACTCGTACGAGATCGTGGTCGCCTTCGACGCACCGGCCGAGGCGGTCGCGGCACGGCTGCCGCAGTGGCTCGGCACACCGGAGCCGACGGACGACGGCGCGTCGTGCGTCCTGCGGGCGACCGTGTCCGACGCGGTGGAGTGGATGGCGGTACGGCTCGCGATGCTGGGGGTGGACTTCCGGGTGCGGGAGCCGGCGGAACTGGTGGAGTGCGTACGGGGGTTGGGGACGAGGCTGGTGAGGGCGGCAGCGGACCGGTGACCGGCCCCGCCACGCTCCGGCCGCCATGCCCCCACCGTCACGCTCCGGTCGCCATGCCCTCATCGTCATGCTCCGGTCGCAGCGTGCCCACCGCCACACTCCACCCCGCCATGCCCCACCGCCACGGTCCGGCCCGCCATGCCCCACCGCCACGCTCCACCCCGCCATGCCCCACCGCCACGGTCCGGCCCCGGGAACCGACGGCCCCGAAGCGCGCCCGCCCCCTACCCCGTAGAACCGCCCGGACCACCGGGACCACCGGGACCACCCGGACCACCCGGACCACCCGGACCACCGGTATCGCCGGTATCGCCGGGACCGCCCGAGCCGCCGCCCTCCCAAGGGACCTCCCGCAACACCCGCAGATTCCGCAACGCCAGTTCCAGCGGGCTCCGCGCCCCCTCGGCCGAGGGGGCCTCCGCGGCCGCCGCCCAGTACTCCACCGCCACGCGCACCGCCGCACCCGCCACCGCTGCCGCGAAGTGCAGCTCGGGAGAGGCCCGCAGCCGCGCGGCAACGTTGTCGTCCCCTTGCGCCGTCCGCACGGCCAGCACCTCCACGAGCCCCCGCTCCGCCGTCTGGCAGACCTCCGCCCACACCTTCCGCAGCGCCGGACTGGTCTCGGCCAGGCGGATGAGCGTGCGGGCCCATTCCCAGGAGGGCGCCGACACCCCGGCACCCGGCGTCAGCGTGTGCTGTACGGCGTACTCCAGGGCCTCGGGCTGGGACAGCTCGGCCGGGGCCTCGCGCACCGCCTGCGCCCAGCGCTCGGCGCCCAGGGCGTAGAGCGGGGCGACGGCCTCCTCCTTCGTCGCGAAGTAGCGGTAGAAGGTGCGCGGGGCGATGCCGGCGGCCCGGGCGATGTCCTCGGCGCGGGTGGCCCGCAGGCCCTGGCCGACGAAGAGCCGGGCCGCCGCGCGGGCGATTTCCATCCGGGTTTCGGCCTTGCGCCGCTCGGTCAGGGAGACGGGGGCCGGACCGGGCGCGGGGGCGGCCGACGATGCTGGGGTGGTGCTGCTCACTTCGGCAGGCTATGCCGCTGTGGCAGAATCTGCCATTCGGCGGGCCACCCCGGGGTTCAGGTTCGGGGTGCCCCGCCTCCCCTGGTCCGCTCCGGTCGGGGAGCCCCACTTCGCCGAGCCGCTCGGGCGGCGCGCGGCCGGCTCGCGCGACTCGCGCTTCCAATGCGCAGGGAGCCGGGCTGCGGCGCCCCGGGGGGAGAGGCGCCGAGCCCGGCTCGGGAGAGTCCCGGCGCCGGGGGGAGTGCGTCGGGACGTGGTCCAAAGAGGGCGGAGGAAGGGTTCGGGGCCGGTGTCCCGGGCCCGAACTGCTGGGCCTGGAGTTCTTGTTCCCGGACCCCCGCCGGTTGAAGCAGCGTTGTACGGCCATGTTTGCGCGGGGTTCGGCCACCGGCGTACGCCCCACGCGTCACGTCACGCCCCCCACATCACGACTTCCGGCGGGCGACCCGCTCCTGCCGTGCCGCCGACTGTCCCGCCACTGCTTACGCCGCCGCCTCGAAACCGGTGTCGCGGGCCAGCTTCTTGAGCTCCAGCAGCGCGTGCTTCTCGATCTGCCGGATCCGCTCGCGGGTGAGCCCGTGCTCCTTGCCGACCTCGGTCAGCGTACGCTCGCGGCCGTCGTCGATGCCGTACCGCATCTTGATGATGGAGGCCGTGCGCGGGTCGAGGCGGCCGATGAGGTCGTCGAGCTCCTCGCTGCGCAGCAGCGTCATCACCGACTGCTCGGGCGACACGGCGGAGGTGTCCTCCAGCAGGTCGCCGAACTGGGTCTCACCCTCGTCGTCCACCGACATGTTCAGCGAGACCGGATCGCGGGCCCAGTCGAGTACGTCGGTGACGCGCTCCGGCGTCGAACCGAGCTCGGCGGCGATCTCGGCGGGCTCCGGCTCGCGGCCGTGCTCGCGGTTGAACTCGCGCTGCACCCGCCGGATCCGGCCCAGCTCCTCCACCAGGTGGACGGGCAGCCGGATGGTGCGCGACTGGTCGGCGATCGACCGGGTGATGGCCTGGCGGATCCACCAGGTCGCGTAGGTCGAGAACTTGAAGCCCTTGCGGTAGTCGAACTTCTCGACCGCGCGGACCAGGCCGGCGTTGCCCTCCTGGATGAGGTCGAGGAGAGGCAGACCACTGCGGGGGTAGCGGCGGGCGACCGCGACGACGAGGCGGAGGTTGGAACGGATGAAGACGTCCTTCGCCCGCTCGCTCTCCTCGATCAGGGCCTCAAGCTCCTCCCGGGTGGCGTCCGCCCCGGTCTCCTCGTAGCCTTCGAGGACCTGCCGCGCGAACACACCCGCCTCGATGGTCTGGGACAGCTCGACCTCCTTGGCGGCGTCGAGCAGAGGGGTGCGTGCGATCTCGTCGAGGTACATGCCGACCAGATCGCGGTCGGCGAGCTCGCCGCCGGCTGCGCGGACGCTGGTTGCCGCGTCGGAGGCCCCGCCGGTGGCGGACTTACGACGGGCGACGGCACGGGTTGCCATGCGTGCTCCCTTGCGATGGTGGTTCAGCGGGTGGTCCTGTGGACGCCGGGCACCGTGTGGGGTTGTCGTCTCCGGTGTTCCCGGTCCCGGATCCGGTCTCCGGTCCCTCTCGGGACTCTCCTCGGGTGCCCTGCATCCGATGGAAACAACGACTGGAATCCGGACAGAATTCCCAACCCGCCCCCCGATTTTTCTGATCATGCAGTACCCTGTGCCGCCACATAGGGAGGCACGATGGCGCCGGGACGTACAGAGGTCCAGGTCAGGCCGGGAGTCGAGGACGATCTCAAGGCTCTCACCGACCTCTACAACCACTACGTGCGTGAGACGCCCATCACGTTCGACACCGACACCTTCACCCCGGAAGAGCGCCGCCCTTGGCTGCTCTCCCACCCTGAAGACGGCCCGCACCGGCTGAGGGTTGCCACGGACGCCGGCTCACAGGAGATTCTGGGCTACGCCGCATCCAGCCCCCATCGCGCCAAGCCCGCGTACGGGACCTCGGTGGAGACGACCGTCTACGTCGCCCCGCGGGCCGGCGGCCGGGGCATCGGCACGCTTCTCTACGCCTCCCTCTTCGAGGCCCTGGCCGGCGAGGACCTGCACCGCGCCTACGCGGGCATCGCACAGCCCAACGCCGCCTCCGTCCGGCTGCACGAGCGCTTCGGCTTCCGGTACGTCGGCACGTACCGCGAGGTGGGCCGGAAGTTCGGCCGGTACTGGGACGTGGCCTGGTACGAGAAACCGCTGTAGCCCTCCACGGAGGCGCGAGCCCTCCCCGCCGGGCGTGAACCTCCCCGTGGGGCGCGAACCCTCCCCGCCGAGCGCGAACCCTCCGCGTGGGGCGCGAACCCTCCCCGCCGAGCGCGAACCCTCCCCGTGGGGCGCGCTCAGCCGAACTGCACCGACCGCTTGGCCAGCCCCATCCAGAACCCGTCGATCACGGATTCGCGCAGGGCCGGCTCACCGGCCGCGTCCGCCGCCCCCATCGTCACGAACAGCGGGGCGAAGTGCTCGGTGCGCGGGTGGGCGAGCAGGCCCGCCGGGGACTTGCGGGCGAAGTCGAGCAGCCCGTCCACGTCACCGGCCTCCAGCGCGCGCCGTCCCCAGTCGTCGAACTCGGCGGACCAGGCGGGGACGCCACCCTGGCGCAGCGCGGCCAGGTTGTGGGTGAAGAACCCGGAGCCGATGATCAGCACGCCCTCGTCGCGCAGCGGCGCGAGCCTGCGGCCGATCTCCATGAGCCGCGCGGGGTCGAGGGTCGGCATGGAGACCTGGAGGACCGGGATGTCGGCGCCGGGGTACATCTCGACGAGGGGCACGTACGCGCCATGGTCGAGGCCGCGGTCGGGGACATCCTGCACGGGCGTGCCGGGGGCGCGCAGCAGCTTGCGGACGGACTCGGCGAGCGCGGGTGCGCCGGGGGCCTCGTAGCGCACCTGGTAGTAGTGCTCCGGGAAGCCCCAGAAGTCGTAGACCAGGGGGACGGTCCGGGTGGCGCCGAGGGCGAGCGGGGCCTCCTCCCAGTGCGCGGAGACGACGAGGATCGCCTTGGGGCGCGGCAGGGCGGCGGCCCAGGCGGCGAGTTCGCCGGGCCAGACGGGGTCGTCGGCGAGCGGCGGGGCGCCGTGACTGAGGTAGAGGGCGGGCATGCGTTCCCGGGTGGCGGCGGACATGAGGGCGGCTCCCCTTACTTGAACTCTCAATCTCCCTTGCACATGAATCTACGCCCGGTTTGTTTAAACTTCAAGAAGTGATTGCGTACGATGGATTACATGAACACGGCACCCATCCCGGCCGCCCCCGCCGAAGAGCCCCGCTGGCTCACCGCCGATGAACAGCGCGTCTGGCGCTCCTACATCGAGGCCGCGACCCTCCTGGAGGACCACCTCGACCGTCAGCTCCAGCGTGACGCGGGCATGCCGCACGTCTACTACGGCCTGCTGGTCAAGCTCGCCGAGTCACCGCGGCGGCGGCTGCGGATGACGGAGCTGGCCCGGTACGCGAAGATCACCCGCTCCCGCCTCTCGCACGCGATCGCCCGCCTGGAGAAGAACGGCTGGGTGCGCCGCGAGGACTGCCCCTCCGACAAGCGGGGCCAGTTCGCCATCCTCACGGACGAGGGGTACGAGGTGCTGAGCGGGACCGCGCCGGGCCATGTGGAGGCCGTACGCCAGGCCGTGTTCGACCGGCTCACGCCCGAACAGCAGAAGTCCCTCGGCGAGATCATGCGGATCGTCGCCGAGGGACTCCAGCCGAGCGAAGCGGGTGCGGACCTGCCCTGGCTGCGCTGAGCGCGCGGCCGGGGCAGGTCCTGGGAACCGTGCCCGAGGGGGCGTCCCCTCCCCCTGCGCACGGATGGAACAGGTGGCCCGAAGGGATACCGCGTCCGGCGTCGCGTCAGTGGGCGACCACCGGCACCGGCAGCTCGTCCTCGACCGCGTCGCCCGAACCGGAGCCCGAACCCGTGACGGCGGTGCCGCCCGGGCGGCCGGCGTTGACGAAGGTCAGGGCGATCACGGCCGCCGCGACCAGGATGCCGACGGCGAACCAGATGGCGCTGGTGTAGCCCTGCACCTGACCCTCCAGCTGGACCAGCTGCTGCTGGGACCGGGAGGTCGCGCCGCCGATGTGGTCGGCGACGTAGGACGTGGTCGCCGAGGCGGCGATCGTGTTCAGCAGCGCCGTACCGATCGCGCCGCCCACCTGCTGCGAGGTGTTGACCATCGCGGAGGCGACACCGGAGTCCCGCGGCTCCACGCCCATGGTGGCCAGGGACATGGCCGGCATGAACGCCGTACCCATGCCGAGGCCGAGCAGGAGCATGCCGGGCAGCAGCACGGCGGTGTAGGAGGTGTCGATCTCCAGCTGGGTCAGCAGCAGCATGCCGACGGCTGCGACGAGGAAGCCGGGGCCCATCAGCAGCCGGGGTGCGACCCGGGTCATCAGCCGGGTGCCGATCTGCGTGGAGCCCGTGATCATGCCCGCGATCATCGGCAGGAAGGCGAAGCCGGTCTTCACCGGCGAGTAACCCTTCACGATCTGCAGGTAGTAGGTCAGGAAGAGGAACAGACCGAACATCGCGATGATCGCCAGGCCCAGCGAGAGGTAGATCCCGCCCCGGTTGCGCTCGGTGATCACGCGCAGCGGCAGCAGCGGGGCCTTGACCCGGGACTCGACCAGCACGAAGGCGAGCAGCAGCACGGCGGAACCGACGAACATGCCGACCGTCACCGCGTCGCTCCAGCCGTTGGACTCGGCGCGGGTGAAGCCGTAGACGAGCGCGACCAGACCGAGGGTGGACAGGATCACGCCGGGGATGTCGAGCGGCGAGCGGTTGCGGCTGCCCTGCGGCTCACGGATGACGAGGTACGCACCGGCCGCGGCGACGACCGCGAACGGGATGTTGACGAAGAACGTCCAGCGCCAGTTCAGGTACTCGGTGAGGAATCCGCCGAGGATCAGACCCACGGCGCCGCCACCACCGGCGATCGCACCGTAGATGCCGAAGGCCTTGGCGCGCTCCTTGGCGTCCGTGAACATCACGGCGAGCAGGGAGAGCGCGGCGGGCGCGAGCAGCGCTCCGAAGACGCCCTGGAGGGCGCGGGAGCCGAACATCATCGCCTCGTTGGTGGCCGCACCGCCGAGCGCGGAGGCGACGGCGAAGCCGCCCAGCCCGAGGACGAAGGTGCGCTTGCGGCCCCACAGGTCGGCTATCCGGCCGCCGAACAGCAGCAGACCGCCGAAGGCGAGGGCGTAGGCCGTGACGACCCACTGCCGGTTGCCGTCGGAGATGCCGAGGTCCTGCTGGGCCGAGGGCAGGGCGATGTTCACGATGGTGGCGTCGAGGACGACCATCAGCTGGGCGAGCGCGATGAAGACGAGCGCTTTCCAGCGTCCGGCGTCCGGGACGCCGGGAGCCTTGACGGCTGTTTCAGACATGGGGATACCCGCTTCGGGACTTCGTGACGGAAAAATGATGAGTAAAGGGACGACTGGGCCGCCGTCCGCCCTTCAGGAAGGCCGGACGGTCAGGAGTCGGGAAGCTACGGAACTACTCGGGAACCGAACGGAGCCACTCGGGAACCGAACCGAACTACTCGGGAACCGAACCGAACTACTCGGGTGCTGCTGGGTACTGCTCGGGAACTACTGGTCGCAGGGTCGGCGCAGGTCCTCCATGGTCACGGCCGCGCCCGGCAGGGCGGAGCGGGCGGGAGCCCGCAGCCCGTCCAGGAACAGCTGCAGGTGGCGGTGGACGAACCGGTCGGCGCTCAGACACCCCGTACCGGCCGGGGGCCGGCTGAGCTGGGCCGTGGCGATCATCAGGTCGCCCACGCCCACGTCGGTACGGAGCTGACCGGCCGCCTTCGCCCGGTCCATGACCTCGGCGACGAGTCGCTCGACCCGTTCGCGCGCCGCTTCCAGGTCGGGGTGGTGCTGGTCGAACGTGCTGGACACCATGGGGCACAGGGCACTGATCCGCTCGTCGACGGAGGCGTGCACGAAGCGCTCCAGCGCCTCGAAGGCGTCGCCGGTCTCCGCGAGAGCGAGCTCGGCCGCCCGTGCCGTACGGTCCATGACCGAGCAGACGACCTCGCGGACGAGGGCGTCGCGGTCGGGGAAGTTGCGGTACACCGTGGCGTTGCCGACGCCGGCCCGGCGGGCGACGTCGTCGAGCGGCACGTCTGGCCCGTGCTCGACGAACATCTCCCGGGCGGCGGTGACGATCCGCTCCCGATTGCGCAGGGCGTCGGCGCGGGGCCGGGTCACCTTGTGCTGCTCGGGGGTTGCGGTCTGCACGGCGTACTCCTCGGACGGCTCGGCTGGCGATCCGGGGAGGAAATCCCCGTTTCGCTCGGACACAGGGCTAAACGGGGAAACGATCCCCGGTTATTTCCGGAACCCGATCCGATCCGCCGTGACCTGCGTCACACCCCACGTCTGTCGCTCCCGGGTGCCGCGCCTCCGGGTGGCACTCCCGTCCCCCGGTCGGCGGCTACCGGCGAGAAACCCACGATCGGCTCCTCCAGCGCGCGCCCTCCCAGCCCCCGGCACAGGGTGATCGCAAGGGTGCAGCCGGTGTCCGGCGGCTGCCGTGGTCCGGGAGGTCTGCATGCAGCCGCAGCCGCAGGCGCCGAGCCGTTGGATACGCCCGCGCCGGCTGGCCGCGATCGCGACCGTCACCGTCGTGACCTTCGCGGTCAGCACCTCGGCCGGCACCGGCCGGCTCGCGCCGGGCACCACGGCGTCCGGCCCCGGTCCGGCCGCCCTCTCCCGCTCCTCCGCGCACGGCCCCTGCATGATCAGCGGCGGCTCCGAGATCCAGATGTCCGAGGGCGTCCCGACCTCCGCCGGCTACGCCCGCCCGACCGGCACCGTACGCGCCCTCACCCTGATGATCGACTTCTCGGACGCGCCCGGCGAGGGCAAGGCGCTCGACCGGTACGCGGAGTTCTTCCCGCAGACCGAGGAATGGTTCCGCACCAGCTCCTACGACCGCCTCGACTACCAGCCCGAGACCCCGATCCGGGACTGGCTGCGCATGCCGAAGTCGTTCGCCGAGTACGGCATAGAGCGCGGCGCCCCCTTCGACCCCGGCTACCGGAACCTGGTCCAGGACCTGGTGGCGGCGGCCGACGCGAAGGTGGACTTCCGGTCGTACGACCTCCTGAACGTGCTGGTCACCCCCAACGCGGGCCCCTCCGCCCTGGACACGGTCCTGTCCGTGACCTTCGCCGGCAACACCGAGGCCCCGGTCGCCGACGGCGTCCCGGTGGCCAACGCGTCCTTCGTCTACTCCCGCCAGGACGACGGCTCCGGCTCCTACGACGAGACCGGCTACCGGGTCCTGCCCCACGAGAACGGCCACGTCTTCGGCCTCCCCGACCTCTACACCCAGGAGGGCGGAGGGGCCGTCGGCCACTGGGACATCATGAGCGAGGACTGGGGCGCCAACAACGACCTCCTCGGCTGGCACAAGTGGAAACTGGGCTGGCTGGACCCCTCCCAGGTGCACTGCGCCGCGGCGCCCGGAACGACGGAGTACACACTGACCCCGCTGGCCCGCAAGGGCGGCGACAAGCTGGTGGTCGTCCCGCTGGACGGCAAGTCCGGCTACGCCGTGGAACTGCGCACCCGCGCGGGCAACGACGAGACGGTGTGCCGCCCGGGAGTACTGATCTACAAGATCGACGCCGACGTGGAGACGGGAATGGGCCCGGTGACGGTCTACGACTCCCGCCGGGACAGCGGCGGCTGCACCCGCAGCCCGAACGTCCACGCCGAACTGTCGGACGCCGCCTTCACCCCGGGCGAGACCTTCAAGGACCCGCGCCGGAACATCACGATCGCGGTGTCCGGGGCGGACCTGGAGGGCGACCACCGGGTGCGGGTCACCCGCAGTTGACGCCCAGGTGACGACCGGCCCGTCCGGCGGCGGCGGCATTACGGTAGCCGTTGCCCTGCCGCGACCGCCGCACCGCCGTACCGGAGAGCCGATGCCCGCCCACACGGCGACGGCCGACCCCGCCCGGCGACGGCATTACCGTGAGCCCTCCACGACCGCCGTAGCGGAGAACCCGAGAACCGATAGCCGCCCCCACGGCGACGGCCAGCCCACCCAGCGGCGGCATTACGGTAGCCGTTGCCCTGCCGCGACCGCCGCACCGCCGTACCGGAGAGCCGATGCCCGCCCACACCACGAACGACGCCGCCCGC